>NZ_JARQPJ010000009.1:0-84694 GCF_046032515.1 Streptococcus suis | reverse complement strand
TTTGTCATTGACGATTTATCCTTAGATAAATCACCCTGCACGTTTGGTTCGTCTTCTTTAATTTTCAAAGGTCTTGTCCATCGCTCTCGCGACAACTATCTTAGTTTATCATTTCTTCAACTTCTTGTCAACACTTTTTTTGAAACTTTTTTTAATTTCTTTTCTGTGGTGACTTGTCTTAGATTTGACAACTCATTCATTCTATCATCTTCTGATGGTCTTGTCAACACTTTTTCGAAACTTTTTTTTGTTCCTCTATTAACCAGTCCCTCAAGAGACAACTCAGTTATTCTATCACGACTTATATACTTTGTCAACCGGTTTTGGGATTTTTTTACACTGAAAGTTCTATGTAGATAATTTGTTTTTTCTCCTATTCCTTCTTCTCTTTGCTATAACCTATATAAAAAGAAACTGAACAGAACTTTTTATGGTGCTTCTGCCCAATTTCTTAATTCGATTAACGTGATGTTAGTAACTAGCTTTAGCGAAAGTCTTTCAAATGAATTTGTAAATCACGTATCATTTCACGACGACCATTAAAACATTGTCCGCTAACTAATTTTTCGTATTTATCAAGTTGATCATTACTCAGATTTTTTCGATAATCTCTCAAGGCACCTCTTAGCATTAATAGTTCATCGTTTATCAATCCCGGTGATTGTATTGCGTGAGATAATTCGTGAATATCTTCATGTGGCATACGGTCAAACTTGCGTTTTTGACTTTCCTGTTTGCGGATACGATCCTTGATTCGATTTCTGAACTTGACTTTAAAATAACAATATAATTGAACTTGTTCATCAACTAGCCACGGTTGAGCTTCCAACAATTCAAACAAGGTCATCATTCCTTCTTGTTCCCAATCATCTCGATCCCATAGTTTAATGTAAAACTCTTTTCGAGCCTTGTTTACAATACCTTTGACGCTTGCGTACACTTTTTCGAATTCCATTTCTTAATCTCCTTTTGTTGATGGTTTAAGTTTATCGAAAAGTGCTGTCTTTCTACAGGACATTTTTGTCTAGCATACTTTATTTGATTTTTCTTTTTTAAAGTACGTTTGCTATTGATACTCTATGACAAGCATTGCATTCTGTTTCAGAAGGGAGTTATTTGGTATAGTTCTAAGATTGAGATAAATAACTATTGATTCGTTTTTCTTGTAAATGCCCTGTTTCTGATGTGTATCATGTAAAAAAGCCCTCGCCAAGATTATGTACTTAGCGAAGGCTTTGTGGTTATTTTAGTGGTTGAGAGTGAAGGCAGATCCGTTATGGAATGTCTTGCCCAGAGTATTTTTATACTACTCTTTCGTATTAATTTTCTCTTTTACCTCTTCATAAGAAAGGGGATGAACATCTTCATCATCACGTTCAATATTCTCTGGCATTTTGCCTGTTTCATAGAGAGATTTAATTTGAACACTGTCTAGGGTTTCGTATTTGAGCAATGCTTCTGCGATTAGTTTATGAGTTTCGCGATTAGACTGAATAATTTCAGCTGCTTTGTTGCGAGCTTCATTTAACAAATCGCGTACTTCATTATCTAACTCATATGCAGTTTGCTCAGAAATATGTTTATGAGTTGTCTGGCCACCAAACATAGCATGACTACCTTCATACTGCATTGGTCCCATTTTTTCACTCATACCATATTCTGCAACCATAGCACGCGCCATCTGTGTAGCTTGTTCAAAGTCATTTGAAGCACCTGTGGTTTGAGTATTAAAGATAATTTCTTCTGCTACACGACCACCCATAAGCCCAGCTAATTGCTCCTTCATATCTTCTTTAGAAAGAAGCATTTGATCTTCTTTAGGAAGGGCAATCATGTATCCACCTGCGCGGCCACGTGGTACAATAGTAACTTTATGAACTTCACGCGCATTTGACAAGACAAGACCGACAATCGTATGACCTGCTTCATGGTAGGCAACGATTTCGCGTTCTTTGGCTGAAACTTGACGGTCTTTCTTAGATGGACCTGCAATAACACGATCTTCTGCTTCGTCAATATCTGAAGCATCAATGACAGTCTTGTTTCGACGTGCAGCTACAAGGGCTGCTTCGTTAAGAACATTCTCTAAATCTGCACCAACAAATCCTGGTGTTTGTTGTGCTACTAATTTCAAATCTACATCTGCTGCTAGTGGTTTATTCTTCGCATGAACTTTAAGGATTGCTTCACGTCCTTTAACATCCGGACGACCAACCAATACTTTACGGTCAAAACGACCTGGACGAAGAAGGGCAGGGTCTAAAACATCACTACGGTTGGTTGCGGCAATGACAATAATCCCTTCGTTCCCTTCAAAACCATCCATTTCAATTAAGAGTTGGTTGAGGGTTTGTTCACGTTCATCGTTACCACCACCCATGCCGACACCACGTTGGCGACCGACAGCATCGATTTCATCGATGAAAATAATGGCTGGTGCTGCTTTTTTTGCATCTTCAAATAATGAACGAACACGGCTGGCACCGACACCAACAAACATTTCAACAAAATCTGAACCAGAAATGGAGAAGAATGGCACACCCGCTTCACCCGCTACTGCTTTTGCCAAAAGAGTTTTACCTGTTCCTGGAGGTCCCTCTAATAAGACACCTGCTGGAATACGGGCACCAAGTTTGGTAAAGCGTTTAGGATCTTTCAAAAATTCTACCACTTCTACCAATTCTTGTTTTTCTTCTTCTGCACCTGCAACATCTGAGAAACGAACTTTGATATTGCTTTGCTCAAGAGCTTTTGCCTTGTTTCGCCCAAAGTTCATGGCACCCCGAGCTCCGCCACCACCCTGGTTCATCATCATCATGAAGAATACACCAGCAATGATAAGCGGTAACAAATTAAAGACGATATTTAACCAAAGTCCATTTGAACTTTCAGGTTTAATAGTAACCTTTACTCCATTTTCATTTGCAAGAGCTTGTAGCTCTGACAAATTCGTTTCTGACGGTAAAATTAGTGATTTAAAGTTTTTATACTTAACTTTACTAGAAACTTGGAATAACTTAATAGTTGAAGCTAACTCATCTTTAGCTTCCTGTTCTTTTTTGTACTTACCAGTAATTTCAATAACACTTGAATTTGGTTGATAAGTAATTTCAGATACATTATTATTTTTCAATTCAGTTACTACTTGTGAATAACTGACTTCTTGAGTTGCTACTTGCTGACCAGCGTTAAAAAACTGGAATGCTGTTAGGATAGTCGCAATAACTAGAATAATGAGAAAAGGATTTTTTATAAATCCTTTATTTGGTTGATTGTTCATAATATAGTAGGAAACCTTTTTCTATTTTGTGTAAACTTCCTCTTTGAGTACACCAACATAAGGAAGATTACGATAATTTTCATCATAATCTAAGCCAAATCCAACTACAAATTCATTTGGAATAGTAAAGCAAGTGTAGTCTGGCTCGATTTCAACAACACGACCTTCTGGTTTATCAAGAAGAGTGGCAATTTTTATAGAAGCTGCCTGACGCAAAGCAAAGAGTTCTTTCAATTCTTTTAATGTGCGACCAGTATCAATAATATCTTCAACAAAGATAATGTGGCGACCTGCAACACTATTGTCCAAATCCTTGATAATCTTAACGGTACCGCTACTCTCCGTTCCGCCATGGTAGCTAGAAACAACCATATAATCCGTTTCTACATGGGCATTAATATGTTTCATTAATTCTGCCATAAATGGGATAGAACCTTTTAAAATTCCTACAAGAATAGGATTCTTATCTGCATAGTCTGTTGCTAGAATTTGACCGAGTTCTTTGCATTTTGCAACGATTTCTTCTTCTGAAACAAGAATTTTCTTAATATCTTTGTCCAACATAGTTGTTCTACTCTTTCATTTTTATATATAAGGTAGCTTTGATTATATCATTTTTTACTGATTTACTCAAATCACTGCTAACAAGATTCGTAATTCCATAAATTTCTCCATTCTGCTCGATAATAAGTGCATTTTGTCGAACTCTCTGTGAGATTTTATTATCAATAAACCAACGGCGGAGTTTTTTATTTACTCCGTTTATTAAAATGGTATCCCCAGCCTGCCTTCTCCTCACTACAATTGGATTTTCTGTAGGAAAATATAAAATACTATCCGCTTCTTCCAAAGGATGATTGAGAGAAAAAATATATGAACCGTAAGAAAAAATACCCTCTGATTTTATCATGATTTTTTCTGGTTGACTATCCGTCTCTGGTCCTATTTTATAAATTTGAAAACGATGATAATCCTTCTCTAACATGTAATCATTTTTCAATAAATGATAGTAGTTAGCTTTTGAACGCAAGATGTGTAATACTTCATTAAATTGTGGACGAGAGAGCTGTAAATCAGGAAATTTTTCAAAATATTCCTCTAATAGATAACTTTGTACCGCAGGTGTCTGTTGTTGAAAACTCATCACATCTGTAACGGATAAATCCTGTGTCAAATCTCTTAGCGCTTGAAATAGATTATTTGTATCAACTGCAAGATTATTGAGAGTAAGTTCGATTTTAGGATTTTCCTGTTTTAACTTTGGTAAATAGTCATTTCTGACTCTATTTCGAAAATATTTGAAATCTGCATTGCTGCAATCTTCAAAATGAAATAGCTTTTCAAAATCTGCCTTTTTAAAAGATAAAAGTGGTCGGATAAGTTCCCCTGTTGCAAAAGGCTGAGTCGGTTGAATTGCTGATAAGTGACGTAAACGCCCTCCTCTAATCAATCGCATAAAGACAGTTTCTGCTTGATCATCTGCATGGTGGGCTGTCACTAGTGCAGTGTAGCCTTCCTTCTCCATGATTGTAGCAAAAAATCCATAACGCCATTTTCGCGCCGCTTCTTCTGAAAAATCACCTTCAAAATAGGACAGGTAAAAGGGAACATTACTTTCTTCTGCTAACTGTCTAAGATATTTTTCCTCAATGACAGATTCTTCTCTCTGTCCATGATTAATATGGGCAATTCCAAGTTCAATCCCTAACACTTGTTTGCATTCGTATAAAAGATGGAATAGGTTCATAGAATCTAACCCACCAGATACGGCTACTAGTACTTTCTTATGTTTATCAAAAAAGTGACCATCCAGTGTCACTTTTAAAAATCTATCTTTCATTTACTTTAAAATCCCGTAAATATCATTTGCAATTTGTGTAATCTCATCATAATTTGATTTATCTGTAAAAATAGATAAAACAAAAGGAGACCCTGCGTAAACAATCGCTACATCGTGTTTGACATCGTCTGCATCGCCAATTTTATGAGCAACTGGAACTGAGATGTCTTTCGAAATACGTTGATTATCAAATTGAGTAGATAACAAACTTTCTAGCACATAGCCATTTTGAATATATAAGGCTTCCATCATTTTACCTGCGATTTCAGCTGAAGTTTCACGTGTAACCATACTCCACTCACTACCTGTTTTAGCAGTTATTACTTGATAAAAATTGGAATCGAATTTATTAGCTACATAATAAGAAAGTAAATTACTAGCTACATTATCTGACTCTTTAGCAGTCTTATTGATTAATTCTTCCACTGAATAATCTTTATTGTCAGGAGTTTTTGACAGTGAGCCACTTCCTCCAGCAACATAAGCTCCTGGGAAGGATATAGATTCGGTTGTATATTTCACTTTAGTAGTCAAATCAATATACCCAGCATTCAGTTGCTCTTGAACGTAATAAAGAATTGGTAGTTTAGCAATGCTGGCAGAATAGAATAGTTTCTCTTGATTTACACCTGCAGTTTGACCTGTTGACAATTGTTTCACATATATACCAATAGTATCTTTGGAATATTTGTTAGTCAACAACTCTTGAACGGCTTCTACTCTATTATCCGTTTTAGAAAGATTATTTACTGCAATCCAACCTTTATCTGTAACATAGGCAAAATCACCTAGGGAAGTTGTCACAATTTTAGAAACCATAACAGCTTGATAGGGTTGTAAATCATTTTTTATTTCCGTAGCTTCGTTAGCAATTGGTGAGGTTAACAATGTGAAACCTTTTTTTGTCCAATAAGTTTGCTCAACAGTAGTTTCTGTAACAATTACATCATCAAATAGTAGATGCCTACTTGCAAGAATGTAACCCTTGTCATCTATTTGGAAAACCAATTCTTTTTTGCTATTGACTAGAACATCCGTAATAGAAAAACGTTGGTTCGGCTGTAATTGTCCACCTGCTATAGTCAGTTCTTCATCCGAATAAAGATTCTCAGTTTGAAAAACATTTGGGTTTTGAGGGATAGTTTGAAAATACTGATCATAGATAGTATGAGTCAATTCGTATTCTTCTTGCGCTGTGAGTTCAAATGGTATTTCTGTACTATCGACCACCTGCCATCCAAATAAAACTGGCAATAACCATACGAGCAGTTTCTTCTGCATACTCCCTCCTTTCTACGATTCATTTTCTTCTAACTTTAATTCTCTATTCTTTTGATTCAACTCTTCTAATTTTTCATCAGAATGCTGTAAAAATTGCTCTACAATTTTAAAAATAGATTCGGTCATTTTGGTAACCCTGGAATATTGTAGACAAATTCCCCTTCTTTAGAGTATTGATACTTAGCCCGAACATACTTTGCTGCGTATTCCTCATTTTTCAATTTTGCAACCATCTCTGCTTCCTGCTTCTGTTCTTTGGTCAGTTCTTCGTAATTTTTTTCCAATTCAGCAAGTTTCTTTTCCTGTTGCTGAATATTAGTGTAAGTCCCAACAAGATTATAGGCAGGCAACATAAAAAGAAAGATAACTAGAATGAGGATCGCACCCATAAAACGATTTTTTTGTTGGCGTTCTGCCAATTGATGCTGAGTTTTTTTACGCTCCGACTGAATAAAGGCATTATTCAGTTGTAGAATTTTAGATTTCTTCATCTTTTTCTATCCTTTTTTCACAGATAATTTCATACATTTTCAGTGCGTCTTCTTTTTTAGTCGAATCTTTCATTTCAAGTACTTTTACAGTGAGTAGTTTATTACCAAATTGGATTTCAACCTGATCATTTACTTTTAAATCTGTTGAAGATTTAGCCAAAATCCCATTGACTTTTATTCGTCCTTTATCGGCAACTTCCTTCGCAACTGTTCGACGCTTGATAATGCGGGATACTTTCAAATATTTATCTAGTCTCATACTTTACCTCAACTATATATTTTACCATTTTTTCATTTAATTGAGAAATTTATTCTGCTTTCCTTGCTTTAATTTCTTTTAATTTTTCGGCAAAAGAAATCAATTCCTCTAATATTTCATATTCTTTTTTCAGTTGAATGTTAAACACAACAGCTAGTTTTCCTTTATTTTCCGTTATCTGAGCTTTCAAATTTGTCACAGATAAAGCTTCAAAGTAATCTTGCGTTAGGAAAATTTGACCAGCCATAGGTTCAAATGTTACTGTCACTTGATGTTGTCGTCTAAGAACTGTATGACAGAAAACTTGGTCTAAAAATGACTTCAATAGACCGATTTCAAGCAAGTAGGCTACTACATCAGGATACTCTCCAAAACGGTCAATCAATTCTTCTTGTAATTCTTGATAGTTTACACGACTGTCAATATTCTTTATACGCTTGTAAATTTCAATTTTTTGTCGCTGATCACCAATATAATCACTTGGTAAATAGGCATCAATCTGTAAATTGACCTCTGAATTACTCTTCTGACGTTGGGTTGCCTTACCTTGTTTTTCCAAGATGGCTTGTTCCAGCAATTGTGAATACATCTCATATCCCACAGAATCAATAAAACCTGACTGAGCAGCACCTAAAATATTTCCCGCACCACGAATGGACAAATCTTGCATGGCAATCTTGAAACCTGATCCTAGTTCTGTAAAGCCCTTAATGGCTTCCAAGCGCTTTTCAGCTACTTCTGTCAAGGACTTGTCTGGACGGTACATGAGATAGGCATAGGCAATCCGACTGGAACGACCAACACGTCCTCTAAGTTGATAAAGAGTTGACAGTCCCATATGATCTGCATTTTCAATAAACAGTGTATTAGCATTTGGAATATCAACACCGGTTTCAATGATTGTTGTGGTCACTAGAATATCATACTCACCTTCTACAAAGGCATAAAGGGTATTTTCTAGCTGAATTTCCGACATTTGACCATGGACATAACCGATGCTAGCTTCTGGAACCAATTCTTTTAATTCAGATACTTTCTGTTCAATGGTGTCAACTTTATTGTAAAGATAGTAAACCTGTCCTCCGCGATCTATCTCACGAAGCATTGCATCTCGGATAACGGAAGGATTTGTTTCCATCACATAAGTTTGTACAGGATAGCGATTTGTCGGTGGAGTCTCAATTACTGATAAGTCGCGGATTCCCAACATGGACATTTGCAATGTCCGAGGAATTGGAGTTGCAGTTAGGGTTAGGACATCTATTTTCTTTTTCAATTCCTTCAAGCGTTCCTTATGCTTGACACCAAACCGTTGCTCTTCGTCAATGACCAGTAAACCTAAATCAGCAAACACAACATCTTTAGATAAAAGCCTATGGGTACCAATGATGATGTCAACTTGACCTTTTTTTAGCTTTTCAAGCGTTTTTTCTTGCTCTGCTTTTGTTTTAAAACGACTCAAGACATCGACATTGACAGGAAATTCAGCAAATCGTTCCTGGAAATTAGCATAGTGTTGTTGGGCTAAAACTGTGGTTGGAACAAGGATAGCTACTTGTTTGCCATCATTGACTGCCTTGAAGGCAGCCCGCATGGCTACCTCTGTCTTACCAAAACCGACATCCCCAACCAAAAGACGATCCATTGGAGAATCCTTTTCCATATCCTTTTTGATTTCATCAATAGAACGGAGTTGATCATCTGTTTCCACGTGTGTAAAGTAGTTATCAAATTCCACCTGATTGTCATCGTCAGGCGAAAAAGCAAAACCCTTCAGTTGGCTACGCTCAGCATAAAGCTTGATCAAATCATCCGCAATGTCCTCCACCTGCTTTTGAACCTTTTGTTTGGTTCGTTGGAAACGGCCATCGTTTAGTTTATTGACTTTTGGAGCTTTTCCATCGGATGCTAGATATTTAGAAAGTAGATCAATCTGTTCTACTGGAATGGAGATGCGGTCTGCATTTTGATACTGCACAGTCACGTAGTCACGATGGATGCCTGAGATTTCAATGGTTTCTATCCCTAAATATTGGCCAATACCATGGACATGGTGGACAACATAGTCACCAACAGCTAGCTCACTATAGTCCTTAATACGCTCAGCATTAGAAATATTAGTTCTACGGACCTTACGCTTAATCTTTTTATTAAAAATCTCTTTTTCAGTAATAAGAACTAACTTCTCATCCATCAAATGAAATCCAGAAGCTAGCTGTCCAATGATCACTTGTTGCTGACCTTCTACTAACTTATCTGCTACATGTACTGGAAGATGGATATCATACTCTTGTAAAGTTTTCTGTAAAGTCTGTAAACTCACATCAGAACTCGCTTGAATAACAACGGTATTGTTTGATTTCGCATACCGAGTCAATTCATCTTTTAACAATGGAATCTGGTGGAAAAATTCCTGCATAGGATGCTGTGTGAATTGATAAAGAGCATCAAACTTTACATTGCCTAAACCTTTTTGAAAACTTGAAAAGAAGGTGGCAGGTTTGTATTTTCTCAATTCAGCGTAAGTTGAGGCAAAATATTTCAAACTTGACACTGTTTTACCCTTCTGTAAATCATCTGTCAACAAGTCTGCAATTTCTTTTTCAAATTGAGCCTGCTTATCAGCGATTTTATGAAAATCATCCAAAAATAAGGGAGAACCCTTTGGCAAATAATCCAACAACGTCCATGATTGTTCATAGATACAGGACAAGAATTTACGCAAATCTGGATGCCGGTACTCCGTCTGCATGTCCGCTAAAACTTCTCGTAAATAAGACTGCTGCTCTTCTATATGCGATTGTTCAATAGCTGTCTGAATGGATTGGCGAGCCCTACTATAGTCTTCTGAAGACAAAATGATATCGGAAGCTGGAGAGATCGAGATTTCGTCTAGATTTTCTAAGGATTTTTGACTGTCAACATCAAAGATACGAATGCCATCAATCTCATCTCCAAAAAATTCTATTCGGTTAGGAGTTTCTGCTTGCATGTCAAAAATATCTAGAATATCACCTCGTTGGCTAAATTCTCCCTGGGTTAATACACGAGACACTTTTTTGTAGCCGATGTTGACAAGATTCTTTACAAGTTTGTCAACTTCTATTTCTTGACCAACTTCAAGCTGTATTTTAGAACCTTTATAAGTCTCAGGACTCGGCAATAAGACCCGACAAGCAGCCATACTAGCAACCAAAATTCCTGAACTAGTAGAATCTGTCAAGAAATTTAAACTGTCAATCCTTGATTGAGCCCGTTCTTTTGATGCAAAAACAAACTCGGCAATAGGACTATCATCTGTAAAAAAGTTGTAAACATTCTCACTTCCAACGATGGCTGTTAAATCTGCAACTAATTTCTCAGCATCATTTTGAGTAGCAGTCACAATCATAATCTTTTCGGCCAAACAATCATAGGCAGTCGCCATAACTAATGACTTACTGGTTCCAGTGAGTCCTAATAATAGTTGGCGAGTTAACTTGTTTAAGCCAGACTGCCACTGATTGATTTGCTTGTTCTTGTGAAGTAAATCGAGTATATTCATTATCCGTTAAACTTTCTCATTACTGTATCAAAATCATCTTCTTCGAGATATACGTTGACAGCCTTGTCAAGTTTATCTAGTGCTAAGTCGATTTCAATACGGTCTTCTGTGTCAAAACCAGACAAGACATGGTTTACAACGCTCATTTTTCCTTTAGGACGCCCAATACCAATCTTGATACGGTCAAATTCCTGTGTTCCAATATGCTTGACAATAGATTTAATCCCATTGTGGCCACCTGCTGAGCCTTTTTGACGGAAACGGATTTTCCCAACAGCCATGTCCAAATCATCGTAAGCCACCAGAATATCTGTCTCATCCAAACCATAGTAGGTCATCAGGGCATGAACAGCCTTACCTGATTCGTTCATGAAGGTCGTTGGCTTTACTAGATAGATTTTTTCACCGTCAATAAAGGTAGTGGCAATGTCTGCTTGGAAAATCTTATCGTGACTAAAGGTCACATTTTCACGTTTAGCAATCTTATCCAGCAGCATAAAGCCGACATTGTGCTTGGTTTCAAAATAGCGGTCTCCGGGATTTCCCAGACCGATGATCAATCGTGTCATTTTTTCTCCTTAAATACCAAAAGGCTGGAAAAAGCTTTCCAACCAAGTAATCATCCTCTTTGATGCGATAAACTGTTCTTAGTCTAGGCGTTGAAACCGCAGACAATACTGACGGTATGCAAGGTAAAACAACGAAGAATAAGGACAGTTTAGCCATCAAACGTTAAAGCGGAACTCCATGATGTCCCCATCTTGAACCACGTACTCTTTTCCTTCTTCACGGAGGCGTCCTGCTTCTTTAACAGCCTTTTCAGAGCCATATTGAATCAAATCATCATAGGACATGGTGACGGCACGGATAAAACCTTTTTCGAAGTCTGAATGGATAATGCCTGCACACTGAGGAGCTTTCATGCCACGCTTGAAGGTCCAAGCACGAACTTCCTTCTCCCCTGCTGTAAAGTAGGTGCCAAGTCCAAGTAAGTGATAGGCTGCACGTGTTAATTTGTCCACGCCAGATTCTGTTAATCCGAGTGCTTCTAAAAACTCGCCCTTGTCTTCATCGTCGAGTTCTGAAATTTCTTCTTCTGCACGCGCAGAAATCACCACCACTTCTGCATTTTCTGTTGCTGCAAAGTCACGGATTTGCTGAACATAACTGATAGACTCAGGATCTGCTACCTTGTCTTCATCGACGTTGGCAACATAGAGGACTGGTTTAGTGGTCAAGAGGAAGAGTTGCTTAACGATTTTTTGTTCTTCATCTGTGAAATCAACTGTACGAGCAGATTTTCCATCTTCTAGGACAGGTTTGATTTTTTCAAGAACTGCAAATTCTGCCACAGAATCCTTGTCTTTTTGCGTACGGGCCATTTTTTCTACACGCGCATAACGCTTGTTGATGCTCTCTAGATCCGCCAAAATCAATTCTAGGTTAATGGTATCAATATCAGCGATTGGATCCACAAAAGCGTCTTCACGGCCTTGCTCACGCATAACATTTTCATCATCAAAGGCACGCACCACGTGGACAATGGCATCAACCTCACGGATATTGGCCAAGAATTTATTTCCAAGCCCCTCACCTTTAGAAGCACCTTTTACGATACCAGCAATATCGGTAAATTCAAAAGTCGTTGGAACTGTCTTTTTAGGGGTGATGAGCTCCGTCAACTTCTGCAAACGCTCATCAGGCACTTCCACCATGCCGACGTTTGGATCAATGGTTGCGAAAGGGTAGTTTGCCGCCTCAGCTCCTGCCTTGGTAATTGCGTTAAATAAGGTTGATTTACCAACGTTTGGTAAACCGACGATTCCTGCTGTTAAAGCCATGTTTTTTTACTCTCCAATTAAAAATTCAATCATGACTATTATAGCAGAAAAGATGAGAAAAATCCTGCCAAATGACAGGATTGTAAGATTTATCAAAATTTCTGCAAAATTCTCATCGCTGCAGCAAATAAGCCAAAGGCTATTATCATGATTGGGATAAGAACCCACCAATAATTAGCAAGAAACTCCCAAACATTCATTTTTCCTCTTTGTTCCACCAAAATTTCCTTCTCAGGCTCTTTTCCTAAAACCAAATAATCCAGACTAACACCAAAGATTTCTGCTAGCTGGACCAGTTTGTCAATATCTGGCGTTGCTTCGCCATTTTCCCACTTGGAAACAGCCTGACAGGAAATATAGAGTTTCTCTGCTAAGTCATCTTGGGATAGGTTCTTGGATGTGCGTAAAACTCGAATTTGCTGTGCTAACTGATTCATGGTCTTGTCCTCCTCTTTTTTCTAAGTCTATTATAGTGTAGAAAAGAACAGTTGACTAGCAATTTTTAGGAAAAACTCGCAACCAGCAGTTGCAAACTGTCAACTAGGCTTTACTTGGTAGAACTTGTTTCATTTTTCGTTCAAAATCATGCCGGCTCATCATAACAACATGGTCACAGTTGGTACAGCGGATTTTAATATCCGCTCCTAGACGGATAACCTCCCACTTATTGGCCTTCTTGCCGGTCGATTTGATGACACAGGCATGAGGCTTTTTCATTTCGACAAAGGATCCTAATTGATACATACTTCCTCCTTAAAGATACATACTTCTTTCCTGATAGGTTAACGTTACCTCATTTGCAGTGCATATCTCTCCATCTATTTGCAATAATAATTTTTCTATTGATTTTAAAACTACATCTACCCCTGTTAAATGCTGAATTGTATGAGAAGATTCATGCCTCTTCGTTAATAAGGCTAACAATGATTGTAGACGTTGGTAGAAATTTCCATTTTTGAAGTAAACAATATCTACTTCCTTCTTTTTAGCACTTGCTGTTGGCCATATCATGATTCCTCCACCAAAATAAAGACTATTTGCTACAGAAATAAAAAAGAGATTATCTAACTGATAAGATTTTTCATCAAGAGTTAATTCTAAGTTTATAGCTTGTTTTGAAAATAATGTTTTAATACCAAAGAATAGATAAGTTAACCTCCCAAGTTTTACCTTGTTCAGAATTTTTTTCAAAATTGAATTCGTTGAACCATTGACAACTTGAGCTGCAAAGCCAAAATCCACACTATTTACAACCGTTCCGTATGAACTGTTTAAAACATATATCCGACTTGTTTTTCCCTCTAAAATGGCATCTACACTTCTATAGAGCGATGTTATATTCATTGCTTTTGCAAAATCATTTCCAGATCCTGTTGGATAATAAGCAAACGGTAGACTAGCTGGCCAAAAACGCAAAGCTTTAGATAGTGTGCCGTCTCCGCCTAAAATCATTAATTGGTCCTCACTACTGACAAACTCCTTTAAAATAGCCTCGATTTGACTTTTTTCATCCTCAGGCCCAACTGTCATAAAAATGTTAACTGCAAGCTGTGGATAACTTTCTTTTATTTTGAATATGATGTGTTCAGCAGTATGGCTACCAGCATTAGGATTAGCTAATATATATAACGTCATTTATTCCCCATCACTAAATATATAAAAATAAGCTAGATGCTATTTTTTAGTATAACATAAAAACGGCTAGTTTAGCCGTTCTTAATATTATTTAGTTGGTACGAACTGGTGTAACCAATTGAATAAAATCTTCCCCTTCATTATTGGGAATCAATGTAAATGGACGGACAGAAGAGATAAAGCTAATTTTCACTTGTTCACTAGTTGTGGCTTTCAATGCTTCTATCAAGTAAGTTGGGTTAAAGCTGATTACTAAGTCTTCACCTGATACTTCTACAGTATCTAATTCCTCATTCACACGTCCAACTTCTGGAGAATTTACATGAGCCGATACAACATTATTAGCAATTTCTAGTTTTACTGTACCATTTTGGGTTGCATTTGAAAGAAGACGAGCACGCTCCATCGAGTGACGAAGATTTGCAGTATCAAAAATTGCAGTTGTTTTAAACTCAGTTGGAATTAAGCGGTCGGTATCCGGGTAGGTACCTTCTAATAAGCGTGTATAGAAGCTAATATGCTCACTTCTAAAAAGGATTTGATTATTTGAAAAGAAAACTTCTACTGTTTCAATATCATCTGTAAAAACTGCAGTAAATTCACGGAGAGAACGACTTGGAATGACAACATTAAAATCATCACCAGATGTATCAAGGACCAATTTCCGTTGGCTCATACGGTGTGAATCTGTTGCAACAGTTTTTAGATTTTTATTTTCTGTTAAAACAAAATGAACACCCGTAAGAATAGGACGACTTTCTTGTGTAGACGCTGCAAATGCTGTTTCATTAATTGTTTGTTTTAATACTTTGGTTTCTAACACCAATGGTTTTGAAGTTGGAACTTCCTGTAAACGAGGATACTGTTCTGCTTCTTTTCCCTTTAATGTGATTTCAGACTTACCACTTGTCAAAACGATTTGCTTTTGTTCAATTTCATTGAAGTCAAGGACTAAATCCGGCATGCTGGATACGACATTAATAAAGAAACCAGCTTCTAAGAGAATGGAGCCTGGAGAACTGATCAAAAGTCCTGCATTTTCATCTTGAATAGAAATAAAATGTTCAATCGAGATTTGTCCATTTGAACCAGTTAAAGTAATCCCTTCACTAGTTACTGTAATTTTTACTGTTGAAAGAATTGGAATAGCATTTTTTGTACTGATTGCCCGTTTAGTAATACTAAGTGCTTGTAGAAATATATTTTTATTAATAGAAAATTGAATCATGGATTCTCCTTTATTTATTATCTATAAGGTTAATAGTAATAGTAGTCTCTGTGTATTCTGTGGAAAAGTGATGAAAGACCAATAAAACTGCGGAAATTAACTTGTTCACAACTTGTGGAAAAAACAGAGCTTTTTTGAAAAGTTATACACAGGTTAACGAAGTTTATTTTTTATACTGGTAATCTCTATTTCTAAATTCTCATCATCCAAGAGGAGAGTTTTTATTTTATTGTATGCATGCATAACGGTTGTATGGTCTCGATTACCAAATTCTTTCCCAATTTTTGGAAGGGAATTGTCTGTCATTTCACGTGCTAAAAACATAGCAACTTGTCGCGCGTGAACGATATGTTGAACACGCTTAGAACCTTTTAATTCTTTCAAGCTGACACCGTAGAAATTTCCCACTTCGGTTTGGATTTTCTCAATAGGAATAACCATGTTTTGTGGATTTGTTTGTTTTCTTGATCGAATAGCTTCAGCAGCAACCTCGACACTTATCTCAGACAGTTGCCGCATAGTGGCTATCAAATGGATATCTTTTAAGGCACCTTCAAGGTCACGCACGTTCGAATCAAATTGCCCAGCTAGATAGGATAGCGTCTCATTTGTAAAGTTATAAGGCAGGTTCTCGCACTTGTTACGTAAAATTGCGATACGTGTTTCAAAATCAGGTGGAGTGATTTCACTGGTTAACCCCCATTTGAAACGTGTTACTAGTCTTTCTTCCAAATTGTCTAAGTGATCAGGATTACGGTCGCTTGTGAGTACAATCTGCTTATTTTTTTCATGAAGCGCATTAAAAGTATGGAAAAATTCTTCCTGTGTTGTTGCTTTATTACGGAGAGACTGAATGTCATCAATTAGAAGTAAGTCCAGATTGCGATAGGTTTTTTTGAAACTTTCCATATCATTGAGACGGAGGTGTTCTAAAAATTCATTGATGAATGTTTCCGATGAGACATATTTTATCCTTGCCTGGGGATTATCAGCTAGAACCTTATTTCCAATCGCATTTAAAATATGAGTTTTTCCAAGACCAGGACCACCAAAAATGAATAAGGGATTGTAGAGCTCACCTAGGTTATCAGATACAGCTAAAGCTGCAGCCTTTGCCCAGTGATTATTGTCTCCTTGTACAAAATTAGCAAAGGTGTACTGGGATTTTATATCAGAATGAACCGGTTTAAAAGTTTCTTGAGGCGTAGCCGGCTCAGGTGTCTGTACCTGGTGAACTACTGAACTTCTTGCGTTTGTAATGTTCTTAATCTCCTGTTCATCCTCTGTAAATTGATATTGGATGGCAAGAGGCTCGCCGTAGATTTCAAAACTAGCGGCAATCATTAACTCTTCGAAGTTTTTTTCCCAGAAATCTTTTTTAAATGGACGATTTAAGAAAATATTGGCAACTTGCTGGTTGATTCCGAGTAATTTTGCATCAGCGACATAAAAATCATAAATAGATGGCTTAAAATTTACTTTTGCTAATTCAATAAATCGTTGCCAAAAAAGTTGTTCTTGGTTCATATTTTCCCCCTTTCACATTATATTCGTTAGAATAGTGTACCATAAAAAATAAAAGTTTTCCACAGATAATTTTAAAAATCCATACTGTTAAGAAAAGTTTTCCACAAGATGTGAATAAAAGTCAGAACCTTTGCTGGTCCTGACTTTTTGTAATGATTTTAGTGTGGAAAAGAGTGTTTATAAAAATAAATTGTAAACAAGTCTATTTAAAATTGTTGATAATTCTTTCGAATTCATCGAGGTCATTAAAGCTAATTCGAATTTCTCCGCTCCCGTTTTTCTTCTTGAGAATTTTTGTAGTTGTTCCAAGAGTTTTACTGAGTGAATCTTCCTGTTCTTTTAAAAATTGGTCGCGTTGTTTAAGCTTAGTGTGTTTTTTCTTATTTGCAGCTATTAATTTTTCAAGCGTACGCACACTTAAATCTTTTGATAAAATGAGTTGAACCCATTCGGCTTGCTTTTCTTCTGAAAATGATACCAATTGTCGCGCGTGCCCTTGTGAAATTTTTCCTTCTTCTACAGCTTGTTTAGTCTGAGATGATAGATTTAGTAGGCGCAATAAATTACTGATATATGGTCTTGATTTTCCCATGATTTGAGCAACTTCATCATGTGTTAACCCTCTACTAATCAATTTTTGATAAGAGGCTGCTTCTTCTATCGGATTTAAGTTAGAACGCTGCAGATTCTCTATGATAGCCTGATAGAGTAAATCATCATCAGTCAGTTCTTTTACCACTGCTGGTATTGTAGTCAGTCCAGCTAATTGACTGGCTCGCAACCTTCTTTCTCCAGCTAATAATTCGTATCCGATAATAGAAGATTTTCTTACAATAATCGGTTGAATTAAGCCATTTTCCTTAATGGATTGAGCGAGCTCAAGTAGCTCCTTTTCATCAAAATGAATTCTTGGCTGATAGGGATTGGGATGGATTTCTGAAATATTTAGTGTACGTAATTCTTCCATATATCCTTATTCTAGCAAAAAAAATGAGACTTTACAATTGTGTAAAGTCTCATTTGTCAATTATTCGCTAAGTTCTTCTGTAGAATGTGTCAACTTAATGTCAACAGTTTGTTTCTGATTATTGCGGTAATAAGTTACAGTGATTGTATCTCCAATTTGATGTTTGTAGAGAGCGCTCTGGAGGTCACTCTTATTTTGAATAGCTTCTCCGTCAATCTCAGTAATAACATCAAAAGTTTCTAATTTTCCATCTGCAGGTAGTCCACTTTGTGTAGAGACAATTACTACACCGGATGTTAATTCCGTATTTGATAATCCAGCTTTTTCCAATTGACTAGTTGACAAGGTCGTCAAGTTAACCATATGAACTCCAAGAGCAGGTCGGCTAACTTTTCCATCTTTTTCAAGTTGATTGATAATGGCTACGGCATCATTTGCAGGAATAGCAAATCCCATCCCTTCCACAGCCACACCAGAGCTACTTACAGAACTTGAGGTGATTTTGCTAGAGGTGATACCAATAACTTGTCCTTGGATATTAATCAATGGTCCACCAGAGTTTCCTGGGTTGATAGCTGTATCGGTTTGAATAGCATTGGTTGAGATTGTTTGTCCGTCTTCTGATTGTGAAGTAACTGTCCGACTTAGGCTGGAAATAATACCTTGAGTAACTGTATTGGCGTAGACACTACCTAGAGGACTACCAATTGCGATAGCAGTTTCTCCAACTTTAATTGTATCGGAATCAGCAAATTCAGCAACAGTAGTGACTTTATCTGCTGATATTTTTATAACAGCTATATCAGAATAGGTATCGGAACCAACGAGTTCACCGCTGATTTTTTCTCCAGATGCTAAAAGAATATCAATCTTTTCTGCGTTATTAATAACATGCGTATTTGTCACAATATAGGCATATTGACCATCTTTTTTATAGATAACTCCAGACCCCTCTCCAGCAACAGCTAGTTCGTCAGATGATTCAATATTTCCAAAGATAGCACCAAGACTATTGTTGGCTGACTTTTGGTAATTAATAACAGACACAACAGCATTTTGTACTTTCTCTACAGCTTTTGTGGTGGAAGTTTCATTATTATATTGAACATTGCTGACACTAGTGATAGCAGAATTTGCTTGTTGAACCTGTGGTTGGAAGAAAGAGGCTGATAAGGCCCCGATAAGCCCCCCAAAAAATCCAATTACAAATAGAATCGCAAATTTCAAATATTTTTTCATATAAGGAATCCTTTCCATTTCTTTAATTTTCCTTAAGATTACTCTTGCTTTCTTAATTATAGCTTAAAGTTTTCAAAAATCAATCCACAACCTGTGGATAACTCTGTGAATTGTGTGAAAAACTGTAGCCATATCATGATTTTCTAAAAATATTTTCTGTCGTATGCTTGTGGATATGTTACAATTATTTTATGAAAATAAAATTGATTACCGTTGGAAAATTGAAAGAAAAGTACCTCAAAGAAGGTATTGCAGAATATAGTAAACGATTGGGACGATTTACTAAGTTGGATATGATTGAGCTTCCTGATGAAAAAACACCAGATAAAGCCAGTCAGGCAGAGAATGAACAAATATTAAAAAAAGAAGCCGATAGAATTATGTCTAAAATTGGAGAGCGAGATTTTGTCATTGCCTTAGCGATAGAAGGCAAACAATTTCCATCGGAAGAATTTAGTCAAAAGCTATCTGATATTGCAGTAAATGGGTATTCAGATATAACTTTTATCATCGGTGGTAGTTTGGGTCTCGATTCCTGTATTAAAAAAAGAGCTAATTTGTTGATGAGTTTTGGACAGTTGACACTTCCCCATCAACTAATGAAATTAGTTCTCATCGAGCAGATTTATCGTGCATTTATGATTCAGCAGGGAAGCCCATATCATAAGTAGTTTCACGTGAAACAAGGAGTGAAAATGAATCAAAAAGATTATCGTGTTTTTGAGGGATTGAGAATTGCTTGTTCATTAACGTTTATCAGTGGTTATTTAAATGCCTTTACTTTTGTGACTCAGGGTGGTCGCTTTGCTGGTGTACAATCTGGAAATGTTATTTCCCTAGCTTATTTTTTAGCTAAAGGTGACTTTGCGCAGGTAGTTAATTTTTCCATTCCCATTTTATTTTTTGTATTCGGACAATTTTTTACCTACTTAGCAAGAAGGTATTTTGAAAAACAAACATGGTCTTGGCACTTTGGTAGTAGTGTAATGATGTTAGTTCTTATTTTACTAACTATCATTTTCTCACCTATTATGCCTGCGTCTTTTACAATTGCTAGCCTAGCCTTCGTAGCCTCTATTCAAGTAGAAACATTTAGAAGGTTACGAGGTGCTCCGTATGCCAATGTGATGATGACAGGGAATGTCAAAAATGCTGCTTACCTCTGGTTTAAAGGAGTTATTGAAAAAGATTCAGAACTTAGAAAAACAGGTAGAAACATCTTATTGACCATTATAGGGTTTATGCTAGGTGTCATTATATCTACTCACCTATCCTTCCAATTTGAAGAATATGCCCTTATTGGTCTAATTTTGCCAGTTTTATATATTAATTATGAATTATGGCAAGAAAAAAGACCTACTCGAGGTAGGTCTAAATGATTCCAGCAGGATTCGAACCTGCGACCGTTCGCTTAGAAGGCGAATGCTCTATCCAGCTGAGCTATGGAACCTTAACTATTTTATTTTACATTAAACAAGGCACTCTGTCAATACAATAAAAAATCAAAAAAATGTATTGACAAACAAAGTCACATGTATTATACTAGTTATTGTTCTAAAAATGGTCCGTTGGTCAAGGGGTTAAGACACCGCCTTTTCACGGCGGTAACACGGGTTCGAATCCCGTACGGACTATTTCTTCCGCCATAGCTCAGTTGGTAGAGCGCATGACTGTTAATCATGATGTCACAGGTTCGAGCCCTGTTGGCGGAGTAGATAAAGCATAGGAAACCTTGAGAAATCAAGGTTTTTTGTTTTTTACAAGAAAAAACCGAGAAAGTTTAGGATTCTCGGTTCTTAGAATAATAGTATCTAATGAATTGATAGGAGAAAAATACAAAAACTGCACCCAAAGAAATCAGTAAACCTAGATAGAAACCATTTGGTATAAAGGTTAAAACTAGTTTAGTTTGATCTGGACTTACATCCACTTTCATAAAACCCTCTTGCGCTTTTTGGATTTTGATAGGTTTACCATCAATGGTTGCATTCCATCCTTTATCATAGGGTAAAGTAAGGAGGAGCGAGGCTTCTTTATCGGTTACAAAATCAACGGTTACTTTATTACCATCAGTTTTTGTTACTACTTGTTTTTCTTGGAGAATGGAAATAGCCTGTTGGAAAGCTAATAAGTCCAATCGATAAAATTGTGGTTTATCAAAAGAAACTTGATTATTTTCAGGAAAATATACATCGACTTGAACTTGTACATCTGTAGTAAAGCTCCCCACATTGAAGAAAGAGAAAGCATTATCTAGTGTAAACTCACTTGACTGATTATTGACAGTAATGACAACCTTTTTTTGATTCTCATTTGAGAATGTTAAATTTGGCAAATTTAAGTATACTTGGCTATTTGCAGGTATATTTACTAAGAAAGTTGCCTTTGCAGTATCCTCATTGTCAACTTTGTTGACAGTCATTCGATTGCTCAGTTCAACTGTATTTTGTGAAACAACATCTGATAAAGTGTGGTAGTATTTTTGAGATAACCCTGTTAGTTGATTAAGAAAATTTGTTTGATTATCGAGAGTCAGATTTGTAAAATTGACATCTTTGTAAATCCCTTCAGTCAATAGGGCTAACCCTATATTAAAACTATTTTCGTAAAGATTAATAGTAGACTGACTCTGATTCAGTGTGAAACCAAACTTATTTGGGTCCGTAGTAGCTAAATTATATTTGATTCCGAATAGGCTATCAGCAATAATTGTATTATTCTGATAACGAAGATTCAAATTGGTACCGTCTGAACGGAAACCGAGCTTATCTAGTACTGAGCTGGAAGCACGATTTCGAATGGAGGAGAATTGAGAAATACCGTTGTAATTGAATTTCATGCTATCATTGCCAGTTTGTGGTAATAGACGTTCTATACGATAAAATGAATCAGTTGTAGTCTTTGTAGACTTTACAATACTGTCAATATCTGTCAATTTTTCTTCATAGTTTGATCGGCTAGGAAAATGCCATTCATCAGAAATCCCCTGAACCTGATAATGACTATGTAATCCAAGTTCTAAGAAAGTGAAGAACAATAAAACAATATTAGTCCATTTTAAGGATGATTTATAGCGAATCATTGCTACAAAAAGAATGAAGTAGGCTATTAGAAATTCTAGTGTGAGTAGGAAATTTACATCCGTTAGAAACTCATAATGATCTCTAAAAATAAAGGTAGAAGTAAAACAAATGAGTAAAAATGAAACAATCAGAGTAAAATTTTTAATACTTACTTGACGTAGTCGTACCAATGTCTCTGCTGCTAAATAGATAACAGTTATTGATAGAGCCCATGCATAACGATAGAGGAACATGTTTGGCGCATGCATACCTTGCCAAAAAAGATTGAGTGGTTGTAGGTAGAAACTTGAAATAATGAATGTAAAGAATAGAGCATAGGAGAGTTTGACAGTTGGTTTTATTTCTTTTAATGTAAAGAATAGTAAAGCGAGTATTAATGGAACGAGACCAACAGAGATCATGGAAATAGAACCGAATTTTGTTGTATCAAAGCTACCAACTAAGTTTTTTGCAAAGAAGTCCAGATACCAAGAGTCCTCGGTTTTTAGGTTGACAATTTTTGTAAATGTCTCACCATGAGTTTTTAAATCCAAGTAGGTTGGTAACAACATGAACATGCTGCTTAGAGCAGATAAAATTGACACTATTGTAAAGTTGATAAATCTTTTGATTCTCTGACTATCTATCCATGATAATTGAACCAATGTCCATAATGTTAGAAAAATAGCCACCATATAACCGAAGTAATAGTTTTGGATAAACAAGCATGTTAATGTTATGTAGTAGAGAATCGGACCCTGTTTTTTTAATAATCGATGCAATCCAAGAAGAATGAGTGGGAGGAGTATAAAAACGTCTAGCCAGTTGTTTATTTCTAATTGACTTGTACTAAAACTCATCAGAGAAAAACTAGTAGCGAGTAATAGTGCCCATTCTTCTTTCAAATTTTTATGGATACCCTTTAGACTGAAATAAGTTGACAACCCAGTCAATCCAAATTTGACAATAGTGACAAGGTAGATAGCGTCAGGCATGGATTGTAAATCAAAGAAAAAGACAATTGGAGATAGGAATGAGCCTAGGTAATAGGAGGATAGAGCATAAAAATTGAGTCCTAAACCACTTGAAAATGTGTAAAATAAAGAGCCGTCTCCTTGTAAAGTATTTCGTAATGTTTGATTAAAAATAACATACTGATGGAAGCCATCACTGGCCAATATTGTTGTATTACTTCCCCACCAGATTCCTTGAAATGCTAAGACGATAGAAATAATAGTCAGCGGAATAAGGAAAGATAAGAGATAATAAATGGATGTTTTTGTAAATATTTTTTTCATAGATTTAAAAGAAAAGGCGAATAAATCGCCTTTTTATTATGCTTTCCAAAGTTCTTGTACTTTTGCTTGTACTTCAGCATTTTCCAAGAATTCATCATAAGTTTCGTCGATTCGGTCGATAACACCGTTTTTAGAAATGACGATGATATGGTTTGCTAAAGTTTGAATAAATTCGTGGTCATGGCTGGCAAAGATGATGGACTCTTTAAAAGCTTTCAAACCATCGTTCAGACTGGAAATTGATTCCAAGTCTAAGTGGTTGGTTGGATCATCTAAGACTAAGACATTTGACTTGAGGAGCATGAGTTTTGACAACATCACGCGCACTTTTTCACCCCCTGACAAGACGTTTACAGGTTTGTTAACCTCATCACCCGAGAAGAGCATACGTCCCAAGAAACCGCGCAAGAAGGTATTGTCATCTTCTTCCTTGCTGGCAAATTGACGGAGCCAATCAAGGATAGATTCGTTTGTATCAAAGTCACGAGTATTGTCTTTTGGTAAGTAGGATTGACTAGTAGTGACACCCCACTTGACAGTACCTTCATATTCAATATCGCCCATAAGAGCACGAATGAGAGCAGTTGTTTGGATGTCGTTTTGACCAATAAGAGCAGTCTTGTCACCTGGACGCAGGATAAAGCTGATATTGTCAAGAATCGTTTCACCATCGATGACAACTTTCAAGTTTTCAACGGTTAGGAGGTCATTACCGATTTCACGTTCAGATTTGAAGTTGATAAATGGGTACTTACGGCTAGAAGGAATGATTTCTTCCAACTCGATTTTGTCCAACATCTTCTTACGTGAAGTAGCTTGCTTAGACTTAGAAGCATTAGCAGAGAAACGGGCAACGAATTCTTGTAATTCCTTGATTTTTTCTTCTGCTTTGGCATTACGGTCAGCTTGTAGTTTAGCTGCTAGTTCACTGGATTGTTTCCAGAAGTCATAGTTACCAACGAAAATCTTGATTTTACCGAAGTCAAGGTCGGCCATGTGGGTACATACCTTGTTCAAGAAGTGGCGGTCGTGGGACACGACGATAACCGTATTTTCAAAGTCAATCAAGAAATCTTCGAGCCAGTTAATAGATTGGATGTCCAGACCGTTGGTTGGCTCGTCCAAAAGAAGAACATCAGGCTTACCAAAGAGGGCCTTAGCCAAGAGGACCTTAACCTTCTCACCGTTGGTCAATTCGCTCATGTTTTGGTAGTGGAGGTCTTCTGAAATGTTGAGGTTTTGGAGCAATTGAGAAGCTTCACTTTCAGCTTCCCAGCCACCAAGTTCAGCAAACTCACCTTCTAACTCAGCAGCACGGACACCGTCTTCATCAGAAAAATCTTCCTTCATGTAAATGGCATCTTTTTCTTTCATGATGCTGTAAAGTTGCTCATTTCCCATGATAACGACGTCAATCACGCGCTCATCTTCATAGTCGAAATGGTTCTGACGTAGTACAGAGAGGCGTTCGTCTGGTCCAAGTGAAATATGACCTGTTGATGGCTCGATGTCACCCGCAAGAATTTTCAAAAATGTAGATTTACCGGCCCCGTTTGCACCAATCAAACCGTAGGTATTTCCTGCTGTAAATTTGATATTGACATCGTCAAATAATTTGCGGTCGCTAAAGCGAAGCGACACGTCTGATACTGTAAGCATAGTTTCTCCTCTATTTCTGTCTATTAGTTTTATTGTACTAGAAAGAACTTGAATTTTCAATGAATTACATTGGAATCAAAATATCTTCATCATAATGTTTATGGTCTTTTTGAAGACTGAAGCCACGTCCACGCACCTGACTCGCAGGCATAACAACCATAAAGGCAGTTTCATCAATTTCTAATACCGCTGTCTCCAGTTTCTGCATTTCTGGAATAGAGATGGTAGTCATCAACATGCGCTTGTCAACCCCTGTAAAGCCACCGATAATTGGAAGTTCTGTCACACCGCGATCAGCAACTTTAGTAATATAGTCTTTAATTTCTTCTGATTTTTGAGAAATAATCATGACATTTCGAGAAGATTGGGTACCAGACAACATGCGGTTGACAATATAAGTAATGGTCATTAGGGCAATAATCGAGTACATAACAGTGTCAGGATCAAAAGCGATGAAGCCAAGTCCAACGATAATGCCATCGATAATGGCCATTGTTACTCCTAATGACAAAGGAGTGTATTTATGGATAAATTGAATAAGAATACCTGTTCCACCAGTAGAAGAATTTCCAAGGAAGACAAGCCCAAGTCCAAAACCTAGGATAATTCCACCGAAAATAGCAGCTAGGAGAGGATTTTCTGTCAAGTTGGGTAAACCTGCTGTCAACTTGATGCAAAGAGGATAAATGATAGCACCATAGACAGTTTTGATAAATACAGATTTTCCTAAGAAAAACCAACAGATGATTAATAAAGGGATGTTACAGTAGAGGACAAAGTCAGACGGACTCCACCCCAGAAGAGCATTGAGTGCGATTGCTAAACCTCCGACACCACCAGATACGATATTATTCTCTAGAAAAAAACTGTTAAATCCAATGGCCATGACAATTGATCCGAGTGTGACAGAGATAAAGTCCTTTATACGTTCTTTCATATATTCTCCTTGGTTAGTGTTATAAAAGCAATTTCTATTATCCCTAATTTAGACAGTATCGTCAAGGATTTGTCAGCTTGACTTTCTAATTCTTTGCGGTTATAATAGGAATCAATCAGAAGAGTAGTAAGTGGATAATTTTTAGAGAGTTTGTGGTTGGTGTAAACAAACAAGAGTCGCTTATGAATGGACTGAGTGAATAGAATCTGAATAAATAAGGATTCGGCTAGCAGGCCTTATGTGCAAAAAGATGTAAGCTTATTTAATGCTTATAAGTGAGGTGGCACCGTGTCCTTGACGCCCTCGCACAGTTTTCTGTGCGTGGGCTTTTATTATGTAAAAGGAGAACATTTTATGAGTAAACCGATTATCCTAACAGGAGACCGTCCAACAGGCAAATTACATATTGGACATTATGTTGGTTCGTTGAAAAATCGTGTTTTATTACAGGATGCAGGTCAACATGAACTTTTTGTCTTTTTAGCAGACCAACAAGCGTTGACAGATCATGCAAAGGAACCACAAAAGATTGTTGAATCCGTTGGAAACGTAGCACTAGATTATCTAGCGGCAGGACTTGATCCAGCTAAGACAACGATTTTCATCCAGAGTCAAATTCCTGAATTGGCAGAGTTGACCATGTACTATATGAACTTGGTATCGGTGGCTCGTCTGGAACGCAATCCAACGGTTAAAACGGAGATTGCTCAGAAGGGATTTGGCGAGGGAATTCCAGCTGGATTCCTGGTTTATCCTGTTTCTCAAGCGGCGGATATTACAGCCTTCAAGGCAAACTTTGTTCCAGTAGGAAATGACCAGAAACCTATGATTGAGCAGACTCGTGAAATCGTTCGTAGCTTTAACCATGCTTACCAGACTGATATTTTAGTAGAGCCGGAGGGCATTTATCCTGAAAATGAGGCAGCTGGTCGCTTGCCAGGTTTGGACGGCAATGCCAAGATGTCTAAGTCACTTGGAAATGGTATTTATCTGGCAGATGACATGGATACGCTCAAGAAAAAAGTCATGTCCATGTACACTGATCCCAACCACATCCGTGTTGAAGACCCAGGTAAGATTGAAGGAAACATGGTTTTCCACTATCTTGACGTTTTTGGTCGCGAAGAAGATAAGGCTGAGATTGAGGCTATGAAGGAGCACTATCAACGTGGTGGTTTGGGTGATGTGAAGACCAAACGTTATTTGCTGGACATTTTAGAGAGAGAATTAGGCCCAATCCGTGAACGCCGTCTGGAGTTTGCACAGGATATGGGACAGGTCTATGCAATGTTGGAAGCAGGTAGCCAAAAAGCTCGCCAAGTTGCTGCGACAACTCTTGACCAAGTAAAGGATGCCATGGGAATCAACTACTTTAAATAAGGTTAACAATGAAAGAGCAATGTTGAGAAAATGTTGCTTTTTTCATTTATTTTACGACGTGGCAAAAAACAAACGTTCGAATTTTATATATAAAACTGAATAGAATTTTCTGAATTTTTAGTAATTATGATATTAAAGCGAATAATGATTGACAAATGATTTCAAAATGTTATCATAATTAAAATACAAATAGCAATCATGCTACATATTAAATAAGAAAAGAGGAAGAAAATGTCAAACTGGGACACTAAATTTTTGAAAAAAGGCTTTACTTTCGACGATGTATTACTTATTCCGGCTGAAAGTCATGTATTGCCACATGATATTGATTTAAAAACACAATTAGCACCAAATTTGACCCTTAATCTTCCGATTATTTCTGCTGCCATGGATACAGTAACAGATAGCAAAATGGCTATCGCTATGGCGCGTGCAGGTGGTTTGGGCGTCATCCATAAGAACATGTCTATCGCGGAGCAGGCTGATGAGGTGCGTAAGGTAAAACGTTCTGAAAATGGAGTCATTATCGATCCATTCTTCTTAACACCAGAACACACCATTGCTGAAGCTGAGAAATTGATGGCTACTTATCGTATTTCCGGTGTGCCAATCGTTGAAACATTGGAAAATCGTAAATTAGTTGGTATCATCACCAACCGTGATATGCGTTTCATTTCTGACTATTCACAGCCAATTTCGACCAACATGACAAGCGATGAATTGGTGACAGCGCCAGTTGGAACAGATCTTGCGACTGCGGAGGCTATTCTTCACAAGCATCGTATTGAAAAATTGCCATTGGTTGATGAAAATGGTCGTTTGTCAGGCTTGATTACCATCAAAGATATTGAGAAAGTGATTGAGTTCCCAAATGCTGCGAAGGATGAATTTGGTCGTCTCTTGGTTGCGGGTGCTGTTGGTGTTACATCTGATACTTTTGAACGTGCAGAAGCCCTTTTTGAAGCGGGTGCAGACGCGATTGTCATCGATACAGCTCACGGTCACTCAGCAGGCGTTCTTCGCAAGATTAAAGAAATCCGTAACCACTTCCCAACTCGTACCTTGATTGCCGGCAACATTGCCACAGCTGAAGGAGCTCGTGCTCTTTATGAAGCTGGTGTTGATGTTGTCAAGGTCGGTATTGGGCCAGGTTCAATCTGTACAACACGTGTCATCGCAGGTGTCGGTGTACCACAAGTGACAGCTATCTATGATGCCGCTGGTGTTGCTCGTGAATATGGTAAAACCATCATTGCTGATGGCGGTATCAAATATTCTGGAGATATTGTCAAGGCACTTGCCGCTGGTGGTCATGCCGTTATGCTTGGTTCTATGTTTGCAGGAACTGATGAAGCACCAGGTGAGACAGAAATCTTCCAAGGTCGTAAGTTCAAGACCTATCGCGGTATGGGCTCTATTGCTGCCATGAAACAAGGTTCAAAAGACCGTTACTTCCAAGCATCTGTCAATGAAGCTAACAAGTTGGTTCCAGAAGGAATTGAAGGTCGCGTAGCCTATAAAGGTTCAGTTGCAGATATGATTTTTCAAATGGTTGGTGGACTTCGCTCAGGTATGGGCTATGTAGGTGCTGGTAACTTGGCTGAATTGCATGAAAATGCTCAATTCATCGAAATGTCAGGTGCTGGTTTGAAAGAAAGCCATCCACACGATGTTCAAATCACAAACGAAGCTCCAAACTATTCAGTTCAGTAAAACAAAAACAAGACCCTCTTGACAGGGTCTTTACTTTTTTGTAAATTTTATTAACAACAGTGTAAACAATCTTATTCTGACTCAGTAACCTTACCAGACTCAATATGGAAGATTTTTAAATTATCAGGTAGCTTATGTAAATGGTCTAAAGATGTCGTTGTAATAAATGTTTGAATCGTATCTGTAATAGTTTCTAGTAGTTTGATTTGACGATTATTATCCAGCTCACTCATAACATCATCTAAGAGTAGAATTGGGTACTCTCGTGTGACTTCTTTCATCAGCTCAATTTCAGCCAGTTTGAGTGACAGAACGAGACTGCGGTGCTGGCCTTGGCTACCATAATGGGCATTCATTCCATTTATAAAGAAAGCTACATCATCCCGATGTGGTCCAACTCCTGTATTTTTCTTAAAAAAATCACGTTTACGAGACTTTTCAAGTTCTGTCAAGAATTTGTCAATTAAATTGACATCATCTGTCAATCCGATTGAAGATTGATATTCGATTGTCAATTCTTCCCGACTTCCAGATATTTCCTGAACTTTCCTGTTTCCAAATTCCTCTAGTTTTTTGAGGAAATCAAGTCGATGTTGGATAACACGACTACCATATTCAGCAAGTTGCTGATCTAACACGGATAGGAAGTTCTCATCAATCTTATCTGTAGATTTGAGGTAAGTATTTCTTTGTTTTAAAACGTGATTATAATTCGATAGGTCAGAGAGATAGAGTGGCTTGATTTGCCCGAGCTCGACATCGATGAACTTTCTTCTCAAAGCAGGCGCACCTTTTATCAGCTGTAAATCTTCAGGGGCGAAGAGAACAACATTCATGTGGCCGATATAGTTGGAAAGCTTGGCTTGTTTGAGATGGTTGACCTTGGTCACTCGCCCCTTGTCTGTCAAGTGAATGTCAAGGGGAACTTTACCGCTTGTGCGATGGAGTAAACCAGAAATAGATAATTCCTTTTCTTGAAACTGTAGTAGGTCCTTATCTGTCCGTGTTCGATGACTTCGTGTTAAGGCTAAAACATAGATAGATTCTAGAATATTGGTTTTTCCTTGGGCGTTTTCGCCTAAAAAGACATTGAGCCCTTTGTGGAACTCAATATCTAATTGGTTGTAATTGCGAAAATGTTGTAACTCTAATCGTTCTAGCCACATGTCTACATACCAGGGAAACGAACAGGTTTTCTTTCAGTATTTTTAGTTGCTTTTTTAGGCGTTTTTACCTGTTTCTTATTCTTTTTATTTTCTTGATTTAACTTTTTAACGATTGCAGCCACACGTTCTTTTTCAGCTTGATCCTCTTGGTGCTGTTTGATTTCCTCTGCACTAGGAGCGACGATTGTGATGCTGGTGTTGTGGTCTGGGAGTGTGATAACATCTCCGACACGGATTTTTTTACCGCGTCTTTTTTCATCCTCTCCATTGAAAAGAATGGTATTTTCTTCTAAGAAACCTTTAATGGCACCTCCTGAATGGAGAATACCAGTCGTTTTTAACAATGCTTGTAATGTGATGTAGTCATCAAATAATTTAAATTCCATAAGTCACCTCGTTACAGAATATTATATCACAAAATGGTATAATGGAAGGTACAATGTTTGAAAGAGGAAGACGATGAAATTACAAGAGGGAGTAGATCTTCATTTTATTGATACAGATCAGTTTACGACAAATCGTATACGTATTCGCTTTGCAGCTGAAATGAGTGAGGCTACAGTCGCTGGTCGTGTATTAGTTGCAAATATTTTTGAAATGGGTAACCAAGAATTTCAGACTGCTCAGGCTGTTCGGAGAAGATTGGCAGAATTGTATGGTGCTCAGTTCTCGACCTCAGTTTCGAAACGTGGTAGGATGCACTGTGTAGATGTGACAATTTCATATGTCAGTCCTCGTCACTTGCCAGAAAATGAGGATATTACAGTAGAGATTCTTGATTTTTTATACACATGTATATTTAGACCACTGAAAAAGGGGCGAGGATTTGATAGCCAGATTTTCGAGATTGAAAAAACGAATTTAATCAATTTTCTTCAGTCAGAGATAGAAGATAATTTTTATCATGCAGATGTTGAAATGAGTAAGCTTTTTTATAAGGATCCCTCTCTTCAAATTCCACGCGTCGGTAGGCTTGATTTGGTTGAAAAAGAAACCGCAGAATCAACCTTTCATATTTATCGGAATATGTTGCGTATGGATAAAATTGATATATTTGTCTTAGGGAAGGTTGACAGAGAACAAGTCAAAAGAAAACTTGAAGATTTTGGTTTTACTTATAGAAAACCAAAATTAGAGTTAGAATATCATCAGGAATACTCAAACATCACGCAAGAAAAAATCGAGCGTAAACAGGCAAGGCAGTCCATTTTGGAATTGGCATATCATTTACAAGTGGTTTACAACGATGTAAACTATTCGGCTTTGATGGTATTTAATGGTCTACTGGGTGCTTTTTCCCATTCGAAGTTATTTATGAATGTTCGTGAGAAAGAAAGTTTGGCCTATACAATTGGCAGTCAGGTCTCTATTTTTTCAGGAATGCTGAAGGTCTATGCTGGAATTAGCCGTGAAAATAGACTCAGGGTAATGAAGTTAATTAGTAAACAACTACTTGATTTAAAATGTGGTAAGTTTACAGAAGAAGAATTAGAGTTGACAAAAAACATGTTGATTCATTCAGCAACCTTGGCTCAAGATAGGCAGAATAATTTGATAGAACAAGTATATAATCAAGTTACCTTAGAAAATAGAAATTTAAGTTGGTTAGATTGGATTGAGGCTATCAAATCGGTATCAATAGACGATGTCATTCGAGTAGGACAGATGATTAATTTACAGGCTGTTTACTTTATGGAGGGGACAGAAGAATGAAGTTAGTTGAGAAGAAGTATCCTTACATGAAAGAATCTGTCTTTTATGGGGAAGTTGACAATGGGTTGACAGTTGTTTTACTTCCTAAAGTAGATTTCCATGAGACATATGGAATTCTAACGACAAATTTTGGGGGTATTCATACTCGATTTACATTGGCTAATGGTAATAGTGTTGTTTATCCTGCAGGGATTGCACATTTTTTAGAACATAAGCTGTTTGAAACTGAGAATGAAGAGGATATTATGAATGAGTTTGCTAAATTGGGAGCAAGCGCAAATGCTTATACCAGTTTTAGACAGACTAGTTACTTATTTTCAACGACTCAGAAAGTATTGGAGTCTCTATCACTTTTACAATCTTTTGTTCGAGAACCGTATTTTACAGAAGACAATGTAGAAAGAGAACAGGGGATTATTGAACAAGAAATCGAGATGTATCAAGATGATGCAGATTATCGCTTGTTTACGGGAATTCTATCATCGCTTTATCCAGAAAGTCCTTTGGCCTATGATATAGCAGGGACAGTTGAGTCAATTGCTGTAATTACTGCGGATGATTTACATGAGAATTTTGATGTGTTTTATCATCCAAGTAACATGAATTTATTCGTTATTGGTAATTTTGATTTAGAGGCAGTTTGGAAACAAATTTCAAGTTATCAAGTAGCTCAGATGGATAATCCAGCTCAGTCGTTTGAATTGGCAGGTATCCAAAAGTTGCCGATACAGGAACATCTCTCAGAACAATTTGACGTATCTACCCCAAAATTGGCTGTTGGTTTGCGGGGAAATGACGAGGTTGATAAGGAGACTATTCAGAAATATCGGCTCAGTTTACAATTTTTATTTGCCATGTTGTTTGGTTGGACTTCAAAACGATACCAACAGTTATACGAGCAGGGAAAAATTGATTCTTCTTTCCAGTTCCAATTAGAGGTTACACCTGAATACCACTATTTGATTATCTCGGGAGATACTCAAGAACCTATTACGCTTTCTAGTATACTGATGAAAGCACTTAGGAAATTTGAGGATGATGCAGATGTGACAGAGGATCATTTACAATTGTTGAAAAACGAGATGTATGGAGATTTTATTCGTAGCTTGAATTCTCTTGAGTTTACAGCTAGTCACTTTGTTTCTCAGTATTCAGAATATGAAAATGTTTTTGATATACCTCAAATGATACAAAGTCTTCAGTTAGATGACATCAGAGAGGCAGGTCGTCGCTTTATTGATCACTGTGATATGACAGATTTCACGATTTTTCCAAAATAAGTGGGCGCAACCCGTCGAAATTTCCTTGGAATTTTGTTAGAATAGTATACTGTACATGATGAGCGATAGAGAGAGGGTATTATGAGACAAAAGAGTATAGGGGAAGTACTTAGAACAGCCAGAGAAGGACGGGGTTGGACATTCGTTGACTTGCAACGGATAACAAAAATCCAAGCTAAATATTTGCAGGCACTTGAGTACAATGATTTTGATTTTATTGCAAACTCAGATGATGTTCAGTCTATTTTAAAAGCATATGCTGAGGCTTTGGAATTAGATGCAGATGTTCTACTGGATGCTTACGAGACCAATAGTTTAGTGAAATATTATGAAGATGGAGAAGAAGAACTACGCTCTTCAGAATTGAAAAGAAGCTATAAGGTTCGTAAACGTAAAAAGAACTCTTACCTTCCGTTGATTTACTTATTACTTACGACGGGTTTGATTATTATTTTTGTGACTTATATTGTTCATAGCAGGCTCCAAAATAGAGCATCTATTACGCCTACTACAACGTCATATAGTATAGTTGAGCAATCTGTATCTGAAGCAAGTAGTGGCACAGAGACGAGTTCTACTGAGCAGGCGCAGTCAAATTCAACGAGTTCAAGTAGTTCCGCTACAGAAAATGTGACTATTTCAGGATCAGGTTCTAACATTGTTGCGACCCTTAAAACAGTGACTTATCCAGTAGAAGTAACTGTAACAGCAAAAAATACAACGAGTTGGATCAGCCTTTCTGACACCTTGTTAGAGGGGGGCGTTACACTAACACCTGATAATCCAACAGTAACTACTACTATTGAAGAAGGAGTGACTTCTACTACACTTGTTCTTGGTGTTGTCAAAGGAGTAGAGGTAACTGTAGGTGGTCAAAAGCTAGATCTATCAGCTCTGACAGCCGATACAGGGGCGGTCACTTTAAATTTTGAATAAGGGCAATAAAGGTATTAGAATGAAAAAAGAAAATATTCCCAATGCATTGACGATAGGTAGGATTTTGGTAATCCCAATTTTTATCTTGTTACTGACCGTTTGGGATTCAACAATTAGTCATGTGTTGGCAGCACTTATTTTTGCATTAGCTAGTATTACGGATTATCTAGACGGCTACTTGGCTCGTAAATGGCAGGTTGTAACAAACTTTGGAAAATTTGCGGATCCGATGGCAGATAAGATTTTGGTGATGACAGCGTTTATCATGCTTGTAGAGCTTGGCTTTGCCCCAGCTTGGGTAGTTGCAATTATTATTTGCCGTGAATTGGCAGTGACAGGTCTTCGTCTACTCTTGGTGGAAAATGGAGGAACAGTTCTAGCTGCGGCTATGCCAGGAAAAATCAAAACATTTTCACAGATGTTTTCAGTGATTTTCCTACTCTTACACTGGAACGTCGTGGGGCAAATAACACTCTATATTGCACTTTTCTTCACCCTATATTCAGGTTATGATTATTTCAAGGGTGCGTCCTTCTTGTTTAAAGATACATTTAAATGATGAATATTATTGAAGTAAAAAATTTAAAATATAAATACAACCAAGAGGATGAGCAATATACTCTAAATGATGTTTCGTTTCACGTGAAACAGGGAGAGTGGCTGTCTATTATTGGTCATAATGGTTCGGGTAAATCAACAACAGTTCGTTTGATTGATGGTTTGTTGGAAGCTGAATCAGGTGATATTTATATTGACGGTGATGCCTTAACCATTGATAATGTATGGGATAAGCGACGCTTGATTGGTATGGTTTTTCAAAATCCAGATAACCAATTTGTAGGCGCTACAGTTGAAGATGATGTTGCATTTGGTTTAGAGAATCAGGGAATCCCTTTGGAGGAGATGCGTAGTCGAGTTGACGAAGCTTTGGAATTAGTTGGAATGACTGATTTCAAAACACGTGAGCCTGCTCGTTTATCTGGTGGTCAGAAGCAGAGGGTGGCGATTGCTGGAGTGGTTGCCTTGCGTCCAAAAATTATTATTTTGGATGAGGCTACGTCTATGTTGGATCCAGAAGGTCGTCTCGACTTGATTAAGATTGTCCGTGAAATTAAGGAGCGTCATGGTATGACGGTTATCTCTATAACACATGATTTGGATGAGGTTGCATTGAGTGATCGAGTTATCGTGATGAAAAATGGACAGGTTGAATCAATTAGCACTCCAAATGAATTATTTATGCGAGAAGATTTGGTAGATTTAGACTTGGATAGACCATTTACGACAGAGCTGGCTTCATCTTTGCGCCAGACTGGACTTGATTTACCGCTCCGCTATTTTACAGAGGAAGAATTAGAGGAAACTTTATGGGAATTGATCTCCAAGAAGTAAGCTATACCTATCAAGCTGGCACTCCTTTTGAGGGGCGTGCGCTTTTTGGTGTGGATTTGGAGATTGTTGATGGCTCTTACATGGCCCTTATTGGGCATACGGGTTCGGGTAAATCAACGATTTTACAACTCTTGAATGGATTAAATGTACCAACAGAGGGAAGAGTAGTCATTGATGATGTTGTGATTACAGCGACGTCTGAAAATAAGGATATTAAGCAAGTCAGGAAGAAAGTTGGGCTGGTGTTCCAATTTCCTGAAAGTCAAGTGTTTGATGAAACGGTCTTAAAAGACGTTGCTTTTGGTCCACAAAATTTCGGAGTTTCTCAGGAAGAGGCTGAAACGATTGCGCGTGAAAAGTTGGCCTTGGTTGGAATTGATGAAAGCTTGTTTGAGCGTAGCCCTTTTGAACTATCTGGTGGTCAAATGCGTCGGGTAGCTATTGCTGGGATTCTAGCAATGGAACCAAGTATCTTAGTTTTGGATGAACCAACGGCTGGATTGGATCCTGCGGGTCGTCAGGAATTGATGGATATTTTCAAAAAGCTTCATGAATCAGGCATGACAATCGTTTTGGTAACTCATTTGATGGACGATGTGGCTAACTATGCTGATTTTGTTTACATTATGGAAAAGGGAAAGCTAGTCCGTTCTGGTAAACCAGTCGATATTTTTCAAGAGGTAGATTTTTTAGAGAGTATTCAGTTGGGAGTGCCTAAGATTACTAAGTTTGCAGCTAATTTGGAGAGAAGAGGTTTTGTATTTGAACGTCTTCCTATTACAATTGAAGAATTTACGGGGATGGTGACACATGGATAAATTAATTTTAGGTCGCTATATTCCTGGGGATTCAATTATTCATCGCTTGGATCCAAGAAGTAAGCTTTTAGCAATGTTTGGATTTCTATTGATGATTTTTTGGGCCAACAATTTGGTCACCAATGCCTTATTGATAGCATTTGTTTTAGGAATGGTTGTTTTATCTCGTATTCGCTTATCATTTTTTATTAATGGTTTGAAACCGATGATAGGAATTATTCTATTTACAACTTTCTTTCAGGTTTTCTTTACACCTGGAGCGACCATTCTATGGGAGTTTTGGATTTTTAAATTATCTGTAGAAGGGTTGCAACAGGCGGCGATTATTTTTGTTCGCTTTGTTTTGATTATTTTCTTCTCGACCTTGTTGACCTTGACGACAACACCGCTCAGTTTGGCTGATGGTATCGAGTCAGGGCTTGCACCTTTGAAGCGATTTAGGGTTCCTGTGCATGAAATTGGTTTGATGTTGTCCATGAGCTTGCGTTTTGTACCGACCTTGATGGATGATACCACTCGGATTATGAATGCTCAGAGAGCTCGTGGAGTGGACTTTAATGAGGGAAATCTTATTCAGAAGGTAAAGTCAGTTATTCCTATTTTGATTCCGTTATTCGCATCAAGTTTTAAGAGGGCAGATGCTCTTGCAACGGCGATGGAGGCGCGTGGGTATCAGGGCGGCGATGGGAGAACCAAGTATCGGATTTTGGAATGGAAGTTAGCAGATACGTTAGCAATTTTAGTTATGTTAGCTTTAGCTGGACTCTTATTTATATTGAAAAAATGAGTAAAAAACGCTAGAAATAGCGTTTTTATCGTCTAATCTCAATTTGTCTGTAATATTTGTAATAATTTCACAAAGTCTAAGTAATAGTTAGAGGGTATGATAGACACATGACAGAAAGGAATGTGACTATTATGAACATTACATTAAAGAAAAACTTAAAAACAACTATTGCTGGTTTGGTAGCGGGAATCTCCCTTTTGACTGCGGGTGTAGTCAGTGCAGAAACCTATACTGTACAATCTGGTGATACCCTGTCTGAAATTGCTGAAACACACAATACTACTGTTGAAAAATTAGCAGAGCAGAATAAGATTACCAACTTAGATTTTATCCATGTCGGTCAAGTTATCGAATTGGGTGATGTGACAGTGAAGGCAGTAGAGAGTTCAGTTGAACAAACTCAATCAACATCAACTTCTACTGCAACAGCAACAACTAGCACCTATTCTTCAAACTTGAGTGCTGAAGATGCAGCAGCAAAAGAATGGATTGCAATGAAGGAATCAAGCGGTAGCTATGATGCACGTAACGGTATCTACATTGGTCGTTACCAGTTGACAAATACTTACTTGAATGGTGATTACTCACCAGAAAACCAAGAGCGTGTAGCAGATGCTTATGTTGCTAGTCGCTATGGTTCATGGTCTGCAGCCAAGGCTTTCTGGTTGGCAAATGGTTGGTACTAAGATAAATTAGAAGAGGTCTAGCACGATGCTAGACTTTTTTCTATTGTTGAAAGTTGTCTAGCTTTACAGATAGGGTTGTTTTGTTTATAATTGTGAAAAAATTGACTAGAAAAGAAGAACTATGAAATTACAAAAACGAATTTTTCGATTAAATATGATCATGCTTATTTTTTCCTTGGTTGCGATGCTGGGGGTAAGTGTTTATGTGGTTAATAGTATTTATCGTAACCAAGAAACATGGCAGTCCACTAGCCAGAAGACAGCAGGTAGTCAACAGAGTTTGGAAAAATTTTCGGGATTAGATTTTGCAGTATTGGCAGATGAGTTAGCATCGAATGATGCACGACTCTATGTAGAAAGTAATGGTGAGGCTGTTTTTTCAAATCTGAAAGATGATGCGGATGAGATATTGGGAGTGACAGTATCATCAACCACTCACACCTCCTATGTAGATGGAGAAATTGTGATTAGCCGTAAACTCGCCACGGATGGGCATATATGCCTTGTTAGAAGATTTGGAAGACCAGCAAGAAAGCCAAGAATTTCAAGCCTTCCTGATACAGCTTTTGTTAGTTGGTGGAATAGGTATCGTGGTCGTAGTGGTGCTTAACTTCTTCTTTACTCACCGTCTCTTAGGTGTGGTCATGCGTCCTCTGGAGGAATTGCACAGCGGTGTAGAACGTATCCAGCAGGGAGATTATACAGTACCTCTGACCTATCAAGGTGATAAGGAATTTGAAGAATTGACCCAAGGGTTCAATCAAATGCAGACTTCTTTGTTAGAGGCCCGTGAGAAAAATCGACTGTATGAACAAAATCGAACCCAGATGGTCGCAGATATTTCGCATGATTTGCGGACTCCCTTGACTTCTATCAAAGGTTATGCCAAGGGAAGTTTGGATGGTATTGCCAATACGGATGAAAAACGTAATCAATATTTGACTGTTATCTATCAAAAATCTCAGGTGATGGAGAAATTACTGGAAAAATTATTTGCTTTTTCACAATTGCAGACAGATAAAATGCCATTTGATAAAGTCCAGCTTGATTTGGCTATCTTTTTACAGTCCTATGTAAGAGAGAAAACGGAGGAATTAGTAGATGAGGACATTCGGTTTAGTTTGGAAGTATCGGATGGATTGCCAGTTGAGATTGATCCAATCCAATTTCGTAGAATTCTAGATAATCTGGTGGGCAATGCACGAAAATATGCCGCTGTAAAGCCCTTGATAATCAGTATTACTGGACAAATGCAGGAGCAAGAAGTTGTTTGGACTTTTACAGATAATGGAAATGGTGTAGAAAAGAATAGATTTGACTTGATTTTTGAAGAATTTTACAGGGCAGACGATACCAGACAGCAAGTAGAAGGCCATGGTCTAGGTCTAGCCATTGTAAAAAATATTATCGAACGCTTAGGAGGTCGAGTGTCTGTTGAGGCAACTCCAGGACTTCGATTTATCTTCAGATTACCTAGAAAGGATATGAAATGACACGGATTTTAATCGCAGAAGACGATGTAGAGATTGCTTATTTGGAGCGAGATTATCTGGAAATGCAGGGCTACCAAGTAGATTTGGTACATGACGGTGGTCTTGTAGAGGACCAACTCAAAAAAGAGGATTATGCTCTTTTAATGCTGGATGTCATGCTCCCAAATAAAACTGGCTACGATCTTTGTCGTGATTTACGGGATAAGGTGGACTTCCCTATTTTGATGGTTACATCCAAGCAAGAAACCATGGGCGTGGTGAGAGGACTAGGCTTGGGAGCGGATGATTACATCAGCAAACCTTTTGATCCTATGGAGTTGGTGGCGCGTGTAAAGGCTCATTTGGCTCGCTACCAGCGTTTTCAAAAGGATAATGATCAGAATGAATTAACAGTTGGGAATATGACTATTTTCTTGGATAATTGGAAGGTGACTTTGGATGGTCAGGAAATCAAATTGCCCAATCGTGAATTTGAATTGCTGGTTTATTTAGCAAAACACCCTAACCGAGTATTCTCTAAAGATCACTTGTTTGAAACCATTTGGGGATATGACTATGTTGGAGATAGTGCGACAGTTGCTGTTCATGTCAATCGGCTCCGAGATAAATTGGGAGCCGATTTGATTGAGACTGTCTGGGGAGCAGGCTATCGTCTTAATGATTAATTTATAAGTGTTTAGAATTTGTTTAGAAAGTTTCTCTAAAGTGTTAAAACCTATCCTCTATAATAGACTTATCAGCAAGAGCTGAAGAAAACAAGTTAAAAAGAGGACAAAATGGAAAATAACAATCAACAACAAGAAATTATTGAAGTGGCAGAAAATAAGAAAACAGGTGTCTGGGAAGCAGTCAAACAGAAGGTTACAGGCATGAGTAAGAAATCGATTATCTTATTGTCGGTAGGTGCCTTGGCACTTGTGATGGCTGGTTTTGTCGTAGCAGAAGTCTATGAAAATAAACTAGAGGCATTAGGAGATCAAATTGAGCGACAAGTTGGAATTGCAGATGATGATGACAATCAACAGGTAATAGCACAAGCTAATGCATCATCAGCCTCATCAGTAAATACAACTTCTGCTAGTCAACTAGCAACAAGTTACGGTGTAAAATTAGTTGACACCTCTGAGCTAGATGGTACTTATACAGCAACATCTGGAAATGACACCTACACGTTGACTGTAAAAGGGAATCAAGCAACCTTGACAGAAGTTGACAAAGACGGAGATCAAGATATTGAACAAGTTATCTTTGATTTAGATAAAAAACTTGCCTACATTGATGGCGAAGCAGATAGTTATACCTTGAATGGTCCAACTCTTACCTTGACAGAAATTGACGCCAATGATACAACCTTAGAGAAACTAACATTCACGAAACAATAAGAAAAGGACCGCAATGGTCCTTTTTGGTTTACATTGTTGTCAACTTATTCTCCGAAAATTTCTTGGGCTAAGCGGCGGCCAGTTGGGGTTGCTGCAAGTCCTCCTTCAGCAGTTTCACGGAAGGCAGTTGGGAGGGCAGAGCCCACTTGGTACATGGCATTGATGACTTCATCTGCTGGAATTTTGGATTCGATGCCTGCTAGAGCCATATCGGCAGCTACCATGGCGTAGCTGGCTCCCATTGCATTACGTTTGACACAGGGGACTTCTACTAGACCAGCGACGGGATCGCAAATCAGACCCAGCATATTTTTGATGACAAAGCAGATGGCTTGGCTGGCTTGGTAGGGAGTTCCACCTGCTGCAAGAGTTAATGCTGCGGCAGACATAGCAGAGGCAGATCCGACTTCTGCCTGACAGCCTCCTTCTGCACCTGAGATGGAGGCGTTGTTGGCAATGACCAGCCCAAAGGCTCCAGCTGTAAATAGGAAGTCAAGTTGCTGTTCTTCTGTCAAATTGAGCTTTTCAATAGCAACTCCTAGCACAGCTGGTAGACAGCCAGCAGATCCTGCTGTCGGAGTGGCGCAGACCAAGCCCATTTTGGCATTCAATTCGTTGACAGCCATAGCGTTTCTTGCTGCAGACAAGATAGAAGCGTCCGACAGAGTCTTACCACTCCTCATATAGGCATCTAACTTGGCAGCATCGCCTCCTGTTAAACCAGATACGGATTTGCTTTCAGTAAGTCCATCTACGATGGAGGCTTTCATAACTGTCAAGTTTCTTGACATAATTGTCAATATTTCTTCGCGGCTACGACCGGTCAATTCAGTTTCAGTAGCAATCATGAGTTCAGCTACATTGCCAGAAAAATCATTGGCTTGCTGAACCAATTCTTCGATAGTATAAAACATGTCTTTCTCTTTCTAGTTGAAGAAGGTTACATTGTGCAGGTGTGGAATTTTTTCAATTTCTGCAATAGAATTTTCACATTGGCGGGCATCCACTTCGATAATCATAATGGCTTTTTCGCCAGCTTGTTCACGTGTCACGTTCATTTGGGCGATATTGATGTCATACTTAGAAAGGACATCGGTCACTTTTGCAATCATACCAGGGACATCTTGGTGAACAATAATAATAGTTGGCGTATTCATATTGAGATTGACAGAAAAACCGTTGAGTTCTGTTACTTGAATATTTCCCCCACCGATGGAAACGCCTGTGGCTGAGATGGATTTTTTATCGTTTTTTATGATGATCCTGGTGGTATTGGGATGTGGGGTATTGCTGTCCTTGTTGACACGCCAGTAAACCTTGATGCCACGTTCCCGAGCAATGTCAAGGGAGTCTGGAATGCGGGGATCATCCGTATCCATGCCCAGAATACCTGCTACCAAGGCTACATCCGTACCGTGACCACGATAAGTCTTGGCAAAGGAATTGTAGAGTTGAAATTCCACCTCTGTCGGCTCATCGCCGAAAATTGAAGACACAATTTTCCCAATTCGGACCGCACCAGCTGTGTGACTAGAAGACGGTCCAATCATAACCGGTCCAATGATGTCAAAAACCGATTGAAATTTTAAGTTTGTCATAGTTTTCCTCGCTTTTCATTCTTAGGTATATTATATCAAATTATCCTGTCAAGGAATATGCTAAGATGAATGGGTTTTCAATGCCAAATTCCTGTTGCTTCTCCCATTTGTGTGATATAATACAAGTTGTTCAAAATCGACCTTCAAATCGTTTTTTGGAAAAAATTTTGAAATACGACCTTCAAATCGTTATTTCTACGAAAAGATGGGAGAAGATTATGTCAACTGACAATTCTAAAACTCGTGTCGTTGTCGGTATGAGTGGTGGTGTGGATTCATCGGTTACGGCCCTCTTGCTCAAGGAGCAGGGCTACGATGTCATCGGCATCTTCATGAAAAACTGGGACGACACGGACGAAAATGGCTTCTGTACAGCAACAGAAGACTATAAGGACGTGGCTGCAGTGGCAGACCAGATCGGTATTCCGTACTACTCTGTCAACTTTGAAAAAGAGTATTGGGACCGCGTATTTGAGTATTTCTTAGCTGAGTATCGGGCTGGCCGTACACCCAATCCAGATGTCATGTGTAACAAGGAAATCAAGTTCAAGGCTTTCTTGGATTATGCTATGGACTTGGGTGCGGACTATGTGGCGACGGGGCACTATGCTCAGGTATCACGCGACGAGGACGGCACCGTTCACATGCTGCGTGGGGCAGACAATGGCAAGGATCAGACCTACTTCCTTAGCCAACTTTCACAGGAACAGCTACAGAAAACCATGTTTCCGCTCGGCCATTTACAAAAGCCTCAGGTAAGGGAAATAGCAGAGCGAGCAGGCTTGGCGACGGCTAAAAAGAAAGACTCGACAGGTATCTGTTTTATCGGTGAAAAGAACTTTAAAGAATTTTTAGGGCAGTATTTGCCAGCACAGTCCGGCCGGATGATGACGGTTGACGGTCGTGACATGGGAGAACATACAGGTCTTATGTACTATACCATTGGTCAGCGGGGCGGGCTTGGTATCGGAGGACAAATCGGTGGGGACAATGAACCTTGGTTTGTTGTCGGAAAAGACCTATCAAAAAATATCCTCTATGTCGGTCAGGGCTTCTATCATGAGTCCTTGATGTCAACTTCTTTACAAGCTAGTCAAGTTCACTTTACACGTGATATGCCGGAAGAATTCACGTTGGAATGCACAGCTAAGTTCCGCTACCGTCAACCAGATAGTCAAGTGACTGTCAAGGTGAAAGGTGATAAGGCAGAAGTCATCTTTGCAGAGCCACAGCGGGCCATCACACCAGGACAAGCCGTTGTTTTCTATGACGGACAAGAATGTCTAGGAGGTGGCATGATTGACATGGCCTACAAGGATGGGGTGGCTTGTCAGTATATTTAATCAAAAATAAAAGCTTAGCACCCTCGTGCTAAGCTTTTTGTCTTATCCCCAGAAAGCATCTTCAGCTTTTTGGTCGGCTGAGAAGAGCCAAACTTCCTTGATTTTACCATCTTCCATACGGAAAAGATCGATACCATTCATGTTTAGTTCTTCACCATCTGTTCGAGTACCGAGGAATGTTACGTTAGCGGCAACAAGAGTATCATTATCTGACACCCAGTTTGTCACTACTTTGAATGATCCATTTGTTTTTTCGGCGAAAGTTGCTAGATGTGCTCCGAGTACTTCTTTACCAATTTTAGCACCAGATGTTGAATGATTTCCGGGTTGATGCCAGATAATGTCGTCAGCCATTGTTTCAAAAAGAGCTGCAAAATCACCAGCGATGAGAGCATTGTTATAGGCATTAAAAATTTCCAAGTTTGTTGACATTTGATGTCCTCCAATTTTTTTGATATAGTACAATTATAGTGGAAGTAATCAATTATACAAGTAGGTACTTTTGCATTTGTTGGTATCAAAAGTGATACTATTGTGATAAATAAAGGAGAAGTTTTTTGAAAAAAGTTAGTGAATATGGTATTTGTCCTTTTGCAACAACGCAAAAAGTTTTGACTGGTAAGTGGGGATTGGTGATTATCTACCAACTCAGTACAGGAACGAAACGCTTCAATGAATTACAGCGACTGATTCCAGGTATTACTCAAACCATGTTAACAAGGCACCTTAGACAATTGGAGGAGGATCGCATTATTAGTCGCACGGTCTATGCAGAAGTCCCCCCTCGTGTAGAGTACAGCTTGACTGAAATGGGTGAAAAATTTCGTTCGGTGCTGGATGCTGTTGAGGCTTGGGGCTTAGAGTATATTGAAACGTTAGCGTAACACTAGATTTGAAATTCTGCAAATCTTTTGATAGAATAAGAGTAACAATCATCATGATGGTCAAAGCTCATGGGAATTGTAGGTTTTTTTGTCCTGCAATTTTCGAGAGTTTTGGCTATTTTTTACTATTGGGGAGAGGAGATGGATTTTAGGACCAGAATTGACAATCAGATTTTTGGTGTTCGTGCGACGGGCTTGGTGGTACAAGATGAGAAGTTATATCTTGTTAAGTCGCCTGAGGGGAAATATTACACCTTAGGTGGAGCTATTCAGCTTGGCGAAACAACCGAAGAGGCTGTGCAACGGGAAATGCAAGAAGAAATCGGAATTGAGGTGGAACTTGGACCACTAGCATTTATCGTTGAAAATCAGTTCACCTTACAGGAGAAATCCTATCATCAGATTGAATTTCTCTATATAGTTACCCCACTATCTAATCCTGCTCCCAATCTGGAAGAAGGAAATTCTATTCGTCAGTGTGAATGGGTTGCTTTTGCGGACTTAGAGAAACTGGATCTCAATCCAGCCTTTCTTAAGACCGAGCTAGCCAAATGGGACGGACAACTAAAGCATTTTATGAACAAAGACAACTAAAGTAGCGGAGGAAACCATGCCTGTTAAATTGATTGCCCATGTCTTGCTGACTGTTGCAGACAGTCACTTGATTATTCAGCGTTTGCAGATTAAGCGTGGCAAACCCAATGTTTTTCCTCAATATTGGGACATTCCAGGCGGTCGTGTCGAGGAGAATGAATTACCCCGTGATGCTGCAGTGAGAGAGTGTTTTGAAGAAACAGGTATTTTGATAGAAAAGGAAAATCTGACTATTATTCATGAAGATAGTCAGTTTGATGTAGAGAAACAGACGGTATTTACAAGGCTGGTCTATGAAGTGACACTTTCTGAACAACCAAAAACCATTCTTCTTGACCCAGAAGAACATACAGATTTTCTCTGGTTAGCCCCTAGCGATAAAAATAAGAAAAACTTAGTTCCATATCTGGACGAAATTTTAGAAAAGAGAGGGATGAATGGATTTCAGAACCAAAGTTGACAACCAGATTTTCGGTGTTCGGGCGACGGCATTGATTATAAAAGACGGAAAAATATTTCTCACGAAGGATACTAAGGGGCATTATTATACCATTGGCGGTGCGATTGCAGTCAACGAAACGGCGCAAGATGCGGTTGTTCGAGAAGTCAGAGAAGAATTAGGGGTTGACAGCCGTGTCAACCAACTAGCTTTTGTCGTTGAAAATCAGTTTACACATGAAGAAATAGATTTTCACAACATCGAGTTTCATTTTATCGTCGATCCTATTGGAAAAATGCCTAAGGAGATGATTGAAGATAGCTTGAAACAAGCTTGTGAATGGATTGAGCTTGACAATCTTGTCAACCTAGATATCGTACCAGCCTTTCTGGCTCAAGAATTGCCAAACTGGAATGGGCAAGTCAAACACATCATGAACATGAAGGAGAAATAAAAATGACACACACATTTGCAGAAAACTACGATGTCATCGTGATTGGAGCGGGGCACGCGGGTGTAGAAGCAGGCTTGGCAGCCAGCCGAATGGGCTGTAAGACCCTGCTTGCGACGATAAATTTGGATATGGTGGCCTTTATGCCCTGTAATCCCTCTATTGGTGGTTCTGCCAAGGGGATTGTGGTAAGGGAAATCGATGCCCTGGGGGGCGAAATGGGCCGCAACATTGATAAGACCTATATCCAGATGAAGATGCTCAATATGGGCAAGGGGCCAGCTGTTCGTGCCTTGCGGGCTCAAGCGGATAAGGCAGAGTATTCAGCGGAGATGAAGCGGACGGTGGAGCGTCAGGAAAATCTGACTCTGCGTCAAACCATGATTGATGAGATTTTGGTGGAAGATGGTAAGGTTATCGGTGTCCGAACGGCTACCAACCAGAAATTTTCAGCCAAGGCAGTTGTGGTGACGACGGGTACAGCTTTGCGTGGCGAGATTATCATCGGTGACCTCAAGTATTCGTCAGGACCTAACAATAGCCTGGCTTCTATCACGCTGGCGGATAATCTGAAAGAATTGGGACTTGAAATCGGTCGTTTCAAGACAGGAACGCCACCGCGTGTCAATGCTCGCACTATTAACTACGAAGAAACTGAGATTCAGCCAGGCGATGAAAAGCCAAATCACTTTTCATTCTTGTCCAAGGATGAGGACTATTTGCAGGACCAAATTCCTTGCTGGTTGACCTATACCAACGCGACCAGCCATGAGATTATCAATAGTAATCTTCATCGGGCACCTATGTTTTCAGGGATTGTCAAAGGGATTGGTCCCCGTTATTGTCCGTCTATTGAGGACAAGATTGTTCGTTTTGCCGACAAGGAACGCCACCAGCTTTTCCTAGAGCCAGAAGGTCGCAATACCGATGAAATCTATGTTCAAGGGCTGTCAACCAGTCTGCCAGAAGATGTGCAGCAGGACTTGATCCACTCCATTAAAGGCTTGGAAAATGCTCAGATGATGCGGACTGGCTATGCCATTGAGTACGATATGGTTATGCCTCATCAGTTGCGGGCGACGCTTGAAACCAAGAAGATTTCTGGGCTCTTTACAGCAGGTCAGACCAACGGGACATCGGGTTATGAAGAAGCGGCAGGTCAGGGAATTATCGCTGGGATCAATGCCGCTCTTAAGGTACAGGGTAAGCCTGAGTTGATTTTGAAACGAAGCGACGGCTACATTGGTGTCATGATTGATGACCTAGTGACCAAGGGAACGGTGGAGCCTTACCGACTCTTGACCAGTCGGGCAGAATACCGCTTGATTCTGCGTCATGACAATGCCGATATGCGTTTGACGGAAATCGGTCGTCAGGTTGGCTTGGTAGATGATGAACGCTGGCAGGTCTTCCAAATCCATAAAAACCAGTTTGACAATGAAATGAAACGCTTGGAGTCTATCAAACTCAAGCCAATCAAGGAAACCAACGAAAAAGTCGTTGCCATGGGCTTCAAGCCTCTGACGGATGCCCTTACCGCCAAGGAATTCATGCGTCGTCCAGATGTGACTTATGCAGATGCGGTAGCCTTTATCGGTCCTGCGGCAGAGGACTTGGATGCTAAGACCATTGAATTGATTGAAACAGAGGTCAAGTACGAGGGCTACATTGCCAAGGCCTTGGATCAGGTGGAGAAGATGAAACGCATGGAAGAAAAACGCATTCCGGCCGATATTGACTGGGATGATATTGACTCTATTGCGACCGAGGCTCGTCAGAAATTTAAGCTGATTTCACCAGAAACCATTGGCCAGGCTAGTCGGATTTCCGGTGTCAATCCAGCGGACATCTCCATTCTTATGGTTTACTTGGAAGGACGCAGTCGTTCCATTTCTAAAAACAAATCAAAGGACAGTCACTAAGGCTGTTCTTTTCTTCTGCATGCTAGCGAAAACTAGCAATTTCTAGTGATTTGTGGTAAAATGGCAGGCAGAGGTTAGTGATGAAAAAATTTCGATTTTCGACAATTCACTTTGTCATGATAGGTGTCATTTTATTTGGGTTGGTGGCTCTTGTCCACCGATTTTTTCCAATTGGTGCCAGTACAGTTTTTGCGCTACTCATCAGCCTATTAGTGTTGATTGCGCTGTTTATTTATCAAAAACATTCTTATGAATTTAGTGAGATAGAACAGATTGAATATCTCAATAATCAGGCCAATTCTGGTTTGATGATGCTCTTGGATAAAATGCCAGTGGGAGTTATCAAAGTTCGACCAGATAGTAATCAGGTAGAATGGTTTAATCCCTTTGCTGAGCTGATTTTTGCTCAAGAAAATGGTGAGTTTGATCAAAAAAAACTACGTGAAATTATTGACGTTGGTCTGGATGAGGAGCGAATTTATGCAAACTTTTCAGGCAAGAGATACGCTGTTAACGTTGATTTTGATCAAGGGTTATTTTACTTTTTTGATGCTTCATCAGAGTACTCAGCGACAAATAGTTTGATCGGAAGCCGTCCTGTTATAGGGATTATTTCAGTTGATAACTATGATGAGCTTGAGGATGCTGTAACTGATTCTCAAATTAGCCAAGTCAATTCCTTCTTGGCTCAATTTGTTTCGGAATTTTGCCATGATTACGGTATCTACTACCGACGCGGCACAATGGATCGATTCTATTTCTTTACAGATTATGCTGTGTTGGAAAAATTGATAGAGAATAAATTTTCAGTTATTGATAAGTTCCGCGAGGAGGCTAAAAAGTTAGATTTAGGTTTGACTTTGAGTATGGGATTGGCGTATGGTAATGAAAATCATCACCAAATCGGACAGGTTGCGCTCCAAAATCTCAATATGGCTGAGGTTCGTGGTGGAGATCAGGTTGTGGTCAAGGAAAATGATGAGAGTAAACAGCCACTTTTCTTTGGCGGTGGCTCGGCTTCTTCCGTTAAACGAACACGTACGCGGACTCGTGCTATGATGTCTGCTGTATCAGATAAACTCAAATCGGTTGATGCTGTTTTTGTGGTGGGACATCGTAATTTAGATATGGATGCGCTTGGATCCGCGGTCGGTATGCAGTACTTTGCTCAAAATATTATGAACAATGCCTATACGGTGTATAATCCAGATGAAATGGCACCAGATATTGCACGTGCTATCAAGAAGTTGAGTGATGAAAATTGTTCTAATTTGCTAACGGTTGAGGAAGCCATGAAGATGGTCACTTTCCAGTCGTTGTTAATCATGGTAGATCATTCAAAGATTGGCTTGACTTTGGATAAGGATTTCTATGACCAATTTACTCAGGTTGTGGTGGTTGATCATCATCGTCGCGATACAGATTTCCCAAATAATGCAGTTTTGACTTATATAGAGAGTGGTGCTAGTTCTGCGAGTGAGTTAGTAACGGAATTAATTCAGTTCCAGAATGATAAACACCATAAGCTTAATCGCATTCAATCTAGTTTATTGATGGCTGGGATTATGCTTGATACAAAAAATTTCACCTCTCGTGTGACTAGTCGTACTTTTGATGTGGCTAGTTACTTGCGGACTCGTGGTAGCGATAGCTTGGAAATCCAGCAGATTGCTGCGACAGATTTTGAGGAATATCGTCAAATCAATGAGTTGATTTTGCGTGGTGAGAAGTTGGAGCCACATATCGTGATTGCTTGTGGTGAGGAAAGCTTGGAGTATGACACGATCGTTCCAAGTAAGGCAGCTAATACCATATTGGATATGGCGGGCATTGAGGCAGTCTTTGTAGTTACCAAAAATGCCAAAGGTTACATAGCTATTTCCGCTAGAAGTCACAGCAAGGTCAATGTCCAACGGATTATGGAAGAAATGGGGGGTGGAGGTCATTTCAATTTGGCTGCAGCCCAGGTCTATGACCAAACCCTTGAACAAGTTAAGAATAACCTCATCAGTAAAATTTATGAGGAAATAAAAGAAAGTTAGGTGAAGCAGATGAAAGTTATCTTTTTGGCAGATGTAAAAGGTCAGGGAAAAAAAGGCGAAATCAAGGAAGTTCCAACAGGTTATGCCCAAAACTTCTTGATTAAGAAAAATTTAGCTAAGGAAGCTACAACACAAGCAATCAGCGCCCTACGTGGTCAAGAAAAATCTAAAGCTAAAGCTCATGCGGAAATGGTTGCTGAAGCAGAGGCTATCAAGGCTAAGTTGGCTGAGGAAGCTACTTTAGTGAAATTTGTCGAAAAAGTTGGTCCAGATGGTCGTACCTTTGGTTCGATTACCAGCAAGAAAATTGCTGAAGAATTGGACAAGCAATTTGGCATCAAGATTGACAAACGTCATATCCAATTAGACCACCCAATTCGTGCCCTTGGTTTGATTGATGTTCCTGTCAAAATTTATCAAGATGTGACAGGCGTTATCAATTTGAGCATTAAAGAAGCTTAGAAAAGTTATCATTGTCAGTGAGGAGGTGAGATCTTGGCAGAGTTGGATGAATTGCGGGTGCAACCGCAGGATATTCTGGCTGAACAGTCGGTCTTGGGAGCTATTTTCCTTGATGAAGGCAAGCTGGTCTTCGTTCGTGAATACATTGAAGCTGAAGATTTTTTCAAACATGCTCATAAGCTAATTTTTAAAGCTATGATTGCTCTTTCTGATAGAAATGAGGCAATTGATGCGACTACCATGCGTAACTATTTAGTGAACCATGGTGATTTGGAAAATATCGGTGGTTTGGCATACTTGGCTGAAATTATCAGTTCGGTACCGACGGCAGCCAATGCGGAATTCTATGCCAAGATTGTTGCTGAAAAGTCTAATCTCCGTAAACTGATTGCCCGTTTGACGGATGCAGTTAATCAGGCTTATGAGGGTGCGGATGGTTCAGATGACATTATTGCCAATGCTGAAAAAGCTTTGATTGATGTCAGTGAGGGAGCCAGTCGAAGTGGTTTCAAGCGGATTGATGATGTTTTGAATATCAACTTTGACAACCTTGAAACTCGTGCCAAGCAGACGTCGGATATTACAGGGATTGCGACTGGCTATCCTGCTCTTGATGCTATGACAACGGGTCTGCATGAGGAGGAGCTGATTATTCTTGCGGCTCGTCCTGCGGTTGGTAAGACGGCATTTGCTCTCAATATTGCTCAGAATATTGGAACAAAATTAGGTTTGACCGTCGCCATCTTTTCTTTGGAGATGGGTGCGGAGAGCTTGGTGGACCGTATGTTGGCTTCTGAGGGAGTTATCAATTCGCGTTCCATTCGTACGGGTCATTTGACGCAGGAAGAGTGGAATAAGTATATGGTGGCTCAGGCTAATTTGGCACGAGCTAGCATTTACATTGATGATACGCCAGGTATCAAGATTACGGAGATCCGTTCGCGTTCGCGGAAGTTGGCTCAGGAAACGGGCAATCTGGGCTTGATCTTGATTGACTATCTTCAATTGATTACGGGAACAGGTCGTGAAAACCGACAACAAGAGGTTTCTGAGATTTCCCGTCAGCTGAAGATTTTGGCCAAGGAATTGAAAGTTCCTGTTATCGCCCTCAGTCAGTTGTCGCGTGGAGTTGAGCAACGTCAGGATAAGAGACCCGTTCTGTCAGATATTCGTGAATCTGGTTCTATCGAGCAGGATGCCGATATCGTTGCCTTCTTATATCGTGATGATTACTATGAGCGCGGTGAGCAGGAAGACGGCGGTATTCCTAACAATACGGTTGAAGTCATCATCGAGAAAAACCGTTCCGGTGCGCGTGGTACCGTGGAACTCATGTTCCAAAAAGAATACAATAAATTTGCAAGTATTTCCAAGAGAGAGGATGGATAAAGAATGAGTGATGCATTTACAGATGTTGCTAAAATGAAGCAAATCAAACAAGATATTAAAGACCATGAGGGACAAATTGTTGAATTGACCCTTGAAAATGGTCGTAAGCGTGAGAAGAATAAGCAGGGGCGTATTGTGGAGGTTTATCAGTCTCTCTTTATCGTTGAATTTGAAGATCCAAACAATACTTTTGTAGAATCTTATACCTACTCGGATGTATTGACGGAGAAAATCTTAATTCATTACTTGGATTAGGAATGGGAGCCTGTGTTTGCAGGCTTTTTTGTATGCTTTAACCAAACTATATATTGACTAAGATACAGCGGTGTGTTATAATATTAGTACATAAAAACGTTTTCAACAACATTCGTGTGCGAGATAGAAAGGAGTTTGTATGGACTTGCAATGGTTTACATTTTTAGCTCTGTTTGCTGAAGGGCTTCTGTCTTTTCTTTCTCCCTGTGTTCTGCCAATTCTTCCTATCTACATTGGTTTGTTGGCAGGTGGAGCTGAAGGGAAAGAGGGGGAGAGGAATGTCCTGGTTAATACGCTGAGTTTTGTGGTTGGGATTGCTGTGACCTTCTTCTTATTAGGCTTTGCCTCTAGTTTGCTGAGTAGGGTCTTACAAGCCAATGCTCAAGTCTTGCAAATCATCAGTGGTCTGCTGATTATTCTCATGGGGATTTTGCAGTTGGGCTGGTTCAATATTCCTATGTTGGAGCGTGAATTTTCTGCAAAAAACAAGGTCTATCAGGCAGGGAAACAGGTCACTCCATTTTTAGCTTTTTTGATGGGCTTTACCTTTAGTTTTTCTTGGACACCATGTATCGGTCCGATTCTGGCTTCTGTCTTTATCTATGCTAGCAGTCAGGAGGGTTGGTTGAGCGGTATCTTGCTGTTGGTTTATTGTCTTGGTTTTATTCTTCCCTTTATTTTGGTTGCCTTTTTTTCTCAGAAAATGTTGGCTTTCTTCAAGAACAATCGGCACTATTTGGCTTGGACCAAGCGTATTTCAGGCTATCTGTTGCTCTTGATTGGCTTGAGTATTTTAACAGGTTTCTTCCAGCATCTTGTTCGTTTTTTCCAGTAGGATAGAAAGGATTTGTTTATGAAAAAGTTGCTATCTATTGTCGCTTGCTTACTTGCTTCCTGTTTTGTGTTGACGGCTTGTTCCTTGTTACCATTGGTAAGTCAGTCTTCTACGGAGTCAACTTTACAAGCTAATCAACCTGTCACGCTAGATTTTTCCCTAAAGGATAAGGATGGAAATGATGTCAATCTGGCAGATTACAAGGGGAAAAAGATTTATATCAATGTTTGGGCGACCTGGTGTGGTCCTTGTCAGAGAGAAATCCCAGAATTGGAGGAGGTTTATCAAGAGTATAAGGATAAGGAAGATTTTGTCTTTTTGTCGATTACATCACCTGAGGATGCTGAGTTTGAGAATACCAATCCTGCGGATGTGAGCAAGGCTGAGATTTTAGAGAAGGCTAGTGAGCTAGGGGCGACCTATCCTGTCTTGTTTGACACAAAAGATCAGGCGATGACACAGTTTGGCATTGCTGCTTTTCCGACCCATATCCTCATCAATAGTGATGGAACCCTCAAGGTTTCCTTTGCAGGACAGGTTCAAAAGGATAAATTGGTCCAACTATTGGAAGAAATGCAATAAGAAGGATGAAAAAGGCTTTACAGAGCCTTTTTTTTGTGCTATACTAACCTTTGTGCGAAATAACAGCAGAGCAAAATGAAGCTCGTCAACAGAAGGTCAGCAAGAAGAGTAATCGTTGCTGTTTCGATGAAGGCCTCCTGCACGAATCAGGTTTGCTTAAAACGTTATTTCCTATAAACAAGTCTTTTTGTTTCCTTTTAGTACTAGGCAAGGAGGGGCAGGCTATACTGAGGTATGCCAAGCCGACTTAACGACGTAATAAAAGAGAAACGAAATGACGGAAATTTTTATTTTTAGGAGGACATAACAAATGTCACGTTATACAGGACCATCTTGGAAACAAGCTCGTCGTCTTGGCTTGTCATTGACAGGTACAGGTAAAGAATTGGCACGTCGTAACTACGTACCAGGTCAACACGGACCAAACAACCGTTCTAAATTGTCAGAATACGGTTTGCAGTTGGCTGAGAAACAAAAATTGCGTTTCTCTTACGGTTTGGGTGAAAAACAATTCCGTAACTTGTTCGTACAAGCTACTAAAATCAAACAAGGTACTCTTGGTTTCAACTTCATGCTTCTTTTGGAGCGTCGTTTGGACAACGTCGTTTACCGTCTTGGTTTGGCAACTACTCGTCGTCAAGCACGTCAATTCGTAAACCACGGTCATATCCTTGTTGACGGCAAACGCGTTGATATTCCTTCATACCGCGTTGAAGTTGGTCAAGTGATCTCAGTTCGTGAGAAGTCAATCAAAGTTCCAGCTATCCTTGAAGCTGTTGAAGCAACTCTTGGCCGTCCAGCTTTCGTATCATTCGATGCTGAAAAGCTTGAAGGTTCATTGACTCGCTTGCCAGAACGCGACGAAATCAACCCAGAAATCAACGAAGCTCTTGTCGTAGAATTCTACAACAAAATGCTCTAAGATTTGTATCGATATTTTAAAAGCCCTATTTACAAGGGCTTTTTGTCTGCATTTGAGGAGGGATTATGTGGCGTAAGTATTTTTTACTAGTGGTATTGACTATTTTGGTCGTAGGTGGGGCATTCTTTTTATCTCAATCAGCGGCTGTACCAAATGAATCAGACTACGTGAAGGCTGTAAAGAGTTATCAGGCTGTTTCGATAGATGAAGTGGAGCAAAAGGTCCAAGACGAGGAAGAATTTATATTATACATAGGTCGTGAGACCTGTCCTTATTGTCGTGACTTCGTTCCTAAATTAACAGAGGCAGTAGAGCAATCACATGCAACTATCTACTATTTAGATAGCGAGTCGGATCCGAATGGAAAAATTCAACAATTTCGACAGAGTCAAGGTCTTGCTACAGTTCCTAGTTTAACCTATTATAAATATGGTAAATTGTCTGGAATACTCCGTAAAGGGAGCCAGGCAACAATATCCGAAATAGAGAATTTTTTAGCTCTTCAAGGGCAGTAAATAGTTTTAAAAATGTATGAATCGAATATCATACATTTTTTTATTAATGTTTGTGAAAAATATTGCAAAACAGATTGAAAAACATTTCACAATCTTGTATAATACTAATATCAGATAAAAATTGGAGGTTTATCATGAAAAAGAAAGCTTGGTTAGGCTTACTAATGAGTCTACTTGCTGTGGTGTTTTTAGTAGCGTGTGGAGGTAAGTCTGACAAAACAGCTACATCTTCATCATCTACGACTTCTTCTTCATCAGAAGAAGCTGTTTCAGGTGCATCTGAGAAAGTGTATACAGATCCATCTGAGTTGAAAGATAGCTATGATGTTATCGTTGTTGGTTCTGGTGGTGCTGGTATGTCGGCAGCTATCTCAGCTAAAGATGCTGGTGCGAGTGTTGTTTTATTGGAAAAAATGCCTGTTATCGGTGGTAATACGGCTAAATCATCAGCTGGTATGAATGCTTCACAGACTAAATTCCAAGAAGCGGAAGGTATTGCTGATACAAACGATAAATTCTACGAAGAAACCCTTAAAGGTGGTAAAGGAACTAATGATCCTGAACTACTTCGTTATCTTGTAGATAATTCAGCTGGTGCAATTGACTGGCTGGATGGAATGGGTATTACCCTCAGCAACATTACGACCACTGGTGGTATGAGCGAAAAACGTACCCACCGTCCAGCAGATGGTTCTGCTGTTGGTGGCTACTTAGTAAATGGTCTTTACCACAATCTTGTTGAACGTGAAGTACCAATTTTTGTCAATGCAGATGTTACGAAACTGGAAGACAAAGATGGAGCTGTCACAGGGGTTGAAGTGAAGATTGCTGGTGAAACGAAGAAAGTTTCTGCAAAAGCGGTTGTATTGGCGACAGGTGGTTTCGGTGCAGATTTGGAAATGGTTGCTAAATTCAATCCAGCACTTGATGGTTATGTCACTACTAACCAAGAAGGTTCAACAGGTGACGGTATTGCGCTTGCTGAATCAGAAGGTGCTGCGACTGTTGATATGGAACAAATCCAAATTCACCCAACTGTTGAGCAAGAAACTTCTTACTTGATTACGGAAGCTGTTCGTGGTGAGGGTGCTATCCTTGTCAATTCAAAAGGTGAGCGTTTTGTTAACGAATTGGAAACTCGTGATAAAGTTTCTGCGGCTATCAATAGCTTAGAGCCAAACTATGCTTATGTTATCTTTGATGATGCTTTGAAAGATCGTGTGAAGGCGATTGCTCAATACGAAGAAAAAGGTCTTGTAAAAACGGGTGCTACACTTGCAGATTTGGCTAAAGAAATTGACCTACCTGCGGATACACTTCAAACGACACTTGATACTTGGAATAAGGCTGTAGCAGATAAGAATGATGCGGCATTTGGTCGTACATCAGGTATGGACCATGCTTTGAATACTGGTTCTTACCATGCGATTAAAGTTGCACCTGGTGTTCACCATACAATGGGTGGTGTGAAAATCAATACCAATACTGAAGTATTGAAAACAGATGGTTCAGCAATTTCTGGTCTTTATGCTGCTGGTGAAGTAACTGGTGGTGTTCATGGTCAAAACCGTATTGGTGGTAATGCTGTAGCAGATATCATCGTATTTGGTCGTCAGGCTGGTGAACAAGCAGCTGGATTTGCTAAGAAATAAATTTTAATATGAGGAGTTGGCTACAGTCTAACTCCTCTTTTTGTATTGTCGTCATTCATCTAAGATGATATACTTTTAAGGTATGAAGAAGAAAATAGTATTATTGTTAGGAGCTATTGCAGTCATTGTTTTGATTTGGTCTGCTATTGCAGGTCAGCGTCAGCAATCCTATGTCGAGGCTGCATTAAGAGACCAAGATAAAATTTGGATTATCACAGATTTGCATTATTTATCACAGGATTTATTTGATGATGGAGAGGCTTTTTCCTATATCGAAAAAACAGCTGCTGGCAAGGATTTACGTTATGGAAATGAGCGAATGGAGGCCTTGGTTGAGCAGGTTGAGCGTGAGCAACCGTCCTTATTACTAGTCAGTGGGGATTTGACTCTTAACGGTGAAAAGCAGAGCATGGTTGAATTGGCGCAGTATTTTACCCAGATTGAAGAAAAAGGAACGGAGGTTTTGGTCATTCCTGGCAACCATGATATTGCCAGTGGCTGGGCTAGGGCCTTTAAAGGAGATCAGCAGATAGTGACAGATCAGGTCACCTCTCAGCAATTTTCAGATATATTTGACGATCATGGCTATCAACAAGCCAGCGGTCGTGATCAAGCCTCATTGAGCTATCTGGCCAAGCCATTTTCCAATGCATGGTTTCTGATGCTAGACAGTAACATCTACTCTGACGGCTACGGCAAAGGAGCTCCTCCAACCAATGGACGTATCAAAAAAGAGACCTTGGATTGGATAGACGTACAGCTTCAGGCAGCCAAGGAAGCTGGAGTAAACTTGATACCTGTTGTCCATCACAATGTCTTGCAACAGCATGCCATGCTCTCAAAAGGCTATACTTTGGATAATGCTGCCGATTTGAAGGCCTTGTTCAATCAATATGGCATTCAATTTGGTTTTTCAGGCCACACTCATTCTCAGAATATTGTTGAAGAAGACTTGGGACAAGTCAGCTATACTGAAGTGGTCAATGGAGCATTTTCTATTTATCCAGCAGTTATCGGCCAATTGAACCTTGATGATGCAAGCATTCACTATCAAAAAACTCAACTTGATATGGCTTCGTGGACAGAAAAGCACCAACCTAGTGATCCAAATTTGCAGAATCATCTAAGCTACTTACAAACCGTCTTTGACAATACCAGCGACATCATGGTCCACAATGTGTTGAACGATGAACGGTGGTATGATGGCGAGACAGCAGATGCAATTTCACAATTTATCATGCCGGCCAACCGTGCTTATTTTTCAGGAGAAAAATTGGACCAGACTTGGCTTGATGAGACGGTATTTCCTAGCCAAGCCTATCAGACCTTGCAAGCAGCATCACCGAGAAGTTTCTTGGCTGATTATCTTGATGTGATTATAAAACGGAGTCAAGGTCGAGATGTGGAGCAAGTGACGGTTTCTAAATGATGAATAGAAAGAAAATCCCGCTTTTAAACGGGATTTTTCTATGCTTGTAAGGGGAGAATGATTTTTAGTTGAACCCAATTATCTTCCTTGCTAAGTGTGAGACTGCCACCGTATTTATTGGCAACATACTCCATACTCTTAAGACCGAATCCATGGTAGTCCTTATTTGTTTTTGAGGTTTCAGGGAGCTGTCCTGTGGATAAGTCTAATGAAGAAGTATCGTAGTTGTCTAATCGAATGATGAGAAATTGCTGATGGCAGGCAACCTTTAAAGTAATCAAGCGTTGTTCAGGGTTATCTATTTTTTCAACAGCCTCGATGGCATTGTCAATGGCATTTCCAAACAGAGCTGAAATATCCATTACATCCATAAAATGAAGGGGCTCTCCCTGAACAATACAGGTAAAGTTGATTCCATTTTGCAAACAGTAATAATTTTTCTGGCTGAGAATGGTATCTAGAACGGGATTTCCTGTTTCAATCTTGGCATCAAGGGTCTGGATCACCTCGCTCATTTCAGCTAGGTATTGCTCCTTTTTGGTTTTATCCGATTCTTGCTGAATAATGGCCAGTTGATGCTTTAAATCATGGACCTTACGGTCAAGAATCTCACTGTTTTCACGATAGGCTTGGTATTGCTTGTATTGAAGTTGAAACATATTATTGATAGATGTCAATTCCTGTCGTAAATAGCGATCGTATTGTTGAGATTCTTGGGTGAATAGGAGTAGAAGACCAGAGAGATTGACGGTTGTCCGGAGGATGAAAATGCTGGTCGAGTCTTGAAATTGGCGCGTGCCTGAGAGGATGAAACCAATATTACTAAGAACAAAGATAGATAAGGTTGTAAAGATAGCTACCGTCACATCTCGCTGCTCAATGAATTTATCCAATTCTTCTAAGTGAACTTTTTTACCTTGTAGATAGATGAGCCAGTAAGACAGCAGAGAAGTTATCAACAGAGATACCCCTTGTGTCCACAAGTTATCCACAGGTTGTTGATAAATCGTCAAACAGTAGAGATGCCAAGTAATGGAGGCTACTAATTCGGCAATGATAAAGGCTTTTGCTGTCAAATAGAGACTAGTCCTCTTGTGGATAACTCCAAGCAATCGAATGGAAACAAACATCCAAACGATATTGATGCCCATTCCCACAGTCCAAAAAAGCAAAGGGAGTTTGCCAGCCACAAGTTGAAGTAAGATTTGTATGAGGAAAATCAGGAGGATACGGAACTGTTTGCGTGACCATTTTTCAGATAAAACAAGCGAGGAACAGACCAGTAGGCAGGCCAAGCTTTCTGTTAGAGCAGTATAGAAACGTGGAATATCAGGGAAATTGATCATAGTAGGCTATCTCCGATGAAGTTGGTTAGAGCTGTCATAAATTCTTTTTTCCTTGGGCGGCTAATCGGCAAGGCTGTATTTGTGACGTAAACAAGGCTTCCTTCCACTTTTTGAACGTGGGATAGATTGATGATATAGGCGGAGTGGGCTCGTACAAACAATTTACTGTCTAACATGGCTTCGAGATTCTTGAGACTATTATGGGTAATCGTTAGGCCACCGTCAACTGTGTAGATGTGAACTTGATGTCCTTGACTTTCTAGGTAAACAATATCTTCTTGATAGAGTTTTACAGTGGACTGCTTGCTTTTTATATACAAACTTTGTTTCTCTTGGCTATCGGGTAATTTTCTAAGAATTTTTTTAAAATGTTCCTCAAAGACAAAGGAGCTCAGTGGTTTGAGAAGAAAATCAATGGCCTCAACAGAATAACCCTGAATAGCGACATGGGAATGATTGGTCACAAAGACGATGAGAACATCTTTATCCACAGACCGAATCTTTTGAGCGGTGGTCATCCCGTCCATAATCTCCATCTCGACATCTAGGTAAATCAGGTCAAATTGTTTTTGATAGTCACTAGTGATATGGAGACCGTCGTTAAAACAGCTGATTTCCACTGTAATCCCAGCTTTCTGGCAGTAGGTTTTGATGTAGTTGGACAGTCTCTCTTGCTCGATTTTTTGATCTTCTACAATCGCGATTTTCATAAAGCACCCCTTTTATTTTCTATCAGTATATCAAAATTAAAATGAAATTGTTAGCTATATTTTAGAAAAATCAAATGATAAAATAGCAAGAGTAGGATTATTTTTCTCAATTTACAAATTATGAAGGTTAAATGACAGATTATGAAGAAAGGGTTTTCATTAAGTATGTTAATTGATATAGTGGACTCAAGAAAAAGAAAAGGCTTACATGGAAGCCGAAACGTTTAGGAGGAAGTCTTATGAAGGCTTGGAAAAAACTTGGTTTAGCAAGTTTAGTTACTCTGATGGGAAATGTCGGAGTAACGGTATTTGCGGAAGATTATGCTAGTTCCTATCAAGCATGGGATGCAGCAGGGATTGCAAAGATTGTTTTAATATGTGCTAGTTTAGCAGTCGTAGCTTTATTCGCGTACTATATTTACAAAGGTGTGAAGAATAAGGCATTTGCAACCAAAAAATCAAAAATCTTTACGTCTCTCTTGGCATTATTAGGTGTAGTAGTTATTGGTGCCAACTATGCTGTCAATATGTTTGTCAATGTAATCGACACCTATTTTGCGCCGTCTTATGCAGATGAGACAAAAATAGCTGAGGCAGAAGAGGTTTCTAAATCTTTGGTAACAACTATTCAAGAAGAGGGCACTGTCTTGCTCGAAAACAAAAATCAGACCCTACCGCTTGAAAAATCATCTAAGGTCAATGTTTTTGGTATTTCTTCTGTAGCCATTACTTACGGAGGATCTGGTTCAGGTGCTGCAGATGAGTCCAAAAACGTCAATCTGCAACAAGGTCTTGAAAATGCTGGTTTTGAAGTCAACAGTGAATTGACCGATTTCTATACAGAAAACCTGCCAGAAAAAGAAGGTACCAACATCTTCTCCCTCAATGGTGGAGATTACAATATCTATGAGCCAACTCAAGACAAATACACAGATGAATTGCTAACAAACGCGAAGAACTTCTCTGATACAGCCTTGGTGGTCATTTCCCGTAACGGTGGTGAGGGTGCAGACCTTCCACAAAATATGGCAGAATACCAACAAGGAGACAAGGACAAGCACTATCTTGAACTTCAAGAAGTTGAAAAAGCTATGTTGAAAACTGTAACCGAAAACTTTGACAAGGTTGTTGTCTTGGTCAACTCTTCAAATGCGATGGAACTTGGTTTCTTGGAAGAGGCAGGTGTCGATGCGGCTCTCTGGATTGGCGGACCTGGTTCAACTGGTTTGAACGGTGTAGCTAATATCTTGGCAGGAGATGTCAACCCGTCTGGTCGCTTGGTCGATACCTATGCCTATGACTTGGAAACCAACCCGACCTACTGGAATACAGGGGACTTCTCTTATACCAATATTACTTATGAGAAAACTCCATGGGGAGCAAAAGAACCTCAAACCTTCAACTATAAATTTGTTAACTACCAAGAAGGTATCTATCTAGGCTATCGTTACTATGAAACTCGCTTTGTTGACAATGCGACTGGTCAAGTAGATGAGGCAGCCTACGATGCAACAGTGCAATATCCATTTGGCTATGGTTTGAGCTATACAACATTTGACCAAGAAATCACCAGCATGAAAGAGAACGGTGACAAGATTGAGGTCAATGTCAAGGTAACCAACACTGGTGATGTGGCTGGTAAAGAAGTTGCACAAGTTTATTACACTGCTCCATATACCGAAGGTGGTATTGAAAAATCCCATGTTGTCTTGGCTGGATTTGACAAGACAGATGTTATTGAGCCAGGTAAGAGCGAGGAATTAACTATTTCCTTCGACCGTGATGACATGGCATCTTACGACGAAAAGACTGAAAAAGCCTACGTTTTGGATAAGGGTGACTACCAAATCAAACTCATGAATAACGCTCATGATGTATTGGATTCAGAAACCTACACAGTTGACAGCAAGGAAGTCTTGACGCAACGTTCATCTGATAAGGCTGAAGTAACCAATGCCTTTGAATATGCTGTAGGTGATGTCAAGTATGTAACCCGTGCGGACTGGGCAGGTACTTTGCCAACTGAACGTACAAAAGACAAAGAAGCTAGCGAGCAAATTGCTACAGAAATCAATAATTCAAACTTCCGTATTGACGAATCTTCAGAAACACCGATTGATACGGTGACAACAGAAGATAACGGACTTCGTTTGGTTGATTTGATTGGTGCAGACTATGATGACGAGCGTTGGGAACAACTCGTTGCTCAAATGTCTGTTGATGAAATGGTCAACTTGATTGGTTACGGCGGCTATGCAACAGGAGCTGTCAAATCAATCGATAAACCAGCTGTTGTTGACTTGGACGGACCTGCTGGTATCAACGGTATCTTCCAAGGTATCAAAGGTATCCAATACAACTCAGAAGTCGTTGTTGCATCTACTTGGAATACTGACTTGGCTGAAGAAATGGGTGACGCCTTTGCCAAAGAAGCTTTAGCTCATGGTATCGTTGGTTTGTATGCACCAGCTGTGAACATTCACCGTTCACCATTCTCAGGACGTAACTTCGAGTACTATTCAGAAGATCCACTGATTTCAGGAAAAATGGCAAGCTCACTGGTAGCAAAAGCTCTTGAAAATGGTGTTTATACCTTTACCAAACACTTTGCCCTCAATGACCAAGAAGATAACCGTGAAGGTGTGGCGACTTGGTCAAACGAACAGGCAATCCGTGAAATCTACCTTAAAGCATTTGAGATCCCTGTCAAAGAAGGTGGAGCGACAGCCATCATGTCATCCTTTAACCGTATCGGCACCCTCTGGGCAGGTGGTAACGGAGACCTCTTGAATACTGTCCTTCGTGACGAGTGGGGCTTCAAAGGAATGGTCATCACAGACTTTGACGGTCAAGACTATATGAGTCCAGACCAGGCTATCCGCAACGGTGGCGACCTCATGTTGACACCTATGGGTGACCTTCCAACAGCCACTTCAACTGGTACTGAAGAAGGGGTTGCCGCACTTCGTCAGGCAAGCAAAAACATCTTGTACACCGTTGCTCATTCTGCAGCCTTTGACATCTACAAACCAAAAACTAAATGGTGGATTGTTGTATTGGTAGCAAGCAATATTGCCCTTGTTGGTTTTACAGGTTTCGGTCTTGTAAAACTAACAAGTAAGAAAAAAGAAGAAAAAAACGCAGCATAACAAGGGGGCATCCCCTCGTCTTGCATAGGAGACAGTATGAAAGAATGGATTGCCAAACACCCAGACTTGTGGGAATTTATCAAGTTTAATGTGTTATCAAACATAGCGACCATTACAAATTTCTGTGTTCTTTGGTTGTCAACAAATTTCCTCTTTACAGCCTTGTCAAGTCAGCCATTTCACTGGTTCATCTTCCATTATTCCATAGAAAATGGCGGTTTAAACGGCTTTCTCTCCTTCCTCTTGGCCTATGTAGCAGCGCAAGTTGTCAATTACATTGTACAAAGGAAGTTGGTATTTGGTGCAGAGAATGATATTTCCAAAACCCTCCATTGGTATATCTTGACTGTTCTGGTTGCAGGAATTTTGTCCATTGTGCTACCACCTTACACTACTCAACTCTTTACATCATGGGGCTTGAGTTTGGGTTGGGCACAGACAGCAGCCAATTGGGTCAATATTTTCGTTCAAGTGGCTGTCAACTATCCGATGATGAAGTTTGTAATCATGAAATAAGAAGTGATGCACATAATCTCCCTAGTATTTTCTGGGGAGATTTTTTATAGCAGATTATGCCTAAAATCGGACAGATTATGAAGAAAGCGTTTTAATTGTACGCTTGGTCTGATATGATAGTGATAAAGAAATAGAATGAGGAAAAGATGATGAAGCATCAGGAGATTATTAATCGTTTAACATTGGAAGAAAAGGCAGCACTCATGTCTGGAAAATCTGTTTGGGAAACCAAGGATTACCCTGAAAAAGGAATTCCATCTATCTTTTTGTCTGATGGGCCACATGGAATTCGCAAGCAAGAAGGTGAAGGTGATCACTTAGGGCTGAATGCCTCTGTTCCTGCAACGTGTTTCCCAACAGCTGCTACCTTAGCAAATTCGTGGGATGTGGATCTGGTTGAACGTGTCGGACAGGGTCTCGGCGTAGAAGCAAACAGCTTGGGTGTCAATGTCATTTTGGGTCCGGGGCTTAATATCAAGCGCAGTCCCTTATGTGGTCGAAACTTTGAGTATTATTCAGAAGATCCTTATCAGGCAGGAAAACTGGCGGCCGCAATGATTCGGGGAATGCAGTCGCAAGGTGTTGCGGCAACGCCTAAGCATTTAGCTGTAAACAGTCAGGAATTGCGACGTATGGCTTCAGACTCCATTGTAGATGAGCGCACGCTGAGAGAGCTCTATCTGACAGGATTTGAAATTGCTGTGCGTGAAGGAAATCCAAAGGCAATCATGTCTGCCTATAACAAAATAAACGGCGTCTACGCTAATGAAGACAAGCGCCTCTTGCGTGACATTCTTCGTGACGAATGGGGCTTTACTGGCTTTGTCGTATCGGATTGGGGAGGCTCTAATGACCATGTTCTCGGTGTTGAAAATGGTAGTCATTTGGAAATGCCGGGTACTAAAAAGGTTGGTCAAAAGGAAATCATTGACGCTGTTCAGTCTGGTCGTCTGTCCGAGCAGGTATTGAATGAGCGCGTGGATGAGCTACTTGATGTGGTTTTGGAGTTGGCCAATGCTGAAAAACAAACTGTAGATTATTCTGAACAACATAAATTGGCCCGTCAGGCTGCTGCTGAGAGCATTGTGCTATTAAAAAATAAGGATCATGTCTTGCCCTTATCTAGCGAGATAAAAATAGCCCTTATCGGAGAATTTGCCCAAAATCCTCGCTATCAGGGAGCCGGCTCTTCCTTAATCAATACAAGACAATTAGATAAAACAGTGGATTGCATCGCGGATTATCCATTAAATGTCATTGGTTACGAACAAGGCTACCAACGTGTAGATAAAGAAGATGGGGAATTAGTTGACAAGGCTGTCAATCTTGCAAACCAAGCAGAACTTGTTCTTTACCATATGGGGCTGGATGAAATGAGTGAAAGTGAGGGCTTGGATCGTCATCATCTAAGTCTCCCTAAAAACCAGTTATCCTTACTGAATGCCTTGGTAGGGACAGGTAAAAAAATCGTTGTTGTCCTATCAGCTGGTTCGGTTGTGGATATGAATTGGGATGTGGATGTAGATGCGGTTCTTCACGGCTATCTATCAGGAGAAGCTGGCGCTAGAGCCATGTTAGATACCTTGACAGGTCGTGTCAACCCGTCAGGGAAACTAAGCGAGACCTATCCTGTTGAGTTAGCAGATCTTCCGTCTTCTGAGGACTATCCTGCGGAGGGAGAATTTGCCCTCTATAAGGAAGCTCTCTATGTAGGCTACCGTTACTTTACAAGCGTTGACAAATCTGTCAAGTATCCCTTTGGCTATGGATTATCCTACACAGATTTTTCTTACAGTCAATTAGAAGTGTCTGAATCAGGGGTTTCTGTCATGATTACTAATACAGGAATGGTAGATGGGGCTGAGATTATCCAATTGTACGTAGGCAAAGAAGACAGTCAGATTTACCGACCTGTAAAGGAATTAAAAGGCTTTAAAAAGGTATTTATAAAAGCAGGCGAGTCCAAACAAATTTTTATCCCTTTTGAGGATTATACTTTCCGTTATTTTAATAAAGAGACAGGCCGATTTGAAGTAGAGGCTGGAAATTATCTCTTGTATGTAGGTGCAAGTAGTCAGGATATTCGCTTGGTTGGTGAGATTATCCGACAAGGTACAGTAGACCAATTTCCTGCTTCAGAACAGCTACCGACTTATCTGACAGCCCAAGTACAGGCTGCTTCATCGCAGGATTTTGCACAATTGCTTGGACGTCCAGTTCCAGAAGAAACCTGGAAAATTGGTCAAGAATTGAGCCTGAACGATCCAGTTTTGAAACTCCAATTTGCCAAGAGTGGGTTGGCACGTGGCGTGCATAAACTATTGGCTGGCTTACTGAAAAAAGCAGAGCAGAAAGGGACTCCTGACTTGAACCTGCTATTCCTTTATAATATGCCATTTAGGGCAATGGCCAAGATGACAGGAGACATGCTCGATTTACCGATGGTGGAAGGGATTCTTACCATTGTCAATGGCCATTTTTTCAAGGGCTTAGGCCAACTATGGAGAGCCTATCAAGCAAAACGAAAATATCAAAAGCAACTTTCCTGAAAATGTGATAAAATAGTAACAAATTGTGTCAAATGGAGAGAAAGATGACCTTACTAAGTATTGCCATTCCGAGTTATAATTCGGAGGCCTACCTTCATTACTGTGTTCATTCCCTTGTAATGGGTGGTGACAAGGTTGAAATTCTGATTATTAACGACGGGTCGACCGATCGGACTCAGGAAATCGCAGAGGGACTAGAGAATCAATTTTCAAACGTACGTGCCATCTATCAGGACAATAAGGGCCATGGCGGAGCTGTTAATACAGGGATACGTGAGGCCAAGGGGAAGTACTTTAAAGTTGTAGATTCAGATGACTGGGTCGATACCAGGGCCTATTTGAAGATCCTAGAGAGTTTGCAGGCATTGGAAGACGAAAATACGCCAGTTGATGCCTTCATTTCCAATTTTGTTTACGAAAAAGAGGGACAATCTCGAAAGAAATCCATGTCCTATCAGGATGTCTTACCTGAAAATCGGATTTTCGGTTGGGAAGATGTAGGTGCCTTTTCCAAGGGTCAATACATGATGATGCATTCCTTGATTTACAGGACTGAGTTGTTAAGAGAGGTTGGTCTCGTTCTACCAGAGCATACCTTCTATGTGGATAATATTTTCGTGTTTACCCCTTTACAGGCTGTGAAAACCATGTACTATCTACCAGTAGATTTTTATCGTTACTTTATTGGGCGAAATGACCAGTCTGTCAATGAATCCGTCATGATTAAGCGCATTGACCAGCAGTTGAAAGTCAATCGAATCTTGGTAGATAATTTAGACTTGGAGGCGATTGACAATCCTGATTTACGGAGTTATTTGCTCAATCACGTAGAGATTACGACCATTATCTCCTGTGCCCTTCTCAATCGTGCTGGAACAGCTGAGCATATGATGAAAAAGCAGGAATTATGGCACTATATTCGTGATAACAATCCAGCTCTCTTTAAAATCGTTCGTAAAGGGTTACTCGGGCAATTAACCAACCTTTACGGTTATCCAGGTCGAAAAATTTCCAATGCCGTCTATAAAATCGCGAAAAGAATTTATGGTTTTAACTAGGAGGTTGACTGCCACTTCTCAAAGCTAGTGTCAACATCTCAGTACAGTGGTTGATTGGCTCTAACAATCTGGGAGATTGTTAGAGGTTTTGCACAGCAAATCTCAGCAATTCGTGTTGCACACTTCAAATCTGACCTCTACGCTGATGCGAACGAGTTCGCTTCATTTCCAACCTCCAACAGTCACTACTCTGACTGTTGGAGCTATGTGGGGACGGGAGTAAAATAGTCCAGTGGAGTGAAACAGTTCGGGGAACTGTTTCAGCTGGTCACCTGAAAGTAAGAAAGTGCCCATATAAGTCCGAACCTGTATGTTTGGAAGTGAGGGGAACTCTTTTTATTTTCGAGTTCTGTCCCGCTCCCTTTTCTGTTATAATGAATAGAAGAAAAAACGCTTACAAGGAGAAGACACATGCAAGAATTAGGACAGACAGGTTTACAGGTTTCTCGAATTGCTTTAGGCTGTATGCGAATGGCTAGTTTGACAGAGCAGGAAACTGCTAAAGTGTTAGATACAGTCGTTGGACAGGGAATTAACTTTTTCGATCATGCAGATATTTATGGTGGTGGTGAGTCAGAAATCCGTTTTGCTCAAGGAGCAAAATTGGCAGGTTTGAAACGTGAGGACATGATTCTCCAGTCCAAATGTGGCATTCGCAAGGGCTATTTTGATTTTTCTAAAGATTACATCTTGGAATCTGTGGACGGGATTTTGAAGCGCTTGGATACAGAATATTTAGATGTTCTTGCCTTGCATAGACCAGATGCTTTAACGGAAGCAGAGGAAGTGGCAGAAGCCTTTTATCTCTTGAAAAAAGCAGGGAAGGTTCATCATTTTGGCGTCAGCAACCAAAACATTTACCAAATGGAGTTATTGCAATCCTATCTTGATCAACCGCTCGCAGTTAATCAATTGCAGTTATCTCCTGCTCACACGCCTTTGATTGACGCCGGACTCCATGTCAATATGAAAGATGATGCTGCGACTATGCGTGATGGTGGGCTAATTGACTATTGCCAACTTAAAAAAATCACTATCCAAGCCTGGTCTCCTTTCTTGATTGATTTGCAACGAGGTATTTTTGCCAACCATCCTGACTATGCTCTTTTAAACCAGACCATTGGGGAAATAGCAGAGCGGTACAAAGTTTCACATGAAACCATTGTCGTAGCTTGGATTTTGAGACATCCAGCTAAGATTCAAACCATAGTTGGGTCCATGAATCCAGAACGTTTGACCAAGATTGCACAAGCTAGTCAGATTACCTTGACTAGACCAGAATGGTACGAGATTTACAGAAGTGCAGGCAACATCTTGCCCTAGGAGGAAGCTATGCAGTGGGAAATAAAAGCATTTGACCAACTAAGTTTACAGGAACTTTACACTATCTTGACACTGAGAGTTGATGTCTTTGTTGTTGAACAAGCCTGTCCCTATCCTGAAGTTGATGGAAAGGACCCAAACTGTCTTCATCTTTTGGGAACGGATGAAGGAGAGTTAGTAGCTTACTTGAGAATATTGCCAGCTGGTCTAAGTTATGATGAAGTTTCCATCGGTCGTGTGGTCATCAAGTCAAGTCATCGTGGCAAAGGTTTAGGTCGACCAATGATGGGGCAGGCAATTTACTTTATTACAAACGAATGGAAAGAAAGTCAGATTAAAATTGGTGCCCAAGCCCATTTAGAAAAGTTCTATAGTTCGCTAGGTTTTGAGACGGTTTCAGAAGTCTATCTAGAGGACGATATTCCGCATTTAGATATGCTTTATACTAAACCAGTCGTTTAAGGCTGTTTTTTCGATTTTTCTTGTCAAATTCCCCCAAAAATCAGCCACTTTATGGTAGAATGAGTAGGTATAAAATCAGTAAAAGAGGAAGAAAATGAAACGTTCTATGTACGCTGGACGTGTTCGTAAGGAACATGTCGGACAGGAAATTACTTTGAAAGGGTGGGTTGGCCGTCGTCGTGACTTGGGTGGTCTGATTTTCATCGACTTGCGTGACCGTGAAGGCATTATGCAATTGGTTATTAACCCTGAGGCAGTTGAAGCTGAAGTGATGGCAAAAGCGGAGAGTCTTCGTTCCGAGTTTGTTATCGAAGTAACGGGAACGGTTGTGGAGCGTGAACAAGCCAACGACAACATCCCAACAGGAGCTGTTGAATTACAAGTAACAAGCTTGACAGTGTTGAACACGGCTAAGACAACTCCGTTTGAAATCAAGGACGGCATTGAAGCTAGTGATGATACCCGTCTTCGTTACCGTTATTTGGATCTTCGCCGTCCAGAAATGCTCAACAACTTCAAATTGCGTGCAGCTGTAACCCACAGCATTCGCAATTATCTGGATGACTTGGAATTTATAGATGTGGAGACGCCAATGTTGACTAAGTCAACACCAGAAGGTGCGCGTGATTACTTGGTACCATCTCGTGTGTCCAAAGGTCATTTTTATGCCCTTCCACAAAGTCCACAGATTACTAAGCAGCTTTTAATGAACGCTGGTTTTGACCGTTACTACCAAATCGTTAAGTGTTTCCGTGATGAAGATTTGCGTGGGGATCGTCAACCTGAGTTTACACAGGTTGACTTGGAAACCTCATTCTTGAATGAGGTTGAAATCCAAGACATCGTAGAAGGCTTGATTGCTAAGGTCTTGAAAGATACCAAAGGAATTGATGTGACCTTACCATTCCCACGTATGTCCTATGACCATGCGATGAACTTCTATGGTTCAGACAAGCCGGATACTCGTTTTGAGATGCTTTTACAAGACTTGACAGAACTTGTCAAGGAAGTTGACTTCAAGGTCTTCTCAGAAGCACCAGTTGTCAAAGCAATTGTGGTCAAGGGTGCGGCGGATAGCTACTCACGTAAAGACATTGATAAATTAACAGAATACGCCAAACAATTTGGTGCTAAGGGACTTGCTTGGGTTAAGGTTGACCAGGGAGAATTAGCTGGCCCAGTTGCCAAGTTTTTGACAGACATTACAGCAAACTTGACAGAAAGTTTACAACTTGAAGACAAGGACTTGGTTCTCTTTGTGGCAGATGAATTGGAAGTAGCCAACAATACCTTGGGAGCCTTGCGTAATCGCTTGGCTAAAGAACAGGGCTTGATTGATGAAAGCAAGTTTAACTTCCTCTGGATTGTGGATTGGCCAATGTTTGAGTGGTCTGAAGAGGAAGGTCGCTACATGAGTGCCCATCACCCATTCACCTTGCCAGATAAAGATTCTATAAACAAATTGAAGGCAAATAAGGGAAAATTAAAACAGTTATCTAGAGAAAAAGGTAGTGTCTTGGAGAGAATACACGCAGTTGCCTACGATATCGTTTTGAATGGCTATGAACTAGGTGGCGGTAGTTTGCGTATCAACCAGAAAGAGATGCAGGAGCAGATGTTCAAGGCACTCGGTTTCTCAGCCGAGGATGCCCATGAGCAGTTTGGTTTCTTGCTAGAAGCTATGGACTACGGCTTCCCACCACATGGTGGATTGGCTATCGGTTTGGACCGCTTTGTCATGTTATTGGCTGGTGAGGATAACATTCGTGAAGTTATCGCCTTTCCGAAGAATAACAAGGCATCTGATCCGATGACACAGGCACCGAGTACGGTTGCATCAGCTCAATTAGAGGAATTGGCTTTAAACATTACACTCGAAAATGAATAAATTTTTCAGAAAACAGCAAATACGCTTGATAAGAATGGCCAGAAAGAATAAGTTTTGGTCGGTCATTTTGGGAATTTCTCGGGAAAAATATGCTGAACGGATATCGGGGTCCATTATTTATGGACTCCTATCTAGTATTGCAGTCAATTTTTTCTTTCGACCAGGGAATGTTTATTCGTCTGGAGTTACTGGTCTTGCACAGATTGTTTCTGCTCTGGCAGCTTCTTACGCTGGTTGGAATGTACCGATTGCGGTGGTCTACTACGGCCTGAACATTCCCTTGCTTATCTTAGCTTGGTATAAAATTGGTTATAAATTTACTATCTTTACCTTTATTACGGTATCCTTCAGTTCTTTCTTTATCCAATTTATGCCGCCAGTTACCCTGACGACGGATCCGTTAGTCAATGCTATTTTCGGTGGGCTTATGCTCGGTACAGGAATTGGCTTTGCGCTTAGGAACAATGTATCCAGTGGTGGTACTGATATTGTCTCTATTATTATTCGCAAGAAGACGGGACGTCAAGTTGGAGTCATTTCCTTGATTGTCAACATTATGATTATGTTGATTGCAGGGATGACCTTTGGCTGGCAATATGCCCTGTATTCAATGGTTGCGCTGTTTATCTCCAGCCGCATGACAGATGCGATTTTTGTGAAACAAAAACGGATGCAGGCCATGATTATTACCAATCATCCTGAACGAGTCATTAAGAAAATCCATAAGAAGCTCAATCGCGGTGTGACCATTATCAACGGTGCTGAGGGTGCTTATAACCATGAGCAAAAAACGGTACTGATTACTATTATCACGCGTGCGGAGTTTAGTGAATTTAAGCAAATTATGAAAAAAGCAGATCCTCAAGCCTTTGTATCGGTAGCTGACAACGTCAATATTATTGGTCGGTTTGTGGAAAGTGACTGATTGACAAACACTACATGTAGGAGTAAAATAGTATTTACAGTCTACATGTAGTGTTTTTATTATAAAGAGGAAATGTATGAAGAAGAAAATATATTTGGTTTATATCAGTTTGAGTGGCAATACAGAGAGTTTTGTGAAACGTCTAAAGTCTTTTTTCCAATTTCAAACTGACTGGGAGATTGAACTGGTCCATGTTAAAGATTTGGTCAAGCAGGATATTCCTTTCTATCAGCTAGATGCACCCTTTGTCGCCTTTTTACCAACCTACTTAGAAGGTGGAAATGGAGTGGACAACGGAGATGTGGAAATTCTGACCAATCCTCTCGGAGATTTTATCGCTTTGGGGACCAATGCAGAGCTCTGTCTGGGTGTCGTTGGCTCAGGTAACCGTAATTTTAACAACCAATATTGTCTGACTGCCAAGCAATATGCTGAGCGATTTAATTTTCCTGTTATAGACACCTTTGAACTCAGAGGGATGCAGAATGACATTGAACGCATTGGTCGGAAGATAATGGAATTGATGTAAAGAGCCTCAACTCAGCTTTATGCTGGGTTGTTTTTTTGATCACACAAAAAAACTCACCAGAGTGACCAGTGAGTTTTAAGGAGATTATGAAAAATATTTAGGATTGACTATAGTATACCTCAGACTATATCGTGTTTCATCGGTCTAAAGTCCTATTTGTCTTCTAAAATGCAAATACTCTGTCCTGCAATCGTGATTTCTTGCTGATCACGCTCTTCGACTGGAGGATAGTTGTAGAGAACTGCCTTATCTTTTTCACGTTCATAGGTAAAGTCGCTATCCGCAAAGTTGATGATAAATTGAATGGTCTTTTCTTCACTTGTCACTTGATAGCGAAGAACATATTCAGTTAACCAGTAGAAATCACAAGTTTCCTGGATACTTTCGTAGTTATCCTGGCTGAGTATTGGATTATTTTTGCGGAAGGTAATTAATTCCTGAATGAACTCGATATGTTCCTTATAACGAATAGCTCGTGTCCAGTCCAGACGGTTGATAAGGTCAGGGACATTGTAAGTATTATCTAATTCATCTTTTGTACGGAAAAATTCCTGTCCACTATGAATAAAGGCCATACCCTGAGAAATCAAAATCAGTTGAAGTCCAAAGCTAGCAGCACGTTTCTGCTGTTGAGGTGTCCAGTTTGGATTCTCAATATGGAAATAGTCAAATGCTGTAGCATTATCATGGCATTCGATGTAGTTGAGGGACTGTTGAGGCGTTAAGAAATGGCTTAATCGGCTACCAGTCAGGAGATGTTGTACCTTTTCGTGCAATTGCTTATCTACTAGACGGCTTGGATTGAGCAAGAGTTTCTTAAAGGTATCACGGTAATCGTCATTGAAGAAGCTGATTTCAGGTAACTGCTCTGCATTGTACTGGTGAGCCAGCTTTTCAAATTCGAGGCCTGTTGCCATTTTCCATCCTTCACCATAGAGGTAGACATTTGGGTGAATGGCAGATAATTCAGTTTGAATCTGGTTGATTGTTTCGCTATCTAAAATACCCATAAGGTCGAAACGGAAGCCGTCAAAACCATAGAGTTCTAGCCATTGGCGAAGGGATTGTTTGATGTAGTTGCGGACCATACTGCGCTCGCTGGCAACGTCGTTACCGCAGAATGTCCCGTCTGTTCGCATGCCGTGGTCATCATAGCGATAGAAGTAGCCTGGAACGATGAGCTCAAATGCGTACTTTTCAGCATGATAGACGTGGTTGTAAACAACGTCCATAATAACTGAAATATCTGCATCATGGTAGGCCTGGATAGCTTCTTGTAGCTCTAGAATACGTGCGTAAGGATCGTTTGGTTGGCTAGAATAGGAACCTTCTGGCAGATTGTATTGCATAGGGTCGTAGCCCCAGTTGTAAACAGCTTGGGGTTTATTTTCATCCACACTGCCAAAATCATAAACAGGCAATAATTGAATATGGGTAACGCCTAGTTCTCTGATGTAATCCATTCCTAGCTTCATTCCATCCATGGTAGGAGACTCTGTCAATCCGAGAAATTGACTGCGATGCTTGAAACCAGCTTCTTTTTGCCATGAGAAATCACGGACGCTCATTTCATAGATAATGGCCTGAGAAATAGGTCGTTGGGTCTTAGCACGACGAATTTTATGAAGTTTATCTGGATTGATAACGTAGCTGTCACCTGAGTTGGCTGTGGAAGACAGGGCGTAGGGATCGTGAACGGAAATCCATTCACCGTTTACTTTGTGGAGATAGTGATAGCTGTGCGCCTCTAGGTCTCCTTCAACAGTAATTTCCCAAACTCCTTTTGCTCCCTTAGTCATTGCATGTGGGTTTCCTTCTAGAACAAGAAAAACTTGCTTAGAAATAGGTGCCCATAACTTAAAGGTTGTTGCCTCTGGTCGATAGGTTGCTCCCAAGTCTTGCCCATTGTATGTATAACTTTGTTCAAAAAGTGTAGAGCGAACGATATGACCATAGCCGAGTTCAGCTTTATTACGATCCTGGTCGTAGATGGTATAGTCCTTGTCCAATATCAATGCATGGAGGCTGGTTAGATAATAGATAACGAGATTGTCTACTTCTAGACAGGAATGGATAAAAAGTTGAGACGTAGCATCATTTGATTCAAGTGAGAAGCTCATATGTTCGGAGTCGAATCGTTTTTCCATGACCAAGCGAATAGTTGCTACATCATCAAGGAATGCTTGAAATTGTCGTAATGCCATGAGCCAAAAGGCTCCTTTCTAAGTTAGAGTTCGGTGATGGTATGTGGAATGACACGTCGGTAGCAGACCTGCTTGTCTTCCTTGTTGTCATTGATGATTTGGTGCAGAGTGTTGAATGCGACGCGTCCTAGTTTAATAGCGTGGACGTCAACGTAGGCTTCAATATCTAGTTTTGGCTTGACGGAGTCAAAAGAAATGATAGGAAGTTTGACTCCGACTTCGTTGAGATATTTGACAACACCTTCGGCAACGGAAGTGTCGGTTGTGACGATTGCATCCAGGTCTTGTTTGAGTAATTTCTTAGAAATTTTGTAGGCACTGTCTTCGAGAAGGAAGCCAGACACAAACTTGACCTTGTTTTCATCCAGGGGAATATTGTGCGATTTAAGGGCGTTCTTGTAACCAGTATAACGGTCTTGAGATACGACCAACTCTTTGTTACCAGCGACGAAGGCAATGTTTTTGTAACCTTTACTGATGAAGTAGTTGGTAGCTTCAAAGCCGGCCTGGATATTATCATTATCAACTAGTGATATGAATGGAGAATCCGCCTTACCGAGAATGAGGAAGGGAAACTTATGTTGAATGGCTAGCTGGACCAGTGGGTCATCTGGCTTGGAATAAAGGAAAATTAGACCATCAACCCGCTTTCCATAGACCATCTGAGAAATAGCTTCCAATCGTTGTTCTTCATTCTTTCCTGTGGAGATTTGGATGGCATAATTATGATCTGCCGCAACTTGAGAAATTCCTCGTAAGGCAGTAGGGAAGAAAGGGTTTTGATAGAAAACATCCGAGTCATCTGGCAAAACCAGTCCGATAACCTGTGTATAGCTAGAAACTAGGCTTCGAGCGTTGAGGTTTGGATGGTAGTTGAGATCCGCCATGGCTTTCCGCACCAAGTCTTTCGTTTTTTGGCTAATGGCAGAGCTATTTTGAATGACACGAGTAACTGTAGATGGCGAGACACCAGCTAATTTAGCCACATCTTTGATGGTTGCACGCATATAGACCTCCTAGATTTCATCTCTGAATTTTGTTTTGAAAAATACCCATAACAAGCATAGCACAAATAGGATATTTTGTATGGTCAGAAGGGTAGTCACAGGTTGACCAAATAGTCCAATTAGACAGGCTATAAGAGTAGGCAGGCCCAGACAGTTGAGAGCAAAATTATAGCACTCTGCAAACGTTTCAAAATGGAAGAAACGAGACTTTTTAGTCAAAAAGAGGAAGAAGCTGGCTCCTAGTAGGATGAAGAGTAGGTTTGTTGTTAAAATAAAGGTCGAAATAAGAGTGATGGACAGTCCGACAGCTGCTCGGTTGGCTTGATACCATTTTTTAGAGATGGTTGCAGTCAAGGTCTCCTTACTAGCAAAATCGTCAGTATTCAAACCTTCATAAGTCAATTCGCTTAGAATATCACTTCCTTTACGAATAGTCAGAGACTGATTGGCGAATTGATAAGTAAAGTCAGAACTAGAGCTAACGGTATCACCAAATGTCACTTGCTCCCAGTTAGTATTTCCAGTATAGGTTAGGTGGTTGTTTTCAATGACTGCATGTTGACGGAGGTCATCTACGACCTGATCTGTCAGAGGTGCATAGATACCTTCTACGAAATTTTCTAAAGGATAGGTTTCGAGATTGACAGTCTGCAGGGAGCTCGGAATGAGCAAGAGCGCCACTAAAAAAAGCGTTGTAAACAACCGTTGCCAAAGGTTCATTAGTCTACGATTGGCAAACATATTTCTTGGAGAGAAGATACTAGAAAAATAGGAAAAAGGATATGGGAGCATTCGTTGAACCTTTCATAAATATCAATGTTTCCCCTAAAAAGGGAAAAGGTGGGACAGGGTTATCCCTTGTCGCCACCGCTTGTTAAACCAGATACAAAGTTCTTTTGTAGGAAGAAGAATAGGATACTGATAGGGAGGGCAATAAGAATGGCACCTGCCGCAAAGTAGGCAATCTTCATATTCTTCACATCACTGATGAAGGTTTGAAGGCCGACAGCTACAGTATAGAATTCTTTTTCACGAAGCAAGAATTTGGATAGGATGTAATCTCCAAAAGGTCCCATGAAGGCCCAGAGCGCTTGTACAGCAATCATTGGACGAACGAGTGGGAGGACGATTTGCCAGAAACGTCTGAAGTGACCGGCACCGTCTAGTTTTGCAGATTCATCAAGTGAGATTGGCACCGTATCGAAGTAGCCTTTCATGAGCCAAGCGTTCATTGGGATACCACCACCGACATAAAGGAAGATGAGGAACCAGCTTTGGTTGAGCGCATTGAGCATGAGGGCCATAACGAAGAAGGCGGTAAGAGCAGCCATGGTTGGTACCATTTGGATAATCAAGAAGAAGACCAAACTCTGCTTACGAGCGATGAAGTTATAGCGACTATAAGCGTAACCCGCTAGTACCACTATACTTGTTTGAATAACCATTGTCAAGAGAGCAATGATAAGCGTATTGAGGTACCAGGTTCCGTATAGAGTCTCGCTAAAGAGCTTGCTGAAATTGTCTAGTGTAAAGTTGATATTGCTATCCAATTTGAAGGCAACCACGTTACCAGACTTGAAGGCGGACATGATTGTAATCAAGAGAGGATAGATGATGATAACAGACAGAACAATCAGATAGAGATAGGTTAAGGTCTGATTGAGTATGCGTCTAGTTTTTACAGATACTTTCATCTTATACATCCTCCATTTCAAAAGCATTTAGTTTTTTGAAGGCAATCATGGAAATACTGATGACAATCATTGAGATAATCAATGTAACTGCTGCCGCCATTGAGTATTGAGGTGATGTACCTGTGGTTAATTTATAAATCCATGAAATCAAGATGTCAGTTGAACCTGCTCCACCACCAACGCTACCAGGACCACCATTGTTAAAGAGGTAGATGATAGAGAAGTTGTTGAAGTTGAAGGTGTATTGACTGATTAGTGTTGGAGCTGCTACTGCTAAAATCATCGGAAGGGTGATGTTACGGAATTTTTGAATGGCACTTGCACCATCAATGTAAGCAGCTTCATACAAGTCGTTTGGAATGGATTGCAAAATACCCAAGGTCAAAACATAGATATAAGGGAAACCAAGCCAAGCCTGCATCATAATGAGGGCAACTTTAGTCCAGAATGGGTCGGTCTTCCAAGGGATAAGGAAATTATCGATGAATGGTAGGAATTTGCTCAGGAATGGTAATACCTGTGTGTTAATAGCGCCGACACTATCGTTGAACATGTTACTAAAAGTCAAGATAGTTACGAAGGCAGGAACAGCCCATGGGAGCAAGAAGATAACACCGAAGATGCGTTTTCCTTTGATGAATGGCTGATTTGCGATGATGGCTGTCAAGATACCGATAACAATTTGAGCTGTTGAAGCGCAGAGTGCCCAGATAATTGTCCAGCCAAGTACAGAACCAAATGCTGTACGGAATGTGCTTAGTTTCCAGATGTTTGTAAAGTTAGTAATACCAATCCAATCCAACAAGGCACCTGGTGGCAGGTGTTTGAAGTCGTAGTTTGTAAAGGCGATAAACAATGTAACGACAACTGGGAAGATGATAGCAAAGGTCATCGCAATATATGATGGGATAATCAAGAGATATGGGAAACCATTCTCATAGATACCTTTTACCATTTCTTTTAATGTGGTAGCTACTGGCATCCCTGAATTCCATCGTTTCGCAGTATCACGTGCATCTTTTAGGTTGAGTGCATAGAAAGCGAGATAGACAACCGTGATAATCAAATGGAAAGAACCGCGAATCAGCATGAATAGCGAATTATCTTGTCCACGAACACTACCGAGGGTAATCAAGTTGCCTAATTCACCAGCTGCAATTGCAATAAAATAAACAAGGAAGGCAAGGGTAACACCCAAAAAGATGTATCCTTTGGCTTTTTGTTTATTGTAGATTTGTCCGAGACCAGGGATCAGGGACAAAAGGAGTGCCTTACCTGGATTTTGTTTCATAGTCATAGTCTCCTTATATAGCTTCTGAATAGATGGTCGATTTTATCTATTCAGTTTATCGTTAAGTAATAAAGTAGACTGGGAGGAACTCCCAGTCCAACTTTAAACTTGACTAGTTGCTGTGTTTTTGAGCAATTTCGTCTGCAATAGCTTTCACAGCGTCTGTTGCAGCAGTTTTAGCGTCTTTTGCACCACTTGCAGCTTCGAAGAGCATGTTACCAGCTGGTGTCCAAACTGAACCCATTTCTGAGATGTTTGGCATTGGTTGAGCTGAAGCGAACTGGTTGATAACTGCAGTTGTCAATTCGTCGTTTTTGCTTACAGCATATTCACGAGCGTCAGTGTTAGCTGGAACTTCGTTTGTAGCGTCGTAAAGTGCTTTTTGTTGGTCTGTAGCAGTCAAGAAGTCAACAAATTTTTGAGCCATTTCTTGGTTTTTAGCGCCTGTAGGAACAACCCACGCTTTACCACCACCGAATGCTGAGTAGTTTTTACCGTTTACAAGAGTTGGGATTGTTGCTACACCATAGTTTACGCCAGCTTCTTTATATGAAGCTGCTTTCCAAGGTCCTTCGATAATAGCAGCTGCTTTACCATCTGTAAATTGAGTGTTAATCAAGTTGTTTGCAGCAGTACCGTCTTGAAGACCTTGAGGCCATTTTTCATACCAAGTTTTAGCGTATTCAATCGCTTTGATGGCACCTTCGTTAGCAAGTCCGATGTCTTTTGGATCAGTACCGTTTTCGCCAAATACGTAGCCACCGTAACCAGCTAGAAGTCCGTAAGTGTAGTAGAAGTTTGTCCAGTCAGCAAGGAAGGCAGTTGTTTTACCAGCTTCTCCTTCGAAGGCGTATTTGCTATCTTTAGCAAGTGTTTCAAGTTCTGCAAATGTCTTAGGAGCTTCAGTCAACAAGTCTTTGTTGTAGTAAAGAACAAGTGTTTCGATAACTGCTGGTGAACCGTAAACTTTACCACCGTTTGTTACAAGAGCAGTTGTTGTGTCATCTGCTTTGCTATCATCTGCAAGTGTCAATTCAGATAATTGACCTTCAGAACCAAGGCTACCTACACGGTCGTATGGTGCCATCATAACGTCTGGAGCTGAACCAGATTGGTTATCCAATGACAAGTTATCCAAACCAGTCAAAGCATCACCAGTTTTAACTGTAACAGTCACACCATTTTCTTTTTCGAAGTCAGCTTTGACGTCGTTGATATAAGATTCATAACCTTGGTCAACGTAGACAGTCAATTCTTTGCTACCTTCAGCAGACTTAGATGCCTCTGTTGATGAACCTGAGTTTGAGCAAGCAGCTAAAACAGCAGTTGATGCAGCTAAGAGAGCAACGCTCTTAAGAAGTTTGTGTTTCATATTCTTCCCTCCAAGAATAAATGTTTTATTGTGAAACGCTTACTAGCGCAAACGTTTTCCTAAGATGTATTTATTATACACCAGAATGAATGCGTTTGCAAGTGTTTTTATAAAAAAATTAAAAAATTTTTTTAGGTTAATATAAAATATCGTAAAAACGATTCACTATTAATGAAGAAACTTGTAAATGCTATCGAAATTATTTGATAGAACTGTGAAAAAAGCTTGATTTGTTACCGTTTTCATTATATAATGAAACAAAGCAATCGTTTGCGTTTATAAAAAAGAATTTTTAGAAAGATATAGGGGACTATTATGAAAGAACGCCAAAGTGGTGTGCTCATGCATATCTCATCTCTACCTGGTAAATACGGCATTGGTTCTATGGGACAGGCTGCCTATGATTTTGTTGATTTTTTGGAAAGAACCAAGCAGCGCTACTGGCAGATTTTGCCTTTGGGAACAACCAGTTATGGAGATTCTCCTTACCAGTCATTTTCAGCTTTTGCAGGGAATACTCATTTTATTGATTTCGATATATTGATCGATAAAGGCTGGCTGGCAGCAGAGGATTTACAAGGTGTTGACTTTGGGCAGAATCCTACAGAGGTAGATTACGCAGCCATTTTTTATGCTCGCCGTCCATTACTGGAGAAGGTAGTTGCCAACATGAAGGCACAAGGATTGCCAGAAGATTACTGGATGTTCTTAGGGGAGAATGATTTTTGGATTCATACCTTTGCGGAGTATATGGCTATAAAAGAGCATTTTGATCTCAAACCTTGGACAGAGTGGGAAGATCAAGGGGTGCGCTTACGTTACCACGATACCTTGGAATATTATCGTCACTTGTTGGCAGATCGAATTGATTATCACCGCATTACACAATATTTATTCTTTTCACAATGGAAGGCTTTAAAGGCTTATGCCAATGCCAAAGGTGTTGAGTTTGTTGGGGATATGCCGATTTATATCGCGGCTGATTCTGCTGATATGTGGGCCAACCCTCATTTCTTTAAAACGGATGAAGAAGGCAAACCGAGTGTGGTTGCAGGATGCCCACCAGATGCCTTTTCGGAAATTGGTCAGCTTTGGGGCAATCCGATTTATGATTGGGAAGCGATGAAGCATGACGGATTTACTTGGTGGGTGGCTCGTTTGCGTGAGTCCTTCAAGATTTATGACATGGTGCGAATTGACCACTTTATCGGCTTTGCCTCCTTCTGGGAAATTCCAGCGGGTGAAGAAACAGCTGTAAATGGCTATCGTGTCGAAGCACCAGGTTTTGAATTATTTGATACAATCAAACGTGAACTCGGAGACTTAAATATCATAGCTGAGGATTTGGGCTCTGTGACAGACAAGGTCATCCAATTACGTGATACGACAGGTATTCCTGGTATGAAAGTCCTGCAGTTTGCTTTTGATCCAGAAGGAGACAGCATTGAAATGCCGCATAATCATCCTAATAATGTGGTGGCATATACGGGAACCCATGACAATGATACGATTCTTGGCTGGTACGAAAATGAAACAACGAAAGAATCGCGTGCATTCTTAGATAAGTACAGCAATCGTCGTGAGGGCGAAACGGTTAGCCATGCTCTTTTCCGCCTGCTCTTTGGTTCACCTGCCTTTATGGCGGTGGCTACTATGCAGGACCTACTTGGTTTGGATGGTTCGGCTCGCATGAACTTGCCAAATACACTTGGTGGTAACTGGACTTGGAGGATGACGGCGGATCAATTGACACCAGAGATTGAAGCGGAATTGCTAGACCTTACAGAAACTTATCGTCGGGTTAATGTGCATTTGGTTGATGAAAAGTCAGAATAAAATGAACTCCTCTAAGTAGCTAACTTAGAGGAGGCTTTGTTATCTCTGTTTACGGACATAGAGCCAGTAGCTAATCCAGTAGTAGATGGTGTAGAGTAGGCAGGCTACGATAGTCCAAATGAAAAATGTATTCAGCACTTTAGCAAGACTTGGCAATAACCAGTTAATCAGTAGCGTAACTACAAAAATAATCACTCCGATATAGGTAGGCAATTTCTTCATGAGTTTTCCTCCTCTGAATTTAGTATAACAAAATTATATTTATAGTCAAATGAAATATATGATTGACAATACAAAAATATGAGTATAAAATATAGAAAAAAGGAGGCTATTATGAAAAGACCGATTCATTTGTATATTTTTGTTGTACTGTCATCTATTGCGAGCGTATTGCGTGGCTTTAATATATTTTTTGCGAAGTACGATGAGGCTGTTGTGCGTCAATTGTTGCAGAATTTTAATGTTGAGGGGATTGATGAGGCATATTTTACCTACATGAGAGAATCTATCAATTTCCAGACGAATCTTGTCAATAAGGCATTTGCAGTTGTGTTACTACTTGCTGTGATTGCGACGATTGTGCTGCTTTTCCTCAAGAAAAATGAGCAGGCTTCTTATACCTACCTGGGTTATCTTTTTGTAACTCTCCTATTTTCGACCTACGCTTTTATTGGTGAGAAAGGTTTGGGGCAAATTTATACGGATTCAGTTATGCGTCAGTCAGTAGAGGCGCAGGCAATGATGAATTATATTATTCGAGTTGTCCTATTTGCCATCTATTTTGGGGTAACTATTTTCTTCCATCTGCGTAAACCGAAAGAAAAATCGAGCACAGCTATCAATTCTACTGATATTTAATCATCTAAAAAACTGCATGGTGCATAGTGAACCTGCAGTTTCTTTTGTTTTATGGGATGGCGATGTAGCGACGGACTCCTGAATAGCTGACATAGCTGATCCACTGGCGTCCTTCGGATGTGACAACTCGGTCATAGCGGACAGAAGAACCAGCACCGTAGTAGGTGATTTCACTGGCGGACTGACTAGGGCTATTGCGGACAATGGCTTTGCTAGAGAAGGTGTAGGTACCTGAGGATGGAAGGTTTTTATTTGTTTGTTGAGGTGTAGGACTTGTTTGTATCTGTTTGATAGGAATGTAGCGTCTTTGACCACTATAGCTGACATAGCTAATCCACTGGTAGCCGTCAGCTGTTAGAACCCGGTCGTAGCGTACGCTCTCACCAGCATAATAGTAATCCAAGGTTGTGCTAGATTGTTTGGCTTCATTTTTAATTGGTGCTTGCTGGGTAAAGGTATAGGTACCACTGTTTGCTAAGCCAGATGTGTGCGTCTGAGTAGGTGCAGGACTGGTCTGACTGACAGGAGAGCCAGCTAGGTCCTTGAAGTGAATATAGCCACTGACAGAGTTCTTATGGATCAGACGGCGATTGTAGGTGTATCGAGTACCGTAGTTGTATTCTTCGATTTCGACCATGTCACCTTGGATGCTAGATACCCAGGCAACGTGCATAGGAGAGGTCCACCAAGCCACTGCTCCTATGGCAGGGTTCATATCCACTCGGTAACCCTCTCGTCGAGCTCTATGTCCCCAAGCATCTGCATTACCGTAAGCTGCCGGAATTTCAAAACCGTTGACTTTACTGAGGCGAAAGGCTACAAAAGAAGTACATTGACGGGTGTAGAGCCTCCAAGGGTCAATAGCGTCAACCGCTGTATAAGGATAATCATCCCCCAAGGCACTGGTGGAGCTAGAGCGCGTGCTAGTGGTGCGAGCCTGGGTGGTCAGTCGATTTCTGTTGGTGTTGGTTTGTGCTCGAGTGCTTGTTGTTTGGGAAATAGCAGAGCTACTTGTCTGAGGGTGGCTGCTACTTGTTGGAGCAGTCTGTGTCTGGTTGTCCCTAGTTGTAGGTGTTGTTTGTGGGGAAATTGCTATCCTATCTTGACTGGTCTGGGGAATAGTCACCTGTGTTTGTTGACCGTATGAAGTGCTTGCTCCTGTTTCAATCTTTTCATGAGAAGTTTGGTCGGTTTGCCCAGAGTTGCTTGGACTAGTGATGGTGTTTGCGGTTGTCTGCTCAGATCCAATTTGTGGGCTAGTTGGTTGAGTGACTGGTGTAGTTATTTCCTGTCCTACAGAACTACTTGTCGAGGTCTGGACGGTCCTTAAATTTGTACTAGTATTGGTGTTTGTACCTATGTTGGCATGGGCTACTGGTCCAGCTGCTAGACAGGCATAGGCTAGTAGAACAGAAGTAGCACCGAGAGAATAAGTGCGGATAGAAAAGCGTGGTTGGTTTGCTGTAAGTGATGTTTTTGTCATTCAGACTCCTTTGATGATTTTTTGTAGGGGTCTTAGAACCTGTATTCACAAGTAAAGTGCTTTTAGATAAGAGATAGTTTTTCGCTAATCAAGGCAGTTTTTTGAGGGAATACTGACTGTATTTTGAAAAAAACGAACGATGAGTAGCTGGAAAACTAGCCTTAGGTGAACGTGCTGAACTGTGAATACAGGTTCTTACTCCCCCTCGCTACATCTATTCGCACTTGTCTGATAATTTTTGAGAATTTTTTTACCGCTGATGATAAAAAGGCTCTATAATTTCTGTAGTGGGTAAAACCACCGTGGAGATTATGGAGCCTTTTTAAGTATATACAAAAAGTCCCAT
>NZ_JARQPJ010000008.1:0-87537 GCF_046032515.1 Streptococcus suis | reverse complement strand
AACATCCATTCCGATGAAAAGTGTGGTAAAATGAAACATATAAGACCTCCAATTGAGTGTGGTAATTCCTGTTAGAAATTGATTGTTTTTTTATTCTAGTGTACAGGTAAATCCACGAATTCTCAACTGGGGGTCTTTACATATTGTCTATAGATAGAACTGACGTTCATCAAATCAAGTCAACAGCGTATGATTTTGATTTTCTAAGAGTATTAATTAGTTGTCATATTGATAGGCCTCTCTGGGCATGAAAAGATGGACTTATTCATGAATTTCTAGAGGGAGGCCATCTGGATCAAAGAAGAAGGCCATTTTTTTACCATCAAAATCATCTGTACGAAGGGCTTCGTGTCGAATGCCCAAACGGTCAAACTCTTCCAGACAGGCTTCCACATCTGCAACCTGGAAGGCTAGATGGCGTAGACCTGTATGTTCAGGATTGGGCATGGCCGGACGCATTGGTGCATCTGGTTTGATGAAGATTTCCAAGACCAGATTTCCTTTTTTAACATTGAAGAGAATATCATTTTTTTCTGGGCGAATATGTTCATCCACCTGTTCAAAGCCTAGTTTTTCAACATAAAATTCTCTTGTTTTGTCATAGTCACTACCGATAATTGCAATATGATGAACAGCATCAAATTTCATTATTGTGTTTCCAATACCTTTCTAGGTTTTGTTCCTTCAGCTGGACCAATGACACCCGCTGCTTCTAGCTCTTCCATGAGGCGTGTTGCCCTGTTAAAACCAACAGACAAGCGTCGTTGAATCATAGAGGCGCTGGCTTTTTGTGTCTCAACTACCAAGGCACGTGCTTCGTTGAAAAGTGGATCTCCTCCAGCATCACCAAAACCTGCATCGCCATCACCTTCTGCCACTTCACCAGGATCAAAGGATTCATCATAATCTGCATCTGCCTGATCCTTGATAAAGCCAACTATCGCTTCTACATCATCATCGGATATAAAGGAACCTTGCAAGCGGACTGGATGGTTTTCATCAATCGGTTTAAAGAGCATGTCACCGCGACCCAAGAGTTTTTCAGCACCGTTTTCATCTAGAATCGTCCGACTGTCTGTACCGCTTGATACGGCAAAGGCGATACGAGATGGTACATTGGCTTTAATCAAGCCTGAAATAACATCAACAGATGGTCGCTGGGTAGCAAGAATCATGTGGATACCTGCCGCACGAGCTTTCTGTCCCAAGCGAATAATGGCATCTTCCACTTCCTTGCTGGCTACCATCATCAAGTCTGCCAACTCATCTACGATTACCACAATGAGAGGAAGAGGAATCTGTTTCTCTTCTGAACGGCTATTAAATTCTTCGACCTTCGCATTATAACCTTCTAAGTTTCGGACACCAATTTGACTAAACAACTCATAGCGTTTCTCCATTTCATCCACTACTTTTTGAAGAGCTCGAGCAGCCTTGCGTGGGTTGGTCACAACGGGAATCAATAGGTGGGGAATATCATTATAGACCGATAACTCGACCATTTTGGGGTCAATCATCATGAACTTAACTTGGTCTGGACCAGCTTTCATGAGAATTGAAGAGATGATACCGTTGACAGCAACAGACTTCCCTGAACCAGTTGAACCAGCCACCAATAGATGGGGCATACGTGCTAGGTTAAAGGAACGGACGGAGCCATTTACAGCCTTACCGAGAGGAATTTCCAGAAGCTTGTCTGGGTCTGTTTTAGATTGTTCCCAGAGCTCACGGAAAGGTACTGTAGCCACTTCGGAGTTTGGAACTTCAATACCGACCAGAGATTTTCCTGGGATAGGAGCTTCAATACGGACATCTTTAGCCGCAAGAGCTAGAGCCAAGTCATCAGCTAGGTTAGAAATCCGATTGACTCGGACACCGACTGCTGGTTTGACTTCATACTTGGTTACCGATGGTCCAATCTCAGCACGCTCAACCACCACCTTGATTCCAAAACTGGCAAAGGTGTCTTCTAAAACTTTAATATTCTGGCGAACAATCCGTTTTTCATTGGACTGACTCTTAGCTTTTATAGGAGCAAATAAGTCTATGGACGGAAGTTTATATGCTAGTCTCTGCTTAGGCTTGAAATCAATCTGCACATCTGCCTCGTCCGTCTCAAACTCATTTGGTTCAGAATCCTGGCTTGCCGAGTTTGATTGTGCTGGTTGGTCATCTTCTGCCAACATAATAGGAAATTCATCTTCTATGTCTAAGTGGTCATATTCTGAAATAATCGGTACTTGAACAGGCTCTTCTTCTAGGATTTCACCCGTTTCTAAATCGACATGTCTATCTACCAGTGCCAAAGCCCGAGCTGACTCTTCCTCTTCCTCTAGACGAAGGCGTTCCTCTTCTAGACGAGCTAATTCTTGCTGGCGTTTTTCTTCTCGTTCTGCTTTCTTCTGTGTTCGAAGCTCTGCTCTTTTTACCTGCGTCTCCGCCAACTTATCTTTGGCAACCGCCAAGCCATCGGCAACATCATAAACAGACCATGGGCTTACAAAAAAGATACCAAATGCTATCACTAGAAGACCGATGAAGAAGGAACCGACATTTGCAAAGAGGAAGGAGACTGGCAGATAGAAGATGCTTCCAATCATCCCTCCGCCTAGAAATGCTGTTACCTGAAACTTAGCTAGGTCTGACAAGGCCAATTTTAGAGTATGACCGAATAGGTCACTCCCTTGATAGGTCCAGTCTAAATAAGCCTGAAATTCAATTAATAACCCGATAACAATCAGCCAGAAGCCCGATATGGTCCCTTCTCTTTCGCGTAAGACTTTGGGAATAAGAAGGTAGATAAATGCACCCGCCAATAATAGATAGGCCAGACTACCAAATAATAGCCGGAAAATATTGTAGCTGGTCACTCCAAACACACCTAAGCGACTGGCTGCAAAGGCAATGAATAAAAGCCCCAATACTCGAAGGGTGATATTTTTAACACGTTCTTGCTGTGCTAATTCTGCCTTGGTTGGTCGCCTCGTAGCCTTTCCTTTTTTACTTGTTTTTGCCATAAAATCCTCAACTTTCTCAATCTCTTTATTTTATCATAATCGGGAAGAATTTTCATGATAGAAAAAACCCTGCAAATACAGGGTTTCTCTTGGAGTGAAAGAATAATTTAGGGGAGACAATATTATTTAATTGCTCGCTCACCTTCTACATAGAAGGTTGAGGTCAAGGTTTCTTGACCGCCGTTGACAAGGATTTCCACACAGTTGGTGTCAACCAAGACCAACAAGTCTGTCGCTTGAACAGAAACTGCTCGGCGAACCGTTGACCATTCCTCTTCACCAGCTTGCTGGATCTTAAGGTGACTACGGTCAATGTAGACTTCTTGGCTTTCCTTATCGTAACCGAATTGCAGGTAATCTTGGTCGCTTCCAAGTTTTAGATCCAGACTGTCTTCCAATTTAAGAGAGAGCTTGCTTGGACCTTGGATACTTTGTCCAATTTCAATATCCTTGAAGGCTTCCAAGACACTTGTTGGCAGAACTTGGTGCAATCCGTTTTCAGTCTTCTTGAGAATGCGTGGAAGGGTCATCTGACCGTACCACTTATGGCCTAGGTCATTGGTCACCAACTTGCGACCCCATGTATGCATCCAGGCAATCATAATACGTTCCCCTTCTGGACATTCGGTAGTCTGAGCTGCGTAGAAGTCATGTCCGTGGTCAATTTCTTTGAAGGATTCTGCCACAAAGACCTTTTTATCCCAGTCTACATGACCTGTCACAAAGATATTGGAGTTGATATTGATAAAGTCATTCCCGTCTTTTTGGTAACGCATTGGAGAGATAATCAGGTACTCTTGACCGTCCACTTCAAAGTAGTCAGGACATTCCCAGACAAACCCTTGGTTGGCCTCGCCTTTCAAGAAGATAGACTCAAATTTCCAATCCGTCAGGTTGGGAGAGCTGAGTAAGACGATACAGCCGACATTGTCCTTGTGCTTGGTTGCGACAACAGAGTAGTAGTGACCATCTTTCTCAAAAATCTTCGGATCGCGGAAGTCATTGGCAATGACTTCTTCTGGCAGTCCATCTGCTGTTGCGACTGGATTCTGCTCTATTTTTTCAAAGTGAATACCGTCAGTTGAGAAGGCCATGTTCTGAACTTGACTAACCGTCCCGTCTTCATTGACGATGTGACCTGTGTACATGAGCCAGAGGACATCATCTTTGACAATGGCAGAGCCCGAGAAACAGCCGTCTTTATCGTAAGCTTTATCAGGAGCTAGGGCAACTGGAAGTTGTTCCCAGTTGACCAAGTCCTTACTTTTGGCATGGCCCCAATGCATTGGTCCCCAAACACTTTCATAGGGATTGAATTGATAAAAGAGGTGGTATTCTCCTTTGAAATAGACAAATCCATTCGGGTCATTGATCCAGCCAATTTCTGGAACAAAATGACGCTCTGGTCTAAATGTCGGATCAAGGGTTACTTTTTCTGTTTGAATATATGCATTGGCTTTTTCAACTGTTTTCACAGGCCGCCTCCTTTTTGATTACTGATTTTCTTTGTATTGATCGTAGTATTTTTGCTTGATAGCTAACCAGTCAGACAGACCGTAGCTTTCCAATTCTTTCAAATAGCTATCCCATTCTTCTTCAATGCCGCCGTTAACAATCCATTCTGCACGCTTGCGGTAGATGAAGTCGTTCATATCTGCTTCAACTTGAGCAATCTTATCCAAATCTTCTTGTTCCATGAAGACACGAGGGTAAATATCATCGTTTGTTACATAGTCAAGATAGGTTTCGTGCATCAAATCCAAACGCCATTTAGCATCGTCTGGCATGGTTGTCACTGTACCGTAGTATTCATCAAGAATTGCAAGCGGTCCACCAACTTCTGTCTTCTGACGCAATTCACCCGGTGCAGTACCGTTCAACGGCAAATGTTTCAAGCTATCTGTAGCTTCATCGTATTCGAAGATGTTTTGTTGGGTTTCATCACCATAGGTACCCCAGTTGTTTTGAACAGATTGGAGCGGAGCGTATTGGGCATCAATCCACTTGGCAGTTAATTCCAAGTTTTTATTAGCTGATGTGATGACCATGCGGTCACGTTGGAAGCCCATACCGTTTGTACGAGTAATGTGCTTGGTTCCATCAGGACCCGCCAAGACTGGCAAGATGTCATAGGTATCATTCATACCAGTGATATTTGCCTTGTCCCAAGTGAAGTAAACACCATAGAGATTTTCGCTTCCCTTAGCCAAGTAAGTATTCCAGTCATGCTCAAAGGCTTCTGGGTCAATGAGTCCTTTTTCTTGAAGGGTACGCATAAATTCAATACCTTCTTTGTAATCTTCATTGTCCGCTGTAAAGTCAACGGTACCGTCATTGTTTACGACGATATGTTCATCGTTATCACCGACGCCAAAGGCACCAAAGAGAATCTTGAAGTCTTCGCCGCCGTTACCGTTGACAAAGGACATTGGGATTTCATCTGCCTTACCGTTGCCGTTTGGATCTTTTGTCTTGAAGGCTTCCAAGACCTTGATCAAGTCATCTGTTGTTTTTGGCATGTCAAGACCAAGCTTGTCCAACCATTCCTTGTTAATCCAAGCAATATCGCTGACAGTATGGATAGACTCCTTGCCTTCACCTAGCTCTTCAATCCATGGGAATGAGTAGATATGACCGTCTGGTGCTGTAATCATGGAACGGTACTCTGGATTTTCATCCAAAATTTTCTTGAGGTTTGGCATATGCTCATCAATCAAGTCTTCAACTGGTACAATAACACCTTGTTTTGCCCAGTTCATCAATTCCACATCGGAAGCACCGTCGTTATGGATGGCATCTGGCAAATCACCTGAAGCGATGTCCAAGTTCCGCTTTTCACCAAAGTCTGACTGGTAGTTGGTCCAATCAATATGAACGCCAGTTTCTTCCTCAAGACGTTGGAAAATCAACTTGTCATTCGGATCAGCTGGAGCTAGAGGTGAACTAGCTGTCATAAACTTAAGTGTGACGGATTTTTCCAAAGGGAACTGAACATCCTTTAATTCATAATCAGGGCTTGATGCAGTATTTTTTGAACCACAAGCAGCTAATAAAACGGTACTTGCAAGAAGCGTAACAACTGTTTTTCCAAATTTGTGTTTCATCAGAAACAACCTCCTATAATTTGTAAATTGATTTTTTAGAATATCTTTCATTTTCCTTTTATTACTAGGCAACGAGCTGAAGGCTGTACTGAAGTACGGCAAAGTGAGTTAACGACGTAAGAAAAGAGAAAATGGAAGATGTTTATTAACCTTTTAATGAACCAGCCATAATCCCCTTGTCAAAGTATTTCTGGAAGAATGGATACATGACAATGAGTGGCAAGCTAGAGATGACAATAGTCGCATACTTAATCATTTCTGCGATTCGTTTCATTTCGTTCATAGCAGCCTGGGCCCCAATCATATCCTTAGCAGGCTCACTTTGAATGAGGATTTTACGAAGTACTAGTTGGAGTGGCTCCAAGTCTGGATCCTTGATGTAAATCATGGCATCAAAGTAAGAATTCCATTGACCGACAAAGGCATAGAGGAAGAGCACAAACATAATTGGCTTAGCTAGTGGAATCATGATTTTCCAGAAAATCTGAAATTCATTGGCACCATCCATTACCGCTGCTTCTACTAATTCATCTGGCAAGCCTTGGAAATAGGTCCGTGCCAAGATGATATTCCAAACATTGACCGCACCAGGGATAATAATGGCCCAGACGGTGTTCAGCATACCCAAATCTTTGACCAATAGATAGGTCGGAACAAGTCCACCACCGAAGAACATGGTGAAAACGAGGAAGGCATTAATCCATTTTTTCCCAACCAAATCTTTTTTAGAGAGCGGGTAGGCAGTCATGACTGAGATAGCCACGGTCACAAAGGCAAAGGAGAAGGAATAAAAGAGGGAGTTGAAAAATCCGCGTAGGATAGACTTGTCTGAAAATACCCGTTGATAACCTTCTACGGTCCAATCCTTTGGATCAAAGCTAATTCCCTTGCTGACCAAGGCCTGCGGATCCATGAAGGACGCTACTAAGATATAGACCATAGGCACAACTGTTATGAGAACAAGAAATGCCAGCAAGATTTTATTGACAATCAGCATTCGCTTGTCAAATTTTGTGTACATTTGTGTATTCATACGAACCTCCTATAAGCCTTGTCCGTCATTGACTCGTTGGACAATCTTATTCACTGCAATCAAAAGAATGATATTGATGAGGGCGTTGAAGAGACCAACCGCTGTTGAGTAAGAGTAGTCCCCTGACACCAAACCGATTTTATAGACATAGGTTGAAATGATTTCAGAGCTAGTCAGATTGAGGGAAGTCTGCATCAGAAAGGCTTTTTCGTAACCAACGTTCATGATGCCCCCAGCTGCTAAGATAAACTGAATGACCATAACTGGTTTCAGTGCCGGTAAGTCAATATGCCAGATACGTTGGAAGATATTGGCACCGTCTAGCTTCGCTGCTTCAATCAAGGCCGGATCGACATTGACCAAGGTAGCCGTGTAGAGTGTTGACGCCCACCCCATTCCCTGCCAGATACCACTGAGGATGTAGAGGGGTCTAAAGAAATCAGGGTCTGTCAGGAAGTTGGCTTCAATGCCAAACATACCTAGGATGGAATTGACCGGTCCTCCTACTGAGAAGAAGAGGAAAATCATACCGACGATGACCACGACTGAGATAAAGTTTGGAGCATACAGCACCAACTGAATCCGTTTTTTAGCCTTGTCGCTCAATAGTTGATTGAGCATGATAGCCAAAATTATCGGAGGAAGAAATCCTAGGAGCAGACCGTAGACACTCAATTTCAAGGTGTTGGCAAGTAAAGTGCCGAAATTTGGAGAAGAGAGAAACTTGGTAAACTCTTCAAACCCAATCCACTCACTACCAAGCACCCCTTTTAAAGGATTATAGTCTTTAAAGGCAATCAGCACCCCGTACATAGGAATGTAACGGAAGATGAAGGTCAAGACCAAGCCAGGTAGTAACATCAGTAACAAGAGTTTCTGTTGCTTGATTCTATCGAATAGACTAGCTTGTTGCAGTTTTGATGTTTTCATAAGAACTCCTTTTTGAAACGTTTCAAATTTTTTGATTTTAGAAAGAGGATGTGAACCTCTTTTTGAAACGTTTCATTTTTCTTGTAAAAATAAAACCAACTGTTTATTGATGATTTTATTTTACCATTGTAACCGTTTTCTGTCAACCCCTATTTTCAATTTTTTGTAGTTTTTCCTTCAACATAGGAAATCGGCAAGGTGATTTGTTGTGGTTGCCCTTTTCTATCAATGATATCAATCAAACAAGCCACTGCTTCTTGAGCCATTCTTTCTAACGGTTGACGAATGGTCGAAAGGGCTAAAGATTTTTCACTTGCCAACTGAATACCATCATAGCCAATCACCTGCACATCTTCTGGAACCCGTCGTCCCAGTTTTTCCAAGACAGCAAGTGTGTCTAAAGCTACAAAATCATTGATGGTGAAAATGGCGTCAACCTGTGGATTTTTAAGCAAAAAGGCTTCGACTTGAGCGACAAAGTCATCATAAGGCTCTTCCATGTCCAAGACCTGACAAGGAAAACCTGCTTCTAAAATCCGCTTTTCAAAGTATAATCGACGCTTTTTGGTTTCATTGATAGTTTTATTGTGCCCACCGATAAAGGCAAAATGTCGACCTCCTTTTGCAATCAAGGTGTCCGCTGCCAGCTCCGCTCCTGCTTGGTTGTCCGAACTGACACAAGGGATGGCCTTATTTTCGTAGGTACGGTCGATACTCACAAAAGGAATATTGGACGATAGGTAATCATCAATCGGGCTATAGGTGATAGCGATAATGCCGTCTACCTTGTTTTGTTGCAGCATAGTCAGATAATCCAGTTCCCTTTTTGGACCAGAAATGTTGCAAAGGAGCAACTTGTAATTTTTCTTACTCAGTTCCACTTCAACATGATAGGCAAATTCTCCAAAAAAAGGATGCCAAACTGTCGGAATAATCAAAGCGATGGTTTCGGTTTTGTTCTTCTTCATGCCACGAGCATAGACATCTGGGATGTAATTCAATTCCTTAATGGCTGTATTGACTTTTTCAAGCGTACTTTCCTTAATACCTGGCTCATTGTTGATAACTCTTGATACAGTCCCAACGCTTACACCAGCAACCCGCGCAACGTCTTTCATGGTGATTGATTTTTGCTCTTCCATGGTTTACCCCTTTCTTTTGAAACGTTTCAATAATTTACACTAGAATATCATTGATAGCGTTTTCTGTCAAGAAAAATTGACTTGTTAGCAAATAAAAACACCCAAAAAGCTAGAATGATTCTAACTTTTGGGTGCCGTTTAAAAATCTTTCCTATTTTATTTGTACATCTTCTTCATTGGGTGTTTTGCAAGCACTTCTGGGTGATTATCGAGTGCAGCTCTGCCTTTTTCCGTCAGGGCATAACCTCGGACAGTAAAGTATGGAGCTAACTTTTCTTCCGTCAAGTTGTCCTTGAGGGCAGTGTCAAGGTCGGCCGCCTTCATCTTGGATAGGCCTGTCACACCCTCTGCTTTGAGGATATTTTTCTTGGCAGTGGAGGTGATGTGGTCCAGCGAATCAAAGGCTGACTCCATATAGGCATAACCGTCTGCGATCAACTGCTCCATGTGAGCAGGACCATTGATACCATACATGTACTCAAAGTACTTGGAGTAGGGTGTCGTCGTTTCAAAAGAACCCAGGCTAATCCGCCATAGCAAAATAATATCTCCTGGCAAAATTCCTTCTTGCAGACGAATCATATTGCGTTTGGGAACGGGCTTGGCCTCCAAAAGCCAGGCTGCCAAGTCACGCTCAGGGGAAATATAGGGTTTGACCTCGTGGTCTTTATACATTTCTTCAACACGATTCTGGAGTGACATTTACTTTACCTCACGAATTGCGTAATAATTTCCATCATTGTCTGCAAAGCTAATTACCTTCATGAAACCAAGGTCCATGACTGGATTCGTTGTGACACCACGTTCAACAAGTTCTTCGTAAGTTTTGGCTACATCTACTGATGTCATTAAGATTGATGGTGTACCTAAGTTTAATTCTGACTCCATTTCAGCAACCTCTGCCTTATCATGAAGTACAAATTGTACCTCACTGTCTGATTTAGGTGCAATAATGTAAGAAGTTTGGGGGCCTTGCACTTGTTTTTCTACACGTTCAAATCCCATTTTCTCTTTCCAAAATTGAGCTGAAGCCTCAATATCATTCACATATAACATAACTTGTCCGATTGATTGAATCATCTTAAATACCTCTTTTGCGTTGTACGAACATGTGTTCAAACCATTATACACTAGATAGAGATATTCTCCAAAGAAAAACGACTCTTAGAGCCGTTCAAAACCTAGGAAACGAGTCCCCTGAAAATGCAGGGTGCCTACATCTCCCTCTGCTAAAAGGGCATATTCATCTGAACGAAGGCGAAATTCCTGCCGTTTTCCCTCCCATTCAAACGTTACATAATAATTGGTTCGTGCTACTTCGTTACCAAAAACATGGGTTCGTTTAGAGACAAGCTTAGCCTTGCAAGATTCTTTGGGCGCCCGATTGTTGTGGTGCCATTCCATAAAATTTTTAATAATATGGAAACAAACCGTCGCTAATATGATTGCGGAAAAACTGTAGAAAAGGACCGTATGCCATACTAGGCTTCCATCTGGGCCAAACAAGTTCTCAAACATCATTATTCTCCTTTCGCATCTGTAAATATAGTATATCATATTATTGTTTTAGATACGCTTTTTATACTAGATAAAAATTGAAAAAATCCATATTTCATGGTAGAATGAGCATAATTTTGAACAAGACAAGAAAGGATTTTCAATGAAAAAAATACTAGCTCTTGCTCTAGCTTCGAGCATCTTGCTAACTGCCTGTACAAACAACTCGACAGCTAATAGCTCATCTTCTACAGCATCTAGCTCTAGTTCAAGCTCGACTACGACAGCTGACACAACTGCTTCTAGCCAATATGCCAAAGATTTGGCATACGCCATTAACAATCCTAAAGCTACATTCCCCCAACTTTCCAATGAAATTGGTGAAAATGAGGCTGCTGTTAAAATAAAAACAACCGAAGGCGACATCACTATCAAACTCTTCCCCGAGCAAGCTCCGCTAACTGTGGAAAACTTTCTGACTCATGCCAAGGAAGGGTACTATAATGGAATAATCTTCCATCGTGTCATTAAGGATTTCATGATTCAAGGTGGCGATCCTCTTGGAAATGGTACTGGTGGAGAGTCTATCTGGGCTGGAAAAGATACTACTATCGATGATGGAAATGGTTTTAAAGACGAGATTTCAGCTTTCCTTTATAACATTCGTGGCTCACTTTCTATGGCAAATGCTGGTGCAGGAACAAATGGAAGTCAGTTTTTCATCAATCAAAATACAACAGACATGTCTAGCCAACTCTCTAGTTCTAGCTATCCTGGTAAAATCATTGACGCTTATAAAAACGGAGGCAATCCAAACTTAGATGGCAAGCATACCGTATTTGGTCAAGTCATTGAAGGGATGGATGTCGTCGACAAGATTGCTTCTGTTGAGACGGATAACAATGATAAACCAAAAACAGATGTTAAGATTGAGTCAATTGAGATCATTAAAGACTACACTAACTAGGTCAGACCAATAAAAAATGAAAACTTGAGAATTTCCTCAAGTTTTCATTTTTTATTACAATTGCTTTCCTTGTTTTCCATTATATAAACCCTTGAATACTTGATAGAGGATTGGTACAGCAATGATGGTCGTAATTGCAGTGCCATAGGTTCCTAAGATTCTACCCAAAGCTGCGAGGAAGGAAGCTGAGAAGGTTAACCCTCCGACAAAACTTCCCGTTAATGTATACTTCAATAGGTTCAAGATAATTTTTGTAATTGCCGCAACAATTCCAACCAACATAATATTTGATAGACTATCGTTTGCCTGTAGGAATTTCTCATAAAATAGGTGGAGGACAAAACAGACAATGAGTGATTCTAGAATGGTAATCCAAGCAACGGAAGCATATCCCGACAGTAAATCGAAGATGCCTAGACCGAGTGAGGCTGCCAGCGCCCCTTTTTTGGCACCAAAGATTAGTACTCCTACTACCACCAGAGCATTGCCTAGATGGACAAATTGACTCCCAAAAGGAATACGAATAAAGAAGACAACCACACAAATAAGGGCTGCAAATAGGCTAATTTCTGTTAATTGACGCAATTGATTCTGTTTCATAATTTCTCCTTTAATGTTTGAAATGCCTGCTGTAATTCTGCTAGAAAAGGTTCAAAGGAAATCCCAAATTTCAAGTCTCTATCCAAAGCAAGAGTACGCTCTAAACTCTTGTCGATAAAATCTAAAGCTAGAGGGATAGCTTGATGGAGATTGATTTGTTGGATGGTTGCTACTGCCAACAAGGTAGATAGAATGTCACCTGTTCCAAAGAAATTTGCTGGATATTTTTTAGACATATAGGTAGTTATTTCCCCTGTTTCCTGCTGAAAATAGGCTACACCTATTTGGCTATCATCAAAGGAAATCCCTGTCAGTACAATATCTGCAGACACCTGCTCTGCTAAAGCTTCCAGTAAGTCCTCAATAGCCGCCCTATCGTAGCAAGCTCCCAAATAATCCCTCCCTGTCAAAAAAGCTGCCTCTGTTACATTGGGGAGAATGAGCTTGGCTGACTGGATCAACTCTTTCATGGCTTCTACATAGGTAGATGTGAAACCTGAATACAACTTCCCTCCATCCCCCATGACCGGATCAACAATCAATGGTGTCTCTGTTTGTTTGGCATACATAGCCAATTGACTTAGTTGCTGAGGATTTCTACAGTAGCCAGACAAGATACCTGCCAACTCCAAATTCAAGTTCTTCCACTGTTCAAAATAGGCTTGATTCAAGTCAGTCATATCTTCAACGACAACATCTGGAAAACCACCCGTATGAGAAGAAAGTAGTACCGTTGGTAAAAGAATCGTTTCTACCTGACAGGCTGCTGCAATTGGGATACTAGTGGCTAGGGCAACCTTACCCACACCAGGCAAATCATTTGCAAGCAATAATCGCTGAACCATAACAACCTCCTAAATTATTTTTCTTAAACAAAATTGTAAAGTATTTTCACGAGCTTTTCAATAACTCTTATCAGAAATTGTATGGGGACAGATGGCTGAAACCTTATAATATCGGACTCAAATTACTGCATAAGAAAAACAGTAACAACTTTTTGCTACTGCCATCCTATTTCAATGTATTGTTGTCAAAACCTGCTTAATTTTTCTCCAGAAAGGCAATCAGTGTCTGGGCAGAACGTTCTCCTGCTTGAATGATAAATTCATCAAAGGTGATATTGGCATCTCCCTGAGCTGTGTCACTCATGGCACGGATAACCAAGAATGGCTTACCTGTATTGACAGCTGCTTGAGCAATAGCTGCTCCTTCCATCTCTACTGCAAGGACTTCTGGAAAATGAGTTTTGATCGTAGCAATTCTCTCCTGACCCGCGATAAAACTGTCACCTGTCACAATCAGACCCACATGACTAATCATTTCCTGCTCTGCTAAAACGGTTCTTAGCTGTTCTAACAAGACTTGGTCTGCTGGATAATACAATTCCTGCCCTGCCATTTGCCCGTAAGCATAGCCGAAAGCCGTCACATCCACATCGTGGTAAGCCAATTGATTCGCTACAACCACATCACCGATGGCAATACCTTCGGCAACAGCTCCTGCCGAACCTGTATTGACAATGACATCAACCGAAAAACGATCTGCCAAAACAGCCACGGACATAGCTGACATAACCTTACCGATACCTGACTGAACAAGAACGACTTCATGTTGACCGATTCGTCCCTGATAGTAAGTTCGACCCAAGACATCGATTTCAGTTGCATCTTGTAGATGCTCGACCAAAATCTTTAATTCCTGTGGCATGGCTGCGATAATTCCAAATTTCATCTCTTCTCCTAAATAAATAATACTGCAATGATAAACATTATCAGTAAGATGATGACCCAAAAAAGGATTTTGTTTACCTTACTGCGGAAAGCTTCTCGCTTGATGGTTTCGATACGGCGACTTTTTACTACAGTAGGTTTGACCGAGATTCGGATGGTTTGTCCCTCTTCATATCCCTGATAATCTTCTTCTAGATATGGATCGAATAGAGCATCATCCATTGATATATCCTGGTTTGGACGATAGTGTCCAAACTGGCTAGATTGGTCGGAATACTGTTTCTTTTTCACTTTCTCTAAAATTTCATCCGTCAACAAGGGCTTGCCCATTGCTAGTTTCCTACTTTCTCATGAGTTGTAAATATTGGATAGCCATGATGGTCTTTGCATCACAAATATCGCCAGTAGCCAACAAGTTCAAAGCCTCTTCCAAGGTTACCTCATGTAATTCGATCACCTCATCTTCATCCATTGGACGAGGATTTTCAACCTTGATAAGGTTATCTGCTAAATAAAGGCGAATTCGTTCATTACAGAAACCGATGGCTGAATAGAAATCTGCCAACAAGGTCAGTTTGTCACTAGTATAGCCGGTTTCTTCTTCTAATTCACGCAAAGCAGCATCTTCAAGCGTATCTTCTTCGCCCAGCTCCAATTTCCCCGCCGGAATTTCATAAATAGTACGTTCAATAGCCTTGCGGTATTGTTTGACCAAAATCATTTTACCTTCTGAGGTAACGGCTAAAACGCAAACTGCTCCCTTGTGGAAAATGAGTTCGCGCTTACCAGTTCCACCATTTGGCAAGGCAACATCATCTACTACTACATCAAAAATGTGCCCTTTAAAAATTTCTGTCCGCTCAATGGTTTTTTCTTCAAAATTCATATGATTACCTATTTTTGACTTGGATGGAACGGAAAACGAGTCGCATAACCTTCTTTGTTTTCTTGACGACCACGACCAATACCGATGGCATCCTCTGGAATGTCTTTTGTAATGACAGAACCTGCAGCCAACAAGGCGTTGTCCCCAATAGTTACTGGTGCGATGATGGTTGAGTTAGAGCCAACAAAGGCATTATCTCCAACGGTTGTTTTAAATTTATTTTTACCGTCGTAGTTGACCGTGATGGTACCAGCACCAACGTTAACATTATTGCCAATCGTTGCATTTCCTAGATAGGTCAAATGACCAGACTTCGTTCCTTGACCAAGCGTAGAGGCCTTGATTTCCACAAAGTTTCCAACGTGAACATCTTTTTTCAAAAGACTACCTGGACGAATATGGGCGTATGGTCCCACCGTCACACCTTCTTCAATGACAGATTCTTCAATGTCTGAGTTGCTGATGACGACATCTGCTGCAATTTTCGCATCACGTACACGAGTACCGTTGGTTAAAACAGTACGTTCACCAATCACCGTTTGCCCTTTCAAGACAACGTTGGCTTCGATAACAGCTTCTGCACCAATCTCAACATCAATATCAATATAGGTAGCATCTGGGTTGATAAATGTCACACCATTGACCATGTGTTTTTCATTGATTCGTTTACGCATAACAGCTTCTGCAGTCGCAAGAGCGACGCGATCATTGACACCCAAACTTTCATCAAAATCACGCAAGACATAAGCACCAACCTTCTCGCCTGCCTGACGGAAAATCGAAATAACATCTGTCAGATAGTACTCACCTTGGGCATTGTCCGTATTAATATCTTTAAGCGCTTCAAAAAGACGTTTATTATCAAACAAGTAGGTTCCTGTATTGATTTCTTTCACTTGTTTTTCAAAATCGTTGGCATCTTTTTGCTCCACAATTTTCAAGACTTCGCCGTCTGCATTGCGGATAATCCGACCGTAGCCGAAGGGATTATCAGCCTGGGCAGTCAAAATTGTCGCAACGTTTTTATGGCTGATATGAAAATTGATTAAGTTCTTCAAGCTTTCGCCTGTAATCAGCGGTGTGTCACCTGCAATGACCAGTGTTTGTCCTTCAAGACCTGCCAAGGCTGGTTCAGCCATCATGACCGCATGACCTGTTCCCAACTGTTCAGATTGGAGGGCAAATGCTGATTGACCTTCTAAAACAGCCTGTACCAATTCTGCCTTGTGACCAACAATGGTTACAGTCTTGGCAGGCTCCATGGCATCCACTGCACGTTTGACATGCTCCAACATAGTAATTCCGGCTACCTTGTGTAAAACCTTTGGCAAATCAGACTTCATGCGAGTTCCCTTACCCGCTGCTAGAATAATTGCATAGTTATTGCTCATAAGTATCTCTCTTTTCATTTGTATATGACCCTATTATAGCAAATTTTGTGTTTTTTGGAAAATACCAGAAGTGTGCCGAGTTTTATGTCAAGCAAAAAGGAGCCTGAGCTCCTTAGATTGTTAAGTGAAGACCTCGCAGGCCGTCCTCTCCTGCTTTTTCCGTCAGGGCTTTTAGTTCTTCCCAGACGGGATTTTCTTGGGTTGTAAAACGGAGATTGGTTCCTGGCAAGCTAGCATTGGAAATGGCCTGAACAAAGCCTGACAAACTGGTTGCCAAGGCCACCCCATCCTTACTGGCCACATCTTCCTTGGTCACAAGCAAGGCTGACTGCAATTTCTCCGTCAGTTCTTTACCGATTGTTTCCTCTTTTCCAGACAGAATGGGAGAAAGCTGGTCCAACAAATCAATAGCACGCTGTTTATCCATAGGATCCTCCTTGGTTTTGTTTTTTATATTATTATATCAAAAAACTAGGGACGAACAAGAAAAAACTTACATTTTAGGGTAAACCAATTCAAATTCTTCACAGACGACTAGCATATCTTCTGAGAAGGACAGACCTGCTTCTGCCAGCCAGATAGTGAAAAGCTCTTCATGAACCTGTCTCCAGTGGATTAGACTTTTCTCTCTTATGACAGACAAATCGCCTTCCTGACGGAACTCGCCCTCCTTATAGGCATGCTCTTCCGTCACTTGGGAAAAGGGTGTCACATAGACCTTGGTGGTCTGGATAATGCAAACAGCCTGCCCCTGACCATCGAGAATAATGTCGTAGCCACCAGCTGTTGGGATTTCTTCTCCCTCTACTGCGTAGAGGGCATGGGCAGAGCTGGTTGAGGTTTTGATGCCCTTAGCTACCAAATCAGCCAGTCGATTAGCTTCCGCCCCAAAGGCCCAGGCCTCTGGCTCAGGACCTGCTTGGGGATTGATAGCAAGAAATTCTTGCCAGAGTTGTGTTGGTGTCATGGGTTTTCCTTTCTAGCCTGCCATTCCTCCTTGGTCAGTAAGCTCACGCGTTCAGTACGGATCTCATCAATGAGCGAGAAATAGACATCTTCCAATAGGTATTGGTAAATAAAACCCAGCTTTTCTTGGACACGAAGAGACTTGGTATTGCCTGCAAAAGAACGACACCAGATCTTATCTAAATCCAACTGGTTAAAGCCGTAGTCCAGTAAAACTTGGCCCGCCTCTGGCACCAGTCGCTGTCCCCAAAATCCCTGTCCAAGCCAGTAGCCTAGCTCAGCTTCTGAGTCGGGCAAATCAAGACCACCTTGTTTACCAAGCATGAGCCCGATACTGCCAATCACCTGTCCTGTTTCTTTGAGAACAAGGGCGTAGGTTTCGGGTCGGCTAAGGACTGTCTTGATAATTTCTCGACTTTCTTCCACGCTCTGATGAACAGGCCAACCCGCTGCAGGACCAACTTCCGGATGACTGGCTTGAACAAATAAATCAGTTGCATCTGTTTCACTCCAAGGTCGGAGCAAGAGACGATTAGTTTCAAGAATCATAATCTTCCTTTCTACTTCAAACTCCAGCCGCCGTCGATGGTGATAATCTGGCCTTGCATGGAAGCGAGTTTACCAGTAGCTAGCATAAAGGTCAGCTCTGCGATTTCGCTGGGCTGGGACCAGCGTCCGATAGGTGTCTGGTCTGCCACCCAATCCGCTAGACCACCAGGCTCAAAGTCCTTCTGGGTCATGCCTGTCTGAACGGCACCTGGGGCAATGCCGAAGATCTGGACCTTGTCCTTGGCATAGTCCAGTGCCAACTGCTTGGTAAAACCTGCCAAAGCATGCTTGGAGGCGGTATAGGCTGAGCCTCCTCCACCTGCTAGACTGGAGGCAATGGAGCACATATTGATAATGATGCCGGACTGTCTGTCCACCATTTGCTGCAGATAGGACCGGGTCAGTCTGGTCACCGCGAAAAAATTAACCGCGAAGATACGAGCTAATTCATCCTCCTCAATATCCAGGTGGGGACGGTAATCGTCTAGAATGCCTGCGGTGTTACAGAGGACATCGACTGACTGACACCAAGAAAAGACCGACGATAAATCGCTTGTCAGGTCCAGCTGTAGAAAGTGGAAATCGCCTGCCAAATCAGGCTTGCTAGCCTGGTCAATCCCGAAGACACGCCAGCCATTTTCCAAAAAAATCTTCGCCTGTGCTAGTCCGATACCGCTGGAAACGCCGGTGATGAGGGCTGTCTTAGTCATGGACTTCTACCCAGTCGGTCGCGAGGACATCGCAAGGGGTCGGGCTCCACATGGAGAAACCCTCGCCCTCTCCGGTCACGTTGATGAGGAAATAGGGCGTCGCCTCCAGCTTTTGCCCGTGAACCTCGATGGTGTCAAAGAGCTGGACGTAGTTCTCCGCCCCACCCCAGCCTGTGCGAACGTACTTTTTCTTGGCCTTGAGGCCGGGTAAAATTTCTTCGAATGTCATTTGAAACTCCTTGTTCTTCTATCTTACAATCATTATACCAAAAAATCAGACTACTCTAAAGAGTTGCCTGATTGTATTTCTACCCCATATTCTCCTTTTTCAATAGGAAAAATGTGCCTGAAAGCGTTGATAAAAAGGCAAGACAATCAGCCCTACAAAGCTAAGCCCCCACATCCCCATCAGCAAGTAGGACTTGATTTTTGACCGTTCATAGACTAGGTTCTTTAGGATGAAAAATGCAGAGCTGGGCAGAATAAGGGCAAGGAGCAAATCGCACAGCAAGCCCCGCCATTCTAGAACCATTTCACCAGTCACTCCAAACAAACCTAAGAAAAACCAGCTAATATAGACCAAGGAAATCAATCCTGTTAACCGCAAACCATAGTACCAGCGAATGGGCGGTAGGTCAGACAAGAGTTCATCCGCCATCTGCTTACTGTCTTTGCCTAAAAAATCCTCTGCCGACTGACCGTCTGCTTGGGCATCCAAGACATCTTGGTAGATAGAAAGCAAGAGTTCAGTCGCTCTTTCCTCCTGCTCATGGAAGGCTGATGCCAGTATCAAGTAAGCATGGAGCTTGCGCATATAGGCCTTATTTCCCTTGGCCAACTTCCCCTGTAAGCTGCTAATAGCGTTCAAATTTTTCTGTTGCTTGTTCATCTTACTTCTCCTTCCTCACCAACAAAACCGCAGTTCCAATCCAAAAGGCCATAGCTGGCAGAATGACCAAAACCAGATTGAGCCAAACTGGGACGGTCATGACCATATTCACCACACCGCCAACCATCATGAACAGATAACTAGGCATAAAGACATAGCGGACCAACTTTTCCTTTTGGAAAAATAGCAGAGCTAAACCAAGTAAAGTAAGTGGCACTGCAAGTCCCCAACCAGTCAAGACTAGGTCAGGTTCCTTGGGGATTGCCCAGAGACGAAGTCCACAAATCACGAGAAAAAGAAGGGGGATGCAGAGAAAACTTGCCCAGACCTTGATTTTGCTGGTCTGGTAAATCAGACCGCGAATAATGAGGAAAATCCCTGCTGGCAGGAGGAAACTGAGAGCCGTGTCACACATCAAGCCTAGCCAGTTGAGCGAAATGGTGCCTGTCCCTGCAAAATCCATCAACCATTGGCTACCAAGGTAAATGATGAGCATGAGGCCACTCAGGTTTGCGACTTCCACGAAACCAATCGGAGGAAGGTAGCTGAGTAGGTCGTCCGCCATCTGTTTGCTGTCTTTGCCCAGAAAATCCTCCGCCGAAAGCCCGTCTTTTTGAGCTTCCAGAACATCTTGGTAAATGGATAAAAGCTGGGCAGTCACTGCTTCTTCCTGCCTATGAAAGACAGAGGCAATCATCATATAACCATTGATACGGCCCATGTATTCCTTGTTTTCCTTGGTCAGCTGGCTTTCAATCACTTCAATCTGCTTGCGGTATTCCATTTGTTTGCTCATCTTATTCTCCTTTCAATCGCTGAACCTTTTGGACCAATTCCGTCCACTGGCTCCAAAAATCTTCTAGATAAGCCTTGCCCTGGTCTGTAAGATAAAAATACTTCCTGTCTGGCCCGTCTGGCGAGGGCTTGTTCTGACTAAAAATCAGGCTATTTTTCTCTAACTTCTGGAGCAGAGGATAGACTGTTCCCCCGACCATGTTTTCAAAGCCCTGATTTCTCAATTCCTGAACCAGCTCATAACCATAAATCTCCTTCTGACTGATAATTTGTAAGACACAGCCGTCTAGGACACCTTTGAGCATCTGGGTTTCTTTCATAAGCCCTCCTCTTCCTCTACAAAAAATCCAAACAATAGGCCTGATGCTAACAGGATACCTAAAATCACAATAGAATCCAAGGCCCAGCCTGTTACAATGGCCGTCACAAGCGTGATACCTGCTAGTTTCCAATCTTCTCGTCTCATCTTGTCCAATTTCATCTTTAATCTCCTATCTAGTTTGTAATGCACACTAGTCTTGTAAAAATAAAAGTGATTTTCTTTGTCTTCTATCACTAGTTTGTTTTACCTATTAGCTTTGTATCTATAGTATAACACAAAGCAGCTAGTATGTAAAACAAAATAGTGGAAAATGAGTAAAAAAATCAACACTACTACTCAAAGTTAGCGTCAACATCTCAGCACAGTGATAGATTGCTTCAACAGTCTGGGGAGAGACTGTTGAAGGTGGGAAATAAAACAAACGCAGTTTGTGTCCAAACAATCTGGGAATTTGTTGGAGGTTGGAAATAAAAAGTTGCGGTAGCAACATATCTAAAAACATATAAAAAACTTGGGTTGCCCCAAGTTTAGGAAATAATTTGTTTGTAAGATCGTGTTGTAATGGCATAGACCACTAGGTAGAGGAGGAGATAGCCTCCACAGATGCCTGCTGTCACCTGTAACATAAGCCCTGCATTAACCACGCCGATAGACAAAAGAATGGATGATAGCATCTTGTAGGCAAAGGCAAGATGGACAAAGGCAAGTAGGATAGGTAGGAAAAAGACGGTCAGCAATTGCTTGCGAATGGACTGTCTCGTCTGATCCTCATCCAGACCAACCTTGGTCATAATGACGAAGCGATCTCTGTCTTCATAGCCTTCTGAAATCTGTTTGAAGTAAATCACCAGCACCACCGCCATCAAAAAGATGAGTGATAGCAAGAGGCCGATGAAGAAAAGTGAACCTGCAAAACTGAAGAAACTACGCATCGCATAGGCACGGTAGGCGAGACTGATCGAGTTGGTACCATCTGAAAGAATATTAGAGCTCCACAGTTCGCTTTCAAAGTTTCCAAATACGAAAGCATCATAGCGATCTACCTGCTCTTCTTCTGATAGACTGCTTTCAAAGCCCATATAATAGTGATCCTCAGCTTGATTTTCAAATATCGTCAAATCTTGAACCACAACGATTAAGTATTGTCTGACATTGAAAGACACATGGTCAGGCAGATGCCCCAAGGTCACATTCTTAGGCAAGACTTGAGCAACTTCCATCTCCTTTTCATCAATGGTAAGGGTTTGACCTTTTTGATATTGAACTCCCTTGTTATAAATAGCTATTTGATGTTGAGCTAGTTGGAGTTTTTCTCCCGTCATCTTTTCATAAGTGATTAGGTCAATAATATAACCCACACCCACTTGGTCAGTGAAAGCCAAATCTGAAGCTTCTGCTTTATTCAAAAATTCTACTTGTTTATCCGTAACATTAGAGAAATAAGCCTGCTGGTAATGATAACTAACTTGGTTTTCTACTGGAATCCCTGCTTTTTCCAAGATAGCATCCGCCCACTCCTCCACTTGTGTTTTTGAAGTGGTTGGCTGCATTCCAACATCAATCGAATAATCATTTGGATTCTGGTTGGCGATATAATCTTTACCACCGATGTAAATATTGAGTCCTCCAACCATGGTCACCAAGAACATGCTAGATAGGATGGTAATGGTCGCAAGGCCCAGAGCATTTTTCCGCATACGGAAAATCAAGTTGGATACAGAAATAAAATTCTCAGGCTTGTAGTAATAGGTCTGACGGTTCTTTAACCAGTTTAAGAGACTGATAACACCTGCGTGGAAGAGCAGGTAGGTCCCAAAGATAACCAGAAGAGTCGCTCCAAAGAAACTTGGAATTGCTGTCAGCGGACTGGTCACTAGTTGGGCAATGGCGTAGCCTGCCCCCAGTAAAATAAGAGCTAAAAGAGTTTGCAACCAGAGGAATCCTGTTTTCTTATCCCCACGCTTCTTGCCCTGAACTAGTTTGAGCGAGTCGGTCAAGCCAATTTTCCCAATATTAAAGAGGCTGACCAAGGCAAAAATCCCAAAGAGATAGATGACTACAGTTACCAGACTTTTCAACTGGAAAGTTGAAGCCAAGACCACTGGCATCTGCATGACCTTGAGCAAGAGGGCGTAGAAGAGTTTATCTAGAGCCAAGCCCAGCAACAAGCCTGTCAAAATACTACTGGCTGCGAAAACCAGATTTTCCAAGAAGGTCATCAAGAGGAGGTGTTTTTTCTCCAAGCCTAGAATGCTATAGACACCAAACTCTTTTGACCGCTGCTTCATGACAAAACTATTTGCATAGAAGACCATGATGGCAACTGCCAACATGACCACAATCATACCGAAGCCCAAAACCATGGTTACCCCATTGGCTCCCTTGACCTGACCTAAATCAGGATGAAAGGTAAGAGAAGCAAATATATAGGCTATAGCGGTTGAAACAGTGGTCATTAAGGCATAGGGAAAATAGAGCCTGCGGTTCTTTTTGAGATTGGTCAGAGCCAATCGAACGGTTAGTCCAAACATATTACTCACCTCGATTCGCCATGACTGTCAAGGTATCTGAAATCAGCTGATACATTTCCTGACTAGTTCGTTCACCACGGTAGATTTGATTGTAGAGAATGCCATCCTTGATAAAAAGGACCCGTTTGGCACGACTAGCTGCAGCTGTCGAGTGAGTCACCATCAGAATGGTCTGCCCCTGCTGGTTAATCTGCTCAAAAACATCCAATAAGGTTGCAGATGATTTGGAATCGAGGGCCCCAGTCGGCTCATCTGCCAAAAGGATTTCAGGCTGGGTAATGATGGCACGTGCTACCGCAACCCGTTGCTGCTGACCACCCGAAATCTCGTAGGGCATTTTGTCTTGTAAGGTCGCAATTCCCAGACTATTTAGTGTATGAACCAGTCGCTTGTTCATCTCATCAATCGGATAGCGAGACAAAACCAGAGGCAAGAGCACATTGTCCTTGACCGAGAGGGTATCTAAGAGGTTGAAATCTTGGAAGACAAATCCCAGTTTCTCCCTGCGAAAAGCTGCCGCTTCCTTGCTCTTGATAGCTTGGGTATCCAAACCATTGAGCAGGACCTTGCCCTGCGTTGGCTTATCAAGGGTTGCCAAAATATTGAGCAATGTGGATTTTCCAGAACCAGATTCTCCCATGATGGCGACATACTCACCCTCTTCAACGGCAAAGTGAATATCCTTCAAGGCCTCGACCTGTCCCGCCTTAAAGCGAGAACTATAAATTTTTTGAACGTGTTGCACATCTAAGAGCGTCATCTTACTGCCTCCTTTTCTTTTTCTACCCCCATTCTAGCCCATCCTCCGACAAGCTGCCATAGCCCTAGCTTTCATTTGCGTGACAATTTTGTAAGATTAGTCAAAAATCATCTCCACTTCTTTGATACCGATTCGCACTTCTGTGCCCTGACCCACTTTGGAACTTAGTTTGAGGGAATAGCCCAGCTCCGCAGCGATTTTACGAGAGAGATAAAGTCCCAGACCCGAAGACTGCTGGGTTCTGCGGCCATTGAAACCTGAAAAACCACGCTCAAAAACCCGCTCCAAGTCACTCTCTGCAATCCCAATGCCTGTATCACGAATGACCAACTCATCTCCATCCATAGCAATCGAAATACTTCCCCCCTGACAATATTTGAGGGCGTTGGATAAAATCTGCTCAATCAAGAGACTCAGCCAGCGTTTGTCGGTCTTTACTGTCCTATCCAGCGGTCCCAAGTCCAAGCTGGTACTGGCCTGAATAAAAAAGAGGGAATATTTCTTGACCAAACTTCTGACCAGTTCTGCCAAATTGACGGATTCAATAACCAAATCATCATGGAAGGATTGTAAACGGAGGTAGTTCAAGACCAAACCTGTGTATTGCTCAATCTTGAAGAGTTCTGTTTCTAACTGATGACGGACTGAACTACTGCCTACTTCCTTGGCCAAAAGTTGACTGGCTGCGATAGGCGTTTTCATCTGGTGGGCCCAGAGGGTGTAGTAGTCGTCTAATTCTGTCTGTTCCTGACGTTGTTTTTCCAGCAGGAGCTTGTTTTGGACTTCTAGCCGCTCCACTCTCTCCTGCAAACAACGTTCACTGGCTGTCCCAGTGGCTACTTTCTGACCACGCCAGATTTTTCCAAAGCGGGAAAATTCCCTGACAAAATCCCAGAGGAGGGCAAGGAGCCAACAAATGCTCAGGAGGATGAGAGCATAGCGAGCAAGGTCCCTCTCGATGTCAAAGATGCTACTGATAGCCAAAATGGTCGTGGCAAAAAGACCGTAGCTGGCCAGAAAGATCCAACGATGACGGAGCCAAGTGGGTAAAAATTCTGATACTAGTGGGCTAAAATCATCCTTATTCATGTGTCCACACCAGGCCGTAGCCCACTCCTTTCTTGGTGGCAATCACATCTGGCAAACCCAGTTCTGCCAACTTTTTACGCAGGCGAGCAATGTTAACCGACAGGGTATTGTCATCCACAAAAATATCGCTGTTCCAGAGTTCTCTCATCAGCTCCTCACGACTAACCACTTCCTTGCCATGCTCAAAAAGTACCCGTAATATCTGAAATTCATTTCGCGTCAACTCCTCTACAGCCTGTCCATATGACACCTGCATAGTCTTCAAATCCAAGGAAGCCTCTTCAAACCAGAGTAAACTTTGTTCACCCACGAAATCGTAAGTTCTCCGCAAAAGCCCCTGTATTTTGGCTAGGAGAACCGTCATTTCAAAAGGCTTGGTCACATAGTCATCGGCTCCCATATTGATCGCCATGACAATATCCATGGGCTGATCATGGGAAGACAGAAACATAATGGGCACACGGGATGTCTTGCGAATTTCCTGACACCAGTAATAGCCATTGAAAAAAGGCAGGCCAATATCCAGTAAAATCAAATGGGGCTGAAACTCTTCCATCTGTTCCAAAACCATCTGAAAATCGTTGACCTCTTGCACCTGATAACCCCAGTTTATCAAGTTTTTAGCAACTAGTTGGCTAATCGTTTTATCATCCTCGATAACTAAAATCTTTTGCATCGCTCTCTCCCTTTTTCATATATACTATATATTATAGCCTATAAATCACAAAATGGTCCGATTTTTCTAACAAACAATCTCAAACTAAGATTTGTCAGACCAAGCATATTTCGTTATACTAGATAAAAAAGGAAAGGACTGCTATGCCGAATTTATTAACTTATCTTGAAGAAACTCAATACGATAATTTTTATGATAAACCTATCAATAAGCTAGATATTCTGGCCCTGACCGAGCTTTCCTACCTCCCTTTTGATAATCTGGTTCCCTACTCTTTTACAGCAAATGGTGTACGACTTGATCGGTTGGCAGCGTCCTTTGAAGAGACCTACAAAAATAATTTCCCTCCCTTTTCTATGGTGACCAAAAACCGCCTAGCCTTACTAGGACTTCTAGCCAAATCCAAACGCTTCAAATCTATCAAGGCATTTGGCTTCGTTGACGATTATCAGTTGGAACAGGAAAAGCAGTTTTCAGCAATTAGTTATCGCATTGACCGAAAAACAATTGTGACTTGCTTCAGAGGGACAGATGATACTATTATCGGTTGGAAGGAAGATTTCCACATGACCTATATGGATGAAATTCCTGCCCAACGTGCAGCAAGTGGCTACTTAGAAAAACTTATGATGCAGCAGGGGGGCCATTTTTATCTGGCCGGTCATTCGAAAGGCGGAAATTTAGCCCTCTATGCAGCATGCCAGCAAGCTACAGACCAACAGGATAGAATCCTAGCTATCTATCCCTTTGATTCACCTGGGCTTCATAAAAAACATTTAGATGCCCCTGGCTACAAAAACATCCAAGACCGCATCCACCCTATCATTCCTCAAAATTCTATTGTAGGAATGATGTTGGAAACACCAGAAAATGCTCAAATTGTTCAGAGCAATACCCTCGGCATTCTACAACACATCAGCTTTTCTTGGGAGGTTGACGGAAGCGACTTCAAACTAGCCCCTGCCCTGACCAGCGATAGCCTACAAACAGACCAAGCCTTAAAAACTTGGACGGCTAGTCTAACAGATGATGAATTACGAGACTTCTTCGATTTGTTTTTCGGCATCTTCATCAAAGCAGGTATTGAGCGTTTCAGCGACATAACTGTCAATCCGCTCCAAAAATTACAGGAAATGGACCGATTAAGGAAAGAATTTTCTCCTCAAGAAGCTGAAATGGTGGACAAACTCATTCGGCTCCTCTTTGATACCCGTTATCAAATCTGGAGGGACAATATTAGCACTTCCATTCCAAGCCCTGAAATCTCTCTACCAGATTGGCGGAAACTTTTCCAAAGAAATACAACTGAAAATAAAGAAAACTAGCTCAACCACCTGAGCTAGTTTTCTTTATCAAATCTTCTTAAAAACTGGGATAATTTTTCTAATCCTTTGATTAGAGTTTCTTTTTCACAGGCAAAACCCAGACGGACATAGCCGTCACGTTCAAATCGATTGCCAGGAACTAGAAGAACACCGTGTTCTTGCAAGAGTTGCAAGCAAAAATCTTCCATAGGCATATCCACTGCAATCTTGACAAAGCTAGTGGAAACAACCGCTGGACGGATATAGGAAACGAGGGGTTCCTTCTCAATCCATTGGTCTAGAATAGCTAGATTTCCTTCTAAAATACGCCGATTTCGTTCTAGAATTTCTTGATAATGGGCCAAAGCTAATTGAGCCACCATGTCATCAAAGACACCTGCACAAATCATGGTGTAATCCCGATAATCTCTCAGAATATCGGTTACTTGATGATTGGCTGCCACCCAGCCGACACGAATACCTGGCAGAGAATAGGTCTTAGACAGACTATTAACCGCAATACCCTTGTCATAGACATCAATAATAGACGGCACATCCAGCTCAGAAAAGGAACGATAGACCTCATCCGATAGGATGTAGGCTCCAACCTCCCCAGCAATTTCCACCAATTCTTCCAAATAAGTCCTATCCATGACAGCACCAGTTGGATTATTAGCATTATTGATACAAATCATCTTGGTATTAGGGCGAATGAGCTGACGCAGTTTTACCAAGTCTGGCAACCAGCCATTTTCCTCCTCAATCTGCCACAAATCCACTTCTGCTCCCAAGGACTTTGGAATATCATAGAGTTGTTGGTAACTTGGGTAGAGGGAAATGACATGGTCTCCTGGTTCAATCAAACTATAAAGAACTAACAAGTTGGCCCCTGTTGCCCCATTGGTTTGGAGAATTTGTTCGGGACTGACCTGTTCGTAGAGCTGACTGACAGCTTCTTTAAATGCTGGCGAACCTTCTATCCAGCCATAGTTGAGCTTGGTGCCCTGCAATTTCTCATAAAAATCCTCAGGATTGGTGCCCGACAAAGCAAATAGTTCCTCCAAAGTCAATGAAGAAATGGACACCCCTGCTATATCATAAATCGCGCTGTTTTCATGGACATTCAGCCATTCCTCAACGCCAAAACGTGGTAATTTCATAAGACTTCCTACTTTTATTTATCCTGCTCTTATTGTACCATATTCTTTCAACAATTGTATAAATATGCGGTATATCATAAAAGGAATATTTTTAAAATTGAAAAAGCAGACTTTCTCAAACGAGACTGCCTGCTCTGCTTTTTTCCCTTAAAACTTCCCAAGATTTGTCAAGTCTTTTTTCTCTGGCATGACTTCCTTGTTGTCCCAATGCTCGACAATCTTACCGTCTTTGAGGCGATAGATGTCAAAGTGAGCGTAGTCCCGACCTGCAATCCAAACTTTCGAGTAAGCCACCACATAGTCACCCTGTCCCATCACCTTGAAGACAAAGTCGTAGTTGACTTGATTGTCGACAAGATAGTCCTTATAGGCCGCACCGCCTTGGGCAATCTCTTGGTTGTGCTGAATAAGATCAGCTGCCACATAGTCGTCAAACTTGTCGATTTCCCCATTTTGAAGGACATCGACCAAGAAACGACGGACGATTTTCTTGTTGTCCTCGGTCTTGTCTAGTTCTGTCAACTCAAAGTCTGCGTAGATAGGGTCTGTTTGGCCAATGGTTTTCGGATAGGCATCAATGACATCCCAATGCTCGACGATACGGCCGTTTTCATCTGAACGGAAGATGTCCGCCGTCACCCACTCAGCCTCACCGTCATTGAGTTTCTGGTGTACATGGACGAAGACAAAATTTCCGTCTTCAATGGCACGCACAATGCTGATTTCCCGCTTGGGATTGCGTTTGAAAAAGTCCTCAAAGAAAGCCGCAAAGCCCCCTTTCTCATCAGGTACACCTGTACTGTGCTGGGTGTAAGTAGCACCCATATAGTGCTCATGGACTTCCTTGATTTCCCCGTCGCGAATGCCACGGAGATAGAGATTTTTAGCATTTTCTAGTTGATTAGTCATGATTTTCTCCTATTTTAGTAGATTTTCTTTCTTGAGGTATTCCCTGGCCACCTGCTCTGCTTTTTTCCCTTAAAACTTCCCTAAGTTCGTCAAATCTTTCTTCTCTGGCATGACTTCCTTGTTGTCCCAGTGCTCGACAATCTTTCCGTCTTTGAGGCGGTAGATGTCAAAGTGGGCGTAGTCCTGACCTGCAATCCAGACTTTCGAATAAGCCACCACATAGTCACCCTGTCCCATCACCTTGAAGACAAAGTCGCAGTTGACTTGATTGTCGGCAAGATAGTCCTTATAGGCTGCACCGCCTTGAGCGATTTCCTGGTTGTGCTGAATAAGATTAGCTGCCACATAGTCGTCAAACTTGTCGATTTCCCCATTTTGAAGGACATCGACCAAGAAACGACGGACGATTTTCTTGTTGTCCTCAGTCTTGTCTAGGTCAGTCAACTCAAAGTCTGCGTAAATCGGATCTGTTTGGCCAATGGTTTTTGGATAGGCATCAATGACATCCCAATGCTCGACGATACGACCATTTTCATCCGAACGGAAGATGTCCGCCGTCACCCACTCAGCCTCTCCATCATTGAGTTTCTGGTGGACATGGACAAAGACGAAATTTCCGTCTTCAATGGCACGAACAATATTTATTTCCCGCTTGGGATTGCGTTTGAAAAAGTCCTCAAAGAAAGTCGCAAAGCCCTCCTTCTCATCTGGTACACCTGTACTATGCTGGGTGTAAGTAGCACCCATGTAATGCTCATGGACTTCCTTGATTTCCCCGTCACGAATGCCACGGAGGTAAAGATTTTTAGCATTTTCTAGTTGATTAGTCATGATTTTCTCCTATTTTAGTAGATTTTCTTTCTCGAGGTATTCCCTCGCCACTTGCTCTGCCGACTTGCCTTCCACATCGACCGCATAGTTCATCTGAGTCATTTCCTCGGTCGATATTTTACCCGCCAAAGCCTCCAAAACTTGCTCCAACTCGGGATATTTGTCTAAGGTTTCTTTGGTCAATAGCGGAGCGGCCTGATAGGGTGGGAAAAGCTCTTTGTCGTCTTCCAGGATTTTCAGCTTGTAAGAAACAATCTTGCTATCCGTTGAGTAGGCATCAACTAGCTGCACATCTCCATTTTTAATGGCTTCGTAGCGAAGGGCAGGCTCCATGGTTTTAACATCGAGATTGAGCCCATAGAGATTAGTCAGACCGACATTCCCGTCCTCACGGTCATTAAACTCCAAAGAGAAGCCTGCGACAGCTGTCTGCTGCACTTTTGCCAAATCCGAAATCTTCTCAAGAGCATTTTTTTGAGCATAGTCTTCCGTCACAGCCAAAGCATAGGTATTCTGGAAGGCCATTGGTGCCAAATACATCAGACCATCCTGTTCCAAAATCGCTTCTTTTGCGTAGGTATAAACCTCCTCAGGATTGTTGGACAGGTCAGACGGTGGACTAGTCAAAAGAGTGGTCGTAATAGTACCAGTGTACTCAGGGTAAATATCAATCGAGCCAGACTTGAGGGCTTCATAGAGGAAGCTGGTCTTGCCAAAGTTTGGCTCCAGCTCCACCTCGATATCCGTCTGGTCTTCAATCAAAAGCTTATACATATTGATGAGGATTTCAGGCTCTGCCCCTAGTTTCCCAGCGATGACTAGCTTTTTCGATGAAGACTGGCTGAGCGGAACATAGCTAGCTCCGACTGCCAAAAGTGTCACTAAGAGAGCCGCCAGAATGGTACGAGGCTTCTTGTCCTGCAAGAACTTGATGACTGAGCCAAAGAAGACTGCCAAGACTGCCGACGACACCGCACCAATCAAAATCAGAGCCGAATCATTGCGGTCGATTCCCAAGAGGATAAAAGAGCCCAAACCGCCCGCACCGACCAAGGCAGCAAGCGTTGCCGTTCCAATAATCATAATGGAAGCCGTCCGAATACCAGACATAAGAATAGGCATGGCCAGAGCCAACTGAAACTTATGCAGTTTTTCTAGCTTGGTCATCCCAAAAGCCGTCGCAGCCTCTTCCAGCGAGGGATCGATTTCCGAAAGTCCGGTCAAAGTTCCCTGCAAAATGGGGAAAATGGCATAAATAACCAGAGCCACCACCGCAGGCAGCGTTCCGATACCCATAAAGGGAATGAAGAGCCCCAGAAGTGCCAAGGAGGGAATGGTCTGGAAAACGCCTGTCATCTGCAAGCTCCACTCGGTCAACTTTTTCTTGTTAGACAAGACCAAGCCAAGCGGCACCGCAATGGCAATAGCAATAATCAAGGCCAGAAGGGAAATCCGCAGGTGCTCAAAGAGGGCTGTCAGCCAGTCCGCCTTACGTTCCAGAAAGGTTGTTACCAACTGATCCATTAGGCACCTCCCCGATTTTTCATAAATTCAACAACAAAGTCATTAGCAGGCTGGTTGCGAAGCTCATCAGGCGTGCCCAACTGGACTACCTCACCTGCCTTCATCAAACAGATACGGTCTGCCAGCTTAACCGCTTCGTCCATATCATGCGTGACGAAAACCGTTGTCATCTTGAACTCTTCATGCAAGTCTTTGATTAAGTCCTGCAACTGCCCTTTACTAATAGGGTCTAGGGCTGAGAAAGGCTCATCCATCAGCAAGACCTTGGGATTGGCAATAATCGCTCGCAGAATCCCAATCCGCTGTTTTTCTCCTCCAGATAAGTCCTTGGGCAAACGGTCCAGGTAACTGTCTGGATCCAAGCCTACCTTGGTCAAGAGTTCCCTGGTTTTGGCTAAGATTTCAGTCTTGTTCAAGCCCTTCATCTCAGGAATAAGAGCGATATTTTCAGCCACTGTCATATTTGGAAATAAAGCAATCTGTTGCAGGACGTAGCCAGTTTCCAAGCGTAGCTCACGTAGGTCAAAGTCTTTCAGCCGCTTGCCCTGAATCCGAATATCTCCGTCTGTCTGCTCAATCAGGCGATTGATCAGTTTCAACGTCGTTGTTTTTCCGCTACCGCTTGGCCCAATCAGGACAAAGAATTCTCCCTCTTGAATGTCAAAGGTCAAATTCTTCAAGATTGGCCCGCTGACCTGACAGGTCAAGGACACATTTTGGTACTCAATCATTCGTTTCTCCTCCTAAAATTTCCGTCAGGACCTGCCCATAGCGACCAAAGAGGTCTAATAACTGCTCCTGTTCTTCCAAGCTGAACTGGGACAGGGCTGTTTTTTCCGCTTCTTCCAAGGGGTCCAAAATCCGACTGGCAAAGACACGGCCTTCCTCGGTCAATTTGACCTTCTTATGCCGTTTGTCTGCTGGATTTTCCTCAAAAAAGACATAGCCCTTGTCCAGAAATTTCTTAATGGTGGCATTGACCACCTGCTTACTAGAGTAAGTCTTCTTACTGATCCAATTCTGCGTCACACCTCTGGATATATAATAAATAAACATCAAAATGGATAAGGACTTGCTGTTTAGCCCATGCCTCCTTGCATAGTCCTCATATAGACCATCCTGATTGTAAAAAATCCGAGCAAGTATCTTACTCCGCTGTCTCAATTCTGTCATCATCTTCCTCCCTATTGAGCACAATCACCTTGCCAAAAGCCTCCGCCCCCTCTAAATAGCGGTGAGCCTCCTGTATGGTATCCAAACTAAAAATCTTCTCAGGCCCAACCGGCACCTGATAATGAGCCAGGTAGTCAAACATCTCCTGCAACTTGTCCTGATTGACATTGCCCGAATAAAAAGTAGTCAAATAGACATTCTGCCGCAACTGCTCAATGGGGTCAAAGTCCTCCAGATACCACTTACCACCCAGCTGCCCTGTCGAGCAGACAATGCCGCCCTCCTCCAGATGAGCTAGGGAATCCGCTAGAGTAGCAGGACCAACCAGCTCAAGAATCTTGCTGAAGGTCAAATCCGTCTGCAATCGCCCCTCTTTTTCGAGGATGACTTGGCTGAAACCAGAGGACAACAGTTGATCGGTCTTTTCTAGCTTGCGGACAGAAGCGCAGATAGGCAGGTCTGGAAACTGGCTCCGCACTAATTTGACAAAGGCCTGTCCAACCCCGCTAGCCCCCGCCCGCACCAAGATTCGATCTAACGCTTCCAGCTTGAGATTTTTCATGGAACCGTAGGCAGTGTAGTAGGTTTCAGGGACGCTAGCTAGCTCCGCCCAGCCCAAATCGGTCTGGACAGGATAGAGGATTTGATTAGGCACCAGGGCGTACTCTGCATAGCCACCGTCAAAGGCCCGACCCAGCTCGCCCATGATGGATACAACCTTTTGCCCGACTGGTAACCTGTCTGGCTCTGTCGTTTCCTTAACGACACCAACCAATTCAATCCCTAAAATCCGTGGAAATACTACACTTGGTGACAGACCCTGTCTAGTAAAAATCTCCGAATGATTGATACCAAATCCCTTAATCTTTACCAAGGACCAACCTGTTTTCACCTGCGGTTTGGCAACTTCTTTTACTTCCAAAACCTCTGGCCCACCAGCCTGTGATACGACAACAGCCTTCATAGGAACTTCCTTTCATTAGTCAAACTTTTTTACTATTATAACAGAAAAAGAAAGATAGTCAATATTTTTGACTATCTAACTCCCAGTAATTCTTGATAAATTTCCCTATCCTCATCTTTGAAGACATTGAAAATGACATTGATTTCCGAATGTTCTGTGATAAAATTCCGAAAAGTTCTGACCGCAATCTCCGCAGCACGTTTTTGTGGAAAATGAAACTCACCCGTACTGATGCAACAAAAGGCGATACTGGTCAGTCCCTTTTCCACTGCCAATTCCAAGCTTTTTTGATAGGAGGAAGCAAGCAGTTCCTCGTCTTGAAGCCGGACCTCCGTCTGAATAATCGGCCCAACCGTATGAATGACATAGTTGGCTGGCAGATTGTAGGCTGGCGTTATTTTTGCCTGACCTGTTGCTTCCAAGTGCCCCTGAGCCTTCATGAGTTGGTAGCAAGCCAACCGCAGTTGAAGCCCAGCCTGCGAATGAATCGCATTATCAATACAACGATGATGAGGTACAAAGCACCCCAAGAGCTGACTGTTGGCCGCGTTGACAATCGCATCAACTTCTAGGCTAGTAATATCGCCCTGCCAGAGATAAATCTGTGGCTCCACCTCCTGTAAGTCGGAAAGGCCTGTCACCCTTTTCTGAGCTAATGTTTCCTGTAAATAGGCATCTTGCAGGCTCCAAAACTCCGCCGGCATGACCTTGGGCTCCCAAATGTTCATCAAGGCTCGCAAGACCCATTCCTGCTCTTCCTGAGTCTGAGGCAGGTCCAGGTCAGGTGCAAGATAAGCAATCAATTTTTCAAGTCTTTCCATGCTCTGATAACCTCCTGCATATCTTGGTTAATGGTGATAATGCCCTCACGTTCTGGGTCTTCAAGATTAAGCCGAATCAGACTAGCAGCTGGCAGAGCCTCATTCAAACGTTCAAAGGGGAATTTGATAATAGTTGGCGTGTTGAAGCCCACACCCAGTTCCAAAAAGACAATGTTCTTGTCAGCATTCCCCTGCAAAAAATCCAGATAAGCCTTTTCTTGCCTGTGCCAATTAGCATCTTCGACAAAACGGTGGTCAATTCTCAAGCGGCTCATCATGTCTGCCCCACACTTAGGACATTTGGGGATATCTTCACTTCTAACCTCCAAACCCTGACGATTGGCAAGCAGGATTTCCAAGGCAACTTGATTATTATAAACGCCATCATGACAAGGCACTGAGCATTGAAACTCACCGTAATTGCCCTGAACTTCAAAGAGTTTCTCTTTGTCAAACCCCGCCTTTTCAAACTGACTATCTACATTGGTGGTAATAACAAAATAATTCTTATCTCCCACTACTTCATACAAATCCTGATAGAGTGGCAAGCTGTCTGTCTGATAGCGATTGAGGTAGAGGTGTTGGCTCCAGTAGCCCCACTTCTTCTCCTCAGTCGCAAAGGGATAAAATCCAGCGGAATACATATCTGTCAGCCCATATGCCTTGATAAAGGGTGCAAAATGTTCCTCAAATCGTTGGCCTGAGTAGGTCAAGCCCGCAGCACTGGACAGACCAGCACCCGCTCCAATCACAATTGCATCCGCTTCTGCGATTAATTTCTTAGCTTCCTTTATTTTTCTATCTTCTATCATCTTCGTCCTCCTTCTCTAGTCTTTCCTTGCTTTTTTTAAGCTCTGCCATTATACTAACACTAACAGTATCTTTTGGAAAGTATGCACCTTAAAGTAGGGTAGTTACCTCAAGGTAAGAAATGCATATTTTCAAGTACTAACCGACTTATATTTTTTGAAAAACATTTTGGAGAAAGCTATGACCAGTAAAAAATTACCATTAGACTTGCCAGCTTGCCCTATTGAAACAACCTTATTACTGATTAGTAGCAAGTGGAACATTCTCATCCTACGCGATCTGATGGAGGACACCAAACGCTTTAGCGAATTACAACGTTCCATTGGCTCCATTAGCCAGAAGGTCCTGACCAGCAACCTGCGAGACCTTGAAGCAAAAGGCATTGTGAAACGAAAGGTTTATCCAGAAGTCCCGCCCCGTGTAGAATATTCTCTGACAGAACTGGGGCACTCCTTGAAACCCATCCTTGATTCTATGTGGGACTGGGGAGAATGGTACAAAACACAACAAAACTAGCCTAGAATCTTCTAAGCTAGTTTCTTTTTATCCTTCAACTGTTTCTGAGGCAGTTTCGCTTGCTACTTCTGAAACGGTTTCTGATACAGGTTCGATGATGACATCATCAATTGTAAGCTCAATATCTTCAGACACAACTACAGCATCCTCAATATCTTCTTCTGTCAAATCCACTGTCGGAGCTTTAGCAGTTTTTGCCTTGATAGCTTCCAAAATGTCAACCGTTGACAAGTTTTGTTCCGCAATTTTTTCCTTGATTTGCTCAAATGTTTCCAAGGATTTTTCCTTACCAGACTTGACCAAATCTTCTACTGTCAATTCACCAGTTTCAAGTTGAGTTTTTACTTCGGTAAATCGTTCAGTCGCTTGTTTGCCTAAATCTTGTGCCTTAGTGACAAAATCAGCATTGATTTCTTCATGGTTTTCTTTATAGTCATTAGCAAAGTTTACAACTTTTTCTTTGACTGTTTTACCAGTTTTACTTGCTAGAAAGGCAGCTGCAGCAGCTCCTCCTGCTGCCCCTAACAAAAGGCTAGTCCACACGCTACTAGATTTTTTTACCATTTTTTTCTCCTTTCTTACCTAAGAGAGATGAGAGAGTTGACAGAGCTGAAAGAGCTCCGCCGGCTTTTACAGTACTTGCTCCAGCAGACTTAGCTTTGACTGTCAAATCACGCGCTGAAGCATTCAAATCAGATACAGAAGTTGACAAGTCCGCAACCGCAACGAAGAGGGGATCCAAGGTCGAAACCTTACCATTGACATCTTCCACCAGAACATTGGTTTTAGCCAAAAGCTCATTGGTCTGATAGAGAGTCACATTGACATCGCTGGTCAAGACCTTAAGCGTTTGCTGGGCTTCATCCGTTACCGTACCCAATTTTTTCAACAACAAAACAATATATACTGCCACCGCCGCGATGGACAAGGCAATAATCAAGACTGAAATTTCAATAATCATATCTTCTCCTTTAGGGTTGATAGAATGGAATAGAAGACTTTCTTCTCCGCAACACAACCATGATAATACCAACGAGGATTAACACCCCAGATAGCCATTGGGAAACACGTATTCCCAAGAACATGAGGCTATCTGTCCGCAAGCCTTCTATCAAGAGACGACCACAACCATACCAGACTAGGTAGAAAGCCGTTATTTCTCCCTGTTTAAGGAATTTTGGCCGTCTACGTAACACACAAACCAAGCCAAAGCCTAGCAAATTCCAGAGAGACTCAAACAAGAAGGTTGGTTGACGGTAGGCACCATCAATATACATCTGGTCTCGGATAAAGGCTGGCAGGTAGTTCAAACTTTCTACTGCTTTACCATAGGCCTCTTGGTTAAAGAAATTTCCCCAACGACCAATTGCCTGAGCAATCATAACCGATGGCGCTACAATATCCAAAAAATCCAGGGTATTAATAAAGCGATACTGGGTAAAGAAATAAAGGACGATTGCACCTGTAATCAAACCACCATAGATGGCAATACCACCGTTCCAGATAGCGAAGATAGATAAAATGTTATCCTTATATTCACTCCATGAAAAGGCGACATAGTAGATTCTGGCTCCAATAATGGAAAGTGGAAAGGCCAACAAGATAAAATCCAAAATATCATCCTGCAGAATCTTCTTGCGTGGTGCTTCCTTAGTCGCCAAGTAAACACCCAAAACCAAGCCAATCAAGATACAGATGGCATACCAGCGGATTTCTAAAGGACCTAATCTAATCGCAATTGGATCCATATTAGACCTCTTCTCTGTTCTGCTCGATGAGATTACCTAGACGCTCTTCAAAGATTTTCGTTGCATCATAGCCCATTTGCTTGGCACGGTAGTTCATAGCTGCAGCCTCAATAACCACAGAGATGTTGCGACCAGTCTTAACAGGAATACGGATTTGAGGTATTGAAATACCTGCAATTTCAATGGTATCACCAGAATTCCCCAGACGGTCAAAGACCTTACCCGTTTCATAATTTTCAAGATAAACAGCTAATTGCACTTCTGATGAATCTTTCACGGCACTAGCACCGTATAGACTCATGATGTCGATAATGCCGACTCCTCGAATCTCTAATAAGTGGCGCAGAATTTCCGCAGGTTCACCCCAGAGAGTAACATCGTCTTTTGCATAGACATCAACACGGTCATCAGCCACCAATCGGTGTCCTCGTTTAACCAACTCAAGACCAGTCTCACTCTTACCGATACCAGAATCACCCTGGATAAGCACTCCCATACCGTAAATGTCCATCAAGACACCGTGTACACTCGTCCGCTGAGCCAGGCGACTATCCAAGTAAGAAGACAATTCTCCCGATAGACGACTGGTTGCTGTCTTGCTTCGGCAGATAGCAATTTGTTTTTCTTTTGCAGCCTTGTACATCTCCTCAGGGATTTCCAAGCCACGTGCCACTATGACAACAGGGGTTTCTGGCTGGAACATCTGAGAAAGAACCTGATAGCGGTTATGGGCAGTCATGGCCATCAAATAAGACCACTCCTTCATCCCCATCAACTGGATGCGCTCTGGAGCATAGTAATCAAAATAGCCAGTCATTTCCAATCCTGGTCGGGTAATATCTGCCGTCGTAATTTGCTTTTGCAGGAGCTCTTCCGTACTGTAAGCACATTCAATCCGCAGATTATCGACCAAATCTTTCACATAAACGGTCATTTCTTCCCTCACTTTCAGTTTTATTATATTATACCATAAGCAAGGGGTTGTGGGAAAAACAAGGGGCTGATTTGGTAAAAAGAATGTGTTTCTCTCTTTTTCTCACAAAATTAGCAAAACTTCCACAGATTAAATGCACTTCTCTTCCTTCGCTACATATTTTTAACAAATCTGTTATACTTTATATAGCTCAATACTTACTACTAAGGAGAAAATCATGGAACCCTTGTTTCTCACACCTGTTATGCACGAAAAAATTTGGGGGGGCAATCGCCTAAGGACCAACTACCACTACGACATTCCTAGTGAAAAGACTGGGGAATGTTGGGCAATCTCTGCCCACCCAAACGGCGTAACAACTGTCTCAAACGGTCAATATAAAGGAAGAGGACTGGATGACCTCTATAAGAATGAAAAACATTTATTTGGTAATCCAACAGATGATGTCTTTCCATTATTAACAAAAATCCTTGATGCAGACGATTGGCTTAGCGTCCAAGTTCATCCCGATGATAGCTATGGCTTGGCTCACGAAGGGGAACTGGGTAAGACAGAATGTTGGTACATTTTAGAAGCCGAAGACGGAGCTGAGATCATTTATGGTCACAATGCCCAATCCAAAGAAGAACTCCGTCAGCAAATCGAAGCCGGAGATTGGGACAAGCTGTTGACCCATGTACCTGTCAAAAAGGGTGATTTCTTCTTTGTACCAAGCGGCACCATGCACGCCATCGGTAAGGGAATCCTGATTTTAGAAACCCAACAATCTAGTGATACAACCTACCGTGTCTACGACTTTGACCGCCGTGACGATGCAGGCAACCTCCGTGAACTACACATTGAAAAATCTATAGATGTCTTGACCATCGGACCTGTTGCTAACTCAACACCTGTCCACCTCAAAGCAGGCAATCTTGACTCGACACTTCTGGTTGCCAATCCCTTCTTTACCGTATATAAATGGAATATCCAACAAGAAATCAAAATGGAACAGACAGTTCCTTACCTGCTTGTCAGTGTCATTGAAGGGGAAGGTGCCATCCAAGTCGGTGAAACCAGCTACCCACTTCAAAAAGGAAGCCACTTTATCTTACCTGCCGATGTAACTAACTGGACCTTTACAGGCCAAATGGATTTAATCGCCAGTCATACTAACTAAGCATAAAAAAACTTGAGCCTTTAAACTCAAGTTTTTTTCAATCTATCCAAACCAAGACTTATTTATCTTTTCCGCATCTTTTATCTTACGAGGGCCTGTTCCATAGCGTTCCGCGTCCTGATCTTCTTTATAGGGTAAAAAGTAGGCTGCTGCTACGTAAAGAGCAACCAACAAGAGAAAAGATTTTCCCAAAAGAAGGCCTGCAATAAATATTGCGCGTGTCACCCAGGCTTCCCAGCCCAGTTTATGAGCTAGCCCTGCAAGGACACCCGACAAAATCTTGCCCTGTCTTACTTTATACAAATCAATCGACATCTTTTATTCCTTTCACATAGAAGGCACCTTGTCCAGTCTGTGCCTTGATAAAGAGTACATCATTGCCCGATTTTTCAAATTGGTAGGGACTGGCTTTCTTTTTTCGGTTGACCAAAACCTGACCAGATGGCGACTCTATCTGCCCACGAATCCCTTGTCCCTTACTCGTTTGTAAGGTCAATGGTGCCTGGGCCAACTCTACATTCAAATGTTGTGGATAACCACCGCAAGTCGTCAAGCGAATATCCTGTTGTTTTTTATCCCTTGAACTGCGAATAGAAATATCCTCAAACGGTAAGTAATCCAAGCGAGCATCTGCCTGACCAAGTTCCAAATCCAAGACAGACATCCAAACCTCTGGTAAACTAATTGAAACACGGCAAGGCAAGCTACTACTGAAATACAGCCCACATTTTTCAACATATATACTAGGAAGTTTATCTTCCGGCGCATCCTGATTATAACTAATTTCTACTCTGATTTGATCTGTTTTTGACTTAGTCAACGACAGTCTACCCTCAGTTAATTTTAGATAGAGTGATTCAATCCCTTCAAAAGTATAGGCTTGTTTCAACTTTGAAGAAGCAAAGACCTTGAAATTTGGCAAGGTAAAATTCATTTTGGCTTTTTCTTCCACGAAAAGAAAGTCAGGCTCCTGATTCATTTCCTTGAAACAGGCACGCGCCTCTTCCTTGGTCAAGACACCTTTTTCATATAACTCAATTAAGCGTTCTTCTCTCTTTTGCGTCATAGACTCACCTCAATTCCATTCTAGTATATCATAAATCCCTACAAAAAAATCAGCCCGAAGGCTGATTATCTATTCTTTCAAGCCCTCTTTAAAGGGCTTTTATGTTTATTTTGAGAAAGATATAAAATCAATATATCCCTTTTCTCCGATTTTTACAACGGCATTGTAGGACTTTCTATCTTTCGTTTTGATTCCTTTTACCAGGGTTTCTTTTCCCTCTAGTAATTCTTTTACATTTGTTTTGGTGAGTTTTTTCTTTCTAAAATGTTCAGCTAAAGTGAAGGTACATTCAGGATAATTTGAACAACCATAAAACGATTTTTTTAATACAATATTGTTGCCACACTTAGGACATTTTCCTACAAGGGGTCCCGAGCGCTTAGTGGGAATTTGTACCCCTTATCGATACAAATTCCCCGTAGGCGCTAGGGACCTCTTTAGCTCCTTGGAAGCTGTCAGTAGTATACCTAATAATTTATCTACATTCCCTTTAGTAACGTGTAACTTTCCAAATTTACAAAAGCGACTCATAGAATTATTTCCTCCCGTTAAATAATAGATAACTATTAAAAATAGACAATACTTGCTCATAAGTAACGGTACTTAAATTGTTTACTTTGGCGTGTTTCATTGCTTGATGAAACTGATTTTTAGTAAACAGTTGACGATATTCTCGATTGACCCATTTTGAAACAAAGTACGTATATAGCTTCCAATATTTATCTGGAACATCTGTGGTATGGCGGGTAAGTTTTATTAAGACACTGTTTACTTTTGGTTTAGGATGAAAGCATTCCGCTGGCAGCTTAAGCAATTGCTGAATCGAGACTTGAGTGTGCAAGAGCAACCCTAGTGTTCGGTGAATATCCAAGGTACGCTTGTAGAATCCTTCTTCAACAATCAGATAGATGTCAGACGCATGGCTTTCAAAAACCACTTTTTTAATAATTTGTGTGCTTAAATGGTAAGGAATATTCCCAACAATTTTATACCTCTGTTTGTTAGGGAATTGAAACTGTAGAATATCTTGGTGAATTAAAGTGACACGACTGTTCAGTTTTAATTTTTCTGACGATAAGTTGAATAGATGACTGTCTAATTCAATAGACGTTACCTGTTTACTTATTTTAGCCAGTTTCGTCGTTAAATGCCCTTTACCTGTTCCAATTTCGTAAACGGTATCGGTTTCTTTTAAATTCAATTGTTTTATTATTTGGTTGAGTACTTTTTCACTCGTTAAAAAGTTTTGAGAATATTTTATATTTTTGTTCATGTAATCACTCCTGAAGTGATTACATCTGTAAATAAATACAGAAGTTAAACGATTTGTTTGTAATTTTAGTTATCTGTTTAAAAAGTCATAAGATTAGTCACTGGTAGGAATTAATCTAACGTATTTATTTATCTGCGTAATCACTGTTTTTAGTCTGTTTCAAAACAGTAGATGTTTTATCTACATTACGCATTTGGAATACCAACATGACGAATCCCTCCTTCTTAATTACAAATTTTTAGCATCTAATTTAACTTCAATTCCTATTATACAAAATTTTATGATATGGTGCAAGTCAGCACGAACACGAACCGTCTTATCTCCCATTATATCTTTTTTTGCACTGATTGGTGTATCATTTCGTTTTTCTTTTTGTGCGCCTAAATTTCCCACAATCACTCACTTCTTTCTATTTCTTCTTATTCTTATTTTATCATCAACAATCACAAATCACTTGTGATTTGTGATAAGTGATTTGTGATTAATATATAAAGTAAGTTTACCCCTACACATCCCACATCGGTATTTTTTTAGGTCAATGCGGCGCTTGCGCTGGTAGACTTGTCCACAGGACTGACATCTGTAAATCAAACTCGGCTTGGCAGTTTGTTCCAGTTTGGGAGCGTAGCGCAGGCCGTCCACCGCAGCCAGCAGTTCCTTGAAGTCCTTATCCCCATGCCGATAGCCCTTCTTCTCATAGTAGAGATGGTAATGGCAAAGCTCGTGGCGGACAATCTTCCGAAAGACTTCTAAACCTTGCTCCTCCAAATGCTTAGGATTAAAGTCCAAGTGGCCATCTTTAGGAAAAAAGCGACCACCCGTTGACCTCAAGCGTCTGTTCCAGACTGCGACATGCCGAAATTCCTTACCGAAGTCTTGCAGGGAAACTTCCTGCACATACTTATTCAGATCCATTTGGTTTCAAGAGGCTAAGACCGATACGGTTGCGTTTGATGTCCACTTCAACCACCCAGACAGTAACGATTTCCCCAACAGCAAGGACTTCACTAGGATGAGGCAAGGCTTGTTGGCGTCCATTCTTATCCCGTTTTCGCTTGACCATGCGTGAAATGTGGACCAAGCCATCTTCATGGACACCGATATCCACAAAGGCTCCAAAGTCCACAATATTGCGGACTGTACCTTGCAATTCCTGTCCGACTACCAGGTCCTTGACATCCAAGACATCTTGACGGAGGACTGGTGCCTCAAAGTCATCCCGCAAATCACGACCTGGTTTGAGCAAGTCTGCAATGATGTCCTTCAAGGTTTCCTGACCAACACCGATTTTTTCAGCAGTATCTGCGATAGCCACCTGCTTCAATTTTTCCTGCGCAGCTTCATCTAAGTGGTCAATAGCTAGAAGTTCTAACAGGTTTTCCACAGCCTTGTAAGACTCAGGGTGCACGCCAGTATTGTCCAAAAAGTTAGTCGCATCTGGGATGCGCAAGAAACCTGCCGCCTGCTCAAAGGCCTTGTCACCCAGACGAGGCACCCTTTTAAGCTGCTGGCGAGAGGTCAGGGCACTATTTTCCTCGCGGTACTTGACGATGTTCTCCGAAATGGTCTTGTTGAGACCAGCCACGTGAGCCAAAAGGGCAGGGCTGGCCGTATTGACATTGACCCCGACCTGGTTGACCACTGTATCGACTACAAAATCCAGACTTTCAGACAGAGATTTCTGGTTGACATCGTGCTGGTACTGGCCGACACCGATCGACTTGGGATCGATTTTGACCAGCTCAGCCAGAGGGTCTTGCAGACGGCGGGCGATGGAAATGGCAGAGCGTTTTTCGACGGGGAGGTCTGGAAACTCATGTCGTGCCAGTTCAGAAGCTGAGTAAACAGAGGCTCCGCTTTCATTGACGATGACGTAAGAAACTTCTGGGAAGTCCTTGAGCAAATCAGCAACGAAAGCTTCAGATTCACGGCTGGCCGTTCCATTTCCGATAGCAATGATTTCCACTTGGTATTGCCCAATCAAGTCTGCCAAGTCTTTCTTGGCCTGGGCAATTTGTCGCTGACCAGCCGGCTCAACTGGATAGATGACCTGGGTTGTCAAGAGTTTACCAGTCTGGTCCACCACTGCCAGCTTAGCCCCTGTCCGAAAAGCAGGGTCAAAACCAAGAACAACCTTGCCTTTGAGGGGAGATACAAGGAGCAGATTTCGTAGGTTTTTAGAGAAGAGTTGGATTGCTCCTTCTTCTGCTTCTTCCGTCAATTCTGTCCGAATCCGACGCTCCATAGCAGGCAAAATTTTCTTCTTGATGGCCTGCTGGATAACATCCTTTATGTAGCTATTGGACTGTGGAAAACGCAGTTCAAAGAAGCGAATCATTTTATCCACATTGTGTTCAAAAGAAACCTTGAGAACGCCTAATTTCTCCCCACGATTGATAGCCAAGGTCTTATAACCCTGCATTTTTGCCACTTTCTCAGAAAAATCATAATAAATCTGAAAGACTTCTTTCTCGTCTGCTTCTTGATCTTTTAGCTCTGAGGTAAGGCTTGAATTAGTCTGTACTTCATGGTAGACCCAGGCCCGAAGTTTATTGTCTTCTGAGATAGCTTCGACCAAAATATCCACAGCCCCAGCCAAACAAGCCTGAGCAGTGTCAAAGCCCTCACAGATAAAACCTTCAGCCTGTTCTTCCAAGTCAGCCACATTCTGCAAAATCAGACGAGCCAGTGGGAACAGCCCTGCCTCACGCGCCACCGTTGCCTTGGTCCGACGTTTTTCCTTATAAGGCAGGTAGAGTTCTTCCACATCTGCTAATTTTTCCGCTTCCTCGATAGCCTGACGGAGCTGGTCTGTCAATTTACCTTGTTCTTCAATCTTGGCAAGGACGGTAGCCTTACGGTCAGCAAGAGCAGTCAAGGCCTTATCCCGATCAATGATAGACTTGATGACCACCTCGTCCAAGTTCCCCGTCACATCCTTCCGATAACGAGCGATAAAGGGAATAGTGTTGCCTTCAGCTGTCAAAGCCAAAACCGTATCAATCTGTTTTAAACTAACGCCCAGTTCCTGAGCGATTTTCAAATATTTTTCTTCCATAGCTACTATTATATCATGAAAGCGGTACAAGTGACTCAATAGAAAAAGCACGTAGATAAACTACATGCTCTCAATAGCTAATTAAAATTCAGCCTGATCCGGGTCAAGTCGACCTTTCACTCCTTCTAGTTTATCCAACTTTGCAACTGCTGTCGGACTAATAGCCAAGCCATCAATTTCCAAATTCGCCTTAATATTTTCTGGGCTGGTTGATTTTGGTAATGGTAAAAAGCCTTTATCTAAAGACCAAGCCAGTGCCAATTGGGCCACGCTGCAGCCTGCTTCATTAGCTAGTTCTGCTGCTTCTTGACTTTGGAAAAGTGTTCCTGTACCAAATGGGCTATAGGCCTCCAAGAGAATGCCTTTGGCTTTGCAGTAGGCCACTAATTCTGACTGTGGAGTACCGGGTGCCAACATAATCTGGTTGACCATGGGTTTGATTTCAGCCGTTTCCAACAAGCCTTCCAGGTGATGTTCAATAAAGTTCGAAACACCGATGGCTTTGACCTTACCTGAACGGTAGAGCTCTTCCAAGGCCTTCCAGACCTGAGCATTGCGCTCCTTCCAGCCGATACCGTCACGAATAGCCTGTGGATTGGGCCAGTGAATAAGGAGCAAGTCCAAATAGTCCACCTGTAATTTCTTCATAGACTCCTCAACAGACACCAAGGTGTCCTCATAGCCAACCTTGTCATTCCAAACTTTTGTCGTTAGGAAAATATCCTCCCGTGCCACACTACTGTCCGCAATGGCCTGACCGACACTGGCTTCATTGCCATAAATCTGAGCTGTGTCAATATGACGATAACCAGCTTCCAATGCATAAGAAACCGCACCGTACGCCACTTCACCATCAGGTATCTGCCAAGTTCCAAAACCAATTTTAGGAACAGTTACACCATTTGAAAACGTATATCTTGTCATAAAAGACCTCCTATTTCTTCTATCCCCAGTATAAACTAAATTGTCAATCAATACAAAATAATGCGACCTAAAAATAAAAGACACCCGAAAGTGTCTGCTCACATTTATTGTATACTTACTTTTCAAAATTTATTTTCTTGGATAGTTTATCGATAACAACAGCTCCAACTAATAGAGAAAGCAATTCTCCACCTGCTGTTGTCAACCAAGTTAGAAAGAATGGTAAATCATATAAGACTTTTAATTCTAAAGCAATGGTAAACATAGTTGCCGCAAAAAAGAATGAGAAATAAAAGAAAGCCTTGTTAAATAATCCACCGAATAGATAGTCCTTCTTGTATTTTTCAAACAGAATAACTCCCAACGTAACGAAAATTAATGTCGAGAATCCACCCACAAAAAGGTCAATCACGCCAAAACCAATCAAGTTGGAAATCATGCAGCCAATGGTCACAGCGATAATATACTTACGATTATAAAAAGCCAAGAAATTGAGCATTTCAGACAAACGAAACTGAACAGCCCCGAAGGAAATAGCATTCAATGGCGGTGTCAGAGTCAAAGCCACATAGATGGCCGCGACAAGAGCAATTTCTGCCATATCTCTGGCAGTCCATTTATTAGATGTATTCATAAAATTCTCCTTTAGCGAAAAAGCTTAAAATATGCTTGGGTAAAGTGAGCAAGCCCCAAGGGTCATTGAATTTGTCAACAACGTTGATTAGTATAGCATATTTTTCCTAAAAATGATAGACTAGTCCTATGAAAAAACTATTTTATCAACTCATCAATAACGAAGTGATTCTCTATTTGATTGCAGGTGTGGCAGCAACTCTTGTTTATATGATTACCCGCATGGGACTCTTTCTGTTCATCCCATCCATTCTGCTAGTAACTCTTTTAGCCAATGCAGTAGCTATCCTCTTTGCCTTTTGGACAAATGATCGCTTTGTATTTAAGCAAGTAAGGGAAGGCTGGTTCAAACGCCTCATCAAATTCACTACCGCTCGAATTGTCACTCTTGTTTTGGATATGGCTTTAGCCTATATACTCGTAGCTGCCTATCCACAATTGATTGGACAATTTGTACATAACAACATCAACCTGGTCAATGCCATTGCGACACTTTTCTCGCAAGTCTTAGTTATTGTCCTAAACTACGTTTTAAGTAAATTATTTGTATTTAAAGATAAGAAATGAGGTGGGAGTTCTCCTACCTCATTCTTTATCTATCGCTGTAAATCTTGCCTTGAGCCTATTCAAGATAGAAACAATATCCCCATCTCTGGCATGAAACTCTTCTACCTGCATACTTTGAACCGTAGCATTAATCATTGCACCAACGATGAGTACCTGAGCCATAAAAATGAACCAAAGCATAAAAACAAGAAAGACGACAGCTGTTACTATTGTAAAATCCAGCAACTTATTGGCATAATTATCAACATAAATCGAAAATAACTTTCCAATAGAAGTCATCGTCAACAGAACAAACAAGGTTCCTGGAAAAACATATCGAACTTTTTTTATCCGAACATTTGGCAAAAAGAAATAAAGCATAACCAAAGCGGCAAACAGAGCCATTAAACCTACTAACTGTGTTTGACTAAGAAGTCCCTTCAGCCAGGCGTCTTCAATAGGAACCAGCTTATTAATATAAGAAAAAACTGCCTGCCCGAAAGTCAAAAGCGTAATACTTAAGAGGATAATTACCTGCAGACCAATTCCTAAAAATATGCCAATCAAGTGCCCAATAATAAAATCACGGTGTTCATTGATGCCATAAGCCTTATTAAAGGTCTTCTGCAAAATGGTCATACTACGTGACAGGGTCCAAAGAGTGGTCAGAATTGAAATCCCTAACCATGATGACGACGGCTTTGTTAATACGGAAGTGATAAAAGATGAAACCGAAGGATAGAGCTTGTCTGGCACAAATTCAGCTACAACCGATAAAATCATATCCACATCAAATGGATAATAGGGCAGTAAATTCGCGAGAGTTAGAAGAATAGGGAAAATAGAAATTAACAAATAGTAAGCTACCGCAACACTTGTTACATCGCTATCAGCAGAACGATAAAAAGAAAAGAAGGTTGAGCAGAATGTTTTCAAACCTTCAACTATTTTGGTTTTCTTCATTCTCTCCTCCTTCCTCATTCACCTATTATTCACGACCTCTCCGAGAATTAATAGGTCCCTTCTTCACCTTGACTCGTCAAAATGACTGGACCATCCTTAGTAATGACAAACTGATGCTCATATTGGCAAGATAAGCCACCATCAAGTGTTTTGTGAGCCCAACCAGTCTTCATATCCGTATCAATTTCCCAAGTCCCTGTATTAATCATAGGCTCGATAGTCAAAACCATGCCCTCACGCAAACGGAGTCCACGCCCTTTAGTTCCATAGTGAGGAACCATCGGCTCTTCGTGGAAGGTTGGTCCAACGCCGTGACCCACCAAGTCACGAACAACACCGTAGCCCAAACCTTCTGCATATTCTTGAATGGCTGCACCAATATCACCGATACGATTGCCAACAACGGCTTGCTCGATACCACGATACAAACATTCCTTAGTCACGTCCATCAAGTTTTGAACTTCCTCAGAGACCTGACCAACCGCATAAGCCCAGCAGGAATCCGCACAACCACCACGATAGGTCTGGGTGATTTTCTTCATAGCCTTAACATCATTAAAGTTGAGCTTAGAAACATCAATTACCGCTTTGTCTAAGGGCTCACTCAAAACCATATCGACCTTCAGCAAATCACCTTCTTTAAGTTTGTAATGACGCGGAAAAGCATGAGCGACCTCATCATTCAATCCACAACAAGTCGCATAAGGATAATCCATCAATTCTCCATCAACACCAATTTGGAGTGGCAAAACATTCTTTTCCTTACACGTTTTACGGACATATTCCTCTACTTCCCACATGTCCACGCCTGGCTTGATAATCTCTCGCAAACCAATATGAATACCAGCCAGAACATCTCCAGCACGGTTCATTGCATCAATTTCTCGTTGTGATTTAATGGTAATCATTCATTCTCCTCATACATTTCTAATTTAAAATCTGTCTTCTTCAAGCTAAATTTTAGATAATTTCTTGTTTTATGGCTATAGCGGTCACTTCCACGATACTGCGCAACCTGTACCAAACCAGCTTTTTTCGCCACCATCTGACTGGCCACATTTTCCTCATGTGTGACAATAATCAGCTCCCTCAGACCAAACTCATAAAAAGCTAGATAGACTAAAGTCCGCACTGCTTCCGTCATCAAACCTCTTCTCCAGTAGTCTTTTTTTAGGAAATAGCTGAGCTCCGCAGAAAGTTGACGTTCATCTATCTTTTCAAAGCAAAGCGCACCAATCATCCTCTCCGAATGCTTATCAACTAAGGCCCAGTTTCCCAATGGTGAACGCATAAATTTTTCAACCATTGTCGAAAAAGCAATATTTCTGTCCTCCAAAGCTGGAAAGATAAAAGGAAGATTTTCGGGATTTGATACAATTTCATAGAAACTTTCTCCATCTTCAAAAGAAAATGGTCGTAAATACAAACGGTCCGTTTCAAAGCAAGCAAACTTCGCTAGTCTTGTCCAAAGTGTCATAGTGTACCCAAGGGGCTGAGAATTACTCCCAGCCCCAGATTGTTTTGTTTTTAAATCGTTTACCTTTTGAGAAAGTAGTTCTCAATTAGACTCTCTAATCCTCAATCAATTGAATATCTGCACCTAATTCTGTCAGCTTATCAATAATATTTGAGTAACCACGTAGAATAAACTCAATGTTTGTAATTTCTGTACGCCCTTGAGCCATTAAACCAGCGATAACCATTGCGGCTCCCGCACGCAAATCAGTAGCTTTAACAGATGTACCAGTCAGTTGATTTGGACCTTCAAAGGCAATATGGTTGTTACGAGTAGAGATTTTTGCTCCAAGATTTGCAAGCTCCTGCACATGACCAACACGTTTTTCATAAATCGTATCAACAATCGTACCAGTCCCTTCTGCCTTAAGCAGTAAAGGTGTAATGGGTTGCTGCAAGTCTGTCGCAAAACCTGGATAAGGTGAAGTTTTCACACTTACCGCCTTCAATTTCTCTTGCTTTTCAACAAAAATACTATCTTCAGAAATGGTCATGCGAACACCCATTTCTTCCAACTTAGCGATATAACTCTCTAAGTGTTCATAAAGGACATTATCAATGCGAATACCTTCACCAACAGCAGCAGCAAGGGCAATATAAGTCCCTGCTTCAATACGGTCTGGAATCACTTGATGACGTGTTCCTTTTAGACTGTCTACGCCTTCAATGGTGATAATATCTGTACCCGCACCACGGATACGTGCCCCCATATTGTTAAGCAAAGTTGCCACGTCAATAATTTCAGGTTCACGCGCCGCATTTTCAATAACTGTACGGCCTTCTGCTTTGACAGCTGCTAAGATAGTATTAATTGTCGCACCGACGCTGACAACATCCATGAAGATATGTGCCCCTTGAATACGCTGACCATTAGTTGCCAAGCGCATATATTCACCTTCATAGGTTGTTTTCGCACCCATGGCTGCGAAGGCCTTCAAGTGCAAATCAATCGGACGCGGACCCAAATCACAACCACCTGGCAAGCCAACAACAGCTTGACCAAAGCGACCAAGGAGGGAACCGTAAAAATAGTAGGATGCACGCAAGCTATTAATTTTACCAAATGGCATAGGCATGTCTTTTACACCACGAGGGTCAATCTCCAAGCTTTCACCATCACGCTTGACCGTCGCGCCCATTGTTTCCATAATATCAACTAAGCTATCTACATCCGAGATTGCAGGTACTCCGTCCAGAGTAACAATCCCATCTGCAAGAATAATGGCCGGAATAAGAGCAACAACTGAGTTTTTGGCACCACTAACGGTAACCGACCCTTTCAGTGTTTTTCCACCATTAATTACAATTTTTCTCATACTAACATTCACTTTCTTAGTTTGCCTAAAAAGGCATACGTTTCATTTTACCACAATGGGTGGTAAAATGCTAGTTATTTGATATATAAAAAAACAGGAGGCAAGTCTGTCTCCTGTTTTGAAAATATTCCTAGTTTATCTTTTGTAGTACTGCTTGTAAAGCATCTACTTTATCCAAGCGTTCCCATGGCAAGTCAATATCCGTACGTCCCATGTGACCATAGGCTGCAGTTTGTTTATAAATTGGACGTTTGAGATCTAACATTTGAATAATACCAGCTGGGCGCAAATCGAAAATCTGACGAACAGCTGCTTCTAATTTACTCTCAGCCACTGTACTTGTACCAAATGTGTCGATGCGAACTGAAACTGGTTGAGCTACACCGATAGCGTAGGCCAATTGAACCTCAGCCTTTTTAGCCAAACCAGCTGCTACGATATTTTTAGCGATGTAGCGTGCCGCATAAGATGCAGAACGGTCCACTTTGGTCGCATCCTTACCAGAGAAAGCACCGCCACCATGACGAGAATAACCACCATAGGTATCCACAATAATCTTACGACCTGTCAAACCAGAGTCCCCTTGAGGTCCGCCAATGACAAAGCGACCAGTTGGGTTGATAAAGTAGTTGGTTTGGTCATCCAGATAATGAGCTGGAATGATGTCCTTAATCACACGTTCAATGACATCCTGACGAATTTGCTCCTGGCTAACTTCTGGATCATGCTGGGTCGAAATAACGACTGTATCCACACGAACAGGTTGATTGTCTTCATCGTATTCAACTGTTACCTGTGACTTAGCATCTGGACGGAGATAAGCAATTTCACCAGATTTTCTCAACTCGGCCAAACGACGCACCAATTTGTGACTAAGTGAAATTGGCAAGGGCATAAGTTCAGGCGTTTCATCTACTGCAAAACCAAACATGAGCCCCTGGTCACCTGCACCAATCAAATCCAATGGATCTTGACTAGCATCTTGACGAGTTTCCAAAGCTTCATTGACGCCTTGGGCAATATCTGGCGATTGCTCTACAAGTGACGGATGAACCCCAACCGACTCAGCTGAAAAACCATACTCACCTTTTGTATAGCCAATCTCCGCAATCGTATCCCGTACCACACGGTTAATATCCACGTAGGCAGTGGTTGAAATCTCTCCAAACACATGAACACTACCTGTATAAACAGCCGTCTCTGCCGCTACGTGCGCATCTGGATCCTCTGCTAAAATAGCATCCAAAATGGCATCTGAAATCTGGTCTGCAATCTTATCCGGATGACCCTCCGAAACAGATTCAGACGTAAACAACTTACGTTCTGACATAAACATGTCCCCCTTAAAATAAATTGTTATCAAGGTTACAAAGCACCGACTGAAAGGAGGGGATTTGCGAAAGACGCCAGTCTTGAGCAAAGAAATAGCATCTACTATCAGCAAGCACTTCCTTCAGTCGCCTTTTCGGGACTTAATAACGTTTCTAGTATATCATAGTTCTTCCAGTATGTGCAGTTCTTTATTGAAAAATAAAAAAGAAGTTACCATACTCTGATAACTTCCTCCTTTTTTAAAATGGCAAGCAATAACTAGTCTCCGACTAGTTCTTTGCGAAAGACTTTTGTCTTGAGCAAAGGGAAATTCCCAGATACATAACGAGAAAGCAATAACTTCCAAGTATGTCTGCGAAAGTTAACTAGTCTGATAACTACCTTTTCGGGACTTAATAACGTTTCTAGTATAGCATATATTAGGTGACTATCCTAGTATTTTTCTAAAAAATAAAGAGAGGTGTGCAAGACAACCTCCCTCACTAAATAAATTCTGCTTCTGCAATTGCCTGTTTAACCACCTCTAGAGGCAAATGAACCAACTCGCATCCTTTTTCCTTATAAAGATACTGAGCATAGTCATCCATGCGGTATTCATTGATATAGACAACCCGCTTACAACCAACCTGTAACAATTGCTTGGAGCAGTTGAGACATGGGAAATGGGTCACATAGGCAGTAAAACCTTTTGGAATTCCCCGCTCCGCTCCTTGTAAAATGGCATTGACTTCCGCATGCAAGGTTCTAGCACAATGACCATCAATCATAAGGCATTCCTGCTCCAAACAATGTTCGGTTCCTGAAACAGAACCATTGTAGCCTGTTGCGATAACCTTATTGTCCTTAACCAAAACCGCACCGACCTTGGCCCGCTTACAAGTCGCCCGATTGGCAATTAAAAGCGCCTGAGCCGCAAAATACTCATCCCAAGCTAAACGATTTGTTGACATGATTTCTCCTTTCTCCACTCAATCCACCATCCCATAAATCTCTGCCAAGTCCTGGGCTGTGACAATACCAACAAGATCCTCTGGCGAATGAAGCTTCCCACTCGCCTGACGACTGACTAGGACGGTTGTGCGCTTACGCCCCTCAAAATGATTAATTACCTGATAAAGATGGGCTGTTATTGGTAGAACGATCACCTGAATACTATCTTCCTCACAAGCTAGTACGTCTTCAAGACTAGCCTCCACCAATTTTTCACGTATAGAGCCCGTTTCCTTACTTGCCTTGGCCAACCAATTTGTCAATCCCTTGTCAGAAACCAGGCCTTGATAAACCTTGTCAGAAAAAATAGGAAACTTAGAAAAATGCTCTTGCTCCACAATTTCTAAAGCCTTTATCAATTTGTCCTTGCCCTCAAAAATAACCGGCTTAATTTTCTGGGTCTTTTGCAAATAGTCGGCAATGGTAATCGGTTCTTGGTACTGGGCTATCACTTTTTCCAAAACAGTGATCAATTCCTGCGAAGGTTGGGCTACTTCCTTCAAACCTGTTCGTTTCTCATGAACCATGAGATTACGCAACTGACGAGCCACATAGAGTTTATCCCAGTTCGCCTCAACGGGATTATGTCGCGTCAATTCCTTTGCCTTGGTCAACATAGAGCCTACATCTGCATATTCCCCATCCGCAACACCGCACACCTTACGCAAGACCTTATCCAAGTCATTGAATAACTCTAAAAAACGGGTTTCATTCATCTTAATCTACCATTGCTGATTTCAAATAGGCATCTACCATCCGCTCAGTCGCAACTACAGAATCCAAATGCGTCCGCTCGTAGGAATGGCTAGACTCAATCCCCGCACCAAGCAGGGCGTGCTTGACATCCGCACCTGCTCGCATAGCCGCTGAAGCATCGGAACCATAATATGGATAAATGTCTAATTTATATGGAATACCATCCCTCTCTGCCAAGGCTACCAAGTGCTGACGGAGTTCATAATGATATGGGCCTGAACCATCTTTGACACAAATAGAAACTGTGTACTCATCCGTCTGCTGGTCATCTCCCATTGCCCCCATATCAACTGCCAAATATTCAACCACCTGAGCAGGAATGCTGGAGTTGGCACCGTAGCCAATCTCTTCATTGTTTGAAAAATAGAAATGTGTCGTATAAGGCAGAGTAATCCCCTCCTCTTTATAGACCTTCAATAGATGGAGCAAGATAGCTGCGGATACCTTATCATCCAAGTGACGACTCTTGATAAAGCCAGTTTCTGTCACAATAGTCCTTGAATCAAAGGAGATAAAATCTCCGACTTCAATACCTAAGGCCCGCGTCTCGTCCGCATTGGTCACTTTTTCGTCCAAACGAATTTCCATATTGGTCTGGTTCCGCTCGGCTGTACTGGCATCTCGATAGACATGGACAGAGGTCTGGTGCATGAGAATAGTACCTGTAAAGGTCTTACCATTTTTAGCACAATGAATTAAGCAGTTTTCTCCCTCAATAGAAGGATATCCAAATCCTCCCACCAAATCCATTTTGAGTCGGCCATCTGGCTTCACTGCACGAACCATGGCCCCCAGTGTGTCCAGGTGAGCAGTCACCATGCGGTGTTCCTGGTCATTTTCCCCCGGAACTGTCACCAAAACACCACCTTTAGCGGTCTTACTAGCAGCATAGCCGAAACTTTCAACCTCTGCCTTGATGTAATTCATAATATCCGTCGTAAAACCAGTTGGCGACGGAGTGTTGGTCAATGTAACAATGTAATCAAGTGTCTTCATGAAAACCTCCTTATTTGAAACTATTATATCACGTTTTAGGTGAATTTTTTGCTATAATGAAGACATGAAAACCTACCAGAAGATTTATTTACTATTAAAAGAAAAAGACGACTATATGAGCGGAGAAGATTTGGCTCAGGAATTGGGTATTTCTCGGACTTCAGTTTGGAAAGCCATTCGCCAGTTAGAAACGCATGGTTTAACTATTGAGGCTGCCCGCAATCGTGGCTACAAATTGGCCGATGGGGATTTGCTACTGCCAGACTTGATTGCAAAGGAACTCCAACTGCCTGTCTACCTGAAAGCTGACAGCGATTCGACCCAGCTAGATGCCAAACAAGGTATTGAATCAGGTCATACTAGTCCTGCCCTATATCTAGCTCCCTATCAGAATAAAGCCAAGGGGCGATTTGGGAGACCCTTTTATGCCTCCAAGTCAGGCGGCATTTATATGTCGCTTCGTCTCTCTCCCAATGTTCCATTTCTAGAATTTAAGCCCTACACCATTTTAGCTGCAGCTGCTGTTGTGAAGGCCATTCAATCTCTTTGCGACTTGGACGTCCAAATCAAGTGGGTCAATGACATCTATCTCGGACACAAAAAGGTCGCTGGCATCCTCACTGAGGCTATCTCTTCTATGGAAAACCAACGGGTAACCGATGTCATTATCGGTGTCGGCATCAATGTTCGCATAGACGATTTCCCTAAGGAATTACAACAATCTGCAGGAAATCTTTTCGAGGAACAACCACCATTTACCCGCAATCAACTCATTACTGCCATCTGGAAAGCCTTCTTAGAAACCGATGAGAAGGAACTAATTGCCCTTTACAAAGAAAAATCACTTGTCGTTGGCCAACAAGTGAGCTTTGTAGAAAATCAAGTTGAATTTAAGGGGACTGCCATCGCTGTTACTGATACAGGAAACCTGGTTATCCAGTTAGATAACGGCAAAGTAAAAATTATCTCCAGTGGAGAAATCAGCCTTACTTCTTGGTCTGCTTCTCCACCAAACGAATAAATTTAGTCACCTTGTAAGCAAAATGAAGATTCCGATAGGCGATAAAGGCGTAGATACCTGCAATCAAGAAATCTCCTGTCAAAATCGATGCATTCATAAAATAAACAGCTAAAATAGTTGTAATGGCTAAAAAAAGAAATTGTGGAAGTTTCATAAAATAGATTATACCAAAAATTCAGTCAACTGGCTGAATTTTTATATGCTTTCTTGATAGGTTTCGATTCTTTTCTAAACAAGAAAACACCAATCTAATTGGTGCTTTCTTAAGGAGATATGAAAAATATTTAGGATTGAAAATAGTATAAAATATCTATCAAAACTATTCGGGAGTGGGAAAGAACTCGACCATTCATAGAAGAGTTCGTCAACAAGTCTTTATTTCTAGTTGTTGAGCTGAAACAGTCTATTCCCAGACTGTTTCACTCCCACCCCCGCACAGTTGATTAGGTCAGATTTGGAGTGTAAAACACGAACAAATCTGCCAATCAACCACTGCGCTGAGATGTTGACACTAACTTTGAGAAGCGGTGCTGAGCTTTTTGCTCAGCCTCATTTTCTAATCATTTCTAATCTCAACTGTATCTGCGAGAAAGCCAAATTCTTCTGGGACTGGACTGGCTTCTTTTTCGATTTCCTGTGTCTTTTGACCTTTTGCTTTCGCCGAAAATTCAGCACGAATACTTACCCAATCTTCCTGAGCAATAGCTAAAATCTGTGGAGAAAAACCTGCGGCCTTGCTGAGAATATTTCCAAACATGGTATTGAGATTGTCACGCTTCATCGTCTGTTCAGCATTAAGCGGAGAATCAAAGGCTAGAATCGCATGATTTTCATTGGCAGCGACTGGCTGGGAACCAACCAACAAGGCACGATCTGCACCTGACAGACTCTCGATAATTTCTCCCCAAGCATTCTGCAAGCGAGTCAAATTTTCACGCGCCAAGGTTGGATTTTCCATAGCTTCCTGCAAAATGGCATGAACCTTGCTGGTATCCAATCGGTACTTCTTCGGAGCCTGTGGCTTGCGTGAAACTGACTTAACAGTACTTGGTTGACTAGATAATTGACCTAGTTGTTTCTGTAAATCCGCAACTTGTTGTTGCAGACTGGCTAGTTGACCCAGTAAATCAGCTGGCAGCTCTGCCATTGCCCCCGAAGGAGAACTATCTTCAGCCAACCGAATAGTCATCATTTCAGCGTAAATCTTGGGTTGAGGACTGGACTTGATGTCCGCCAAACCCCTGGTCACCATCTCAATCATGGTAAAAATCCGTGCCTGCTCAAGAGCTAGATTTTCTGAAAAACCTGTTGTTAAATGCGTATCCTCACCACCCGTCTGCACGATAAGGACATCTCTCAAATAGTGCAAAAGATCTGTCGCAAAACGGCTCATACTCTTTCCTTGGTCAAACAAGGTTTGTAGATGCTGGAGAGCTGTGACACTATCCCCTTGACGCAGACTTGCCACATAGTCATCCAAGGCACGCAAGCTGATAGAACCCGTAATTTCCTCAGCAATTTCCAAGGTCACTTGCTGGTCCTGACTAAGGCTGAGAGCCTGATCCAAAATGGATAGGGCATCCCGCATCCCCCCTTCTGCCCGACGCGCAATGATCGTCAGAGCCTGCTCGTCAAAGATTAGCCCTTCCTTGGTCAAAATTGCAGCCAAGTGCTCCTGAATGTCCGTCACCTTAATGGACTTAAATTCAAATCGTTGCACCCTTGACAGAATGGTAGCAGGAATCTTGTGTAATTCCGTCGTTGCTAGAATAAAGACCACATTTTCAGTCGGCTCTTCCAAGGTCTTCAAGAGGGCATTGAAGGCTCCAGTAGACAGCATGTGGACCTCGTCGATGATATAGACCTTATAGGTCGCAAGACTAGCTGCATAGGTCGATTTATCACGAATATCACGGATTTCATCCACACCATTGTTGGAAGCAGCATCAATCTCAATGACATCTTCCAGACTGCCCTCGGTAATGGCCTGACAGATATAGCAATCGTTACAAGGCTCGCCTCCAACCTGATTAGGACAGTTCATGGCCTTGGCAAAAATCTTAGCTGCCGATGTCTTACCCGTACCACGAGGACCTGAAAAGAGATAGGCATGACTGATTTTCCCCTGTTCAATGGCCTGTTTGAGTGTGGTCGCAACCACCTCCTGCCCCACCATCTCCCCAAAGGTCTGGCTTCGGTACTTCCTATATAAAGCTTGGTACATTAGCGTTTTTCTCCAAACATAGCAAAATTCCAGTCCGTCTTCTCAACCAAGTGAGCAACGAACTGCTCTAGGTATTCTTGATCAATGGCATCGTAATCAGCTACCAATCTCGAATCCAAGTCCAAAACGCCCAGCAACTGGTCGTTTTTCACCATTGGCACAACGATTTCTGATAGGGCTGTCGCATCGCAGGAAATATAGTTATCATGTAGACGAACATCGTCTACGAGAATAGTCTGGCGCTTAGCTGCAGCCTCACCGCAGACACCCTTTCCAAGTTCAATATGAACACAGGAAACGCCACCCTGAAAAGGCCCCAAAATCAATTCCTGACCATCATACAAGTAAAATCCTGTAAAGACAGAGTTTGGTAGAGCTTGATTGAGCAAAGCAGAAGCATTTGATAGATTGGCTAAAGCATTGGTTTCACCATCAAGAAGAGCTTCCAATTGAGCCAATAATAGTTGATAATTTGAAATTTTTTCTTGTTTTGTCATAGAAACATTATAGCATAGAAAGACGGAGCATGACAGTGCCGACTGTTAGAAATCAGCAAAAAACGAGACCTGTCGATCTCGTTTACAGGGTTCTTAATTAAGATGACTTGCCTGAACGTCTTTTCACAACTAGACCTGCTAGTCCCAATAAGCCCAGACCTGTCAGATGTAGGACGGAGCTGACTTCACCAGTGGCTGGTAAAGTTTTTGTCTGTGACTGACTAGTTGATGCAGGTTTGACAGTTGACTGTTTGCTTTGGCTTGCTGGTGCCGCAGGCTCCTTATCTCCCTGTTTGGTTGCTTGTTTTTCTGATGCTGACTGTTCAGTTGGCTTCGCAGTTGGTCTTTCAACCGACTTCTCAACTGGTTGTTCGGTTGGGGTTTCAACTAGCTGTTCGGCCGGTTTTTCAGTTGGAGTTTCAACCGGCTGTTCAACTTGCTTGTCTGTCGGCATTGTGTAGTCTTTCAAGTAGTAGAAGGTGTATCTCTTGCTAAGGCTATTTTTAGCGTCTTCATACGTAACTGTTTGTCTTTCGTGAGCTGATGTCCAACCTTCAAATGCTAGGGGTTCTAGAACAACACTCTCCCCTGGTTTGAGTGTATACTCAATTTCTTTTAACACATCAACTTTTTGGCCAGGTTCAATTTGTTCCTCAGTATAGACAGCCTTAATCGTGATCGATTGATCTACTGGAACTGTCGGAATTGCCTTTGATGCAGCAATATTAGCCATTGCTTTTTCAAGTTTTTGAGTAATTTCTTTATGGTAAGCGATTTGATGATCCCAGTATTCAGGAGTCCAACCTATAGCGTTGATAATATCTTGATCTGTCAAGACTAGACCTACTGGTTTAGCAAATAAGCGTTGCTCCAATACTAATTCCGAATGGAGTACAGATAAATTACTGTCCGCAAATATTTTTTCTAAATCATTCGCTTCATACGTAATATTATCAACTCCTAGCTCTTTCTTATAAACTTCGAATGCTTTTAATATCGTAGTATGAAATTCATCAAATACTTTCTGATATTCCACACGTTGTTCAGGTCTAATTAAGGAGTCAATAGAAGGAGCTTTGTCATAGTATACCTTAACAGTCTTATTAGCAACTAGTCTGAAAGTACCACCTTTCCCATAGGTCCATGAGTCAAAGCCCTCAGACTTACCTACTCTATAACCTGATATTACCGGAAAGTCAAAGCTTACCTCAGTTCCTTCAACTCCACTCTGCTGAATGGTTTGGAGAACTTGACCGTCTTGATCTACCAACTCAATGGTATACGGAACCGTTGCCTTATCCTTACTCACCAAGTCAAAGCGATAATAGTTTTCACCAGCCGCTACTTTCTCATAAGTAATTTCATAGTACTGCGGACTATTTTCTGCCAAATCTGCGAAATCAATCCATACTGGAATACCACCTTTATCAATAACCCCTCTGTCATATAACTCTCCAGGGTTAATATAGCTTGTATAGCCATCATAGTATTGGCCATCTACATACCATTCAACCGTATAGGGGAGTCCCTGTTGTTTTGGAGTTTCAACTTGTGTATACGAATACATTAAGATACCTTCAGAGAAAGCAGGCGGTGTATAAGAGGTTTCCTTTAGCGTATATCCTTCAAACTCTCTAGGTGCAGCAATCTCTTGTCCTGGCTGGACTTCTATGTAACTCCCCCAGCCTTCAAGTTTTACTCTTGTGCCATCTAGATTTTGCCCACTGTAGTATACAACCACCCCAATGGGCTGGTCAGAAGTATTTACATAGGTCTCTGCATAAACCTTGGTCAAACCAAAATTTGTCAGTCCCACCGGCTCAACCAAGCCTCCCAAGACAGTGACCGCTGCCAAACTCAGACCCAGCTTGCTCAACTTGGCAAGTCGCTTCTTCCTAGAACTTCTTTTCATATGAAAAACCTCCATTTATATAAAACTTTTATGCCAAAAGGCACGCTTACCAGTATACTAAAAAAAAAAAGCAAACTGTCAAGCAATTATGCCCTTAGTATGCAAATATTCGGTTCTTTCATGGTTTTCAGTAGATTTTTCATATTTTCAGAAAAAGAAAAAGGCTTGCGCCTATTTCCACATCCAGTACATAATCACTGCATCAATCAATACCCCTATAGCCCAGGCTAGTTGAAAATACTTTTTCTGTGTCTTATGCCGAAAATGGGTGCCACCTGCCCAGGCACCCAGCCCGCCACCAAAATAGGACATGAGTAATAAGGTCTTTTCTGAAATCCGATAGGCGTTCTTTCTTGCCTTACCTTTATCCATACCATAGGTGATGAAGACAAGTAAATTCCACACTACTAGCGCCATACTAACCATCTGTTTGATTGACATACATTCCTCCAATTAAGTCACATTTCTTCTTACTCTAACATAATCCAAAACAGGACACAAGAAAAAACGATTCGGAAATCCGAATCGTTACATTTCTGCCAGTGTATCCTCTAACCATTTGAGCTGGGCACGGTTGCGTTCAATAGACCGTGTCAAAATCAAATAGTGTCCATAATTGTCTTGGATACTTTCCTTGGTTGAGAACAGCTCAACTTTACGACTGTCTAGGTGTTTTAAGTGCTTGGTGACTAGTTCAATTTGACTCTGCAACAAACCAGGAATCCGTGGGTCATCCTTTTCACGGATAAAAAACATCTTGATTGAAAACAAGTCTTTTTGCTGAGGCGTTTCTTCATTTGGAATGGATAGCCATTCGTCTAAAATCTGACGACCAGTAGCCGTCATCGCATACTGCTTTTCCTTTTCATTTCCAGGTACTGCATGACAAGTAATCAATTCTTCCTTGGTCATACGTTTTAATTCTGGATAGACTTGGCTATGGGCAACCTGCCAAAATTCGCCTAAATCACGTTGAACATAGTCGGTAATCTGTTTGCCAGTTACCATTTGACCGCTAGCACCCATAATCCCTAATATAATATGAGGTAATATCCTTTGCTTCGGCATCTTAACCACGCTCTCTTAATATACTCTCCACCTTGGTGTTAATCAAGTCGATGGCTACAACGTTGCTGACGCCTTCAGGAATGACGATATCTGCATAGCGCTTGGTTGGCTCGATAAACTGGTGATACATTGGTTTCACCACCGAGGTGTACTGCTCAATGATACTATCTAAGCTACGGCCACGCTCTTCCATGTCTCTCTTAATGCGGCGAATGATACGAATATCGTCATCAGTATCGACGAATATCTTAATATCCATTAAATCCCGCAACCGTTTGTCTTCCAATACTAAAATACCTTCCACAATAAATACATCTTGTGGTTCCTGACGATAGGTCTTCTCTGAACGTGTGTGCTGAGTGTAATCATAAATCGGAATATCCACTGAACGTCCTGCTAATAGCTCACTGATATGATAAATCATCAAATCCGTATCAAAAGCCAGTGGATGGTCATAATTGGTCAATATCCGTTCTTCAAAGGTTAGGTGTGACTGATTCTTATAGTAAGAATCGTGTTCAATCATTGATATGCGAGCATTTGGGAAATTATCCAGAATGGCACGCGACACACTTGTCTTGCCACCCCCAGATCCGCCGGTTACGCCAATAATAATGGGTTTCTGAGTCATCATCATCTCCTTCTATTTTCAATACTATTTTACCATGAAACATGGTATAATGGAAAGGATAACACAAAAGAAATGAGAATTTATGCTAAATTTTGGTATTATTGGTACCTCAGACATCAGTCACAAGTTCATTTTCTCCGCTCATTTGAGTAAATATCTTCAATTATCAGCGATATTTTCAAGAAAAGTGGAAACCGCTATGTCATTTTCAACAAATTACGAAAATGTAAAATTATACACAGAATGGATAAAATTCCTTTCTGCACCGATTGACTTGGTCTATATTGCCAGTCCAAATGCCCTGCATTTTGAACATGCAAAAGCTGTTCTCAAGGCCGGCAAACACGCTATCGTTGAAAAGCCTATGGTGTCCACACCTCAAGAATTGGCCCAACTTCGTCAGATTGCCAAGGAAAATGGTGTCTTCCTATTTGAAGCTGCCCGCAATTACCACGAGGAAGCCATCGCTATTATTAGGGACTTCTTGAAAGATAAGACTGTTTTGGGGGCCAACTTCTCCTATGCCAAATACTCTTCCAAAATGCCTGACCTCTTGGCAGGACAGACCCCAAATATCTTTTCAACTGATTTTTCAGGCGGAGCCTTAATGGATCTGGGTGTCTATACGCTCTATACTGCCATCGGCCTCTTTGGCAGACCAAATGCAGCCCGATACACTGCTCAACAACTCCCTTCATCCATTGATTTGAATGGGACTGGGCAACTGACTTATGATGATTTTCTCGTAAGTATTCAGGCTGGAAAGAATATCACTAGCAATCTACCAAGCGAAATATATACCAGTGAGGGAACTCTCACCCTCAACGCCTGCCAGCATATCAGCTCTGCTATTTTCACAAAACATGATGGTAGCCAAGTAGTCCTACCTATCCGAGCTCAGGAAGATGCTATGCTGGAAGAGGTACAAGCAATTGCCCAAGCTATACAGACAGGCAATCACGACCTAGCCAATGAATGGCTGGATGTGGCAGAAATCGTCCATCAAACACTTTACACCATGCGTCAAGACGCAGGAATAATCTTTAAGGCGGATAACAATGAAATCTAAATTTCCCTCCAGCTGGACGGACCAGCTTACCCTACTTGGCTTTGAGGACTTTACTCCTATCCAAGTCCAGGCCTTTGAGCCTATTGCAAACGGCAAGTCCCTTCTAGCTATCAGCCCAACAGGTACAGGAAAAACCCTTGCCTACCTCTGGCCTAGTCTATTAGCCCTAACTCCTAAAAAAGCTCAACAATTGCTCATCCTCGCACCAAATACAGAACTGGCCGGCCAAATATTTGATGTTTGTAAGACTTGGTCGGAGACAATTGGGTTGACTGCTCAACTATTCTTGTCTGGTTCCAGTCAAAAACGCCAGATTGAGCGACTAAAAAAAGGACCAGAAATCCTGATTGGAACACCTGGTCGTATTTTCGAGTTGATTAAATTGAAAAAAATCAAGATGATGAATATCAACACCATCGTCCTAGATGAGTTTGATCAGCTATTCTCCGATTCTCAATATCAGTTTGTTGAAAAGATTATCAACTATGTACCTCGTGACCACCAGTTAATCTACATGAGTGCAACAGCTAAATTTGACCGTCAAAAAATTGCTGAGGACATTGAAAGCATTGATTTATCTGAGCAGAAATTGGATAATATCCAACATTGCTATATGATGGTAGATAAGCGTGACCGTTTGGAAACTCTACGTAAGTTTGCCAATATCCCTGATTTTCGTGCTCTTGCATTTTTTAACAGCCTATCAGACCTTGGTGCAAGCGAAGATAAACTACTCTATAATGGTGTGAATGCAGTTTCATTGGCTTCTGATGTCAACGTAAAATTCCGTAAGGTCATCATCGAACGTTTCAAAAATCACGAACTCAATCTTCTACTTGCTACAGATATGGTCGCACGCGGTATTGATATTGATAACTTAGAATGTGTCCTCAACTTTGAAGTTCCTTTTGACCAAGAAGCCTACACTCATCGTTCTGGACGTACTGGACGCATGGGCAAGGAAGGTCTTGTCATCACCCTAGTATCTAGTCCTAGCGAACTAAAACAATTGAAAAAGTATGCCTCCGTCCAAGAAGTCATTCTCAAGAATCAAGAGCTCTACAAAATATAATGAACAATATACAAAAGGCTTAGAACCAGTGTTTCTACTAACATGATTCTAAGCCTTTTATCATTCTTACTGGGCTGGACCAGATAATTCTTGTGAATAATAGATTAATTGAGGATTGAGAGGACTGGCGAGTAAGTCTGTTACAGTAACCATATTGTAGCCCTCGCCTGTTAAATATTGCAATACAGACTCGAGGCTATCAACTGTTGACTGATGAATATCATGCATTAGGATAATACTTCCTGGACAAGTCTGTTCTTTTATTTCTTTCAAAATGGCTTGGGGATTGCGACTCTTCCAATCTTTAGAATCGACCGACCAATAAATCGATGGAAGTCCCATCTGATTGACAACGGCCTGGTTAACCGAACCATAAGGAGGGCGAACCATTGTTGGTACAATACCTGCAGCTTCAGTAATAGCTGCCTGTGTATCTTGAATTTCTCTCTGTACTTGGTCCCCAGAAATAGTGACTAGATTGGGATGATTCCACGTATGGTTGGCGATGACGTGCCCTTCCGCTATCATTCTACAGAGAATAGCTTCATTCCCAGCTACAGCCTTACCAACAACAAAGAAAGTTGCTTTGGCATTATATTTTTTCAGTAAATCTAAAACTACCGGTGTTGTGTTCGGATTTGGTCCATCATCAAAGGTTAGAGCGACCTGTCTCAAATGTTTCTTATCCACAACTTGTGCAGCCATATACTCATCATAGCCAACCTTATCAACATCTACTAGATAATCACTCTTCACTACTGGGTACAAATCTGAAATTAGTAGAACCAACTGGTTGACGCCGTAACCATCTGGTAATTGTAAGGTTAATTGGCTGTCTCCATAACTAAAGGAAATCGCATTTAAGTCTAGTGTTTCAAATTTTTTGACAATCGCTTCTACATCAGTCTCTTTCATTCCTTGAGCAAGTAAGGCTTCTCTTAGATGATCAACAATAATACTTGCTGCAGAGGATAAATTAGGTAATAAATCTTCCAGAGTAAACAATTCATTGTCCTGCGTCAATAACACACGCTCAGACGGGAGTTTATCCTGCTTTGTAATTTGCAAGTTGTCTACTTTATAGTGCTCCGCTTGAATTTCACGAGCTGTTACATTTTTAAAATTTGTTTTTCCCTCTATTGATGAAACAAAGACCAGTTTTTGAATTTTTCCTGCTGGTTTTTTATGACCAAAGCGTCTTTGAACATAGGAAATCATTCGACTTTCTACAGGTCCTAAGACATGACCAGCATCATCTGTAGGTAAGGTAGCCACAACATGGGTCGTATCAATATTTCCCTCTTGAATTTTGCCCTTGCCTTTAGCGAGGATGGTTTGTTGTTTTTCCTCGATAAACTGACTAACCTGTCTTTCTTGAAGTCCTGCAAGTAACCATACAGCCAAACTTACCATTATGCCGAGCAAGGCGATGTTAATTCCCAACCAAAAACTAACTTTTTTCATCTCCAACCTCCCATTCAAAACATATATAAACTATGCTAAATCATTTAAAGGCTCTTGTCAAGACAGTTCTATAAAAACTCGTAAAAAGATTAGGTAATACTCTTCAAAAATCAAAATTATCCGTTGTCAAGAGCCTTGATGAGTGAAAAGCTCCAGTGGAGGTTTTCAGCCTGTTACCTTGAAATAAGAAAGTAACAGAGTTCTATCTTCGGATTCGTTTCCTAGGCTACTTTTGATTTTCATTGAGTATAAATAATTGATTTGCTTCCTAATGCCCTCCCTTCTGCCATTTTCTGATTTTTTTGAAAAGAAAAAGGCTGGGCAAAAAGCTCAACCTCACTTCTCAGGGTTCGTGTCAACATCTCAGCGCAGTGGTTGATTGGGTTTAACAGTCCAGTGGACTGTTAAAGGTTGGAGATAGGATTTGCGAAGCAAATCTCAGCAATTCGTGTTTTACACTCCAAATCTGACCATTACGACTGATGCGAACAGAGTTCGCTTCATTTCCAACCTCCAACAGTCACTACTCTGACTGTTGGAGCTATGCGGGGGTGGGAGTGAAACAGTCTGGGAATAGACTGTTTCAGCTCAACAACTAGAAATAAAGACTTGTTGACGAACTCTTTTTTAACCAGTCGAGTTCTTTCCCGCTCCCTCTAAATTAATCTGCACGAATGACTTCCACACGGTAGCCATCTGGATCTGTTACAAAATAATAACGACCTGGACTTCCTGGCAAGCCCTTGATGTCTGTCGTTGGATAGCCCAGCTCCTTATGCTTAGCATTATCACCTTCTAAATCATCTGAAGAAAGAGCTAGATGCGAGAAGCCGTCGCCTACGCTATAGGGACCATGATCATAATTGTAGGTCAATTCAATCTCAAAGTCATCTCCTTCAAGTGCTAAGTAAACCAAGGTAAACTTGTGCTCTGGATAGTCCTTGCGACGGGTTTCTTTAAAGCCAAACCCTTCTTCATAGAACTTTTGCGATGCTTCTAAATTCTCAACACGCAAACAAGCGTGCAACATTTTTTTACTTGCCATAATAAATTCCTCCTACCATTTAATACCACCAGTATACCATACTCTCTATGAAAAATCCGATATTCAAAACTAAAAAAGCCTGAGCGAACTCAGGCCTTAAATGAATTATGCTTCCAAGTAGTACTCTTTCACAATGTTCAAGTTTTCATCCAATTCGAATACAAGTGGTGGGAAGTTTGGAATTTCCACATCCATGATTTCGTCATCAGACAATTGTTTGATGTGTTTTACAAGGGCACGGATTGAGTTACCGTGTGCACCTACGAATACATTTTTACCGTCTTTCAATGCTGGAGCAATTTTATCTTCCCAGAATGGAAGGGCACGCTCAAGCGTTACTTTCAAGTTTTCTGCATCTGGAATAACTGAATCATCAAGGTGTGCATAGCGACGGTCAGTGTGTGCTGAATACTTATGATCTTTAGCCATTTCTGGTGGCAAAGTATCATAAGAACGACGCCAGATGTGAACTTGCTCATCACCAAATTCAGCAGCTGCTTCAGCTTTGTTCAAGCCAGTCAAACCACCGTAGTGACGTTCGTTCAAACGCCATGATTTTTCAACTGGTACCCACAATTGATCTGCAGCTTCAAGAGCCAAGTTTGTAGTCTTGATAGCACGTTTCAATACAGATGTGAAAGCAAGGTCAAATTCGATACCTGCTTCTTTGATCAATTTACCTGCATCGATTGCTTGTTGTGTACCTTTTTCAGACAAATCAACATCAGCCCAACCAGTGAAAAGGTTAGCTTTGTTCCATTCAGACTCACCATGGCGAGCAAAAACCAATTTTACCATTTATGGATTCTCCTTTAAATTTTGAGGTTCCCCTCTTATACTTCTCTATTTTACACGAAAAGGTAAAAAAATGCCAGCCTTTCCACAATCTGTGTACGCTTTCATTACTCTTTCATGTAAATTCAGTCTCTAGACCTATCTTTCTTCTTAGAAAAAATACAAAATAATGGTATAATAGTAAGGCTGAACACGACAGTTCAAAACGATACCACTATAGGAGTTATCATGAAAAAAGTAGCTATCGTGTCTGCCTATCGTTCTGCCATCGGCAGTTTCGGAGGTAGTCTGAAAGATATTGAAATCGCTGATTTAGGGGCGCAAGTCCTCGAAACAGCCTTAGCTAGTAAAAACATCCCTGCAGACAGCGTTGATGAAGTTATCTTCGGAAATGTTCTTTCAGCAGGACAAGGACAAAATATTGCACGTCAAATTGCTATTCGTGCAGGCATTCCTCAGACAGCCTCTGCCTATGCAGTCAATAAAGTCTGTGGTTCCGGTCTCAAATCAGTCCTCCTGGCTGCCCAGTCAATCATGCTAGGTGACAATGATGTAGTTGTGGCTGGGGGCATTGAAATCATGAGCCAGGCACCCTATCTATCCAAAACTAGCCGGTTTGGTAGTAAATTTGGTCATATTACTCTAGAAGATTCTATGCTGACAGACGGTCTAACAGATGCCTTCAACGACTATCACATGGGCATTACTGCAGAAAATGTTGCTGAACACTATCAAGTCAGTCGCGCAGAGCAAGATGCTTTTACATACAGTAGCCAAGAGAAGGCTGCAAAAGCTATTGCTGAGGGAAGATTTGTTGACGAAATTGTTCCTATTAGACTAAAAAATCGGAAAGGCGAAACTATTTTTGCCACAGATGAGTACCCTCGTCTGACACCAATTGAAAAATTGGCAACACTTCGGCCATCTTTTAAAAAGGATGGAACCGTCACCGCAGCCAATGCTTCTGGCATCAACGACGGCTGTGCTGTCTTGGTACTCATGTCTGATGAAAAAGCCAGTGAGCTAAATATCCAGCCACTCGCCTATATTGAGGCCTATGCAACAAGCGGTTTAGATCCCGCATTGATGGGGCTTGGACCTATTACTGCTAGTCAAAAAGCCCTTGAAAAAATCGGCAAATCCGTCGAAGATATTGACTTATTTGAACTCAACGAAGCCTTCGCAGCCCAATCAGTTCCAGTTGTCAAACAACTCGGCATTAATCCTGCAAAAGTCAATGTCAATGGTGGTGCTATCGCACTTGGACATCCAATCGGAGCTAGTGGTAGTCGAATCCTAGTCACTCTGATTCACGAATTAATCAAGCAAGAAAAAGAGCTTGGTCTTTGCTCACTTTGTATCGGAGGCGGTCAAGGCATCTCCCTAATCGTTTCCAATGCGCAAACAAGTTAACCTATCATTTGTACACAAAGGATATATTATGAACATCGGTATTGATAAAATCGGATTTGCGGCACCCGATTATGTTTTAGATTTGGCTGATTTAGCCCAAGCCCGCAATGTGGACCCAAATAAATTTAAGATTGGTCTTCTTCAGTCTGAAATGGCTGTAGCTCCTGTCACTCAAGATATTATCAGTCTTGGTGCAAAGGCTGCCGAAGCCATTCTGACAGAAGAAGATAAACAAACCATTGACATGGTTATTGTCGGTACAGAATCTAGCGTAGATCAAAGTAAGGCTGCTGCCGTCACCATTCATGGATTACTCGGTATTCAGCCCTTCGCTCGTTCCATCGAGATGAAGGAGGCTTGTTACGGTGCAACGGCTGGACTAAGTCTTGCCAAAAGCCATATCGCTCAATTCCCAGAATCAAAAGTCCTAGTCATTGCTAGTGATATTGCAAAATATGGAGTCGCTTCTGGCGGTGAACCTACCCAAGGTGCTGGTGCAGTTGCCATGTTGGTAACCGCAAACCCACGAATTTTGGTCCTCAACAATGATAATGTCTGCCAGACACGTGACATCTACGACTTCTGGCGTCCTAACTACGACAAATATCCACGTGTTGATGGTAAATTTTCAACTGAACAGTACACCGATTGCTTGACGACAACTTTCGACTACTATCAACAAAAAACAGGCAAAACCCTCAACGATTTTGCTGCCATGTGCTTACATATCCCTTTCTCCAAACAAGGTCTTAAAGGATTGCAAGCTATTGCTCAGGATGAAGAAACTCTTAGTCGCTTGACAGAACGTTTCCAGGAAGCTATCGTCTATAATAAAGTCGTCGGCAACATCTACACTGGCTCTATCTTCCTCTCTCTTCTTTCCCTTTTGGAAAATAGCAGAGCGTTAGAGACAGGGGATCAAATCCTCTTTTATAGCTATGGTAGTGGCGCTGTCTGTGAAATTTTCAGCGGTCAACTCGTTGAAGGTTATCGCGACCACTTACAAGAAAATCGTTTAGAACAACTCAATCAGCGTACAAAACTCAGCGTTAAGGAATACGAACAAGTCTTCTTTGAAGAAATTACCCTTGATGAAACTGGTTCATCCCTTGACCTACCAGAAGACCAAAGTCCCTTTGCCCTTATCAAAGTGGACAATCACAAACGTATCTATCGTAAATAGAAGCCAAAACGGCGCCCTTTGGCTCTCACCAAGGGGCGCTTTCCTATAGAAAGAGGAACCTATGTCAACTTTTTCCGGATTTTATAAAAAATCACGCCAAGAGCGCATTGATATTCTCCGTCAGAATCGTTCCCTATCCGAAGATAGCTTAGACATTCTATACAAAGACGAAAACCTGCCAGAAGCAATTGCGGGAAAGATGGCAGAAAATCATCTAGGAACGTTTTCCTTACCTTTTTCTGTACTTCCAGAACTTCTAGTGGATGGACAAACTTATTCTATACCGATGGTTACTGAAGAACCTTCTGTGGTTGCAGCTGCGTCTTTCGGAGCCAAAATCATCGCTAAATCTGGCGGTTTTACAACGACTATTCACAACCGTATCATGATTGGACAAGTTGCTCTCTACGATATTTCGGACCATAGCAGAGCGACACAGGCGATTCTTGACCAGAAGGAGAGTATTTTAGAAACTGCCAATCAAGCACACCCTTCTATTGTTAAACGAGGGGGCGGTGCAAGAGAATTGACTGTTGAGAGTAAGGATGAGTTTTTGATTGTCTATCTTCAAGTTGATGTACAAGAAGCCATGGGAGCCAATATCCTCAATAACATGTTAGAAGCTATTAAGGATGACTTAGAAGAGCTCAGCAAGGGACAAGTTTTGATGGGAATCCTCTCCAACTATGCAACGGAGTCACTGGTCACCGCCCAATGCCATATTGCCATCTCTAGTCTGGCTACCAGCTCTGCCATTGCTCAAGAAACTGCTCAAAAAATAGCCCTGGCAAGCAAACTGGCGCAAGTGGACCCTTATCGTGCTGCGACACATAACAAAGGGATTTTTAATGGTATAGATGCTGTCGTTATCGCTACAGGAAATGACTGGCGGGCAGTCGAAGCCGGGGCCCATGCTTATGCCAGCCGGGATGGGCAATACAAAGGGCTTTCTACTTGGTCCATTGATAGCGAGCACTTGGTCGGCTCCATCACCCTACCTCTTCCGATTGCCTCCGTCGGTGGCTCTATCGGGCTCAATCCAAAGGTAGCAGTCGCTTTTGACCTTCTCCAACAACCAAAGGCACGCCAATTAGCTTCTATCATCGCTTCTGTCGGTCTCTGTCAGAACTTTGCTGCCCTGCGCGCTCTTGTTACTTCAGGGATTCAGGCTGGTCACATGAAGCTCCACGTAAAATCCCTAGCGCTACTTGCTGGTGCCGAGGAGCATGAAGTAGACCAACTAGCCCAACTCCTGCGGAAAGAAAAGCACAGCAACCTAGAAACTGCTCAAAACTTATTAGCAAAAATGAGAGAACATTAAAAAGAGGGACTCCCTCTTTTTTAATTTATTATTTGCTCCATACGGAACTTCTGCGGTTTCATTCCTTGGCGTTCATAAAAACGGACAGCTCCTGCATTGTCAGCCCATACATCCAAGGTAAGATTGTGGCAATCCTGCTCCTTAGCATAGGAAAGAGCAAATTCATACAGTTGCTCGCCAATTTTTTGACCACGCGCCGAATTGGCTACACACAAATCATCAATAAACAAGGTTTTAACTGGTTCCAAAACATCACCTGTCGCAGTCCTAAACTCACAAAAAAGATGCCCAACCACTTGTCCCTCTAGCTCAAAGACAAAAATAGGCTTATCTGGATTTTCCAAAAGTGCTACTAATTCAACCTCAGAAAATTTTTGACCTGCACTTTTAAAAATATCTGGTCGTGCCTGGTGATGCACCTGTAAAATATCTTGAAGCAATTCATTTAAAACTGGAATATCAGATTGTCTAGCTTTACGGATTGTCATAAAAAATCTCCCCTTTTTTTATTTTTTCTATTATAACACATGTTTATTTTTTAACAAAATAGGTCTACAGACCGATGAAGAATCTGAAAATTCGAGTATACTATAGGTGTATCCTAAAATTTTTCATAAATCTCCTAAAAAATCAGCTGGCCAAGGCTGGTTTTTTTGTTGTCTTAAAACGAGAATGTGTACTGTAGAAAACTACTAATATTCTTCGAAAATCAAAATTATCCGTTGTCAAGAGCCTTGATGAGTGAAAAACTCCAGTGGAGGTTTTCAGCCTGTTACCTTGAAATAAGAAAGTAACAGAGTTCTATCTTCGGCTTCGTTTCCTAGGCTACTTTTGATTTTCATTGAGTATAAAACTTCTCCCTCTTTTGACGCAAAATGCTTTTGCCCCAAAAATGCCCCAAAACACAGAAAAAAGCCCGTCGAACAAGCTAGAAATCTTGATATGACGGGCTTTTTGATGCTGAATTATTTTACAGCGTCTTTAAGAGCTTTACCAGCTTTGAATGCTGGAACTTTTGAAGCTGCGATTTCGATTTCTTTACCAGTTTGTGGGTTGCGACCTTTACGTGCTGAACGCTCACGAACTTCAAAGTTACCGAAACCAATCAATTGTACTTTTTCACCAGCTGCAAGGTAGTCTGCTACTGCTCCGAATACTGCATCAACAGCTGCTGCTGAGTCTTTTTTAGTCAATGAAGTTGCTTCTGCAACTTTTGCAATCAAATCTTGTTTATTAGCCATTTGCTAAGTCCTCCAATAATTTTCTGAGTTATTACTCACTTCTATATAGTACCGAATTTTAGGCGTTTGGTCAAGTTTTTAACGCTATTTTACTGTCTTTTTCTGTAGATATCAACAATGAATTGGTCGTTGTACAAATCAATCGTATTCGCCTTTCCATACAGACCAAATTTGTTCTTCAGTTCTGTCAGTTGAACCTGTACTTGCGCTTGTTCTGAGTCTATTTTTACAAAGGCAGGTAGTTTATAATTTTTTTGTAAATAGGCTAATACCTCTGCTTTCGGCAAGGATAAACTGCCAGCTGATATTTCTATTATCCGTAACAAAATACTGCCATCTTCCATTTTGCTAGGTTGAAAATAAATATAGAGTGGGATAGTCACACCAAAAATCTGATAGCTGCCTTCAAAAACAACTTGCTGACTCGTTACGAATAATTGATAGGAAAACTCTTCCGTCTGATAATCTTTTAGATAGTTAGTGAGGGTTTGGTTGAGCTGTTCCCTATTAGTGGAGAAGGTTCCAACCTTGGTATCTTCTGTACTAGTCTGAACGAGCTTTGTTAAATCCTCTCTATCTGTTTGAATCCGTGTATAGAGGACTATTCCGCAACCAATCAATAAAGCCAACTGGGCTAAAAATAGCCATTTCCAAATATTAAGGTTCCCAGCTTTCCGTGGTCTCATTCATTCTCTCCAATATCGCTTTTTTCATAATCTCATATCCAGTATTATTGGGATGGAAACTGTCTTCCTCATACAGTAAATTATTGGTAACTTGGCTACCATTTTGACTAATACCAGCCTCCCCTTCCAATCCTTTATAGAGCAAATCATTAATCGGAACAAAATAGACATGTTGATATTTTTCCGTTATCTGTTCTGTCATAGTATTCCAATTATCAACTATTGTCTGCATTTCTGTCAATTCAGGAAAATTGAGGTAGAGTGGATTGTAAATCCCGACAACATAGATGGGAAGATTTTGATTATTCTTACGCGCTGTCTTAATAATTGTATCCAATCGTTTTCCGTAATCTTTTGCGGGCTTATCAAAAGTTGAAACTTTGAGATTGGCAATGTTTTTAATAATAGCCTTGCGCAAATCGTTGCCACCAACTGTCAGAGTTAACAGATCTGCTGTTTTTAAGTAGCTTATCAGCTCTCCATCTTCCTTCATTCGCTTAAGAATCTGATTACTGGTATTCCCAGAAACTCCGAAATTTTTATAATCTACTTCATAACCATAATCGTTAGTTAGAGATTGAGCCAACAAGGGAACAAAGCCCCCCTGTCCAGTTGTATCTCCAACACCTTCTGTCAAAGAATCACCAAGTGCCACATATCGAAAACTGATTTTTTCTGATACGGTAAGCTCTTGTCTGGAGATGCGAGATGAGGCAACAGGAATGAGTTGATGAAATAGAAAAATCGACCCTAGAATTGCCAGAAAAAAGAAAACAAAGCCTTGAATCAACTTCCTGTTATTCATAACGAATCAAAATAGCCCAGGCATCCTCACCGGTATGAGTTTGAATGATGGAACCTGTCTCTAAAACTGAAATTCCTTTTGAGACATACTCTTGTAATTGACTCTTCATTTCATTTGCAAAATCAGCCGTTCCTGAATAGGAAATACCAATCTCGGCTACTTTTTTATCTGCTAGAGTTGCCGTGAACTCTTCCAGCCATTTTTTAAAGGTCTTATTACCTCGTCCTTTGACAATCGGAGTCAGCTGATGGTCTTTCATTTCCATGATGACACGAATATTGAGTAGGCTACTCAGCATCCCTTGAACACGTCCAATACGACCACCCTTGACTAGATTTTCTAGGGTTGATACACCGATGTATAATTCCGTTTTTTCTTTGACTGTTTCAATAGCTGCAAGGATTTCTTCTTTGCTGGCACCAGCTTGTGCCATGCGTGCTGCTTCTACAACTTGGAATTTTTCAGCCTGATCTGTAAAGCTTGAATCGAGTATTGTCACATCAGCACCTGATAGGGTTGCTCCTTGTCTAGCAGCTTCTACTGTCCCTGACAAGGCATGCGACAAGAGAATGGCAATAATCTGACTGCCATCTTTAGCTAAATCAGCAAAAGTTTCCGCAAAGAGTCCTACTGGGGGCTGGCTTGTTTTTGGCAAGTTTTTCGACCCACGCATGAGCTCTAAGAATTCTCCTTCTTTTAAATCGTTGTCAGAGTATACGACTCCGTCAACCATTACAGATAATGGAACAACTGTTATATTCAATGCTTCGACCAAACTGGGTTCGATAGTCGTACTTGAATCCGTAACAATCTTAATCTTTGACATATTTCATCCTACAATTCTCTTCAATTTTGCCATCTATTATAACAAATTTTAACTAAAAAATAAACTTTGGACATAAGCAAAAAGGCTAGTCGCCTAACCTTTTTCTACTAATTCTTTTGCTTGATTACGGGCTGCATCTGTGATTTTGTCACCGGCTAACATCTTGGCAATTTCCTCAATACGCTCTTCTTTGGTCAAGAGACGGACACGTGAAACGGTCGAATGTTCGTCGGATATTTTCTCAATAAAGAACTGATAATCTGCAATAGCAATGACTTGTGGTAGATGAGAAATCGCCAATACTTGACCATATTGTCCGATTTTATAAATTTTCTGGGCAATGGCCTGGGCAACACGGCCTGAAACTCCTGTATCCACCTCATCAAAGACAATAGAAGTTTTACCTTCTTTACGGGCAAAGGCTGACTTAATGGCCAACATCAAACGAGACAATTCTCCTCCAGAAGCCACCTTAACCAGAGGCTTGAAGTCTTCACCTGGGTTGGTGGAGATGTAAAATTCTACCGTTTCATTTCCTTCTCGATTAAATTTTCCTTTAGTAAATCGAACTTGGAAACGAGCTTTCTCCATATACAAGTCTTGCAATTCTTGGCGGATAATATCTTCTAAAACAAGAGCCAATTCATGGCGTGATTGGCTGAGCTGACCTGCTCGTTCAACCAATTCTTTCTCTAAGTTCTTAAGCTGAACTTCCAAATCATCTCCAGATAAATCATTGCCTGTCAATAGATTGTATTCTTCACTGATTTTACTAAAATAGTCCAAAACATCATCGACAGTTCCGCCATATTTCTTCGTAATGGTATTGAGCAAATCCAGACGACTTTCCAATTGCATGAGACGATTGCCGTCAAAGTCTAGATTGTCCACCACATCGCTGAGACGCTTGGTCACATCTTCAACGACATAATAAGCTTCTGTCAGGCTAGAAGAGAGCTGTTTGTAGTCTGGATCAAATTCTTCCAGACTTTGCAAGTCACTCATAGCTGAGCGTAGGTTGTTCAAGCTTGAAAAATCTTCATTGTCTAACAGTGCATAGGCATTGGTCAGTGTATCTGCAATTTGTTTGTGGTTGAGCAGTTTATCGCGTTCCTGATTGAGTTGAATATCTTCGCCAGACTTCAAATCTGCTGCTTCGATTTCAGCAATTTGGTATTCCAACATCTCAATCCGCGCCTTGTGTTCTTGCTCATTTTTTTGCTTTTCAAGAACTCGTTTGCGAAGACTACGATAAGCATCAAAGGTTGTCTGATAACGGTCTTTAAGACTCCAAAATTCATCTTCCCCGAAACTGTCCAAAAGACGGATATGGTGCTGGGATTTCATCAATTCTTCCTGGTCATGTTGACCATGAATATCTACTAAATATTGCCCAATCTGTTTCAAGACAGATAAATTGACCATTTGTCCATTGACACGACTAACGGAACGGCCATTTTGTAGGATTTCACGACGGATAATGAGCTCGTCAGCTACTTCAATCCCCTGTTCAAGCAAAATCTGCTCGAGAGCTCTGCTATTTTCAAAGGAAAAGAGCCCTTCAATCTCAGCTTTGGCGGCCCCATGTCTGATAACATCTGTCGTCGCACGCGCCCCTAGCATCAGGTTCATGGCGTCGATGATAATGGATTTACCTGCACCTGTTTCACCAGATAAGATGGTCATCCCGTTTTCAAAATTCAGTGATACCTGCTCAATAATGGCGAAGTTTTTAATGGACACTTCTAGTAACATGACTACCACCCTCTAACCGTCTGTTCGATTTGCGAAATAATACCTTCGTTTGTAACAATGAGCAGAATACTGTCATCATCAGCAATCACTGAAAAAACATGTTCTTGAAATTGTTCCAAAATCCGGCGTTTGACCACAGCAGAGCTTCCAGGTACCAGACGGAGATTAATCATTTTATCCATCACTGAGACTTCAAAAACATTCTGCGATTTTACCTTAACAAGACCTGCCTTTGGTAAACCATAAATATATCCCTTATCCGCTGATGGAACCTTAATAATGCCAAGTTCCTTGATATCACGTGAAACCGTTGCTTGTGTCGCATTGACACCCATTGCTTCTAGACGTTCAACAATTTCTTCCTGTGTATCAATAGGAAATCGGACTACCAAATCTTTAATGACTTCTAATCGTTCTCGTTTATTCATCCTTTTTAAATTCCTCATGTGCTTGATAGACTGTAGTTGTTATGACCTCTTTATCAATCTGGTTTGGTTGTGTTGATTTTTCTAAGTGCGCTAAAAATTCGATATTGCCATGACCGCCTTGAACAGGGGAAAAGCTAAGGGCTTTGACTGAGAAGCCTGTTTCCACGGCCATTTTTGTCACATCTTCCAAGACTTTCAAGTGAACAGATTTATCCTTGACAATGCCATTTTTCCCAATCTGTTCACGTCCAGCCTCGAATTGGGGTTTGACAAGAGCAACAACCTGGCCACCATCCACTAATATACGATGGAGAGCTGGTAAAATCAGACTCAGTGAAATAAAGCTGACGTCAATGGACGCAAAACTTGGTTGACCAAGTTCGAAATCTTCCAACTCAGCATAGCGGAAATTGTACTGTTCCATGCTGATCACACGCTCATCCTGACGTAATTTCCAAGCCAGTTGATTGGTCCCTACATCCACAGCATAGACCTGCTTGGCACCAGCCTGCAACATAACATCCGTAAATCCGCCTGTCGAAGCCCCAATATCAATCGTCGTTTGACCCTCAACTGATAATTGGAAAACCTGCAAGGCTTTCTCCAATTTGAGACCACCACGGCTGACATACTTGAGTTTTTCCCCCTTGAGTTTGAGTTCAATTCCCTCGTCAATCTTCTCGCCGGGTTTGTCATAACGTTCGCCATTGATCACCGACACAACCAGTCCAGCCATGACGCCACGTTTGGCCTGCTCGCGCGTCTCGAAAAGCCCCTGTTTGTAAGCTAATACATCTACTCTTTCCTTAGCCATTGATTCGTAAACTTTCTATGATTTCTTTGATTTTTTCTGTTGAAAATGGGACTTGTTTAGCCACTTGATCTAGCTCGCTAATTGCTTGATTCAAGCTATCTTCTAGAAATACTTTTGAGGCCTCCAAGCCCATCAGAGCAGGGTAGGTAGACTTCTCAGCCACTACATCTTTTTGGGGAGTTTTTCCGATTTCCTCAAATGTGGCTGTCACATCCAAAATATCATCCCGAACTTGAAAGGCTAGACCAACTAATTGACCTGCTTGTCGCAAATGGTTGATGACCGCATTCGATAGTCCAGCAATCAAACCTGCTGCTACAAAGGGAAAGGTCAATAATTTCCCTGTCTTATTGGCATGAATGACTTGTAATTGCTCTAAGGAAAGTGATTGCCCTTCTCCTGCCATGTCTAGGACCTGCCCAGCAACCATTCCAAAGGTCCCAGATGCCTGGGAAAGCTCTCTCACGAGAGCAAGGATGGTCTCAGCTGGTAAATCAACTTGGGCTAGGAAACCAAATGGATCTAGGAAAAGACTGTCTCCTGCTAAAATAGCTGTTGCTTCATCGTAAACCTTGTGGTTGGTCAAGCGACCACGACGGTAATCATCATTATCCATAGCAGGCAGGTCATCGTGAATCAAACTTCCCGTATGGATCAACTCGACACAGGCTGCCACTTGGTAATGAGCTTGTTTTAATTCCATTCCAAAGGACTCTAAGATGGTCAATAAAAGCAAGGAACGAATTCGTTTCCCACCAGCCTGTAGCGAATAAAGAACCGATTGGTTGAGGCGTTCTGCTACCTGAGGTTGGTAAAAGTCTGCCATAGCTTCCTCAAGTCGCTGCAATTTACTGGCTACCATTAGTTCATCTCCGCTTCACTGCCATCCGCTTGCATGACCTTAACCAAGGTCTTTTCAGCTGCAGCTAGTGTCTTTTGTAGATCTTTCGATAGAACCATTCCTTTTTGAAACTCAGCAAGTGCTTCTTCCAGAGCCACATCGCCTCGCTCCAATTTGGTTACGATTCCTTCTAATTCAGCTAAGTTTTCTTCAAATGTTTTCGTCTGTTTGGACATGTTTTACCTCCACATCAAGTTGACCATCCTTCATCTGGATGGTTAGGTTTTCACCCATTTGTACATTTTCTACACTATCAATCACCCGACCATCTTGACGAATCATGGCATAGCCACGAGCCACGATGCGACTAGTATCCAGCATAGTCAAGGCCTCAATCAGCTTGTCCGCCTTGGCCATCTTATTGTCATAGATATTGGCCATATTGCTCTTCAAGAGTCGTTCCTGCTGGATAATTCTTTCTTGGAAACTCTCGACTTTACGGCCAAGTTGTAGGCCTTGTAAGCGTTGATTGAGTAATAAGCTAGCCTGCTTCTGCTGGCTATATAATTCTTTCATCCGTGTCTGCAATTGATTAGTCAAGCGGTCTAATTTTTGCAAATAACCATCATACAAGCGTTCAGGCTGGCGGAACATGACTGACTGGCTAATTTTCTCAAGCTGACCTCTTAGGAATCTCAAACGATTGGTCATGGCCTGATAGGCTCTATTTTCCTGCTGATTGAGGTAGCCCAGTAAGTCTGCCTTGGTCACAGGTGTTGCTAATTCTGCGGCAGCTGTTGGGGTGGCAGCTCGTTTATCTGCTACAAAATCAGCCAGAGTCGTATCAGTTTCATGACCTACGCTGGAAATGATTGGAATACGGGATTCAAAAATAGCCCGAACCACAATTTCTTCATTAAAAGCCCAAAGGTCTTCGATAGAACCACCACCACGACCAACAATGAGTACATCTAAATCATCACGCTCATTGGCTCTTTGGATATTGGCAACAACCTCCTGAGCAGCACCATCTCCTTGCACCTTGGTCGGATAGAGAACTATCTCTACGCCTGGAAAACGTCGGCTGACCGTAGTGATAATATCTTGAATGACCGCTCCGCTCGGACTGGTAATGACACCGATTTTCTTGGTAAACCGTGGCAAGGCTTGCTTGAATTCTTTTTTAAATAAGCCTTCCTGTGTCAGAGCTTGTTTGAGCTGTTCAAACTTGATTGCCAAGGCTCCAATACCATCTGGCTCAGCTTTTTCAATGACAATGGAATAAGAACCATTTGGTTCATAGAGCTGAATGCGCCCAATGACATTGATTTTCATTCCCTCTTCAAGCTCAAAGCCCAGATTCTTATAGACGCCTGCCCACATGGTCGCTTGGATGACTGCCTTGTCATCCTTGAGCGAAAAATATTGATGGCTAGGGCGTTTACGGAAGTTGGACACTTGACCTGTCAAATACACCTTCTCCAAATACGGATCGCGGTCAAACTTTAATTTTAAATACTTAGTTAGATGACTAACCGATAAATATTCAACCATGTCCACTCCTTCTATATTGTATCCCTACTATTATACCAAATTTTGCACTTTTATACAGAACTAGGCCTATTATTTCCGATAGCTTTCCTGTGTTTTTTCAACAATTTGCTATATAATAGTTTGTGAGAATATAAGAACCTGGATTCACAGTCCAATGCGTAAAAACACTTTACTTGTGAATATGGGTTCTAAGAATCATTATGCAGGTTCTAAGGAAATTTATATGAAAATTGATGATTTGCGAAAAAGTTCTAACATTGAGGACCGCAGGGGACAATCCAGTTCTAACTCATCTTTCTCGTCTGGTTCATCTGGCGGAAACGTTCTATTGGGACTACTCTTTTCACGACTTGGTTGGAAAGGAAAACTACTTGTTCTTGTCCTTTTAGTAGCCTTCGGAGGCATGTCAAACCTTGGTGGGCTGCTTTCCCCATCAACAGGGACTAATCCTTACCAATCGAGTCAAGTCACAAGGACTGGTACAGATGTGTCTGATGCAGATGCTGAATTCATGAGTAAGGTTTTAGGATCGACAGAAGATTTTTGGGTCCAAGAATTTCCCACTCCCGTACCACTTCTCTGATTTCGGCTTCCCGTTCCCAAAATAAAAAATACCAGCTACACCACATAGCTGATATTTCAAATAATTATTTTGCACTTCTGACACAAGCTTCATAGGTCTGTGCCATCAACATGGTAATAGTCATCGGACCAACACCACCTGGAACTGGGGTAATATAACTCGCCACTTCTGATACCTCATCGTATTTGACATCACCGATTAGCTTGCCATTTTCATCACGATTCATACCAACATCAATCACCACGGCACCTGGCTTAACAAATTCCTTGGTCACAAAATGACCACGACCAATGGCAACAACAAGAATATCGGCCTGACGAGCAAGATCTGGCAAGTTTTTAGTACGTGAATGAGCAATGGTCACAGTTGCATTGGCATCCAAAAGGAGCTGGGCCATTGGTTTTCCAACGATATTGGAACGACCGATAACCAGAGCAGTTTTTCCTTCTAAGTCAATCTGATATTCTTTGAACATTTCCATAATTCCTGCTGGGGTAGATGGAATCATAACAGGATGACCTGACCAGAATTTCCCCATGTTAGTCGGATGAAAACCATCCACATCCTTATCTGGGTCAATAGCCAACAAGACCTTCTCCTCGCTGATATGGGCTGGTAAGGGCAATTGCACCAAAATACCATGCCATTCATCATCCTGATTATAGCGCTCAATCAAATCCAACAAGTCTGACTCAGAAATCGTATCTGGAACGCGAACAACCTCACTCTTGAATCCAGCAGCTAGAGCTGACCGCTCCTTATTCCGTACATAAACCTGACTAGCAGGATTTTCGCCAACTAAAATAACTACAAGACCTGGTACCAACCCCTTTTCTTCTTTTAATCGAGCTGTTTTCTCCGCCAAGGCAGCCTGCATTTTTACACCTAGTGCTTTCCCATCAATGACCGTCATACCTACACTCCTTTTGTTTTTTCTATTATACCCTAAAATTCTCCGACTGACTATACTTGTACAAAGTAGAATATAGCATATAGCAAAAAACTCCGAACAATATCGGAGTCGTACTTATTTGTTTATTTATAGTCTTTTAGTTTACTTTTAGTACTAGGCAACGAGCTGCAGACAGTACTGGAGTACGGCAAAGCGAGTTAACGAAGTAATAAAAGAAAAACTAAATGACTATATTACAAGACCTTAGACAAGAAATCCTTAGTCCGTTCTTCCTTGGTATGTTCAAAGACTTCTTCAGGCGTTCCATCCTCCACGATGACACCACCATCCATAAAGATAACCCTGTCAGCTACCTCACGCGCAAATCCCATCTCATGAGTCACGATAACCATGGTCATCCCTGACTTAGCCAAATCCTGCATAACAGCAAGAACTTCACCAACCATTTCAGGGTCTAGCGCAGAGGTCGGTTCATCAAAAAGTAGGACATCTGGGTCCATGGCCAGACCACGTGCAATAGCGATCCGCTGTTGCTGACCACCTGAAAGGCTTTGTGGATAGGCATTCGCCTTATCTGGCAATCCTACCTTTTCAAGTAATTCCTTAGCCTTCTTCTCAGCCTCATCCTTTGCAATTCCCTTTGTTTTAATAGGTGATAAAGTAATATTATCTAATACCGTCATATTCGGAAAAAGATTGAACTGTTGAAAAACCATTCCCATCTTTTCACGCATCTTGAAAATATCATTTGACTTATCAGTAATATCAACACCTTCAAATGTAACAGTCCCCTTGGTCGGTACTTCTAAGAGGTTCATTGTACGTAAGAAAGTCGATTTCCCTGACCCTGATGGACCGATAATAACGACTACCTGACCTTGTTGAATATCTAAATCAATTCCCTTTAAAACCTCATTCTTTCCGAAGTACTTATGTAAATCCTTGATAGAAATAATCGCATTAGACATGGAACTGCCCTCCCTTGTTCAACTTTTTCTCAAACGACTGAATAATCACTGTTAGCACCGTTGTCATAATTAGATAATAGCTCGCTGCAAATACAAGTGGTGTTAAAGGAATATAAGAAGTGGATTGAACTGTCTGAGCACCGTTCCATAATTCCATCACACCGATGGTTGACAAAAGTGAACTATCCTTAACAATAGTCACAAATTCATTTCCCAAGGCTGGAAGAATATTCTTGATAGCCTGTGGCATGATAACGTAACGCATCGCCTGCTTTGGTCTAATACCAAGCGAATAAGCAGCTTCCAGCTGTCCTTTTGGTACAGCATTAATACCTGCACGAACAGTTTCAGATACATAGGCACCCGAGTTCATCGAAATAACAATGATACCTGGAATCAAGCGCGTCAAATCAACCGTCAAAATTCCTAGCTGAAAAGTTGGTGCTACAAAATGTGTCATCGCAAAAGCAATCATAATCTGGACAATCATCGGTGTCCCACGGAAAATCCAGACATAGATATTGGCAGTCCAAGCTAAAACTTTATACTTACTACGCTGAGCAAAGGCAAGCAACACACCTAAAATACTACCAAAAAATACTGAGAAAAATGCAATAATGAGGGTAACAATTGCCCCATAATTAAAATAAGCCCAATACTCAGGCAAAAAAGAAAAATTCATTCATCTTACTCCAATTCTGTCATTTAGAGTCTATTATACCATTTTTGAATATTTATGCAATACTTTTATTTATAATATTCAATTTACACAAGAAAAAAGCACCCTTAGGTGCCTCTCACTTCTTCTTAGTACAATAGCTCATAGATTTCCATTGCAATCAAGTCGATGCTGTCAAACGCGTACGTTTCACGAGCAGCAACATCACGCAAGGTAAATACTGAACCATTTTCCTCGTCATAGCTATAAGCCACTTCTGCAACAACAATACCATCACGTTCGAAATTACGTTTCAACGTACCGCCGTCATTAGCCATAGCCTCCAGACGATTGATAATTCTCACCAAATGTGATTCCATATTCGTTCTCCTAATCCTTTTTATAGGAATATTTTACCACATATTGCCAAAAAAGTCTTATTTTTTCCCTATTTTCTTCCTATCGCCCTATTTTTCATAGAAAGTTTTTCCAAGCGTAGCAGTTTCTTGATTTTTCTATGAATCTTGTTATAATAAAGCTAGAACTGACCTTTTTTGACTATTTAACAATAGGTCACATTTTTCACAGAAAGAGGTAGAATTATGCTCTGCAAAAATTGTAATATCAACGACGCAACGATCCATCTCTACACCAACTTAAACGGTAAACAGCAGCAGGTAGACCTCTGTCACAACTGCTACCAAATCATGAAAACAGACCCTAATAATGCTATCCTACGTGGGTTGGGAGATTTAACAAATCCTAACAACATGGATCCCTTTAGTGAATTCTTCAATCACCTAGGTGGCTATCCTGGCAATACCCCTGCTGGAAAAAATCGCGAACAGACTCCTCCCACTCAAGCTGGTGGGCATAATGGACGTGGTGGACAGACCCCTCCTCCGCAACAACCCCAACAACCAAATGGGCTCCTTGAAGAATTTGGTATCAACGTTACCGAAATTGCCCGTCGTGGGGATATTGATCCAGTAATCGGTCGCGATCAAGAAATTACCCGTGTCATCGAAATTCTCAACCGTCGTACAAAAAACAACCCTGTTCTTATCGGTGAGCCTGGTGTAGGTAAAACAGCAGTTGTTGAAGGCTTGGCTCAAAAAATTGTCGATGGCGATGTCCCTCAGAAATTACGAGACAAGGAAGTCATTCGTCTGGATGTTGTCAGCCTCGTACAAGGAACTGGTATCCGTGGACAATTTGAAGAACGCATGCAAAAACTCATGGAAGAAATCCGTAATCGTCGCGAAATCATTCTTTTTATTGACGAGATTCACGAAATTGTCGGTGCTGGCTCTGCAGGCGATGGTAACATGGATGCAGGCAATATCCTCAAACCAGCCCTCGCACGTGGTGAAATGCAACTAGTCGGTGCAACAACGCTCAACGAGTACCGTATTATCGAAAAAGATGCCGCCCTAGAACGCCGTATGCAACCTGTAAAAGTTGAAGAACCAAGTGTCGAAGAAACCATTACCATTCTCAAAGGTATCCAAAATAAATACCAGGATTACCATCATGTTAAATACTCCGATGCTGCTATCGAAGCTGCCGCAGTACTGTCCAACCGCTACATTCAAGACCGTTTCCTACCAGACAAAGCTATTGACCTTCTGGATGAAGCTGGTTCAAAAATGAATTTGACCCTCAACTTTATTGATCCAAAGGAAATTGACCAACGCCTGATTGATGCCGAAAATCGTAAGGCACAAGCTACACGGGATGAGGACTATGAAAAAGCGGCCTATTTCCGTGACCAAATTACTAAGTACAAGGAGATGCAAAAGGCAACTATCAGCGAGGAAGATATTCCACTCATTACTGAAAAAGAAATTGAGGCCATCGTTGAGCAAAAAACAAATATCCCAGTTGGTGATTTAAAAGAAAAGGAACAGTCCCAGCTTGTGAACCTCGCTAGTGACTTAAAAGCCCATGTTATCGGACAAGATGAAGCTGTTGACAAGATTGCCAAGGCCATTCGCCGTAACCGTGTTGGTCTTGGTGCCCCAAACCGTCCAATCGGCTCCTTCCTCTTTGTCGGACCAACAGGTGTCGGTAAAACCGAATTGTCTAAGCAATTAGCTATCGAACTCTTCGGTTCGGCGGACAGCATGATCCGCTTCGACATGTCCGAATACATGGAAAAACACGCTGTCGCTAAACTCGTCGGAGCTCCTCCAGGCTATGTAGGCTATGAGGAGGCTGGACAATTGACTGAAAAAGTCCGTCGTAATCCTTACTCACTCATCCTCCTTGACGAAGTTGAAAAAGCCCACCCAGATGTCATGCATATGTTCCTTCAGGTCTTAGACGATGGGCGTCTGACAGATGGACAAGGTCGGACAGTCAGCTTCAAAGATACCATCATCATCATGACATCAAATGCTGGTACTGGAAAAGTTGAAGCAAGTGTCGGTTTTGGTGCGGCTATGGAAGGGCGGACTCAATCAGTCCTTGGCCAACTTAGCAATTTCTTCACACCTGAATTTATGAACCGATTTGACGGCATTATTGAGTTCCAACCACTGAGCAAGGAAAACCTACTTGAAATCGTCAGCCTCATGCTAGACGATGTAAACAAACGCCTTTCTCACAATGGCATCAGCCTCCATGTAACAGATAAAGTTAAGGAGAAATTAGTGGACCTTGGCTACGATCCAAAGATGGGAGCTCGTCCACTACGCAGAACCATCCAAGATCAGATTGAAGATGCTATCACCGACTTCTATTTAGAGCATCCAGCAGAAAAAGACCTACGTGCTGTCATGTCAAGTAAAGGCACAATTCAAATCAAGGCACAAACAAAGACAAAATAAGAAAATAGAGCTGCTCCCTACGAGTAGCCTATTTTACTGTTTTGATACTCTATTTTTCTAAATTTTTCCCCCATCTCCATCCTATAAAAAAACTTTACTTTGTAAAGCCTATCACAAGGAAAAATAATAAAAAAGTGGTATAATGTATACAACTCATTCCAATTATGAAAGAGGATAGAATTGCCTATGGAGAAAATCGCTGTATTTGGAGAAAAGAAGGCTGGCGTCAGCTACCAGAGTCGCTTTGGTGTTTACGCAGTTATCCCAGATGAAAAGAAAGAACAAATCATACTCGTTCAAGCACCAAACGGAGCTTGGTTTCTTCCTGGTGGAGAAATTGAAAAGGGAGAAAATCACCTCATTGCCTTGGAGCGCGAATTGATGGAAGAGCTTGGATTCACCGCTGAAATCGGAAAATACTTTGGTCAGGCTGACGAATACTTCTACTCTAGCCACCGCGATACCCATTTCTATAATCCAGCCTACATCTATGAAGTAACTAGCTACCATCAAATAGGACAACCACTAGAAGATTTCAACCATATTGCCTGGTTCCCAGTCAATGAAGCCATCGATAAACTCAAACGTGGTAGTCACAAATGGGGCATTGAACAATGGAAATTGCAAGAAAATTCATTCAATAACTAGTAAAAACACTCTAATCGTGCTATAATGTAGCCAAAGAGATAGAGGAGGTTCCACATGAAAATCATTAACACGACAAATAGTCATCCCAATCTTGTCCAAAGCCAGTTGGCTAATACTGATGCTTTCCTAGTAGAGACTTATTCTGCAGGGAATACAGACGTTATTTTCACACAGGCACCCCGTCATTATGAACTCTTGATTAGTAATAAATACCGTGCAGTACAACAAAATGAAATCGAGCAAATTCGAGATTTCTTCCTTCATCGAAAAATTGATGAACGAACTATTAACAAGGCTGCCATTCAAACGATTCACACAGACCGTTTGATTGAAATGTCTATTCCCATTATCGCAGAAGTGTAAGAAGCCAATTGGCTTCTTTTTTTCTATTATACTCAATGAAAATCAAAAGTAGCCTAGGAAACGAAGCCGAAGATAGAACTCTGTTACTTTCTTATTTCAAGGT
>NZ_JARQPJ010000007.1:46390-89754 GCF_046032515.1 Streptococcus suis | reverse complement strand
AAGCAGGCTGTGGTAGGATTACCCCAAATGGATAGAGTAGCTAAACTAGCAATTTACAACACGACTTCTTGTCGCACCTCAGCCTCAGGATCCACAATAATAATCCGGTCTTCTGTATACCGTAGACGAGTCGGAATTATCTCTCCAGCCTTCGCAAAGACTGACTTCCCTGAACCAGATATACCAAAGATACAACCTGAGGGAGTATTGAGGTCTTTCTTTCGGTCTAGGGTAATGGGGTTCTTAGACAATTGATTTTGACCATAGTAGACCGCACGTGGGCTACTAGAGCGTAAATCCACATTGGTAAAGGGGACTTGGGTAGCTAAGTTACTAGTCGTCACATCCCGCATAAAGCGACGTTTGACATTGATAAAAGGGATACCAATTGGCAGAATAGTATTTAGGGCCTCTTCCTGATAGAGGTAACATTTATCCAATTCAACAGTATTCTTACGGACAGATCGTTGAACCTGTTCAGTGTAGTCGTTTAATTCTTCTAGACTATCCGCCATCAGATAGACCGTCATCACTCCAGAAAACATTTTCTGGTCATTGTCTTGAAGCTCTTCTGTCCACTTTTCTGTCTCTCGAGAGGTTTCCGTTGCCTTGCCTCCAGCAATCAACTCTCCAGGAACTCCTGCTTTAGCCGCTTCTTTTTGACTCTTGATCAATTCACGTTTTGCGCTCGATTGAACTGTTTTGACCTTTTTCATAGCAGCCGCAGTGTCATAGGGTTTAGCGTGGAGACTGATAGCTAATTCAATACCTGTATCCAGGATATTTTTAATCAGCTTATCATTTAAGAAAGTTGGATAGTCCCGCACGTATAGCACCCTAGCATAGGCATCGTCTATTCGGAAATGGTCCTTATCAAATTTGATATAATTGGGTGCAATAAAATCCCTGGTTGATAAACCAGAGATAGCAATGTCTTCGTATGTAAAATCGAGAAAGGCTTCTTTTCTTAAGAGTTTTCGAAAGACCAGGAGACGCTCTAAGCCATCCATCTCTTTGAAAGAAATACCAATACTACTATATTGGCTTTCTATCACATTAGCCATATCATCTAGAATTCGTTTCGCCTGATAATCTTGGTTGGCTTGCGTGGTAATGGTCACATATTTTTCGATTTTAAAAGTATTTTGATCATCCGAAAAACGCTCCGTGATCATCTCATTGTATTCTTTCCGATAGTCGTCATAGCCATCTCCTGTTAACTCATAGCGAAGAGAAGAAAGACTGGTCGTTTCGACTCTCCGATTGAGAATCAGGAGCTGGAGATCATTATCTATATCCAGGGATTGAAAAATATCAGCATTGGTTTCGATGACATCGAGACGCTCATCATCCGTAGCTGTGATATAACTCGTATCTCCTAAACGATAGGTTTTAGAATAGGTATCACTCGTTACTGTCATCAGGCCATCCGGTGTTAGCCATTGGTAGTTCAAGGTATTTTGCGTGGAGGCGGTCATGGTTCGCCTGAGACGCTTAGCCCGCTCTCTTTCTGCTTTAGAGAGTTTCTGGGTTTTCTTTTGGTTGAATAAACGCATTCGCAGCATAGTCCTTTCTATCGAAATCTGTTTGGTAGGTTCGTTCTTGTTTGGCGTGGAAGAAGCGCAGTTCGTCTTTTATCTTCTCGTCAATATGGTTGCCAAAGATCACAAAGGGAGCAAGAAACAAGAGGGCAATACTGTATATGAGAAAGCTCGGTAGTTGGAGCCAAATCATGGTTGCAGTTAGAATGACGGTTAGGATAATTCCAAATAGTAAAACAACTTGCCTCAATGTCATATAACCCCAAATGGGACGTTCATAGTTATCTAAGGCTTTTAGAAATTCACTTCCTAAGCGTGTCATAGATCTCCTTTCTGTTCATCATTACTGGGGTGATAGGGCTCATAAAAAGTGTCAACAATGCCAGCCGTACGTAAAGCCGACTGCATGGCCGAGCGAGCTAATTCAGAAGCTGCAATTGTTCGCACCTTTGTTTCCCATAGTTCTTCTTCTTTTTTCTTGATGAGTTCATCCATCCATTCGTTATCTTGAATGAGTTCATCTCGTCTCTGTTTAAGTTTTTCTAAGTTCATATGAGTGTCCTTTCCATCAAAAAAAACAGCTCTGTTTTTCAGAACTGTTTCGATATCCTTATTTCTTATTAAAAATTCGTTGCCACCATGGACGGTTACGCAAGTCCTCTAACTCCCCTTGCGCTTCATTTCTTTCTTCAAGATAGCGATTTGATACTTCTGTTAGACGCCGTTTTTCATCTTGAAGCTGGTTCTTCTCCCTCCTCAGCAACTCATTAGCTTTCTCTAGCTTTTTGTAGTGTTCTTCCTTTGCGTTGTAGTGTCGTAAACGGTCTTCAGTACGAGCAATCTCCTCTCTCAACTGATTGACTTTCTCACTTTTTTGACAGAAGCTGTCCGTCAGCTCCTTAATTTTTGCCTCAAGTTCCTGGCACTGTTCTTCGTATGTTTTCAATGTATGGTACTTCCTTTCATTGTCACCTAAAAAGACAAGGGTTTCCAAGTGGTATCTGTCAAAAGTTCCGTAGAGCTTATAATCTTTCTCCTGATAGACTTCCCTTACTTTTTCCGCAATGTGTTTGATTTGTTCGGATGAGACAAATTCTTCCGGGACATAAATCTTAGTAGACTCAGGAAATTGGGCTTTTGCCTCCAGCAAAGGAACACCTTCCTTGGCTAGCTTTATCCGCTTCACAGGCTCTGGGCGCTTCGTTTTGTAAAATTCGATGCCTAACTGACCATTTAAGCGGTAGTATTCTGAATATGGATAGGTCTCGTCAATCTCAATCCATAGCTTTAAAATGACAAAGTCATCGTCTTCAAAAACCATTCGCTTCATAGGAGAGATGCCTTTAGGGAAAATAAAGGCGGTATGTTCACCATAGCCAATTTGAAACCTTTTAATCGACTTGAACGCCTCAATGAAGACATTCAGTTCTGATGAATATTCAAAACTGCCATCCGTCCCTTTTAGTGGACTTTCTTCCCCTGGATAGTAAGTGAAGTAAGGCTGCCCTTGATAACGGCCGTCTTTTTTTTGCCCATGCTTTGGGGCAACCTTTAAGTCAGTCTCAATATCATACAGGCTTGCCTTCTCCTTTGGACTAGTCTCTATCAGGGCTCGCCCTTTCAAGGCTAACGCATCAAAAGCGTTGACTATCACTTCTTCTCCTGAAGGCTTCTTCCATTTTGCATAAAATTTTGAAACAGCCATAACCGCTCCTTTCCTACTTTTATTTCATTATACCACAAAATAAAAGTTTAGTTCACCTGCATAATGCTTTTCACTATTCGTTGCCCCTCTCTGTATTATGATTGAGAACTTCCGATAGCAAATAGTGCTCCTGCTGCACAGAGAATAAGGGTTGCTATAACGATTGGGCTAAGGAGCGCCTTTGAAATTGAAATAATAAGAATGATGTTTAGAGCTGTCATGAAGCAGATAACCATCAAAATAGCTGTCTTGACCCCTTCACTTTTATAACTTGAGTTATTGATTAAATTGGATACTATTGGAATAACAAAACCAATAACAATGAGTACTATGCCCCAGAATAAATAATTCCAAGACGTATTATTTTCAAATGCCATTACTTTTGTTGCAATTATCACATCCTTTTGTACTACCATTCTATCTACATCAAAGTTTTGATTTAATAACTTATTAATATAAGCAAGATTTATGTTAAAAGTTATAACTGCAATCACATAAATAAGTTCCACAATAACATACGGGGTACATGGACTTTTCAATAATTCAAAAAATCGCTCTCTATTCACTCTTTACTCCTGTTGTTCTATTGGATTTTCTTCTAGGTACTGTTTCAAAATAAGATAGCGTCTCAATAACAAGGAATAGCTAAAATTATATAATACGATAGCTAGTAACAAAAACAGAATCAAAAGTGCCACAACTAGGCTCATCAATACACTTTCCTGTAGTTCATTTATAGATACACCTGTCAGCGGTGCAAGAATAATCGCCAAAAGACGCTTTAAATCTTCTGAAAAAATGATTGTTAATACTAGCCCTAACATTAGTTCCCACCTACGGGAACTCTTCTCTCTCTTTACTTCCAATTCAATCCGTTCAGCTATCAGAGCTTCTTTGGTTTGTTGGTCATAGTAAATTTGTGCTTCTCTGTATCGACGCTCAAATCGTCCAGTCCACCACTTATATAATCGTCTTACAGTAGCTATCATAAAACTTCTGAATTCCTTTCTTTCATGATGGAGTCTCCTTTCATTATACCACAAAATAAAAGTTTAGTTCACCTGCATAATACTTTTTGCCATTCGTTGGCTGCCAAATAACATGATAATGTAGATAATTCCCTTTCCTATGGCCATTAGTGCGCTTGTCCAAGCTCCTGTTCGTGCCACCGTCAGCAAATCATCCGTCACAATGGCTGGATAAAGCATAATGACAACAACGAGGACAAGTCCCTGTAAGGCAGCTGCCGCATAGTGTTTGAGAAAACCGAGGCAGATTGGTCTAAGGGCATCCATCATATAACAAGCTACTACAATCTTTCCGATTCCCATATAGGTATAGAGGGTAAAGGAACGCAAGAGGATGAGTAGTTTGGTTGAGATTTGACCGACGAAATCAACTGCACCATATACAATATCTAGCATCCATTTTGCAGCAGCGTTTAATCCATCATAATTAGGAACTTTAGCTTTATAAGGGCTTATCCCTCCTCTGGCTATTACTTTGATAATGACATTGAATAACCAGGTTAAGGCATCAAATAACTCATCTAAGTAACGGATTAGAAAGGCTGCGATAACGTACTTGATAATCTCCTCGAACCACAGCTGTAGGGTTAACTCCCCACCATTGGATTTTAGTTGTTGGTGCCAATTGAGTAGGTTCAGGCCCATAAAAAGGAAAAGAAGCATCATGGCTACTTTCTCCATTGAGTCTGAAACAATCTCCATTAGCTGATAGGCCGTCGGATTGTAGTCTTTTAAACTCATGGTTAGTTGCTCAAGAGTAGATTTATCCATCACAACTACCTCTCTTTCTTAATCAACCTACAATACCTTGTAGACCAGATGCTAGGGCTGAAAAGAGACCTTTTAACGTAGCTCCAAGCAAAGCTCCTAAAATAATACTTTGAACGCCTTTGTCCCGCTTATCTTCTAATTCTCGGCGGATACCAATAGCTAGGTCCCAGGCGCCCCAGGCGGCCCAACCAAGGCCAATAACACCACCGATGTCTCCAATTTTATTAATAAAATCAACAATTTGATTCATGTTTCTTCTCGCTTTCGTTTTTTTAAAAATGAAAAAAGACACTAAGTATCGTTTCTTAGTGTCTTTCGTATAGTGGGATGACCGATTAGAGGTCATCTCGTGAATAAATGGTTAAGGAGAGGGCTGTAATAATGGCGAGGACAACAATAATCATTGTTTCCCACCCTTGGAAGATTGGACCACTAGTTGGCATTACCCAATTACGAGACCATATCTCTACATTTTCAGGAACAGTTCCAGCCTTAGTCAATAAAGTGTAATAGAGAACTACTGAAAATCCAACGACTACTTTAAACACAAACCAACCAATCGCTGTCATAATCAGGCTTTTGATTAAGTTAAAGATAAACAAAAGAATCATGAGTGGTGTTGTGACAAGCAAAATAGCTGTTCGCATAATCAAGTAGGGAAGGTTCTTTAGACCAGCTAATAGAGCTCCACCTAGCCATGTCAGGCCTTTCTTCCATTTCGCTTCAGAAGGAACGGCTAGAGGGGTTACTGGGATGGGTTTACGTGGTTTATGGATATAGTATTTATATCCATTTTTTGTCACTTGTGCTTCCATAGTACGTTCCTTTCTCATCCTTATCTCCCTCTCCTTTTTGATTTATTATACCATAAATCAAGAGGGAAAACTAGTTGTTTTCGTCTTTACGTTTACGCAGTCCAACCAGACTCGCAAACAATGTTACTACACCTGCAACTGACAAGCTGTAAGATGCCGCATCACCTGTGTTAGGCAATTGAGCTTTCTCTACTTTTGCCGGTGCTTGTGGTTTTGGTGGCTCAAGTGTGTTCGTCACAGCCTTGTTTGAGATAACAGGGTTCCCATTGACATAAAGTGTGTACTCATTGACAACTTCTCCTGAGGCAACTCGTTTCACTGTGATATAGCCATCTGCACCAAATGCTTGGTCACGTGGAATTTGCGCCAAGAACGCTTCCTTGAAACGAGTCTCAAACTTCCCTGTTTGGGCATTGTAGACTGTTTCTGTATATGATGATAAGTCATCACCTTTCTTGATAATTGTTCCATCTGGTAGCGTAAAGTCTACCTTAGCTTCAATCACAAATGATTGGTAATCATCGTGGCTGTGTTGGAGAAGGTCCACAAAGCGATACTCTTTAATATCGTAGCCACGTCCAGCAGGAATCACCCAACCTTCTAGCTTGTAAGTCACAAGGTCACCAATTTGGACAGTACCATTATTAATAGACTTACCGTCCTTATCCAGCACATCCTTATGGACGACGAGTTGTGGTACTTCGTTTGTGACGATGTTACCGTAGTAGCCATTGCCAAAATCTACCTGGTGCGTTTGGTTGGTAATTGTACCTACAAAGTCTTGTTTCATCTTGAATGACAAGTTGCGGGTAATATCCAAGCCTTGTTGGACATAGGCCTTGTAAAAGGCTTCAGGGTCTTTAGCCACCCAGAGATAGAACTCGCCAACAGGGCTAATACCCGAGTCTTTAATCAGCGCTTGGAGTTTTTCATCTAAGGCATCTTTTGAAAGAACGTGAATCATATCAAACAGTTCACGGACATCATCTCCGTTAGCGGCTGTGATAGAGTTGACCACTAAGGAAGTACCGTCAATCGCTTCATCTAGGTAATCATCTACGTACAAGAAGCCTTTTCCAATCGCATGTTTAGAAGCTACAATCCCTTTATACTGATCAAAGTCTTGTTCTGCCACATAGTTTAGGATTGTATTAGGTAGGACAGATTGACCGTTGATAGAGTTTCCTTTCTCATCGACCACATCTTTCTTCGGTTTGATGAGGTTGTCATCTGGAGTTGGATTTTCTCCTCCAGGTGTGTGTGGTGGACGTGGTGCTTCTGGGTCATTTCCTGGCGTATAGATAACAGGAATATTTGAAACAACCTTGTACTCGCCTTTAGGTGTGGCAATTAAGGTTATAAAGGTATTCTTGTATGTACCGCCATCATTAACTGGACGACCAACGAAATAGGCTAGTGGAATCGTCACATCTTGGTCACGTTTCGCATTGAGATAGTCAAGCGTTGCTTGTGTAGCTGATAGTGTTGTTTTACCGTTTTCATCATAGTTGATAGTCCATGCAGTATTTTTTATTGCTGTAGCCTCACGGTCAATCTCAAAGCCTGCTGGCAATGGATCAGACATGGTGTAGCTAGTGACTACTTCACGACCTGCGACTAGTGGACTGTTTGTCAATACCCAAGTTTGAGTTGAGCCTTTTGGAACCAATTTGCCATTGACATCGACACCATCTTCATTCACTACAGCTTTGATATTAGCTGGGGTTTGTTTGACGATAACTGGATGGACAGAAACTGAGTAGGTTTCTTTTTCAGGAACTTCTACACGTGGAATCATTTTAGGAGTAATTGGATCAAAAGTCTCAGGTGTAAAGACTTCTGGAACAAACGGCTCTGGATTATACTTTTCTGGTACAAATACTTCTGGTGTAAACGTTACAAGCGTTGGAGTCACATAGGTAGGCTCCACTGGTTTTGTAGGTACTTCTTTTTCTTGTTCTGGTGTAATTTGCTTATAAGGTGGTAATGGTGGTAATACTGGAGCCGCAACATTAGTATTCATTGCGAACCAGTGCCCTGTTTGATGCTTCGATGCTCCAACTGTTAAACCAAATGTATCTCCACTTTCTGCAACTAAAGCGCCTGAACCGTAATATCGTACAGGTGAGTCAATACTATCATGACCGCTATACGGGGCAATGGTATCAATAGATGTACTAGCATAGATTTTACCATCATGGTCTTGAACTTGACTGCCAGTAATCGGAACGAAACGCATGTTCGAACTTAAGTCTTTGACATACTCAAAATAACTATTTTCTCCCAAGGAATTCATGGATGAAATAGAGAAAATAATCGGATTCTCTTTAGTCGCAACTACCTTGCCAGAAGCAGTATAAAATGTTTTTTCAATATGGAGTTCATCACCGACACCTACAAATCCTTGTGTTGCATCTGAACCAAAGATGACTGTTTCAGTCGGATCTTTAGAGACAGTCACAATTGATGCTCCTTTTTCTGATGCAACAGCTGTATAGCGAGCGACAACTTTTGTAATCTTTTCTCCATTAGCTGAAGCAGAAAAATCTCCTACATATGTTACTGTTGCGGTTTGTCCAACATTCAAAAGAAATGTGGTCCCATTTGAGTAATCTACAGTACCTACATAATCTCCTTCGGAATAACTAGATACCGTGTGGACCAGATTGCGATTTGCATCACTAACTTCTTGACGCTTTTCAGGATTCACAAATTTTGTAACACCTTCAATCGTTCCAATAGTCACATTTGGCTCAGATTTATAGATCAAGCTCTGAGCGACGACTTCACTAAGATAGCCGTTTTCTTTAGTTTTCGCTTGCATTTCAGCTTTCTTGGCTTCATACTCTGCTTTTAAGCGTGCATTGTCCACTTCTGCCTTTGCGATTGCTTCTGCATTGCGTTTGCGAATCTCAGCATTATAAACCTCAACATCCGCAATTTTAGCCAGCTCTGCTTCGTATTCTGCTTTTAAGCGTGCATTTTCTAAATCTGCACGTTCTTGTTCTGCTTTATTGATTGCATCCGTCATTGCTTGACTAGATTTGTTACGAGCGTCTACAGCTTCTTGTCCCGCCTTATTTCGTGCTTCTACTGCTTCTGCTTCAGACTCACGCTTTGCGACAGCCTGAGCATTACGAGCATCTACAGCTTCCTGACCGGCTTTATTTCGTGCTTCTACCGCTTCTTGACCTGTTTTGTTATACTCAGCTACTCGTTCAGCTTCTGCTTTATTTTGACGATCAATTTCCGCATTTTTATCCGTTGCTTCCTTGATAGCTGTAGTATTGGCTTCTTGTTTATCAGTTGCTTCTTTGACTACATCTGTTTGTTTTGTCAAATCTGCCTGTGCCTGATCTAGATTTTCATAGACTGCAGGTTTACTTTCTTCTGTGACTGTAACACCTACTTCTTTGGCATCTGTCACAATCTGGTCTAACTCAGTAGACGTTACAGGACTTGTCAACTCACCTGTCTTCTGACCGACTTCTGCTTGCGTCGCTAGACTCTCAGCCGATGGAGTTTCTTGGACCGTTTCAAGGTTGGTGGCAGGATTGGGATTAACCACCTCAACTGCTGGAGTTGTTTCGGTTACGATTTCTTCTGCACTAACAGATGTAGTAACCATTGCGCCAAAGAGGGCAATCCCACATACAAGCCCATAGGCTTTCGACTTGCGGAAGAATCCGTGCCCATTAACTGTTGTTATTTTTTGATACATTTTGTATCCCCTTTGCTTTCTTGGTTTTTTCTTAGTTTAATGACATTCCGGTCAAAATTGGTTTTAACTGGTTAAATTGTTTTTTTTTACGATAATAGCCCACTACGCCCAACAGGAATATACCTAGCAGAGATAGGAGGGAGTTTGCTTCCCCTGTATTTGGGAGAGTTTTCATCTGTCCATCCGCTGTTTTGACACTAATAGTTTTATCCTTGTTTACGACTGCGCCGATTGATTCCGCAGAAACAGTCGCAGTTGATCCGTCCGCATAGCGAATGATTGGCTGGCTATTATCCGTACTAATGATGGTATAGCCAGTGTCTGTCACAATAGGCTTGTCTGGTGTGACTGCTTCTACTGGTTGCTTGGTTTCTGTTGAGATAGTCCCAACTTGGCTCTCACCGTTATTTACTGCCTCTTCTGCAGTTTTAGGGGGAGTGGGTGTCTCCGGTTGTGGAACATCCTGTTTTGGTTTTTCCGTTGGTGGTGTTGGTGTGTCTGGTCTTGTAGAGGGATCTGTCGGCTGAGACGGTGTTTTCTCCTTCGGTTGTTCCGTAGACGGGAGCGTTGGGTCTACTGGTACTGTTGGTTCTTTAGGAACGATTGGCTCTTCCGTTGGAGTTGTAGGTTCAACTGGTTGAGTTGGCTCAACTGGGGTTGGGACTTCTGTACTCGGTTCTGTGGATGTAGATGGTTGTGCGACCTCAACAGGGGCAGACGAATCAATTGGAGTTGTTTCATCTGCGAAAGCTACAACACTATTTGACAAGACAAGTGCTGATAGTGTAAGCATAGAAAGAATGTTCTTTTTATTTAACATAGTGTTACCTCAGTGTTTAATTTTTGTGTTGATTAGTTAGGACGGTGATACCCTTTTCCAGTCAAGCGTAGGATAGATTGATTTTTATAGCGTTCTCTTCTTGCAATCAGTATATGATCACGCTGAACGGTTCTAATTTGTCGGTAGAGTTTATGAAATGGAATCACTTCCTCTACCATCTTTAGCTCTCCATCCACAATCGCTCTTTTTGGCGTTGTGCCACAATCTGAACGAAGGGTAACGATCTCGCCTGTCAATAGATACGCTGTTACATTGCCTTGACCTCCTAACTTTCGTAAATCAGAGAGTGACATCTCTCTATCTGGTCTTATTTCATTCATGACTGTTTCTCCTTTTTGGATTGAATGAAAGGCTGCATTTACAGCCATGCCGAAAGCTCCCGTAGAGCTTTGCCGTGTTTCATGCGCACGTTTTACAGTCTGAGAAAACGCAAACTCTTACTAAAGCAGGACACGTCAACTGGCTTTAGTCGTGTTGTGGCTGGACTAGATATCCTTTTCTAGTTCGTTACTCGCCCCCTTTTTTCTTTTATCCATAGCCACGCTGTATCAGGGCAAGCCTTGTATTTGATTGTCAATGTGCTGTAGTTTTATGACGTCTCGGTCAAATAGTTATTTTTGTACGGTATCTGCTGGAATCTGTATACCCAATAGATCAGAAACAGGGACTTGAAAAAAGGTTGCGACTCGCTCTATATTTTCTACATTGGTTCGACTAGCTCCTCTTTCCCAATTTGAGATGGTTTCACGTAGTACCCCTATGTTGTCCGCCAGTTCCTGTTGACTTAACCCAGCTTGTTTTCGTAGGGTTTTAATGCGTTGTGCAGTATGTGTCACAAGTAGCTCACCCCTCTTTCTTTTTCCGTGAGAAGAAGACGAGACTAGCTAGAGCTAGACCAAGTACCGTCAAGGAAGAAGTTTTCGTTCCTGTAGCTGGTAGACTAGCTTCTGTGTTTTTTGTTGGTACTGTCTGAGTGATTGGTTTGGAAGTTTGTGCCGGTGCTTTTGGAACTTCTGACACATAGCCTGTAATACGACCTGTTCCATCCACGACCGGGACCGGTTGACCGCCTTCATGGATAATAGTCTCATACTGTTTAGCCAACTCTACTTGACGCTGTGCTTCAAGGACAACTTGATAAGCAGATAGGACCGTTTGATAGTGGTTCAATGCTTTCGCTTCTTCCTGTTTTAGTTCTGCTAGTGTTTCAAGCGCTTCTGTCAAGATAGCTTGTTTTGCCTTTAGGCTATTTGTAGCCTGTAAGAGACGAGTTTTAGCAATTTCTAGTCGAGCAGGAGCTTCTTCTAGCTTGATGAAATAGGTTTGCGCTTCTTTCAGTTTTGATTGAGCGGTAGAAAGCTGAGTTTGAGCAACCGCTACGTTTGTGTGAGCTGTTTCTAAGTCCGATTGTAATCGTGCCAGCTTTTCTTGTTCAATAGACAGTTGTTCTTTGGATTTGTCTAAGATAGCTTGTTTCTGCGCTAAGATTTGTTTGGCTTTAGCTAGATTCGCTTGTTTAACCTTGACATCGGCCTGTAGGTTAGCTAGGTTTGCCTGTGCTTCTTTGTGTTCTGCTTCTGCTTTTTTAACTGCTTCTTGGGCTGTTAACACGTTAGCCTGTGCCTGTGGTGTCAACATTGGTACTGCTTGAGCTTTTGTAAGACTTGCTTGCGCTGTAACTACTTGTGCTTGTGACTCTGCCTGCTCCTTTAAGGCTTTGGTCTTAGCTTCTTGCGCTTGATTGTTTGTAGTTGTTGCTTGACTAAGCATATTCTCTGCCTGTTCAAATCGTGATAAGATCGCTTGCGCTGTATTTGGATTAACAAGTTCTGTGCCAAAGTGACGAGTAGATAGTTTGGACGGATCAACCGTTAGAAAATGCACCCCAGTAACTCCTGTACGAGTAGAGACATCCACTCCTAAATAATTGACTCCTGTTGCTTCTAAACCTGCAATATTTTGAGCATGTAGCCACTCATAGTTGTTAAACATAAACTCAACGATAGACTCATAGACCTTACGCTTAGCTTCAGTAAGTGTAATAGTCTTTTGTTCATAAGCATAGTTGTGCATATTTTCGTAATATTGTAGCCCATCTGCTTCTTCTACGGAATTTGTTGTCACAAGTCCAAACTGGTTAGCTGCCTTATTGATAGCTTTCGCATCATGTCCAGTTGTTAAAACATCACTTCGTGACCAATTATCTGTCACATAGCCATCGGTAACCATATCCGCAAATTCTAAGGCTTGATCAGTAACGACTACATTAGCAGTTCCGAAAGCTTGACGAACTTGGTTTATCAATTCAGAGGCGAACCATGACAATTCTTGTCGCACTTCTGCCGGCAACTCATTAACTGCATATGTTGTCTGACTATCATTGGCATTTGCTTTAAATTGATTAGAAGTTTTCAACGCTGGAGACAAGGCTTTTAAAATGGCTGTTGCTTCTGCACCTTTTTCTGTATAGTTCAATGCATAATCACGTAAAGCTGTAATATATTCAGAACTTAGTGTGATGGTATTGATACTGTTTTTATCGTTTTCTGCTTCTTGGAAGATGGTTTTAGCTGTAGCAAGTTGCTTAGCTGTTTCATCTGCCTGTTCTGTAGTAGCTTTAGCTACTTGTGTTTTTGTTTCAAGAGTATTGTTAGCTTGAACAAGAGCTTGGTCAGCTTCCTCAATAGCTGTTTGACGATTTTTGTCTGCTTGCTTAGCAGTAACAAGATCCGTCTGTGCTGTAGTGAGAGCTTCTGTTTTGGCAGAAAGTTGTTTTTCAGCTTGTTCAGCTTTGGCAATAACTTCCGCTTGACCTGTACCATCTAGGATAGCTTGTGCTGTAGAGACATCTTTTTGTGCTTCAAGGACAGCTTGTGTCTTCTCATTGACATCTGTTTGAGCAGTTGATACAACACCTTCTTGGTCTGTGACAGCCTGTTGAGTACTCTCTTCTGCTTGTTTTTTGTCTTCTAGGTTTTGACTCGCTTCAGTAATATTATCTTCAGCTTGGTTGATTGTTTCTTTTGCCTTAGAGATGTTTTCTGGTGTAGCTTGTTCTGCCAACTCGGCACTCTCTACTAGCTCGGTTTGAGCTTGATTAACTGTTTCTTTAGCTGTGTCAACGTCATTTTGAGCTTGGTTCACACCTTCTTTTTGTGCTGTTACAGTTTGGTTAGCTTTATCAAGTTCAGCTTTAGCGGTTGCCACATCGGTTTCTGTGACTGTAGCTTGTTGGCTTGCGCTTGTTTCCGCAATTGGTTTTGGCTCAGTTGTTTGTGGTACTTCTTCTGCATGGACCACTTCACGGCCGGTAGATAATACTGCGGTTGCAAGTGCGCTTAAGACGGTTAATTGTTTCATGATATTCTCCTTTGATTGGTTATTTTATAGTTTGGGCGTTTTCTGAGATGATAGTCACCCCATCATCTGCGGCTAGTGGGGCTCGTTTGAGTTCAATCAGAAACAAGATAATTCCTGATACGTAAGCGAGTAACGATATGAGTAGTATCATTTTAAGGTTCCTTCTTTCCTTTGATTTTTGTAGGGTTTCTTTTTTCAAAAGGAATCGTCCTGATGGATGTTTTAATGAGTTTTTCTTGCGTGAATGAGGTCACTACCACAAGCTAAGATAAATCCACTAAAAATCGCAGACCAATGCGAGTAATGTGCCCAACGGCATAAGTGATAACATAGAATAAATCGAAGCAAGAAAAATAATCCCCAAATGGTGAACTTTGCCGTCACTTTGCTAATCTTCACCAATAGTTGCTTTATAGTTGACAGGTCTTCTTTTCTCATGCTTGACCTCCCTCATAATAGCGTTGTGCATTCAGATGGGCGGCTCTTCTTACTTCTGCTTGTCTCTCTATTTTGAGGTTTTCAAGCATTTTCAAGAGATAAGCGAGAGGACTCTCACAGTCAACAGGGACTCTGTCAATCATATCTAGTACTTCTTGACTCGTTACCCAGTCATTATCTAGGTACTGTCCAATCATCATTTTTTGCTTGTGGGTTAAGTTATAGTTCTGAGTTTCTCCAGTAAACAAGTCAATCTGACAGAACTTTCCGTTATAGCGATCAGCTATTGTTTGGAGGAGAGAATAATATTTTGGAGGGATATATTTTTCAGATTGAGAACGGGTCAGTGTGAAATGAGGTTGAGGAGAGGGAGGAATTTCGTCAGAAATTGTCTCGCTCTTTCTAGAACTACTATATTCACTATTATTAGGTTCACTATATTCAGGTTCATTAGGGGCTGATTTTGACACCCGCCCCGTGTCAATTTGACACCCCCCTAGTCTATTTTTGACACCCCCCGGGTCTAAATTTGACACCGGGGTACTTGATTCATTGTTTTGGGCTGGTGCAGGTCGTTCTGAAACGTGTAGATTTCCTAGATAAATCCTATTCGCAAGCGTTCCTTCTTTACTGCTCGATTGTTGTACTTCTCGCATTAATCCGTATTCAGCAAGTTGTTTTTTTATACGGAGAAGGGTTGATTTTGAGCAGTCCAATATCTTCATTAATTTTGAGTTCGAATAAATCAGATAGTATATTCCATCATCATCGATCCAACCGTTCTTGATAGATAACTTTAATCTATCTTTTAGGATGGCATAACTCACTTTTACATCTAAACGCATATCACGATATAATTCATTTTCAAAGAGAGCTTTAGGCAATTCATAATAGCGTTCTGTTGTCTCATACTGACTGGCTGTAATTGGATCAAACTGCATACTTTAAATCTCCTTGAATTGGACTTGTCCGGATGGGTTAAAACGAATAAGACGTCTTGATTCCATATCAGCGATATTTCTCTCGCTTTCTACTCGTGTTAACTTTTGGTAAACCATCAGACAGGCAATCGCAACTTCTCTTTTTACAAACTCTTGTCTTGTCATCTTAAATCCTCCACCATTTTGTAATTTCGGTATTATTTTCTGCCATTTTTTTAAAATCTACTGGAGAATTTAATATAGGCATAAGTGCATACTCATCTTCAGTTAATCTATGATGATAAGCCTTCCACATAAGTTCTTTTGCTTCATCAAAAGGGAGCTTACTGATTTCAAGAAGAGGATTGAATACTGTAACTGAGTGTTTAATTTCTTTTAGATTTAATTGAATAATGTTGGATTCCGTCTTTTCTGCAAAATAGTCCGCACGATCTTTAACAGCTTTCGGAAAGCGATGAATGGGTGGTTGGATTTTATCTCCATCCACAGACCAGCCGTATATCCCATCCATTTTTTGTTTTAAGTCATCAGTCATTAGTTACCTCCGTATACAATGTCTCAAACACTATAGGGACATATACGTCAATCCTAGAACTTTCAAATACAACATAGCGACCCACATCGACGACTTCTTCCTCCTCGAAAGTATAGTCGTAGACTACTAGTTGACCATCTCGCATATATACATCATCTTTAATGTTGGCTGCAAGTTCTTTTATTTTTCCAAAAGTTTCTTCTGTCCCATCCCATTCAAACGCATCCAAAAATGGCTGGTTAGCTACTACTTTCATCTTCTCTCTCCTCATCAGGTATTAATTGTTTTAATTCACTGGGAAAGCCATTTTCTACCCAGTCTTCAATCATCTTGTCTATTTCTTCTTGGGTCATAACATCTCCTTTTTGAGGCTATCTCAATTGGTCTAATGCTTTAATCATATTGTCATCTGGAAAAAGATATCCATTTTCGCTAGTTTTTTCGAGTTTTTCAAGGTAATTATATTCAATAATATCAACTGTTTGATTGGAGTGATTATCCTTTAACTGGTAAATACTCCCTCCAATGATTTCCTTTAAGTGATACAATTCAAAAGAACTGCCATCTAAACCATTGATTTCCAGGATTTGCGAACCTTTTCGTTGGATTCGATAAAGACTATCTGGCATTGATTTTACATACTCTCTGAACTCAATCAATATTTGTTCTCTTCCTATGTTCCATGAAATTCGGTCCATTAAGACAGAATCATTCTTGTTTGAAAAGTGTTTCTTTTCATTCAGGCGGTCTCTTTCAATGTTAACCTGTTCAAGAGCACTTTCAATTTTACTCAAAATAATACTTTTAATAATGGCTGCTTCGTTTTTGGGCTTCTTATCAGCTTCTTTATAATGGTCTTGAATATCGTCTTTTTGTGCTTTAATATCGTTAGAAATTAGTGGTCGCTTATGTATCTTAAAAAAATTCATCTATCCAATTCTCCTGCTTCAATTTCATTTCAATAAGCCACAATAGGTAAATATACGATAAAAAAATATTAGGGCATTCATCAGAAAGAGGAATAAGTTCAACAAGTAAGGTTCTCTTCGGTAATAGTTGATAATAAACATCGGATAAAAGGTTAACGCAAAGATAATGTTGACTAGACTTAATATACTCATACACTCTAACTCCTTTATATATGGTTCATCAACCCCGGATAAAACTCCAAGGTTAGCCACAAGGCTTCTTCATAAGTTAGTTGACTAACATGTCCCCAAGTATGATTCCTACAGCGTTGGTAATAGGGATAGCTCCCGTGTTTATTTTTAGGACATAGTTCATGGATAATACCTTCTCTCTCATTCCTCCAAAACAAGCTAGAAGGTTTGTAGTAATAACCGTTTCCTAGCCAAACTCTCCCTAAACCATCATATGGAGATATTTTTACTTCTTCAGTGTGTGTAATAACATTTTCCACGACTTCAATATCTTCTAAATCATCTTGACTATGATCGATAACTTCAAAAATTTCTAATGTATCTAAATTCATTATGATTTCAATTTGATTTGACATCAGATAAAGCATCCTTTCAATATTTTAAGCAAGCAAAAAAGAGAGCAAATTCATGCTCTCTTAGGCTAATGAGGTATTTTATTGTCGTTTTCCCAAAACTCTAGACACTTACGTATCATTTTTCTTACATTTCGAAAACTTCGCTCTCCTGCTTGTTTGGTAAGAACAGAGAGAGGACGATTCCGACAAGAGCTGGTAATAACCACGCTAATGATTGTCCAGCCAATGGCAGAGCTGAGATGATTTTTGAAACAGCAGTCCAGTTGAATTGTCCTGCTAACACTTCTACCAATGATAAAGCTGTCACTACTCCCACAGTTAATTGCATACCATAAGTCGAAAGCGGTACGAATTTGTTAACAATGGTAATCAAGACAATACAGATAGTAATTGGATAGAGAACCAAAAGAACTGGAATAGAGAAGGCAATAATCTTACTCAAACCAAGATTAGCAATCCCAAAGCCAATCAAAGTAAAGATAGTCGCATATACTTTGTAGCTAAAACGTGGGAAACGCTCAGCGAAAAATTCACCTGAAGAAACAATCAAGCCAGCCGTTGTCGTAAAGCAAGTAACGATAACCATAGCTGCCAAGAAAATTTGTGCACCTGGTCCAAAAATAGCCTGTGTTGCTTGCGAAAGAATGTAAACACCCTTGTTGGTATCAGACGCCAAGACATCAGGCGGAACTGGGAAATGATTTCCAAGAAATGCCAAACCGACATATAGTGCTGAAAAAGCCAAGGCTACAACAAAACCAACAGACCAAATGGTAGATACATATTCCTTTTTACTTGAGAAACCAAGTTGTTTTAAGGTATTCACCGCTACGACACTAAAGGCAATAGAAGCAAGGGCATCAAGGGTATTGTATCCTTCAATAAATCCTGTACCAAAAGCCTGTCCAACTGAATAGGCTTCTGCTGCTGGTAGTGGACTGGTTGAACCATACTTGGCAATACCCAGCACCACCAGAATCACAATGAGAACGGCAAATACTGGTGTCAAAATACGACCAATACTGTTCAAGATTTGTGACGGATTAAGGGCGATTAGGTAGGCTGCCACAAAGTAGAGGACTGTAAAACCGAACAACCAAATTCCAAGGTTTGCTTCGCCCAACAATGGCGCAATACCAATTTCAAAGGACGTTGTAGCTGTACGCGGAATAGCAAAGAAAGGACCGATAGCCAAATACAAGGCAACAAGATAAATCGTTGCAAAAGTCGGTGAAATCTTGCGAGAAATCTCATGTACATAACCTTTGGGGTTTAAGGTACCGACAATCAAAGCAACGACAGCAATACCGACACCCGATACGACAAATCCTAAAATAGCAGGCCAGAAATTCTCACCAGATAAGACACCAAGTGCAGGTGGGAAAATCAAGTTTCCTGCACCAAAAAACATACCGAACAGAAGTAATCCTGTTAGGGCTCCTTTTTTCATAATAACTCCTTTGTTTTTTTCTGAAGTCTTATTATATCATACAAATTCGATTTTTCCGAACGATTCGAACTAAAAAATCCAGCAATAACTGGATTTAAATGTATATCAAAACAATTGAATTCTACAGTAAGTCTTCAATCAAACTATCCACTTCGTCTTTCACTTCCTCTTTCGGTGTGATTTCAGTTACAATAATCCCAGCCACAGCTCGTTCCACCAAGCTTTCAACATCCATACGGGCTTCGTATTGCTCGACATTTTTGATTTTAGGGTTAGTTTTTGGACGGTCAGGGGCGAAGATGGTACAGCAGTCCTCAAATGGTTGAATGGAAATATCAAAGGTATCAATTTCTTGAGCAATTTCAATGATTTCCAACTTGTCCATGGTAACGACTGGACGGATAACAGGTGTATTTGTCACCGCATTGATAGCCTGCATGGATTCCAAGGTCTGACTTGCCACTTGTCCTAGACTTTCACCATTGATAATAACCATGGCACCACGCTCTTCCCGTACTCGGTCTGTAATCCGCATCATGAAGCGGCGTGTCAAGGTCATCAAATAAGCTTCAGGTGCTTTTTCCTTGATTTCTTCCTGAATTTCTGTAAATGGCACTTCGATAAAGGTGATATTACCACCAAAGGCAGTCAATTTCCGAGTTAAATCATGGGCTTTTTTAAGAGCACCGGGGCTGGTGTAAGGCGGGCTAGCAAAGTGCAGAGCTTCAATTTCAACCCCACGTTTGAGCGCCAAATAACCCGCAACTGGCGAATCAATACCACCTGATAGCATCAGCGTTCCTTTTCCAGATGTTCCAACTGGCAGACCGCCTGCCCCCTTGATTTCTTCATGGGAAATATAGGCAGCATCCGGACGGATTTCCACTCGCAAGGTAATATCTGGCGACTTCATCTGTACCTGTACATTTGGAATAGCTGTAAAAACCGCATCTCCAAGGACTTGGTTCAGGTCACGGCTGTCCAATTCAAAATTGTGGTCACTACGACGTGCCGCAATCTTGAAAGTCATCCCTTCCTTGTAAATGGACTGCATTATTTCCACAACTGCTTCTTTCAAAGCTGGAACAGACTTCTCAACCTTATAAGACGGTGCGAAATTTTGGATTCCAAAAATCTTCTTCAAAGAAGCTGAGACTTCCTGATAATCTGCCCCGTTCAAATAGACATGACCACGGTCACGGTCAAAATAAACGGTCACTTCTGGGTAAACAGAAAGGACATGCTTGATATTATTGCGGAGTTTGTTAACAAACCGCATCTTGTTTTTCCCTTTAGTTGACAATTCGCCATAGCGAATCATAATTTCTGAATAGTTCATTCTACCTTACTTTCTGTGTGTTCTGATAAATTTGTTTGAAAATCGTGAGGAATTGTTCAATTTGCCCCATATCGTTGTCATCATCCAAGCTGATACGGACGGCAGTTTGAGCCAACTTCTGCGGAACACCCATAGCAATCAGTGTTCCAGCTGGTTTTCCAGCCTTGGAAGAGCAGGCTGAGGTGGTCGAAATGTAAATCTGGTGGTCTTCAAAGGCATGGACAATGACCTCGCCACGAATATTCTTAATCCCAAACGTCACAATGCTTGGCACAAAGTCCTCTACCCCAGAAAAGACTGTCACATCTTGGTATTTGTTCAATTCATCCACCAAAATCTGCTTCATAGCCGCCAGCCGCTTCTGGCTATCTACCGCCTTGTCCAAGGTCAAGCGGAGCGCCTTAGCCGTTGCTGCAATACCAGCCACATTTTCAGTAGTTGAGCGTTTGTCGCTTTCCTGTCCTCCTCCTGTCAATAGCGGAGCGATTTTCTTGCCAGCTTTGACATAGACGAAACCTACTCCTCTGACAGAGTGGAATTTGTGACCTGAAAAACTGGCAAAATCAACTCGGTCTGTCAAATACCGTTCCGTCGGCACTTTGCCGATAGCCTGCACGGCATCCACATGAAAGGAAATGGTTGGCTTATCAGCTAACAGTTGAGATATTTCCTGAATGGGCTGAATGGCACCAATTTCATTGTTGACGGCCATGATAGAAACCAGTGTGGTATCTGGACGAATCAAGCTTTCTAAGGCTGAAACATCCACAAAACCTTGGGCATTGACCGGAGCCAAATCAACCTCAAAACCTTGCGTTTTGAGCCAAAGTGCAGACTCTTTTACCGCTGGATGCTCGATAGCTGACACGATGATGTGCTTGCCCAGGTGTGCCTTTTCAAATGCCACTCCCTTGATGACCCAGTTGTCACCTTCCGTACCACCTGAAGTGAAAAAGATTTCCTTGCTGTCCTTGCCGAGAAGCTTTCCTATTTGCTTGCGAGATGCTTCCAAAATACGGGTTGATTGACTACCTAGACTATGGAGGCTAGAGGGATTTCCCCAGATTTTTGTCGCCACTTCCGTATAGGTCGTGAGAACTTCTGGATAGACCTGAGTCGTGGCTGCATTGTCAAAATAAATCATTTTTTCATTCCTTTGCTTACAATAGTCCTATTTTATCATGTTTTCATGCCTTTCGGCAATCTTTAAGATAGTTTTAAACTTCCTATCTTAAACTAAAGGTGGAGGTACATCATGAATACACGTAAGAATACAAATAAAAAACCGGCTAGTTTAACTAATTTTCAAAAATATTTAACCTTTATCGGATCTATTTTAGGGATTATCACTGCCTGCATCACTATCTACACCTTTACAGCAAAACCTGCAACATCCTCAACATCTCCAAGTACTACCATTTCATCATCCAGTGCCACTAGTCCCAGCCAATCATCAAGCGACAATCCGTTAACAGAAGTACAAGATTTAACAAGTTCAAGCTCCGAAACAACATCCTCAACCCAAACCGAGACCAGCTCTTCAGTAGAGTCTACTGCCTCTTCCTCGTCTACAGAAACGTCTGCTACCCAAGCTTCGGAGACAAGGACAGAAACCAGTACTGATACAGAGGTAACTAGTGGGGCATCCGAAACGACTTCTAATCAATAGCACAAAAATATTTGTTCTACTTTCTTGGATTTTATATACTAATTTCAGGAGGTGTGCAATATGAAATACGTCATTCTAAAATCGCCGATTTTCGTTTGGCTACTGATTTTTGCGCTTATACAAATCTTCGCCTTATCGTCATTTTTACCAGAACCGTTTAACACCAATTCTCTTCTTCCCATAGTTATCTTATCTAGCTGTGCAGTTAGAGTATCGAATGAAGTCAAAGAAAGAAATGGACAATACACTCCATTCAAAGAGTTATGGTGGGCGGTACTAGCTTGGATTATCTTGGGTATCCTTTTCGGATTGACTGTCCAGGCACCCCTATCAAAACACCTTGTCTTTATCATAAAAGCTATTTTAGGTGGAATAGGCTACCGCCTTATTGAACGTTATGCAGTTTATCGCTATCATTATTTACAAACTAAAAAGAAAGGCTAACCCTTTCTTTTTTATTAATTATAATCTATTCCTTAACGCATCAATATCCGCTTGACTAGTTGACCAGCTGGTCGCAAAGCGGATGATACTGTGGCTATCGTCGTATTTCTCCCAGAAGCCATAGGCAATTCCAGCTTCTGTCAATCTAGCCAATTCTTCATTCTTAACAATAACAAATTGCTGATTGGTCGGTGATTTGAGATAGAATTGAAAGCCTTTCTCTTCCAAAATCTGGATCAGTTGCTCTGCCATTGCGATAGCATGACGCCCCAATTCAAGATACAAGTCATCAGTAAATAAGCAATCAAACTGGACACCAATCAATCGCCCCTTAGCTAACAAAGCACCGTGGTGCTTGACGATGGACACAAAATTCTTCGGCTGATTATTCTTTGTAAAGATAAGGGCTTCTCCCAACAAGGCACCGAGTTTTGTCCCACCAATGTAGAAAACATCTGTCAGCTCTGCAATTGTCTTCAAATCAAGATCCGTATCACAAGCAGCAAGCCCATAACCCAAGCGAGCACCGTCTAAAAAGAGCGGAATATTATGCTGTTGGCAAACTTTGGACAAATCTTCTAGCTCTGTTTTGCTATAAAGCGTACCATATTCAGTCGGGTGAGAAATATAAACCATTCCTGGATGAACCATGTGAGCATGATTAGCATCTGCGTAGAAATCGGAAATATAGTTCTCAACTTCACTTGCGATAAGTTTGCCATCCGTATGCGGTAAGGCCAACACCTTATGGCCTGTAAATTCAATTGCACCCGCTTCATGAACTGCAATATGACCAGTATCCGCTGCAATGACTCCTTCATAGGAAGCTAACATCGACGAAATGACAATTTGATTGGTCTGCGTTCCACCTGCTAAAAACGTAACTTGTGCATGAGGACAGTCCGTAGCAAGTCTGATTTTTTCGATAGCAGATTCAGTATATTTATCAGTGCCATATCCAGATAAACCTTCTTGGTTGCTCGCAACTAAGGCTTCTAGCAAGGCAGGATGGGCACCTTTGTTATAATCATTTTCGAAATGTAGCATGATTTTCTCCTAAATGATATAAAAAAAGCCTGAATGTGCAGGCTTTTATATTTTAGTCCACCCTGAGGGAATCGAACCCCCATCTCAAGAACCGGAATCTTACGTGATATCCATTACACTAAGGGTGGAAATGAAAAACTTGCACAAGGCAAGTTTTTATTTGAATTACAATTCAATGTCACCGAAAAGGTCAGCCATTGAGAATCCAGATTGAGTTTCTGGCAATTCGTAATCACGTTTTTCTTCACGTTTTTGACGACGTGGACGTGGAGCACGTTTTTCTGCTTTTTCTTCGCCTTCAGCTGCTGCTGGACGCTCTTCCAAAGCTTTGATAGAAAGTGATACACGCTCATCAGCTGCGTTTACTTCAAGAACTTTAACAGTTACTTCTTGACCTACTGACAAAGCATCTTTTGGATTTTCAACACGTTTGTGTGAAATTTGTGAGATGTGTACCAAACCATCGATACCTGGCAATACTTCAACGAAAGCACCAAAGTCAGTCAAACGTTTCACTTTACCTTCGATCACATCACCAGCTGCCAATTTTTGCTCAACGCCATCCCATGGGCCAGGCTGTGTAGCTTTCAATGACAATGATACGCGACCTTCAACTTCGTCGATTGCAAGAACTTTAACTTCAACTTCTTCACCAACTGTTACAGCTGATTTAGGAGATACGTTACGCTCGTGTGACAATTCAGTCAAGTGTACCAAACCATCTACACCACCAAGGTCGATGAAAGCACCGAAGCTTGTGATACGTGCAACTTTACCAGTCACAACTTCACCAACTGCCAATTTACCGAATACTTCAGCACGTGCAGCTGCAGCTTCTGCTTCAACAACGTCACGACGTGACAAGATGAAACGGTTCTCAGCAGGATCAACTTCTTTGATTTTAGCATCAAATTCTTGACCTACAAAACGCTCAGTGTTACGAGTGAAACGGCTGTCGATCATTGAAGCTGGGATGAAACCACGAAGACCTTCAAATTCAACTGCAAGACCACCTTTAACGGCACGAGTTACTTTAACTGTAACAACTTCTTCTTCACGACCAACAAGCTTGTCCCATGCTTTACGTGCTTCCAAACGTTTTTTAGATACAAGATAAGTAACAGTGTCTGTATCTTTACCAACAACTTGGCGAAGTACTAACAATTCAAGTGTTTCACCAACTTTTACAAGGTCGTTGATATCAGCATCACGGTCGTTAGTCAACTCACGAAGAGTCAATACGCCTTCAACACCAGTACCTGAGATAGCTACGTTTGCTTGACCAGCATCAACTGTCAATACTTCTGCAGTTACCACATCACCAGGTGTAACTTCGCTTACACTGTTCAACAAATCTTCAAATTCGTTCATTATAAAAAAACCTCCGACAATCAGGTCTTTCGACCCAACATAAAATATATTTTATTTAAGGCACACGCAAGGACAACAACAATTAGACATCTTTGACGAACTAGACTTAATCTAGTACCTTTACTGGGGTAGCTGGATTCGAACCAACGCATGAGGGAGTCAAAGTCCCTTGCCTTACCGCTTGGCGATACCCCAAAACATTTTCTAAGATAGTATTCTGAAATGAACTCGGGCTAAACGCTGTGTAAAAAAGATAAGTCGCCTAGCAAATCAGGATTTGCAGCCAACTTCCTATTTTTACTATGCGTTTGACGCCCTTAGTATCTTAGACATGGAGAGAGAGGGATTTGAACCCCCGAACCCGAAGGAGCGGATTTACAGTCCGCCGCGTTTAGCCTCTTCGCTATCTCTCCGTGCACTAACAGTCACTATTCTAACATAAAATAGCGACTATTACAAGCCTTTTAGTGACTTAAATTATAATTTTCAATAATATTTCCGACTGCTTTTTCTAATTTTTTGTAAAAGCTTTCGGTATTTCCATTTTTAATAACTGCAAAGTTATTTTCAGCCAATTCTGCAATTTCTCCAATTACTTTTTTACCTATAACAAGGCGGTATCCAGAGAACTCTTCTCTATTGACAAGAACTTTGCTATCTTCAATCTGAATTTCAATTTTTTTATCTTTTTTACTCATTTTCAAACCTCACTTTTACTATTCTACAAAAAAAGAGAAGAGCTTGCAAGTGCAAGCCTTCTGAAATTATTCTACTTCGACAATCCAGCCTTCAGGAGCTTCAATATCACCAAACTGGATACCTGTTAATTCGTCATATAATTTACGAGTGACAGGTCCTACTTCTGTTTCACTATGGAAAACATGGAGTTTGTCTGCAATCTGAATACCACCAATTGGTGAGATGACTGCAGCTGTTCCGCAAGCTCCTGCTTCGACAAACTGGTCTAATTCTTCGACAAGGACTTCTCGTTCCACTGCCTTCATTCCCAGACGATGCTCTGCCAAATACAAGAGAGAATACTTAGTAATGGACGGCAAGATTGATGGTGAAATCGGTGTGACAAACTCGTTATTAGCTGTGATTCCAAAAAAGTTAGCAGACCCGACTTCTTCAATCTTGGTGTGGGTAGCTGGGTCAAGGTAGATGACATCTGAGAAACCCTGCTTTTTGGCATACTGACCCGGTAAGAGCGATGCCGCGTAGTTACCACCAACCTTGGCTGCCCCTGTTCCGTTTGGTGCTGCACGGTCGTACTTGTCTTGGATGAGGAAGTTAGTCGGAGCCAGACCGCCTTTGAAGTAGTTGCCGACCGGCATGGCAAAAACGGTGAAAATATACTCTTCCGCAGGTTTGACGCCGATGATGTCGCCGACACCAATCAGGAGCGGGCGGAGATAGAGGGTGCCGCCAGTTCCATAGGGAGGAACGTAGTCAGCGTTGGCTTTGACCACCTCTTTGCAGGCCTTGATGAAAAGGTCAGTCGGTACAGGCTCCATGAGCAAGCGGTCAGCTGTGCGTTGCAGGCGCTCAGCGTTTTGGTCTGGACGAAAGAGCTGGAGTTTCCCCTCCTTCGTGCGATAGGCCTTGAGGCCTTCAAAAGCCTGCTGACCATAGTGAAGAGCTGGAGAGCTTTCTGAAATATGCAATTCCGCGTCTTCTGTCAATTGCCCTTCAGACCATTGGCCGTTTTTGAAATAAGCGATGAAGCGGTAAGGTAGTTTCATATAAGAAAAACCAAGGTTTTCCCAGTCAATGTTCACTGTCATAAAGTTTCTCCAAATTCATTTTTTATTATTTTACTACTTTTGAAAGTGATTTTCAATTAAAAATTCAGAAAATTTTGTGAGTATAAGAAAAACCCGCTGGAGCGAGTTCTCTTTGCTATTTAATCCAAGCCCTAAACACTTCCTCATCAGAAATGGTTTCCGAGATAAAACTACCGTTGCTAGTGCGTTCAGACAGGCTAAGCTGGGTCACATCGACTTCATAAAGTTTGCCCGTTTTGGACTGGACATGAAGTACTTGACTAGTCGTTTCATCTTCATTTGCTGTGCTAAAGAGGTCAAAATCCCCCTGGTCCGTCAAGGCTGGACCAGCCGCAAAGACACGGTGAGGCTTAGCCTTGAGTTCGCGAAGCACCTGCAAACCACGCTTGGCACGGCTAGTTACAGGGATTTCCTCCGTCGCCATCCGCTTAAGGCTACCACGCTGAGTAAGGAGATAGACGGAGCTGGTATTGCTGATAAAGGCCGCAGCCACCACATCCTCGTCCTTGAGATTGACCGCCTTGACACCGGCCGCCTTGGCACCGATGATTGGCACTTCTTCGATGTTAAATCGCAGAGCGTAGCCCTTTTCTGTGATAAGCATGATGTCGTCTAAGACTACAGGCGATACAGTAATGACCACATCATCCGCATCTTTGAGTTTGGCATACTTGGTTGACTTAGACTTGTAAGTCCGCCAAGGAGTAAACTCCTTCCGCTCCACACGCTTGATTTGACCGTATTTAGTCACCGCGAAATAAGTTCCCTCTTCAAAATTCTCCACCAATTCAGCGAAGATAATCTCTTCATTGGTCTCAAAGTTCATAAGAGTCTGGCTCAGATGTTCACCAATGTCCTTCCAACGAATATCTGTTAACTCATGAATAGGTCGGTAGATGACATTTCCAAGATTTGTAAAGAGCAAGAGGTGCTGAGTTGTCTTGGCATTCTGTAAGAAAATCAGCTGGTCATCCTCTCGTTTGCCCATTTCTTCCAGCGTTGAGGCATTGAAAGAACGCGGACTTGTCCGTTTGATGTAACCTGCCTTGGTCACGCTGACAAAGGTTTCTTCTTCGACAATCAGGCTGGCAGTATCAATCTCAATCGCTTCTGCCTGATCCTGCAATTCACTCAAACGAGGATTGCCAAACTGCTTTTTGACCTCACGCAGTTCTTTCTTCATAAGATTGAACATGGTCCGCTCATCGCCGATAATAGCTGCCAAGGTCTGAATCTGCTCGCGTAGGGCTGCTTCTTCGTTTTCCAAGGTCACAATGTCGGTATTGGTCAAGCGGTAAAGTTGCAAGGTCACGATTGCTTCTGCCTGTTCCTCGCTGAAATCATAGCTGATTTTCAAGTTTTCCTTGGCATCAGCCTTGTTTTCAGAAGCACGGATAAGAGCAATAACCTCGTCCAAAATGGAAATGACACGGATCAAACCTTCTACGATATGGAGGCGTTTTTCTGCCTTTTCCTTGTCAAACTTAGAACGAGCAATGATAATCTCACGGCGGTGGGCGATGTAGCTGGAGAGAATCTTCTGCAAGCCGACCTGACGCGGTGTGAAATTGTCAATGGCCACCATGTTGAAGTTGTAATTGATTTGCAGGTCGGTGTATTTGTAAAGGTAGTTGAGAATGGTTTGCTCATCGCTGTCTTTTTTCAGCTCAATGGCAATCCGCAGACCTGTACGGTCTGACTCATCACGCACCTCAGCAATACCAGGCACCTTGTTGTTGACACGGACATCATCAATCTTCTTGACCAAAACAGCCTTGTTGACCTCGTAAGGAATCTCAGTAATGACAATCTGTTTCTTGCCAGCCTTGAGTTGCTCGATTTCACAACGGCTACGAACTACAACACGGCCCTTACCAGTTTCATAAGCTTTCTTGATTTCGTCAGCCCCTTGGATAATGGCACCTGTTGGGAAGTCTGGTCCAGGCAAGAACTCCATCAACTTTTCTAACTTAGCTGTCGGATGATCAATCATGTAGACAACGGCATCGATGACCTCCGCCAGATTATGCGGCGGGATGTCAGTCGCGTATCCTGCTGAAATTCCTGTCGCTCCATTGACCAAGAGATTAGGGAAGGCAGCTGGTAGCACAGTGGGTTCTTTTTCCGTATCGTCAAAGTTCCAGGCAAATGGTACTGTCTTTTTCTCGATGTCGGCCAGGAGATAACCAGCCATTTCCGACAGGCGAGCCTCGGTGTAACGCATGGCCGCAGGCGGATCGCCGTCCATGGAACCGTTGTTTCCGTGCATCTCCACCAAAATCTCGCGGTTTTTCCAGTCCTGACTCATGCGGACCATGGCATCATAAATAGAGGAATCACCGTGCGGGTGGAAATTCCCCATGATATTTCCGACTGACTTGGCAGACTTGCGGTAACCCTTGTCAAAGGTGTTGCCGTCCTTATTCATGGAATAAAGAATCCGACGTTGCACGGGCTTGAGACCGTCACGAATGTCCGGCAAAGCCCGCTCCTGAATAATGTATTTGGAGTAGCGACCAAAACGCTCTCCCATGATGTCCTCAAGGGACATGTTTTGAATGTTGCTCATAATTTTTCTTCTTTTGTTTTTTATTAGTCACTTAGTTATGTAAAAATAATTTCATGATAGCACTTGTGCATCACCTTGTTTGTTTTCTTACAAAGGAGGCTATCCATAGCTTCAATCTAGTCCATTTAGAAGCACTTGGTTTCCTATTTTTTCGTTCAAAAAAAGACTTCAAAGGCTCCTCTTTAACAATCCAAACTGTTGGATATTTTACCTTTAGATTTGTCGATGTATTGAAGCGTCGCTTTGGATTAGAAACTATTATTTTCAACCTCTTAGCATTACAAACAATCGCAGATTCATTTCTCAAAATAGTCCGATACATTTTTTCATTGCTAAGCATCTTATCTTTATATGTTTCACCACCAAATACATAACAGCATTTTAGCTTGGCATATACTGGATGTACTCTCAGTAACTCTTTTCTGAATATTTTATCTGCTTCTTCTTGCATTTTTTTCATTTTTTTATTAGCAATAAAAAAAGTGAGTAATGTTTCTATCAGTAAAAAGAATAAGAATATACCGATAATATTCACTTCAATGTATGAAATATTAAATACAAAAGTAATTATAGCTAAGACAATAGAAAAAACATCCAGACACTTTATTATATTTTCTAATTCAAAAATCTTGATATTACGTATATGATAAAATAACAGAAAGCATGAGTGGTGCAATTATTACCGAAAAAATAAGCCAAAAAGCTATATCCTCAGATTTATACAATGTAAATTCCGTAAATAATTCTTGTAAAAATTTTTGATTCTCTCCAGATAAGAATATGCTACTAAATAATAAGTGTGTTAATAGAAACGCATTCATAATCCAAGAAAATAAAATTGTAGGAATTTTCGCACGGAATCCAGTTAGGGAAAGTAATAAGTCACAGAAATAATAAAATACAATAAAAAACCAAATCAAGCCTAAGATAATGAGTAATATCATCATTGGCAGACTGCTCAAGATTGTATTGGGAAGCCATCTCCCTCCACATAAAACAACTGTCAAGACAAGAATATAGAAAATGAGTCGTATAGCACTGTGTCCTCGTTGAGCTACTGAATAAGATTTTAAGTACTCTCTGTTATCCAATATCCTCAGATTTGTTAATTTGGCAACCACTTCTATCTGCTCACGCTCATATTGACTCAGTATAATATTATTGTAAAGTTCTTTTATTCTCATTTTCTGCTCCTTCTGAACTCAACGAGATCATTTTCAAGATCCCCCCGACCCCAACATGAAAATCAGAGAATCTCGATCAGGGTAGTCATAGCGAATGGGCAGTTCTTTTTTTGATCTGCTTGAAGCCTTGCTTCTCATAAAAGCGGTGGGCGGCGTAGCACTTAGACGGCGTGTCCAAGACAATAGCCGTCATCCCCTTTGCCTGACAGTCAGTAACCAAGGCTTGATAGAGCAGGGCAGAAACACCCTTTTCACGACCACGAAAATCCTGGTGGACAAAGAACTTCTTCAAAACACCCACCCGCTCTTTGACAAGCAACCCAATCGTGCCGACCACCATACCGTCATCGGTCACAACCAGCCAAAAGTTACCACCCGTCGCCATGTAGTAGTCCTCAATAGCATTCATATCCGGCTGCTCCTCCAAAGACAAGGTCTACCTGATTGTCATAATTCTACAAGTACAAAATCAAGGCAATCACCTGATTTTTGTAGCGCCTATCATAAGGGATTAGTTTCATTTTTTATTTCTTTCTTTTTTATAAAATAGCAGAGCTACTCTTCCACCTTCCACTGGCTTGCCTGCCAGCTTCTAAAGTCATCGACATCTGTTTTGATTAATTTCAAACAGGCATTAAGGACAAAGGCATCATCAAGTAGACCTGCTCCAAGTATGAAATCTGGTAAGGCATCAATAGGACTGAAAAAATAAATCAAAGCACCTATAATTGCGAGGATTGTCCCTTTGGGTAACTTGCTGTAATCTCTCCGGATATAGCTTCGCACCATGGAAATCAAGCCTGGAATAGCCGCAAACTTATCTCCACCAAAAGGCATACGAGACAGTTTCCGTTCCGTGCTATGTAAAAAATGTTCTAATTTTCCTTGCTCAGATAGCAAGTTTTCTGCATGTTGCCGAGTTTTGGAAGATTGCCAAATCTTCAATGCCTGGTCAAACTTTTCTTCTAATTCCTGTTTGTTTGTAAATGGCTTGCGCTTTCGAGCCCATTCAGACAAGCGTTTTTGAAAACGGTCAATTAATTTTACTCTTATTGGCATAAAACACCTCGCATAGTTTGCTTGTGCTAGAGTTACAAATCCTCTGTGCGATAGAGATTGTATCCTTCATAGTAATAAGAATGGTCAATACCCTTGAAATAAGTAGCCTGACCAAGATCTTCCGTTAAGGCTTGCAATAACAGATATTTAAGCTCACCTGTTGATACATGACTTCTAATCATGGCATTGAAATACTCATCTTTATCAATGCTATTCCAATCAACCACCTTGCCCAAACTATCCCGTAGCATACAATCCAACCAGATACGCATACTGCGACCATTTCCTTCACGAAAAGGATGTGCGATGTTCATATCTGCGTACTTGTCAACAATCTCATCGAAAGTAGTATGAGGTAGCTTGTCAATATAAGCCAATGACTGCTCCAGAAAAATACGAGGGGCAAATTGAAAATTGTCTTTGGCAATGTTGACATCACGAATCTTACCTGCAAAGTCGTAAATATCCTTAAATAAAGCCTGATGAATGTGTGCCAAACCTGCAAAAGTCCCAACTTCTATCTGGAACAGTTGGCCTGTTTCGAACAGTTGAGCTGCTTTTTTCTTGCTAATTTGTTCTTCAAGACGGGCTAATTCAGCCGAATTTTCAATCCCAAATTTATTTTCTAAAACCATATAGCACCTCAACTTCCCTGAGATTATTTGGTAAAAGCTGTCGCTTCCTCCAAGGTAAACTTCACATTGTCTTCAATCCACTTGCGGCGTGGCTCGACCTTGTCGCCCATGAGGACGGATACGCGGCGTTCAGCACGGGCTAGGTCTTCAATGGTGACACGGATGAGGGTACGGGTTTCAGGGTTCATGGTCGTTTCCCAGAGCTGATCGGCATTCATCTCACCAAGCCCCTTGTAGCGTTGGAGGATAAAGCCCTTGCCAAAATCCTTGCGGAGATCTTCTAATTCTCCGTCAGACCAGGCGTAGGCAATCTTTTCTGTCTTACCCTTGCCTTTTGACATCTTATAAAGTGGTGGAAGGGCAATGTAAACCCGACCTGCTTCTACTAGCGGTCGCATATAGCGATAGAAGAAAGTCAGCAAGAGAGTCTGAATGTGGGCACCATCCGTATCCGCATCGGTCATGATTATAATCTTGTCATAGTTGACATCTTCCAGCGTAAAGTCTGAGCCAACACCTGCACCGATGGTGTAAATCATGGTGTTGATTTCTTCATTTTTGAGGATGTCTGCCATTTTCGCCTTGGCAGTGTTGATGACCTTACCACGCAAAGGTAGAATGGCTTGGAACTTGCGGTCACGGCCCTGTTTAGCAGAACCTCCGGCCGAATCTCCCTCGACCAGATAGAGTTCATTTTTGGCTGGATTTTTAGACTGAGCTGGAGTTAGTTTCCCTGATAAGAGGCCTTTATCCTTCTTGTTTTTCTTACCGTTTCGGGATTCGTCACGCGCCTTACGCGCAGCCTCGCGGGCGTCACGCGCCTTAATGGCCTTGCGAACTAGATTTGATGCTAGCTCGCCATTTTCCAAAAGGAAAAATGTTAGCTTGTCCGATACAATCCCGTCCACCACAGGTCGTGCAAGCGGGCTTCCCAGCTTGTCCTTGGTCTGCCCTTCAAACTGCAAATGCTCTTCTGGTACAAGGATAGAGAGGACCGCAGACAAACCTTCACGGTAGTCAGAGCCTTCCAAGTTCTTGTCCTTTTCCTTGAGCAAGTTGGTCTTACGAGCATAGTCGTTCATGGCTTTGGTAATGGCTAGTTTGAGACCTGTTTCGTGGGTACCGCCATCCTTGGTCCGAACGTTGTTGACAAAAGACAGGATATTGTCTGAATAGCCGTCGTTGTACTGCATAGCAACTTGGACTTGGAAACCTGCGTCTTCTCCTTCAAAATAAAGGACAGGTGTCAGGGTTTCCTTGTCTTCGTTGAGGTAAGAAACAAAGTCCTGAACACCATTTTCATAGTGATACTCCTCCTGCTCACCAGTCCGCTCATCTGTCAAGGTCATGGTGACTTGTTTGAGCAAGAAGGCTGATTCTTTCAGGCGTTCGGCAATGGTATTGAACTTGAAGTCCGTCGTTGAGAAGATGGTATCGTCAGGCATAAAGGTAACTTTTGTGCCTGTTTTTGATTTTGGAGCGGTACCAATCTTTTCTAGGGTCGTGACTGGCTTTCCGCCCTGCTCAAATCGTTGCTTATAAACAGCTCCGTCACGGGTAATCTCAACTTCCAACCAGCTAGACAGGGCATTGACCACCGAAGAACCAACCCCGTGGAGACCACCTGAAGTTTTGTAGCCACCTTGACCGAACTTACCACCTGCGTGGAGAACGGTGAAGATAACTTCGACTGTTGGTTTGCCTGTTGCGTGCATACCAACAGGCATTCCACGTCCACGGTCGGACACAGACAGGCTACCGTCCTTGTTAATAGTCACGTCAATCCGATTACCGAAACCAGACAGGGCTTCATCGACAGCGTTATCGACAATCTCCCAGACCATGTGGTGCAAGCCGTTTCCATCTGTGGAGCCGATGTACATTCCGGGGCGTTTGCGGACGGCGTCCAGCCCTTCCAGTACCTGAATGGCATCATCATTATAGTTATTTATATCAATCTCTTTCTTAGTCAAAACTGACCTCCATACTTATCATCCTTTCTATATTACAAGTTTTTAGGCATTTTTGCAAAATTTTTCTGTTTCCTATCGGCTGAGACAGCTCACAAAATAAGATTTTGGACTAAATGAGATGAAAATATGCTATAATGAAAACATGTTAGTCAATCTTATTTTACTATTTATTGCATATTTATTGGGATCTATCCCGTCAGGACTTTGGATAGGTCAAACTTTTTTCAATATCAACATTCGTGAACATGGTTCGGGAAATACTGGAACGACCAACACATTCCGTATTTTAGGTCCAAAGGCTGGTACGATTGTATTTGTAATTGATTTTCTCAAGGGAACGTTGGCAGCCTTGCTTCCGCTGATCTTTCATGCCCAAGGAATTTCTCCGATTGTATTTGGGTTAATGGCTGTACTGGGACACACTTTCCCTATCTTTGCCCAATTCAAAGGTGGAAAGGCGGTTGCAACATCTGCTGGTATGCTTCTGGGCGTCGCACCTGCTTTTTGCCTCTATCTCGTTCTAATCTTTGCCAGTTCACTCTACTTGACGTCCATGGTTTCCTTCTCTAGCGTCTTAGCAGCAGCTTTAGCAATCTTAGGAGCTCTGCTATTTCCAGCAATAGGAATCATCCTGCCAAGCTACGACTGGCTCTTTACAGTGATTATCGTCTTTCTTGGCAGTTTTGTCATCATCCGCCACAAGGAAAATATCCAGCGGATTTTGAAAAAAGAAGAAAATCTTGTCCCATTCGGCCTCAATCTAACCAAACAGAAAAAGCGAGTTTAACCACTCGCTTTTAATTTATAGGCTTTTAGTTTACTTTTAGTACTCGCTCCAAAGGTTCGGGGAACCTTTGGAGGTTGGAGATATAGCGAACAAAGTTCGCCTCAATAGCTGCAGACAGCTTGTACAGTCGAGTGACTGTGCAAGGTTGGAGATAGCACTTGCGGAGCAAGTCACCCCTGCAGAGTACGGCAAAGCGAGTTCAAACAATCCAGTGGAATGTTTGAAGTTAGAAATAAGGAAACGGAGTTTCCTATTGCGTCGAAGTAATAAAAGAAAAACTAAATGACTATATTTTGACTTCAACCACTTCAATTCTTTCCCCACCAAGCAAAATCAAATGGCAGTCTACACGATCTATCTTGTAGGCTTTTTTCAATGCCTCGGCATAGAGTTGCATTTGAGCTTGGTAACGTTGACTGAGTTGGCTTGGTTGGTCGTATTTGTCTGTCTTATAATCAAAGAGGACAATATGATCATCGTACAGTAGGTAGCCATCGATAATCCCACGAAGGACAAATTGTTCCTGTGACAAAGAATCTGTCTGCAAACTTGCAAATGGAGCTTCTCGATGAAGTTTATCCGTATTGGCTAGAATTTCTCTTCCTAAGTCTGTATCAAAGAAATCCAAAATCATCTGAACATTGATTTTGTCTTTAACCGCTTGCTCAGCATGAACAGCTTCTAGGGCTTCTCTTACCGTATCTTCTGTCACCAACCAAGACAGATCCAAACGTTGCATGAGTTCATGCACTGCAGAACCGACTTGGACTCCAGTGATTTTTGGTTTCTTGGAGAAATCTGGCAAGTTGAAGGTCCGTTTTGGATGGTATTTTTCCATAACTTCCATGCCATCTTGTTCCAAGACAGGCTCATAGAGCTTCTTGATTTGACTTGGAGTCCGTAAACTTGGCAATTCAATGGCAGCCTTATAGCCTTCGTTCAACTCTTGGACAGAAGACAACTGGTCCAAGGCCAGGGCGATGTCTTCTGATTGACGAATATCTTTAAGGCTGGCGTCTTCTAGCTTACTCTTCAATGTCAGTTTACCAATCTTCTCCTCTGTCAAATCCTCATCCGTTACAAAGACTTTCTTGAAGTGCAAGTTTTCTCCTGAAAAGGCCTCATCAATGGCTAGAATCCAGTCTTGGAAGGTCGCCATACTTTCACGAGTTGATTGGGCAAGTACGCCATCTTCCTTCTTACCATCGTATTTTTCAGCTAACTTGTCAGCATTACCCTTTCCAACCAGATACAGCTTCTTCTCGGCACGCGTTAGTGCAACATAAAGCAACCGCATTTGTTCTGAAAGATTGGCAATTTTTAGCTCTTGGAGATTATTTTGATAAGGAAGGGTGTTCATTAAGACTCGCACCTGAGGCAATGGGCTATTTACCTTATCTTTCATATCCGCTAAATATTGGATACCTAGACCATTTTTTCGGCTGATGATGACTGACTGGTAATGGTCTTCCAAGTTAAATCGCTTATCGATGTTCATGAGGAAGACATATTTAAACTCCAAACCTTTTGACTTATGGATGGTCATCAGCTGAACAGCATTTTGCGGTAGAAACTCTTGTACATCTGCCAAATCCTTATCATTTGCTAAGGCACGGTCAATCATGGCGATGAAGCGGGACAAACCCTTGTAACCTGTTTTTTCAAACTGGTTGGCACGCAGACCAAGTGCGTATAGATTGGCCTGACGCTTGCTGCCATTTGGAAGAGCACCGACATAGTCATAGTAGAATTTTTCATTGAAAATCTTCCAGATCAGGTCATAAATAGAATGCAGTTTGGCATAGGCACGCCAGTTTTCCAAAATAGACAAGAAATCCTTGATTTTCTTCTTCAACTCTCCTGACATAAGTTCAGGATGTTGCCCATTTGTTTGCTGGGCTATTTCCATTTTCTGGTAAAAGAAACCTGTCCCAGCCTGCAAGGAAATCCGTGTCAGTTCATCTTCATCGAATCGGAACATAGGTGATTTAAGCAGGGCAACCAAGGCATAGTCATTGAGTGGATTATTGATAACCCGCAAGGTATCCAGCATGATCATGACTTCTAAAGATTGCAGATAGGAGGCTGCTCCGCCATCTGCCACAATAGGAATCCCATGTTTTTCAAAAATGGACATAATGAGGTCATTGTGCGTCCGTTTTTGCACCAAGAGAGTGATGTCCTTGAAGTCTGCTCCATCTTCATTGTGAAGACGAATAATCTCTTTTGCAACGACCTCAATTTCACCAGCAGTCAGAGGTGTTTCCTCCTCAGCATCTGTTGAAGAGTTTGCGCTATCCTGCTGGTCATAAATCAAGTATTCCATCTCATGCTTGGGCTGGGCAATTTTTTGACCAGGACTACCAGCCACTAGACTGTGGGTGTCGTCATACTTGATTTCCCCTACTTGACGGTCCATCAGACGCGTGAAAATAGCATTTGTTGCCTCCAAGACCTCAATCTGACTACGGAAATTTTCCTTAAGCAAAATCAATTTCCCAGCCTGAGGATTTGCCTGATACAGTTCAAATTTCTCTTGGAAAATCATCGGATCCGCCTGACGGAATCGATAGATGGACTGCTTAATGTCGCCCACCATAAAGCGGTTGTGACCGTTAGACAGTAGGTCCAGCATTCGCTCTTGGCTATGGTTGTTATCCTGGTACTCGTCTACCATGACTTCGTGGTATTTTTCTTGGAAAAATTGGCGGATGTCCGCATTTTCTTCTAAAATACGAATGGCGAAATGCCCAATATCGCCAAATTCAAAGGCTGCTTCCTTGATTTTGACATCCAGATAAGCCTGCGAAAAATCCAAAACAAAGTCACGTAGTAATACAAGCAGTGGCAAAGCTTGAGCCTGATAATCTTTCAGCAGGGTTAATTCATAAACTTCCTGACCCAAATCTCGTAGTCCTGAGATAATCTGGCTCTTGCCAGCATTGTATTCTTCTTTAAAGGCTATCAAATGTTCATCTTTTGGTCGATTGGCATTGGTCAGGCCCTTACCTCTGGACTGATCATTGATGAGAAGGATTCTTTCAACCCGTTCCATCAAGTCCTTCTGGTCCAGACTATCTAAACCCGTCAGCAAGTCCAAAACTTCTTCCACATTGGCAAAATACTTAGCGGAACCAAAGTCAGTTCTGCCCCATTCCACATGGTAGCGGAAGAAATCTGCAGCTTGATAGAGCTTGTCTAAAACTTTTTCCTTAAAGCCTTGCTCTAAGATCTGCTCTATACGCTCCTGACTGTACAAATCAGTTTGAACAGCCTGCTCTTTCAGCCATTTAGTTGGACTGCTCGTCGATTGACTAAAATCATGCACCTGATAAACAACCTGACGGAAACCACTATTATCCTTACGGTTGCCTGAAAAATTGCGAACTAGTTTGCGGAATGTACCATTTTCATCCTGTTCAAGATAATCTGCAAAAAGCTGATCGAAAACCTCTTTTTTCAGACTTGCTTTTTCAGTCTCATCCTGTAAAATCCGAAACTGCGGAGAAATACCAAGGCTATAACCGTAGGTTGTGACCAATTTCTGCGTAAAGGAGTCCATGGTCCCAATATCCGCCTTGGTCAAATCTGCCAACTGGGCAGATAAATGCCGACGCAATTCCATATCGGTCGTCTCCGCAATGGTTTCATTTAGATTTTTCTCAATCCGCTCCTTCAACTCACCAGCCACTTTGACTGTAAAGGTCGAGATAAAGAGCTGGTCGATTCCCACACCACGCTTCAACTTATCCAAAATCCGTTGAACCATAACGAAGGTCTTGCCTGACCCAGCCGATGCAGAGACCAGAACATTCTGACCGTGCGTGTAGATGGCTTCAATCTGCTCAGGTGTGCGTTTTTGTTGCTTATCAGAATTGGCTTCCGCCAGCTGCACAGCCTTGATTTCTTCCTCGCTTAAAAATTGTTCAAAAGCCATTAGTCCTGACCTCCTTTCATTCGTTCCATCCAATCTTGACGCTTGGCCTCTTTGACCAACCGCCGTGCCATGCCCATGTGCCGATCCGCCTCAAAACCAGTGATTGCCTTCAACTGCTCACCTGCCACCGAGCGACCATCTTTGGTATAAGGGTTAATAGCAAAGCGACCATCCAGGATGTCCTTGGCAGCTTGTTTGTAGAGTTCTTGGTTGTGGTTCAATAAAACCGCAAACTCTTCTTCCGTGTAGAGTTGGTTACGAGTCTGATAAAAATGATTGAGCCCCTGACTTCCCTCCTTCAAGAAAAGTCCCTTGTAAACCAAGCTTGTATTGGCAGCTCCTTCTAGCTGTTCTACATTCTTCGTATCTTTTAACTTGATAATCGGATCCTGCAGATGCAAATACATAGCCCCAAAAACTGGTTTATATCTGGTTTCATCCAGCTCTTGTAAGGCTGCCAAGTAGGTCACCAACTGAGGTTTGAGACCATTGTAAAAATCTCCAACTGAAAAAGATTGGTCGCTGGACTTGTAATCCACAACACCGACAGCCTGATTGATTTGTAAGGTATCCAAGCGGTCAATGGTACCATTTACATGCACACTCTTGCCATTTTGAAGGTCAAAAACCAGCGCCTTATCCTGACGAAAACTCTTTTCCTGACCATCAATTTCAACCAAATCATTATCCCGCAAAATAGTTGCACTGGAACGAGCAATCTTATCCAGCACCTCCTCCGTATAGCGAGCATCAGCATCTTGGTTATAAAACATAGCAAATTCTGCCTCGTTACGGGTACGCAAGATGGCCTTGTCCACTTTTTGATCAAAATCTAGATCAGATTGGTCCATGACCACTCGTTCAAAAATCCGATGCAAGAACAAACCATGCTGAAAGGCAGTCGGATGGATGGATTCCTGTTCCCGCAAGCGAAGAACATTGCGGACAAAGTAAAGATATTGGTTGTTGTAGAAATTGGTCAAGCTGGATGCAGAAAGATGGAGCGGCTTATCCTCTGGATATAAAGCAGCCAAGGTATCAGCTGCAAGCTGTTTAGAAGTTATTTCGCCAGTAATGGTCGGAATTTCAATGCCTTGCGACTCCAATTTCTTTTTCAAATGGCGAACCAATACTGTCCAGAAGGCCGTCTGCCCTCCCCATTCTTCATGTTCAAGAGAGGGTCTTTCTGACTCAATCAAACGGGATAAGAGACTCTTGTAGTGACCGATGTCTTGCGGACTAAGTCTTTTCATCCTTCCACGTTCTTCGGATTTCAGCCCCATTTTTTGGAGAATCTTGATATAAGGAGAGAGACTATCTTCACCTTCGTTATAAATCTGAGGAGTAGAAATAACTAACTGTTCTGTCGCAGAATTAAGCAGAGACATCATAGCAGCATGGTTCTTCTTGATATTTTCTCGGCTGACCAAATCGAAACGTGAAGAACTAGCTGAAACAAGATTGACTTTTTCCATCTCTTCTTCTGTCAATAGACTGGTATTTTTAGCAACTTTTGGAAAATTGGACTGGCCCATTCCGATAGCATAAACATACTTTGCAGTGTGCGGCTCGATCAAATCATAGGATTTGACATTGACCACATCAACTGTTGCAGGAACGGTGCGATAGTGACTGGCCTGCATTCCAGCCTGTAAAATAGCCAGAAAATCATCCATTTTCAATTTTTCATTTCCGAAAATCTGATGAAAATTCTCAAGAATGTGGGTAAAACTTTTCCAGACCTGCTCTTCTTTTTCTTGCTCTACTTCGCTCAAATTTCGAGACATTTTTTCCATATTTTTAGGAAGCTCAATTGCCTCCAAAAATGCCATAAATTTCTCAAGCAAGGCAGTTCCAGATTGTGGTCCAGCCTTAAACAACTGGTTCAAAGGCTCCATAATCTTAGCACGTAGGGGTTCCAAGACATTCAAATCATAAACAAGCCTTTTCTCCTTAATGACTTCAGCGTCATAGTCTGCTCTGCTATTGGCCACAAACGCCCTCGAAAAAGCAGCCTGGCCTTTCATATCCGCAAAGAGGATGTAAGACTCAAATAGGTCCAGCTCCTTTTGGGAAATGCTGGCGTACAAACCAGATTTGAGGAGGTTGAGCAAGTCTTCCGCTCGGAAACGATAGCGGCGCAAGCGCTCCAAGGACTCCACAAAATGGACCAGGGGATGATGACTCATCTCCTCTGCCTTGCCGAAATAGTAAGGAATATCATACTTGTCAAAAATCTTGCCAATCTGCAACTTGTAGCTATCTACATCACCCAAGAGCAACAAGATGTCTTTATAGCGAGTCCCTTGATGCACAAGCTGACGAATCGCAGTCGCAACCTGCTCCACCTCTTCTTTTTGGTTGACAACCTCCCAGAGTTGGATTTTTTCTTGGTCTACTGGAGTCAAGTCTATCATGGTCCCGCTGTAGTCATAATAGGCTTCCATATTCTTTGAAAATTTACCGATACTGTCCAAGACTGGCTCTTGACCAATATAAGTGGCCTTAGTCTGGAACTGCGCTGATAACTGACGTAAAAAGTCAACGTTGGCTTGATAAACGTTCCCTTCCGCATAGGTGGCTTGCACAGCTTTCTTGCTGGCATATACACCAATCAGGATTTCCGACACCCGTTCATTTAAAGCACTTACTAAAGCTTCTTCTTCTGCCGAAAAACGAGAAAATCCATCTACCACCAGCACAATGTTTTTCAACTGCTCATCCAACTGACCAGTTTCCACCAAGCTCGTCAGCTCTGCTAACTTAGACTGATGCTCAAAGCCTTCTTTGGACAAAATGTCTGTTACAGCTAGAAAAATCTTTACCAAATCAGCCTGCTTATCTGGCGATTCCATGGCTTCCAAGTCCAAAATAGACATATTTGCCCGTTGCAATTCTTTGTATAAAGCAACTAGCTGGTTAATGAACCCAAAATCTGTCTGTAAACGACCATAGACTTTCAAGTCGCCGTCTTCAAATTGCGATAGAACACGAAAGAAAATCATGGCAAGACCAACATCATCCAGCGGTTGACCTGTTTCTTTCTTATCAATCATCAAATAGCGAGCGAGTTGCCCAAAACGGGTCACGATAATATCAAAAGTTGCCTGTTCAGGCAGGTATTCTAGAACCTTACGCTCCATCTCGAAGGACAGGGAGTTAGGAGCAATATAAAAAACACGCTTAGCTTCCTTAGCAAATTCTGCTGCCTCTTTGGTCAGATACTGTGTCAGGGGATTGCGAATATCTGTATAGACTAATTTCATATCAAATTCTCATACTTTCCATGAATATACTATGTCTAGTATATCAAAAATGCGTGTACAAAAAAAGGAAAGGCGAACCTTTCCTTTTAATTATTTTACCTTGATAGGAGGTTAGGAAAAATAATGTAATTAGTCTTCGTTACGACGACGTTTGCCTGCAAGAGCAAGAGCTGCTACAAGCATTGCTGCACCCAACACACTTGCTTCTGATGAAGCTTCACCTGTATTTGGCAATTGAGCCACACCAGTCTTAGTAGTAGTTGTTGGAGCTACAGGAGCCTGTGGTTTTGGTGCAACAGGTTTGCTTACCTTACGGTAAACATGATATGTATTACCGTCACCATCAGTGTATGTCTTACCTGTGAACTCATATCCTGGGATTGACTTGTTCGGTGTTGTTCCCTCTTCTTGCGGTGCAATTGGGTTACCATCTTCGTCAACGTGGTTTGTTACAACTTTCTTAACCTTACGGTAGATGTGTGTTGTATTGCCATCTGGATCTGTTACAGTCTTACCTGTGAACTCGTATCCTGGGATTGACTTGTTCGGTGTTGTTCCCTCTTCTTGCGGTGCAATTGGGTTACCATCTTCGTCAACGTGGTTTGTTACAACTTTCTTAACCTTACGGTAGATGTGTGTTGTATTGCCATCTGGATCTGTTACAGTCTTACCTGTGAACTCATATCCTGGGATTGACTTGTTAGGTGTTGTTCCCTCTTCTTGCGGTGCGATTGGGTTACCATCTTCGTCAACGTGGTTTGTCACAACCTTCTTAGCTGGAGTCACTTTACGGTAAACGTAAGTTACTTCAGTTGTCTTACCACCTACAACAGTACCAGTTTCTGAACCATCAACACGAACAAGCTCATAAGTTGTACCATCTTCTGTAGTGATAGTGTTTGGCTTGTTATCAGTTGTGTCATAAGACTTGCCAGCAGGAACGTTTGTTTCGTCTTGAACTGGTGCTTTGATAACTGTACCGTCTTCTGTTACGTAGTTAACCACAACATTACCATTTTGAACGTAAGGGATTAGTGTGTCTTCTCCTGGTTTTTCTGGAGTTGGTGGCACATAACCCTTACCTGGATCATTTGGATCTACTGGTTTCAATGGTGTGTTGTCCTTAGGATCTACTGGTGTGTAGCCCGGAACGTTTGGAATCACTGTACCTGGAGTTGGTGTTACTGGTACGTCTGGATTGTTTGGATCAAATGGATATGGAATTACTGGGCGTTCGTTTTCTGGAACACCTGGAATTTCTGGAATCCAGTTCGCAACTTTCTTATACACATAAGTGATTTCTGTTGTCTTACCACCTTCAACTTTACCATTTTCTGAACCAATTGTCTTAGATGGGATCAATACATAACGTGAACCGTCTTCTGTAACAATCTCTGTTGGTTTGTTATCAGTTGTATCGTATGATTTACCAGCAGGTGCATCAGTTTCATCCTTAACTGGACTCTTGATAACTGTACCGTCTTCTGTCACGTAGTTAACCACAACATTACCATTTTGAACGTAAGGGATTGGTGTGTCTTCTTCTGGATTTTCTGGTGTTGGTGGCACATAACCCTTACCTGGATCATTTGGATCTACTGGTTTCAATGGTGTGTTGTCCTTAGGATCTACTGG
>NZ_JARQPJ010000007.1:0-46290 GCF_046032515.1 Streptococcus suis | reverse complement strand
CTGGGCGTTCGTTTTCTGGAACACCTGGAATTTCTGGAATCCAGTTCGCAACTTTCTTATACACATAAGTGATTTCTTTTGTTTTACCAGCTTCTACTGTACCAGTCGTAGCATCGATACCTGTTGCTTTACCGTTACCAACTACTGTCAAGTTGTTATCATTTGAAACAGTACCAACTTTGTAATCACCTGCTGGAACTAGGCGGTAAAGTTTGCCATCTACTGAGATGCTAGCCAATTTGTTATCAAGAACAGTGTCGTAGTCAGAACCTGGTTTACCATCAGTCACATCTGCAACTGGAGCTTTAAGTGGGTTACCTTCTGTATCGACATAGTTAACGTTAACGCTACCTGCTTTTTCGTAGATGTAAGTTACTTCAGTCGTACCTTCGACAACCTTACCAGTTTCTTTATCACCTGCTTTAACTTCATCTTTTGGCAAGATGTAGTAAACCTCACCTGTTTGGTCATTTGTGATTTTCTCTGGTTTGTTATCTCTAGTATCGTAGTCTGTACCTGTATCTGTGATCGTTTGGTCTGTCACATCATCTGCAATGGTGTTACCTTCTGTGTCCACATAGTGAACAATAACATCACCTTGTACTAACTCGTAAACATATGTGATTTCTGTTGTACCAACAACAACCTTACCATCTTCTTCACCTTGTGTCGCAGCTGGAACAAGTTTGTAAATCTTACCATCATCTGTTGTGATAGTTTTTGGTTTCAAATCTTTTGTGTCGTATGGTGTACCTGTTGAGCTTTCTGGTGTATCAGTTACAGTGCTTGCGGTTTTCTTACCTTCGTCTGTTGTACCTGAGATTGGGTTACCGTCTTGGTCAACATAATGAACAATAACCTTACCAGTTACTTCCTTATAGACAAAGGTAATTTCTTTGGTAATACCAGAGGCGACTGAGCCAGTTGCTTCGTGGACACCTGTTACCTCAGTCACATTGCTTACTGACAAATGATGATCCGCTTCAACAGTACCGACAGTATATTCAGCAGCCGGAGCCAATTCATATGTCTTACCATCAGCAGTGACAATCTTAGCTGGTCTGTTATCAACGATTGTGTCATATCCTGTACCCGCTTTGGCATTGACAAGATCAGCAACTTTTTCAGTAACTACCTTGCCAGTACCGTCTGTACCAGATAGTTTATTACCATCCACATCAACGTAGTTAACATTGACGCTGCCTGCTTTTTCGTAGACATAAGTCAACTCTTTAAGCGTATCTTGCGCAACTGTACCAACTTCTTCGGTAATTTTTTCAATCTTACGTTTTTCAGTGTCTGTGTTGCTTGAAGCTGGGTTAAGACCTGTTGTATCGATTTCTTTGTAGTAGTAAACCGTACCATCTGCTGTTGTGATTGTCGCATCTTTTACAGACTTGGTATCATATGCTGTGTTGGTGTTAGCATGATCATAGATTGACTTAGAATCTTGTAAAACATTACCTTCTGTGTCAACATAATAGACCTTAACGCCACCTTTTTCTGCGTAATAGTAATGCTGATTGTTCTCACTAAGAGTCAACATGTTGTACATAGCGATGATGTTTGTATGTAGATCTGCATCCACTTCTTTTTCAGCACCATCTTGATTAACGGTAATCTTTACACGTACTGGTTTGCCATCGCTGCCTACCTCCGTCTTACTAAGAAGTTTTACACCTTGTGGAGTTGGAGCAGTTGGTGACCAGTCAACCATTGGGTCTGATAAATACGAACTAATCTTAAGTGCGATTGTTGTAGCAACATTACTACCTGCAATGGCTGTATAGTAATTTTTTACGGTGTGATTCCAAGTTGTTAAGCCAGTAACTGCATCTGGTCCGTCATTGGCAGTAAGTGGTTCTGCTTCTGTAGATACAAATGTAAGCAAGAACTTGTTATCATCTGTGTTGATTTCGGAAGCATAATTTGCACGGATTGCCGCCAAACGACTAGCTTGTACATCACTTGCTAAGCTAGTATCTGCATTAACCGCTTCAATTTCAGCTAGGTATTTATTGACAATCGCGATACGATTTGTAAAATCTAAGGCTTCTGCTCCACCATTCGTAACAAAATCTACCGGTGACATGGTATGGTAGTTTTTAAAGTTCTCAAGAAAATCAGGATGATCAGGGTTTAAAACAAAGTTTAGGAAACGTGAAGTACCATCTTCTTTTGTGATATAGATAACCCTTGCAGTCTTAGAAGCAGGGAAGTATTGGATAAGCGGAGTACCAACTGAGTAGTTCGTTGAAATTGGTGTATCTTTAATTACTGGTGCCTCAATCAATTCATAGTTTGCAAACTCTGCTGCATCAGAAATTGTAAAGGAATCCCCTGAAACCATGCCTACGTGAGCGTAACTTGCAAGAAGTTCTTGTGCACGACGTTCAGTTTCTTTGACAAAATAGCTAGTAACCTGAGTTGGCAGATATCCCGGTGCTATACCAGTATAACTGTTATAAGATGTGTTATCATTTGTTAGAAGTGAATAGGCAACCGAACCCTTACCGTTGGCTCCCACGCCAGAGTTGATATTCACATATCTAACGCTTGTTTGTTGACCTGTTGAATCCGTAAATGGCATCGTAGTTAATGACATTCGGTAAGTAAAAGTTCCTAGATCTTTCGGTCCATTTGCAATTGTTTGGAATTGATGACGAGCAGTATTTTCAGGGATTTCAATCTCTTCTATAAAGCCTTTTTGTTTACTTACCAAACGAGCATAGATATTACCAGTTGATTGAACCCGATCCATAGAGAGGGTAATATAGTAATCTGTACCATAACGGTTATTATATGAACCATCCTTCGTACCAGGTGTAACTGTGGCATCAATATCATCAGCTGACAAACTGTAAATCAAGAAAGTGATTCGTCCATCAGTTGGGTCAACTTCATATCCTGCTGGGATATTTTGTTTTTGAGGCTTAGTTGTGGCTGTTGCAGTTGCTGCAGCCTTATTAAGCACTTCTTCATTCTCAGTCCAGTATCCTGGTCTGTTAGTTGAGTCATCCATATCAGTGACAGTAGTCAAAGCAATCTCAATAACATCCGTACCTAAAAACTTACGCAATTCCAAAACAAGTGCCTCTACACTTGTACGAACAGCTGTGATTTGTGCGTTTACTTCTTCAAGTGTTGCAAACGCATTTTGGAAAGTTACAGTCGCTTTTGTGGCAACCAATTTAGTTGCGGTAGCTGCTGTTTTCAACGCTTCATTTGTGCTATCTGCAGCAACCAAACGATTAGTTTCATTTGCCAATACTTCCGCTTCTGAAGTTACTTGCTCAAGAACTTTTTTTGCTTCTTCTACGGTTGTTGATGTCGTAGGTGTAGTTGATGTCGTAGGTGTAGTTGATGTAGCTGCTCTAGTTGTTGAACTAGCAGTTGCTACAGTTGTTGATGTTGTAGTTGGTGAGCTAACAGTTTCTGTAGCTTCTACTTTTTTGACAACTTTTACAGTTACAATATTTTCTCCATTCTCTGTCACTTCTTGAGAAACTGTAGCTGACTGACCTGATGCTAATTCATACCCTTCTGGTACTACTGCTGTGACAGATACCGTTGCTTTTGCAATTGTTTCTGTGGTAGTAACTGAAACTGTTTCTACTGAAGGGTTCCCAAGTATTCCATCTTCAGTAGCGTACTTAACAATATAGCCGATTTCAACTGTACGTTCAGAACTTGATGAAGTCGCTGCTTTTGTTGAAGTTTCTGATATCTTTGATTCTGTAGCACTTGTGGATGGAGCTACGGACGTAGACTCTGGGGTTGTAACTGTCTCTGCTGCTTGAACAACCTGTGTCCCAGCACCAAGTGCAATCGACATCCCAAGTAAGACACTAGCAGCACCAAAGTGGTATTTACGAATTGAGAAGTGCTGTTTCAATCCGTACCAGTCAAAAGACTTTCTTCTAGAATGATGCATTATTATCCTCCTGTATTCTATGCATTGCTAAAAATAAGTTTAGTAACTAAAAATGCTTTCAGATTACATCTCCATCATTTTACTATTAGTTAACTATTTTTAGCTTCAATAAACATTATAACCTACCCCCCCCCCCCGTTTTTCAAGTAAAATCAATCATTTTTTACGTCAAGTAAATTCCCAAATTAAGTTCTAGCCTAACCCAAAAACTGGAAATTAGACTGAGACAAAGAAATGAGGTAGAACTTAATATGGGACAAGTTGGTGATGACAAATTTGAGATAATTAGAAAAGATAGCCTTTACGACAGCCCCCGTAGCCTGACGAAATGAACTTTCTCGCTTGTTTACATCCTAGGTAAATCTTGATAGTATGCAATTAAATCAGGAAAAGAAATTTAAAATAAAAACCCTGTGTAGCACAGAGTTCTCCTTCTATCATTCTCTTATCCACCTTTGTGTTGGCTCCATTAGCTTCGATATCTATTATTCCGTGGGAGTGGGCGGAGCCATCATGGATGACTTTCCCACTCCCACTCTGTTCTACTAGGAGATCTGTTGAAATAACGAAGCGAGATTTCATGCCATCAGAAAAAAACAGCTTAGTTGCCATGTTCATGACCTTCTTCTGTGACAATATCTTTCCGCAACACCCTCACTTGTTCAATAGGCATTTTCAGAACTAGGGAAATATTCTCATCAGACATGCCAACTTGAAAAAGAGAAATCAAAACTTCTTGCGTTTTTTGTTCTGCACCTTTCTCAATTCCTTTCTCATAACCATCCTCAACACCCTCCTCATAGCCTTCTTCAAAGCGTTCCTGCATGGTTTCGTAATAACTAGCGGCGCGGTGCATGTGGAGTATTTCAAGATTATATGCCATGTTCATGACCTTCTTCTGTGACTGTATCCTTCCGCAACACCCTCACTTGCTCAATAGGGATTTTCAGAACTAGGGAAATATTCTCATCAGACATGCCAACTTGAAAAAGAGAAGTCAAAACTTCTTGCGTTTTTTGCTCTGCACCTTTCTCTATACCTTTCTCATAACGTTCCTGCATAGTTTCGTAATAACTAGCGGCATTTCGGTTCCATGTATCAATCATTGTTCTTTCCTCCTGTGTCCAATTATTCACATCCAAAAGATACTCTGCCTTTTGGATTGCACTGGTTTGTTTGAAGCTAAATTCTTTGTTAGAGAAGAATTCCATCCAAAGCTGTTGTTTCCTATCCATTTCTCCCAATGGCAGTTTCTTCAGTTCTACAATGACCATCTCGAAGGGCTTTCTCGCTTGTTCTTGTTTACCAAATGGAAACTCCAAGACCTGACCTGTTTCTGAATCCGTAATAATAAATGAATGGACTGGTCTTTCATCTTTAAAGTAGTTGGTTGCAACTACGGCGATACCATAGACAGGTTGGATTTTATCGTACATCTTATGGGTTTTGGCAACTTTTTGTCGAACATTGGGCAGGTTTGCGACCAGGTGTTGGCAAATATAGGTCCACAATCTTTTCAAAAAGCCTCTTTGGTAGGCGACTTGGATTTCAATCACTACTTGGGTATCATCTTCCAATGAGGCAAGAACATCAACGGTCGTAGTAAAATAGCCATCTTGTTCTTTCTTTAAATCAGCAAGAGTTCCGTTCATAATTTTGACCATTTTAGGTCTGAAACCGAGAAAGGTTTCAATGAAATCAATGGTCACCTCTGGATCGCTAAAAACTTTTTTAGCTGCAATGTCCATCATTGGATTGATGCGATGTCTTTTTTTGCTCATATTTTTCTCCATATTCTATTGATTGAGATATAACCTCGTATTATATATTCGAAAAACAGAGCACGTTACCTAAATATATTATAGCACATTAACTAACATTTTTAAAATTCAATACCAAAAACCTGCTAGTTATTTGAAAACTAACAGGTCAAGTTTACTCATTTTCCTTCTCTCTTGCTAAACGCTCCCTCTCTAATCGCAATTTCCGATTGGGATTGAGTGTATTGAAGAGTTCTTCTAATTTCTCAGCATTCCATACATCGGCTGCTGAGACAAAATTTCCATCCTTATCCTTGAAGGATATTGGTTTATCACCCATATAAACCTCCAAATTTTTAATAATTGTTTTAGCCCAAGCTCAAGAAGACAGATGAAACAGTTCCAAAAATCTCGGCAGGTTGCGACATGAAGCTCAAGCAGTCGAAACTACTGCCTGTACGGAATAGTCCACCATAGCGGCTACCGTACTACATCAAGTCCTTTAGGACTTAGATGTGATTCCAAAGTTACGACACGGAACGCAAATGGTCGATACTACCATTTGGGTGAAGTTAGTAAGGTAGCTAGCCAAGGTCCCCTAGGACTTGGCGTAGTTTGACTAGAGGCTGGGCAAAAAGCCTAGCACCACTCTTCAGAGTTCGTGTCAACATCTCAGCGCAGTGGTTGATTGGCAGATTTGTTCGTGTTTTACACTCCAAATCTGATCTAATCAACTGTGCGGGGGTGGGAAGACGAATTCTTTTTTAACTAGTCGAGTTCTTTCCCACTCCCAGTCAAACTGCTTACCTCGCTTTCGAATTTTCGGGCTCGGGATTCAATGGTCACTTTCTTATTTCTAGGTGACCAGCTGAAAAACTCCACTGGACAAGTTACGACATGGAGTACAGGCAGTCGATACCACTGCCTGTGCGGAATTAGTAAGGTTGGTAGGTAGTCCGCCATAACGGCTACCGTATCACATCAAGTCCTTTAGGACTTAGATGTGATTCCAACGTTAATCCACAAACTCGAATTCGAACTTGCCGATGCGAACTGTATCGCCGTCTTTGGCTCCGCGGGCACGGAGGGCTTCATCGACACCCATACCACGCAACTGGCGAGCAAATTTCATGACAGATTCGTCACGATCAAAGTTAGTCATGGTGAAGAGTTTTTCTAGTTTGTCACCAGATAGAACCCAGCTTGCATCATCTGCACGGCTGATGTCAAATTCTGGCTCATCTGGGTTAAAGCCATAGTAAGCCTCCTCTTCTTGGAAATCTGATTCCTCGTAGAGCAAGAATTCAGGCGTTTTCTCTAGCAACTCAGCTGTGGCATCCAAAAGATTTTCCAAACCTTGGTGAGCAATCCCTGAGATTGGGAAAATCTGTGGCAGTTCGTCAAATTCATCATAGTTGGCTGCCAATTTTTTCTTAAATTCTTCCAGATTTTCTGCCGCTTCTGGCATATCCATTTTGTTGGCAACGATAATCTGAGGACGCTCCATGAGGCGAAGATTGTAGGTTTCCAATTCATTGTTGATGGCTACGTAATCTTCATAAGGATCACGACCTTCACTTGCTGACATGTCCAAAACATGCAAGATAACACGTGTCCGCTCGATGTGACGAAGGAATTGCGTTCCCAATCCAACACCTTGACTAGCACCCTCAATCAAACCTGGTAGATCTGCCACAGCAAATGACTCGCCAGATTTGGTCCGAACCATTCCCAAATTTGGCACAATGGTTGTAAAATGGTAGGCACCAATTTTAGGTTTAGCAGCTGTAATCACGCTGAGCAGGGTTGATTTTCCAACGGAAGGAAAACCGACCAAACCTACGTCAGCTAGGACTTTCAATTCCAACTCCAGATTGCGTTCCTCACCTGGTTCCCCATTTTCCGAAATCTCTGGTGCAGGATTTTTGGGTGTCGCAAAGCGGATATTTCCACGACCACCACGGCCACCATGAGCAATAATGAACTCTTGTCCATTTTCAACCAAGTCGGTGATGACCTTGCCAGTATCCGCATCACGAACAGTTGTCCCCTGTGGTACTCGAACAATCAGGTCTTCCGCACCACGACCATGCATTCCCTTGGTCATCCCTTTTTCACCATCGTCAGCTTTAAAACGACGGTTGTAACGGAAGTCCATGAGAGTACGCAAGCCTTCATCTACAACAAAAACAACGTCTCCGCCACGGCCACCATCACCGCCCCAAGGACCGCCATTAGGTACATACTTTTCACGGCGGAAGGCGACCATCCCGTCGCCACCTTTCCCTGCCTTGACCTTAATCTTGGCAGTATCTAAAAACATACTCATAATTTACCCTATTCTTTCCTAGAAAAAAACGCTTAAAAGCGTTTTAGACCTGTATTCACAAGCGAAGTGCTCATATATAAGAAATCGTTTTTAGCCAATCAAGGTAGTTTTTTCAAAATACTGACTGTATTTTCTAAAAAACTAATGATGAGTGCTTAAAAACTAGCCTTAGTATAGAAGTGCTGAATAGTGAATACAGATTCTTAATTCATCAATGCATTAATGGCTGGTAAAATCAAGCCAGCTAATGTCACGACAACCATCACGACAACAATTACTAAAGTTACTTTTTCAAATGTTGTTTTCTTGTGTTTTTCTTCGCCGAACGCCATTGCTTTCTCCTTAATCAGTCATTGATAATTCATTTTACCATAAATTAGTAGAGCTTTCAAATCTCATCTCTACCTACCAGAAGACAAGATTTACCAGATTATCTTAAAAGGACTGCTTTCCAGCTTCTGACTAGAAAGACAGTCCTCGTGCTTTTCAGAAATTTTAGGCAATTAAACAGATACCAAACATTTTACTTTTAATCCAACTCCAACCAGCATAAGTAAACCACAAATGTAATAAGCAACAGGCAATTCGATTATACGACTCCAGAATTCTTCTCCTAGAGCCAGAATGGGTAAGCAATAAATATACAATGTAACCATAAAAGTCATGACAAAAATAATCAGTTGGATATTTTTATGACCTTGATAATTGATGAAAAAGAATGCTAAAAAGATTAGAATAGAGGACAAGGAAAACAAGTTTTGGCTGAAATACCGCCAACCTGATACAAGGAATACAGAATAATTTTCACTGTCCATAGTATATGCAAATGGAAATAACATAGACAATAGGAGCAAACAACCAATCAGATGAGTAAGATATTTGTTCATAATCATCAACCTCTTTATTGTTTTTACAAATATAAATATTCACTCAAATATATTAACACATACAAAAAAGAATGTAAACTATTTTATTGTATTTTTTTCCATTTACTTCTGCTTCAAACTTTCCTTGACCTTCTCCGCCACCTTGTACGGCACGCCAGCTTCTGCGATTTCCTTCAAACTTGCTGACTGGATATTGCCAATAGACTTGAAATGTTTCATCAGAGCCTGCTTGCGTTTTGGTCCTAGGCCTTCTATGCCGTCCAATTTGGATGAGAAGGAATTTTTTGACCGAACCTGACGATGAAACTCGATAGCAAAGCGGTGCACTTCATCTTGAATCCGATGTAAGAGGAAAAATTCCTGTGAATTACGGGGCAATTCCACCACTTCTAGCGGATTGCCAAAGAGCAATTCGTGGGTCTGGTGCTTGTCATTCTTCTGCAAACCTGCAATGGGAATGGACATACCCAACTCCTGCTCGATAACCTGCTTGGCGACATTGACTTGACCCTGACCACCGTCAATGATAATCAAATCAGGCGGTGTCAAACCATCCCGCAGCACCCGACTGTACCGTCGCTGCAAAACTTCTCGCATGGAAGCATAGTCATCTGGTCCCTCCACCGTCTTAATCTTGTACTTGCGGTATTCCTTTTTATTAGGCACCCCATTTTCAAAGACCACCATAGCCGACACAGGACTAGTCCCCATGATGTTGGAGTTATCAAAAGCCTCAATCCGCACAGGCGTCGGAATCCCCAAAAGCTGACCGATATTCTCCACCGCACCGTAGGTCTTCTCCAGATTTTTCTCCAAGAGATTAAACTTCTGCTCCAGACTAACACGCGCATTCTTGGTCGCGAGATTGATAAGCTGCTTCTTCTCGCCACGCTGGGGCTTAAGCACCTTGGTAGCTACCAGAGCTTCTACGGCTTCTTGGTCAATATCCTGCGGTATCAAGACCTCTGAGGGAATCAAATGTTGCTGGTCCCTGTAAAACTGACCGATGTAGGTCAAAAAATCTTCGTCCGCATCATTATAGTATGGAAAAAGATTGACATTCCGCTCAATCAATTTCCCCTGCCGAACAAAGAAAACCTGCACACACATCCAGCCCTTGTCCACATAGTAGCCAAAGACATCTCGATTTTGCAAGTCATGAGCCATCACACGTTGCTTGGTCCGCAGGGTGGAAATGGATTGTAGGACATCCCGGTATTCCGCTGCTTTTTCAAACTCCAGATTGCCAGCAGCCGTCTTCATCTTTTCCTGCACTTCCTTGACAATCTTATCATCATGACCTGTCAAGAACTGGGCCACTTCCTTACTCATCTTGTCATAGTCAGACAGGCTAGGTAGTTTTTCCCCATGGGCCAAACATTGCCCCAAATGATAGTAAAGACAATACTTGTTCTCAGGCATTTTGCACTTGCGGAAAGGGTACAAGCGTTCCAGTAATTTGAGGGTCTGATTAGCCGCACCCACATCTGGATAGGGACCAAAATACTGACCACCATCCTTTTTTATCTGCCGTGTAATCATCAGCCGTGGGTGACGTTCCTTGGTAATCTTGATAAAGGGATAGGACTTGTCATCCTTGAGCATAATGTTATAGCGAGGCTTGTTTTCCTGAATCAGATTGATTTCCAGCAAGAGGGCCTCGATATTGGAATCCGTCACGATAAATTCAAAATCGGCAATTTCAGATACCAAGGCCTCCGTCTTGGTATCATGGGCACCACGAAAATAAGACCGCACCCGATTGCGCAGGTTTTTGGCCTTGCCCACATAGATAATCTTTCCGTACTTGTTTTTATGGAGATAGCAACCCGGACTATCCGGCAGCAACTCCAATTTATGCTTAATCAAATCGTTCATAGGTCTATTATAGCAGATTTTTCTGCAATCATTAACTTGTGAAATTCCAAACATTTTCTAAAAAACTATTGCTTTTGTACTAATTCAGCAGTATAATAGATGTAATTAATTGTATATATTATTCGAAGAACATTGGAATAATGCTTGGAATACCTAGCAAGCTCCTACTTTTAGTTCACGAATAACAAGGAGGTTACTATGATACAATTTGACCATATCACAAAAGCATACGGCGAAACAATCGCGCTTGATAACCTAAATTTGACAATTGAAAGCGGCGAGATTTTCGGCCTAATTGGACATAACGGGGCAGGAAAAACAACGACAATCAGTCTATTGACTTCGATAATCGAAGCCAGTTATGGAGCTATCTCTGTTGATGGTTTAAACCTAGAGGAGAACCGCGATGAAGTCAAAAAACGGATAGCCTATGTTCCAGATTCGCCAGACATCTTCCTACACTTAACAGCATTTGAATACTGGCACTTTATGGGCAAGGTCTATGGTGTAGAAAAAGATACAGTTGATGACCGTATCGCTAAACTCTCTAGTCTATTTGATATGACAGCGCGCCAACATGAGCCTATTGACAGTTTTTCACACGGTATGCGTCAGAAAACCATTATTATTGGTGCATTGATCCCTAACCCTGATATTTGGATTTTGGATGAACCCCTAACTGGACTGGATCCTCAGGCTTCTTTCGACCTAAAACAAATGATGAAAGAACATGCTCAATCTGGTCACACCGTTCTATTTTCTACACACGTCCTTTCAGTGGCTGAACAACTCTGTGACCGCATTGCTATTCTCCGAAAAGGGCAACTCATTTTCGTAGGAAGTCTTGATGAACTCAAATCACAGTATCCAGATAAAGATTTGGAGACCATCTATTTGGAATTAGCGGGACGCCAACAAGTGAAAGCAGGTGAGGAAGTATGAGTAAATCCATCATTTGGGAACTAGTAAAGATTAATATTCTTTATTCCAATCCTCAACTTCTAGCTTCCGTCAAGAAAAAACAAAGTAAGCGCAAAGACGCCTCCTTTTCAGCCTATAAAAGTGTCCTCTTGCAACAAGTATTTATGGTTTTGAGTTTCGGACTTCTCTATTCTGTCTTTTTCATGGGAGTAGATTATAGTCAGTCTATCGGTTTCTTTTCTCTGCAACTAGCGCTCTTTACCATTATTGCCATTGTCTACGGTTTTACAGGTTTCTTCTCCGTTTTCTACGATAGTAAGGATACAAAGTTGTATTTAGCACTTCCCCTGAAGCCACAAGAAGTCTTCCTCGCTAAAATCCTCTCTGCACAAGGGATGGTCCTACCCTTCCTCATGCCGTGTCTGTCTTTACTTCTGATCACTTACTGGCAAATTGGCGGTCCGTTCCTCGCCTTAGCTTCCATTCCTTCCTTTTTGATTCTCTGGATTTTAGTTAATTTAGTCAATCTGATTATCATGCACTTTGTTGGGGAAGTTCTGACAAAAAGCCCTCGTAAAACATTGATTTCTACAATCCTGATGACAGGTTCTTCCTTGCTGGCTTTTGCTGCGCTCATGTTCCTGCAATCTCAGCAGACCGTTTCACTCGAATCTGGTGGCTTTGTTGATTTTCCTATCATACCCATATTTGCTGGATTCCATTACTTGGTCAGTCACACTATATCACTAGAGACACTCCTTCATTTTGGACTTCCTCTAATTTTGATGTTTGGACTTATTGTGTTTGCGTTTAAAACTGTCATTCCCAACTACTTTAATCAAGTTTTGGCGATTGAAAATGCTTCGACAAAACGGATCAATAATGCTAAGTCTGGCAAGATTCCTAGCAATCTCAATCAGGCTTTAGTGAAACACCACCTATCTACTCTTAAAGATAGCAACCTCATGGTCCAAACCATGATACAACCAATCATCATGGGAGTGGCGCTTTTTCCAAGTTTTAGCCGTTTCACAGAGAATGGTGGTCTAAGTTCAGTTGGATGGGATTTCTTTGGTATTGCTCTATTAGCTGGATTCTTGCTTGGCAGTCTATTTGCTGGTTCTACAACCTTCATCGGAGTGGCCATGTCATTGGAGAAGGAAAATTATCATTTCATTCGAACACTTCCTATAAGTTTCAAAAAATTTATCATCCAAAAATTCTGGGTATTGGCTGCCGTGCAATTCGCACTACCAACTCTACTTTACTTTGCTTTGGCTCTAGGTTTCATGAAAGTCAAACTCATTCTAGCATTCTTCTTTACAGTCGGCATCATCATTTCAGCCCTGCTAACTGGTCAGATTTATTACTGGCGTGACCAACAACTCCTCATGCTCAACTGGCAAAATAGTAACCAGTTATTTGGTCGCGGAGCGGGGCAATGGTTAATCGCTGGATCGATCATAGGAACAATGTTTCTCGGAGCCATCGTTCTAGTTGTCAGCATCATATTAGCTGGCACTATTGGTGCAACTTATGTAAGCTCAGCCTTGATGACCTTACTATTTGTTCTATCTGCTGCTCTTCAACTTTATATCTACAAAGCTTATTGGCAAAAACTAAAATAGATTGGACGTTGTCCAATCTATTTTAGTTTTCTGCGTAATATTCCTGACCGTATCCTTCTACTTCAGCATTGATTTGCCAAGAAATACCAAACTTGTCTGTTACATTACCATAGGCAGGAGACCAAGGAACTGCTTGAAGTTCCATATTGATAGCAGTTGCATCTACGGATAACTTGCTGTATAGTTCCTGCGCTGTCTCAGCATCGTCCGTGATAAGCGCAACTGTAATATTGTCACCTACTGTATAAGGCATTTCTGGGTTGTTGTCTGATAACATAAACCGTTGACCATTCAAACGAAACTGTGCATTCATCACGTAATTTTCTAGTTCAGCAGGGCAGTCTGGTAAGAAATCTTTAAATAGATTTACTTGCTCAACTGTTGCCCCAAGAGCATTTTTATAAAACTCGATGGCTTCTAAACCATTACCATTAGTAACCAAGTATACTTCCATTGCTTTAAGCATGATGGACCTCCAAAATTATGATGGTTTATTATATCACGAGTTAGTTATACGGACAAATTTTTCGACTTATTTCTGACTAAATGTAAAATTAATAATCTCCACCTGGTACACCAAAATATTCTTCCAAGGTCAAGCCTGAATTGTAAATATCTGTCGCTTCTTGACCAATATATCGTACATGCCAGGATTCTGCCATATAGCCTGTGCTAGACTCTTTTCCTGGAAGATAGCGGACAATAAAGCCATATAGATGTGCATTCGTAGCCAACCACTGAGAAGCATTGGGCTCTTCTAATAAATTACCACTTGTATCCAATAAATCAAAGGCTAATCCTGTCTGATGTTCACTATATCCAGCTCTTGCAGAATACCTATCTGCCGCTGCTTGTCCTTCCTGATTTACATAAGACTGGTAGAGACTTGCCTGAGTTTCATAGGAACGAAATCCACTATAGTTATTGGAGACACCAAATCCTAGCGCCTGCATATCTGCTATTAATCGTTGAAAAGCTACTAAGGCTTCAGGATTTTCGCCCGGTGCATAATCAGCTGCAAGCGGATGCTTTTTATTTGCGATAATCACTTCGCCATATTTTCCTTGTACACTATAATAGGAACCGTTAAAATTTACCTGAGTCTCTGTACTTGTTACTTCTTGATTCGTTTCCGCCGATGTAGAGCTGCTTGTTGACTGCTCCGAAGTTATTGAAGCAGACTGACTTGAAGTAGTCGAAACAACTGTTGACGAATTTTTTGCAGTATTGGCCTGATTTGTATTTTGATGACATGCTGCTAGTAACAGTATTGTCGGCAAGCATAATAGAATAGTACGTTTCATTATCATCACCCCGTTCTCTTATAATTATGTCTATTGTAGCACAATCATAAGACCCCGTCTAATAACGGCTTATGATTTTAACTACTATTGATATTTTTAGTGTTCATTGAATTTCTCTCGATTCTTTTCCTTTAAAATATTGGTATCCACGATAACATACATGTCATAAATAGAAACACCAGCCTTTCGACTGGTGGACATATATGATGTTAAATAGTCGTATTCACAAGCAAAGTAATTTATATACAAAATAGTTTTTTAGGAGATACTGACTATATTTTGAAAAATCCGTCTTAGCTAGAGATACTGAACTGTAAGTACAACTAGATACCTCATCAGTAGTTTCTAAACAAACATTATTGTTGATTTTTAGATGACATACCGTTTTTTATGATGTCTTCTACCTTCACATCCGGTTTATTATTTAGCACTCCTAAAAATACAAGAATACTGAGGATGATACAAATCGTCTGCTCGATTCGGTTTTATGATAAAGCAATCGAAATTTGACTGAACAGATTAAATATATCAGCACAATAAAACGGGTGATGATACCGAGTTGATAGAAACGATGTATCATCATCCGTTTGTCAGCTGTAGGGAGAAAGAAATTTTATCCGATTAGCTTGATGTCCTTTCTTCTCATTGTTTACCCTGCAATAAACAATGAGAAGAAACTTGTACCAACCATATCTGCAAGAGCATGCCCTAAGAAATATGGCAATAAATTATCATTTTTCCTTGTGTACATGTAGTAATAGAAAAGACCAAAGGCTACCCCAATAACAAGAGCAGATACCATTCCTTGATAGGTATGGAAAGATATACGGACAATTGTTGAAAAGAGTAAGACCAGCGAACGCTTTTTATTATCTGTACTCAACAATAAGCCTAAGAAAAAGAACTCTTCATAGAAGCCATTAAACAAGGAATAGATAACTGTGCTGTAGTCAACGGCTAGAAAACGGTTGAGCACTGTCATGATATTCCAGTCATAATAAGGTAAGTATCCAAGGTAATTATATCCACCAGACAGACCTGGAATATATGAAAAAGCTGTAAATGCCAAATCACTAATCAGACCAGCACCGATGAAAATCAGTGGTCCCCAGAGCAAAACTGTCCACCCTAATTTTACTTTTAGCTGCTTGAAATCATAATTCCGAATCAATAAATACACCAGGGCAAACAGGAATAATTTTCCTTGATTGGCTAGAGCCCACCAATTATCGGCTGGACTAAACGACAGAACTCCTGTTTCAACGGTTTCTGTTGCGGAAAGTGATGCTATCCATTGCATGGTTGAGGTATAGATAGCATTACCACATAAAATCGTTGTGATAATAATCAAATCTATCCAAGTGAGTTCTTTTAGGGGCTTGGTTGGACGAATACGTCTCAGTAAGCTTTTCACTTTTTCTCCTTATAGTGTATTTTTTATTACAAATACACGAAAAATCTTATAGAATTTTAAAACATTCTATAGTAAGTCCAATAATTCTTGATAGCTACTAATTGTATAGGTTGGAACTGCCTTACTATTATTTATCATATGAGTCGGATTGTACCAAACAGTATCCATGCCAGCATTATTGCCGCCTTGAATATCTGCTGTCAAACTGTCTCCAATCATTAAGGCTTGGTCAAACTGAAAACCTGCAATCTGCTCTGCTATTTTTTCATAAAAATCAACCGCAGGCTTTTGCGTCCCCATCTGCTCAGAAATAAATACTTCTTTAAAATACGATTGAATCGGTGAGTGAAGCAAGCGATTTTCCTGTATATAGGTCACGCCGTTGGTCGCTGCATAAATCTGGTAGCCTCGGTGTGTCAATTCCTGCAAAAGCTTATCTGCACCTGTAAAAATTTGTCCCTGCCGCCCAATAAATTCTTGGTAGCGCAAGGCCATCTCCCTTCCATCAACTTGCCGACCAAAGTGGGCAAAGGTTCTAGAAAATCGCGTATCAATCAACTCTTTTTTAGTAATAAGACCTTTTTCTAAGTCCTTCCACATGCCTTGATTTAGAGGGCGATAGACATCTTTAAAAGCTTGAATATCTTCAACCTCCATAGCTGTCAAAAACTGGGTTAAGGCTACTTCTTCTCCACGATTAAAGTCAAGAAGAGTATGGTCAAGATCAAAGAGTAAGTGTTTGTATTGCAAGATGATAAGTCCTTTCTAAGCAGAAACTACTGAAACGATGTCAGGCAGTATATCTAAAGTATACCACAGTTTCTAAAAAAATAGCTTCGTTTCCTAGGATATAGTCGAGTGAATTAGAAACAGGACACATCTAAGTTTGTCAATTTGAGAAATCTAAAGTTATTTTAGGAGTGGGTTATTAACACTATAACCTAAAACCGTCCTTTTCCTAATTCAAACCACTATACTCTTGATTTTCGAAGAGTATGAATAAAAAAATACAACACATTTAATGCATTGTATTTTAATCACTATCTATATTTCCAGAAAATTAGCCACCGCTTCTTTTTTTCTAGAAATGGGTAACATACGATCACTAAGTCCACTCTGTAACAAGGGCCTATACTTCTTAATGTACTCCTTTTCTTTTTTTCTTCTGATTCCCATCGCTTCTTCAAGCTCTAGAATTTCAAACATTAAGATAAGGTTTTGATCACGAAGGGTTTCAGTGGTCATCCCTAAATACTCTGGGTATTTTCTCAACTGATATAAATGTTGTGCACATCTTATCAACATAGAAAATGACTCACCGATATACAAGACACACCGTTCACCATCAACTTTCTGAAGTGAGATTTGGTATACCCCTCCCTTGATGGCTTTTATAACATCATTTTGAAAAAATTGTACCTGAAGATTCATCCCTACTCTTCCTTACTTATCGGTGCTAAGCTTGCCAAGACTTTTTTGAGTCCCATTTCTGGGAAATTGATTTTGAGTTCTTGGTTGCTGCCTGAACCTGATACTTCAAGGACTGTCCCGCGTCCCCATTTCTTATGGATAGCGATGTCACCAACTGACCAGTTGGTGCCTGAGCCAGACGATTTGTTACTTGATGCGAAAGGCATACTGCCTCCGAGCTTGGCAGATGGTTGTACGGTTGCTTTTCGGCTTTGCATGGCTTGTTGCAAACTCATACCTTGTCCAAACTGTGTCGCTCTGCCATTGACATAAGAAGCCTTAAAGCTAGTATTAGCTGGACGAGCGAGGCCTTGATAATCAAGCAAGTCACTGGAAATTTCTCGGATAAAGCGGCTTGGTTGGTTATAGTTGGTGCGACCGAAAAGGAGTCGAGAATTGGCATTGGTCAGGTAAAGAGTCTGCTCAGCACGGGTGATGCCTACGTAAGCCAAACGACGTTCTTCTTCCAATTCGTCCTCTTCTTCTGCTGCACGACTAAGTGGGAAGACATTTTCCTCCATACCAATCAAGAAGACAACTGGAAATTCCAGACCTTTGGCTGCGTGGAGTGTCATAAGAGTCACTTCTGAAGATTCTGTATCGCCATCATCTGTGTCAGCAATCAGTGCCAAATCAAGTAGGAAACGTGTCAAGCGATCCAGACCTGTCTCTTCTTCCTCAGTATCCTTTTCATCAAAGTTTTTGGTAACAGACAGGAATTCCTGGATGTTTTCAATGCGGGCATTTGCTTCCAGCGTATTTTGTGCTGCAAGGGCATCGATGTAGCCTGTTTGGTTCAATACTGCCTCGACTACTTGGGTCACGGTCAAGTTGTCTAATTGATTACGAAGATTATAGAGGAGATTGGCTAGGTCAAAGACTGCCTGCGCTGCCTTGCCTTTAATCGGCGACAACATAATATCCTGAGAAGCTTCTAGCAAGGACATGCTGTGGCTGGTCGCAAAATCACGGAGTTTGTCAACCGTACCAGGTCCAACGCCACGTTTTGGCTCATTGACAATGCGTTCATAGGAGATATTATCCGATGGATTTGCAATGATATTCAAATAAGATATCACATCTCGAATTTCCTTACGGCTGTAGAACTTGGTGCCTCCAACCATGGTATAAGGGATATTAGATTTGAGCAGGGCTTCTTCAATGGTACGGGATTGGGCATTGGTCCGATAGAGTACAGCAAAGTCCTTATAAGCCTTGCCTTCTCGGTGCAACTGGTCAATCTGCCCTGCGACAAAAATCGCTTCATCATTCTCATCCCGTGCACGATAGTAGGTTATTAAATCCCCTTGGGCATTCTGAGTCCAAAGTTTCTTAGGACGTCGATTGCGGTTGTTTTCGATGACCTCATTGGCAGCCTGCAAGACGTTCTTGGTCGAACGATAGTTTTCCTCCAAAAGCACAACCTTGCTCTCTGGATAGTCCTTTTCAAAGTCCAGGATATTTTGCATATCCGCTCCACGCCAGCCGTAGATAGACTGGTCTGCATCCCCAACCACACAGATATTCTTGAAACGTGATGCCAAGAGCTTGACCAACTGGTACTGGGCATGGTTGGTATCCTGATACTCATCGACATGGATGTACTGGAATTTCTGCTGGTAATAGGTCAGAACCTCTGGATTTTGGTCAAAAAGGCGGAGCGTCAACATGATCAAATCATCAAAGTCAACGGCTTCTGACTGTCTTAGTTCCTTTTGATAAGCCGTGTAGCATTTAGCAACAATCTGCGTGTATAGGTCGCCTGCCTGGGCTTCAAATGCCTTGTCATCAATCAAGTCATTTTTGGCATTGGAAATGGTTCCTAGAATAGAACGCTCACTCCACTTTTTCGGATCTAAATTAAGATTTTTCAAAATCCGTTTCATAAGGCTACGCTGTTCACCTGGATCGACAATGGTAAAATTGCGATTGTAGCCGATATGGTCAGCATCCCGACGCAAAATCCGCACACACATGGAGTGGAAGGTAGCTATCAAACAATCTTGCGTTGCAGGATTGAGAGCATAGGCCCGCTCTTTCATTTCACGCGCAGCCTTGTTTGTAAAAGTAATAGCTAAAATATTCCAAGGATTGACCATTTTCTCATCAATCAAGTAGGCGATGCGGTGAGTTAAGACTCGTGTCTTACCTGATCCAGCCCCTGCCATAATCAAAAGCGGGCCTTCCGTCGTCTGCACCGCTTCTGCCTGTCTGTCATTCATTCCGTTTAATAATGGGTTCATCTTCTCATACTTTCTTAGAACATGTATTACAAGTGGAGTGCTTTTAAATAAGAGATAGTTTTTCGCTAATCAAGGCAGTTTTTTGAAGGAATACCAACTGTATCGTCATTTAGTTTTTCTTTTATTACTTCGACGTACGAGAAAACTTCGTTTCCCTATTTCCAACTTCAAACACTCCACTGGAGTGTTTGAACTCGCCTTGCCTGATTGAAACAGTCTGGGGGATACGAATAGTCCGGTGGACTATTCGTACCTGAGCCTGATAACAAAAAAGCGAAGTACATCAGCTGGTCACCTAGAAACAAGAAAGCATTGAGTTATGCCTGCGGCTGTTGATGCGAACTTTGTTCGCTTTATTTCCAACCTCCAACTATCTACCAGATAGTTGGAGCGAGTACTAAAAGTAAACTAAAAGACTATATTTTGAAAAAACTAACGATGAGTAGCTGAAAAACTAGCCTTAGATAGAAGTACTACACTGTGAATACAGGTTCGTTATAATCATTCTCTCCATTATACCAAAAAATCACTCGATAAGCAGTTGCAATGTGATAGATGACAAGCAAAAAAGCCCAGAGTTATCTCTGAGCTTTTGTATTCAATTGATTATTCAGCACCCAAGGCAGCTACTGTGATGTAGTTGTATGGTTTGTTGAAGTGTGGCAAGAAGAACAAGTCTGTCAATGCCAATTTTTCGATTGTTACACCTTCTTGGATTGCCAATGAGAAGAGGTGGATACCCAATGAGATGTCTTCACGAGCAGCCATTTGCGCACCAAGGATACGACGTGAATCTTTATCGTAAACAATCTTGATAGTAACAGGGAAGTTACCATGCTCCATGAATTCTGGTTTTTGGTTGTCAGTTACTTCAGTAACCGCAGCGTTCAAACCAAGACGAGTAGCTTTTTCAAGTGTCAAACCTGTTGATACAAGGTTAAGACCATAGATAGAGATACCGTTAGAACCTTGTACACCGATACCTTCAAGGTCAGTGCCACAGATGTTGTGAGCTGCTACGATACCAGTACGTACTGCATTTGAAGCCAAAGCGATGTAGCTTGTGTCGCCAGTAGCGTTGTCATAAATAGTTGCACAGTCACCGATAGCGTAAACGCCTGGGATTGAAGTTTCTTGACGTTTGTTTACAAGGAAGGCACCATTACGGAAGCGCTCGATTCCTTCACCTGCAAATGCAGTGTTTGGACGGAAACCAACAGCCAAGATAACCATGTCAACATCGTATTCGTTCTTGTCAGTGATGATTTTCTCAACTTTACCATTACCAGCAACTTCTTTAACAGTTTCGCCAAAGGCAAGTTGAATACCATGCTCTTCCAAGTTTTTAGCCATAAGGTCTGACAAGTCGCGGTCATAGTAACCAGCCAAACATGTATCTACAACGTCGATAAGGATAACTTCTTTACCTTTACGTTGGAATGCTTCTGCAAGTTCAACACCGATGTAACCAGCACCAACAACTGCTACGCGGTTGATGTCTTTGTTTTTCAATTTTTCAATAACATCAGCTGAGTTTTGGTACAATTTTACGAATTGCAAGTTTTCAAGAGTTGCTTCAAATTCAAGAGAACCTTCTTTGATTTCAGCTCCTTTGATTGGTGGCAAGATAGGTTGTGAACCAGTTGCGAAAAGAAGTTTTTCAAATGATTCAACATGTTCTTGACCATTTACAAGTGCAGTAACTGTTTTTGCATCATAGTCGATATTTGTAACAGGTGACTCCATGTAAACTGTTGCTCCCAAGCTTTCCAACTCTTCTTTGTTTGAGTAGAAAAGTCCTTCAGGACCACCAATTTGCTCACCAATCCACAAAGCCATACCACATCCCAAGAATGAAATATTTGAGTTTTGGTCAAATACAACGATTTCGTTTTCTTGACCATAATTTGTCAACATAGTTTTGATTGCGGCCGTACCAGCATGGTTAGCACCGACAACAACGATTTTAGCCATAATGTGAAATCTCACTTTCGAAAATATATTTTTTTACAAAGTCTATTATACACTAAAAATGATACCGATTACAAAACTTTTGCTCAGAATATCACATTTTTTTCAAAAAGTTTTTGAAATGCTATTTTCTTTAAACAATGTAAAGATATACAAAAGCAAAAAGGGAGTGGGAAAGAACTCGACCAAGATAAAAAGAGTTCGTCAACAAGTCTTTATTTCAAGTTGTTGAGCTGAAACAGTCTATCCCCAGACTGTTTCACTCCCACCCCCGCATAGCTCCAAAGGTTCAGGGAACCTTTGGAGATTGGAAATAGAGCGAACTTTGTTCGCAACAGTCGTAATGGCCAGATTTGGAGTGCAAAACACGAACAAATCTGCCAATCAACCACTGCGCTGAGATGTTGACACGAACTCTGAGTAGTGGTCCTGGGCTTTTTGCCCAGCCTCTTCTCTTAACGCACTTGTTCAAAACTCAGATGTACAATAATCTTATCGCCATAGCCGTTACGTTCCAAATCACGTTGCAAGCGATAGGAAATGTAATGCTCAGCAATAGAAATATACCCTGCATCTAAAAGACGGTGTTCAACTTGCGACTGAACCATGCTAATCGTTGGTCGCTCTGTATGAGCTTCTTCCAAGTCAAGCACTACTTTCTTTGTGACCTGAGCAAGATTTTTCCGCCAAGTTTCATCAATGACATAGACTGTCTGTGCAGCTTTAATGATGGCTTGGTAGATTTTATCTGGGTCAAATTCAACAATTTCTCCACTACGTTTAATGACTTGCATAAAAGCTCCTTTCTGGTTTTCAGTAAACCCTTTCATACTTACATTATCTAGGTTTTTATGCATTTTGTCAAGTATTTCTTTTTCATAAATTTTGCCTTGGCTTATTTTCACTGAAAGCCCTTTAGTATGATATAATGGACCTATTAGAATGAAATAAGGAGAAAATCATGACAAACGCAATGCCTAAACGTCAAGAAATTGATGTGCAATTAACTTGGGATACGGACATTTTATTTCCGACCCCTGACAACTACAAAGAAAATTTAGCAGCCTACGCTAAGCAAGTGACAGCTTTCGAATCGAATTACAAAGGGAAGCTAACTGATAAGGATACCATCGTTTCCGCCTTAACAGAATACGAAAAAATCGTTATTCTTGATAGCAGACTTTCCCACTATGCCTTCCTTCCTTTGGAAGTCGATAAGATGAATACTGAATTGGCGAGCCTGGCCAACGAATACGACCTCGTTTCTGCCAAGGCACGTCCTCAACGAGATTTCCTCTATTCAGAACTTGGGCAATTAGATGAAGCCTTTCTATTTGAATTAAAAGAAGAACAACCACAATGGGCTGCTTTCTTTGATGGTATTCTCCGTGACAAGCCTCATCAACTGCACCCACTTCAAGAAGAACTTTTATCAAATTTTGCACCAACATTTGGTCAGCCCTATAATAATTACGGTGTGACCAAGTTTGAAGATATGACATTTGAAAACTTCGAGGCAAATGGCGAAACGCTCGGCAATAGCTATGTGCTCTTTGAAAATGATTATGAGCTCAGCCATGATACCGAAATCCGTCGTAATTCAGCTGTTGGTTTCTATTCAACCTTGAAAAAATACAAGAATACTACTGCAGCGACTTATTTATCTCATATCAAGAATGAGCAAATCGAAGCTCGCTTGCGTGGATTTGAAAATACCATTGACTTCCTCTTGCATAGTCAAAATGTCTCTCGTGATCTCTTCGACCGTCAGATTGATGTCATTATGAAAGAATTGGCTCCTCACATGCGCCGTTATGTGAAATTGGTTGCCAAGGCTCATGGTTTGGATAAAATCACTCATGCTGACTTGAAAATCAGCTTGCCATCGGAATACAACCAACGCATCACACCTGAAGAATCCAAACAATTCTTGATTGACTGCTTGGGTATTCTTGGTGAGGACTACGTGAAAATGATTGAACAATCATTTGATGAACGTTGGATTGACTTTGCTCAAAACGAAGGTAAAGCTACGGGTGGCTTCTGTGCTACTCTTTATGATGGGCCATCTTACATCCTACTTTCATGGACAGGCTTGATGAACGAGGTCTTGGTATTGGCTCACGAATTGGGACATGCTGGTCATTTCCAATTGGCTAAGAAACAAAGCGTCCTCAGCTACGATCCATCCCTCTACTTCATCGAGGCGCCTTCTACTGCTAATGAAGTCTTGACATGTAACACCCTTTTGAAAAACAACCAAGATCCTGGCTTCCAGGCTTACTTGATTAGCGAGTTGATCAGCCGTACTTACTTCCACAACATGGTCACTCACTTGCTTGAAGCAGCCTTCCAACGTGAAGTCTACACTCGTTTGGACAATGAAGAATACCTCAACGGTGATATTCTCTGCCAAATCAAGTTGGATGTCATCAAGGAATTCTGGGGTGAAGACTTTGAAATCGGTGACGATGCAGGTCTTATCTGGATGCGTCAACCACACTACTACATTGGTTTGTATCCATATACCTACTCAGCTGGTTTGACCATCGGTACGGCTATGGCGAAGCAATTGGAAGAACATCCTGAAGAAGTTGTTGAAAAATGGTTGGAAACCTTGTCACTCGGTGCAAGTCTTTCTGCCCAAGACCTTGCTAAACACGCAGGTGTTGACGTTTCAACTGACCAACCACTCAAAGAAACCATCGCCTACGTTGGTTCATTGGTGGATAAATTGGAAACACTAATCTAAGACACATAAAAGACTTGAACTTATTTGTTCAGGTCTTTTTGTCTATTCTTTCTTGATACCAATTTTTGATATAGGTCAATTCATCCTGACTTAAAAAATGTCCCTTGTCAAAACGAACTAGGTTAGCGTTAGGAAAGGCTGTCGCTTGCCAGTCTACTACAAGATTTTCAAGAGCGACTTGGTCGACGAGTTGGTCATTCTGCCCCAGTGTAAATAAAATCTCTGCTCTGCTATTTTCCATAGGAAAAGCATAATCTAAGGCTGAAAAGTAACATCGACTGTTTTCGAAGTAAATTTTAAGTCGAGTATATGATGATAAAAATGATAGGCGTGATGAATATTTCCTACCAACTAGAGATGTGATGAATACCTATAATGTTCATAAGATAACCTCTCTAAATATGATAGCTTAATTTTATAACTAATTAGTCATTTATTCAAAGTACTATAAACAAAGAAAACACCCGAATTCATTCGAGTGCTTTCAGGAGATTATATGAAAAAGATGTTTTTATTATAAAATAGCTAGCTTAAATAAATCTAAAAGAATAAAAATAATGAAGATACTCTAGACATGTAATAAGTATTTCCTCTTCAAATTCAACTCTCTAGATGACCAGCTGAAACAGTTCCTCGAACTGTTTCACTCCCCCAGATATTGCTCGCTCTCTTGTTTCTTGGCTCGCGTTAAAACAGTCTATCCGTAGACTATCCTTGCTTTCCAGTTTCTAGGCTCGGGTTAAAAATGTCCCCCAGACATTTTTAATAATCCGGTCGTACGACTCCTGTCACGGTTGCTTTGGTTGCTTCATAGTCGCCGTCCACTACGACTTTGATAATCCGTTTTGCATCTTCTTCTGGACAAGGTACCAATGGTAAGCGGAGTGGTCCAACTTCAAATCCCATGTAATTGAGAACTGCCTTGACTGGTGCAGGACTAGGATAGGAGAATAGAGCATTAACTTTTGGTATAAACTTGCGTTGAATGGCAGCTGCTGTTCGGATATCTTGCTGCTCAATAGCAGTAAACATCTCATACATTTCATCACCATTAGTATGTGAAGCAACGGAGATCACACCATCTGCTCCAAGGTTCATAGCATGGAAGGCATCGCCGTCCTCACCAGTATAAATCAAGAAATCCTCTGGCTTATTTTCGATCAAGTAGGCCATATTGGCAAGACTTGTACACTCTTTAACACCGATAATATTTGGATGCTCTGCCAAACGCAACATGGTTTCAGGCGTCATTTCAACGACAACACGACCTGGAATATTGTAGATAATGATTGGTAAATCAGAAGCATCCGCAATAGCCTTGAAGTGCTGATACATTCCCTCTTGAGAGGGTTTGTTGTAATATGGCACAATGGCAAGACCTGCCGCAAAGCCTCCGAATGCCGCTACTTCTTTGGCAAACTCAATAGAGTCACGGGTATCGTTTGTACCAATACCTGCAATCAATGGCACGCGTCCATCGACAATCTTTTGAACTGCTGCAAACAATTCTAACTCTTCCGCGTGTGTCAGGGTTGGACTTTCAGCAGTTGTTCCTGCCAACAGAATTCCTTCCGTATGGTGGGCCAACAAATGCTCAACCAATTCTGGCAACACATCATAGTTAATTGCACCATCTTCTTTAAAGGGCGTAATCATAGCCGTAATAATTTTTACATCACGTAAATCTTGAATAGACATATCTCAACCTTTCTACAACTGAATGCCACAATCAAATTATCAAAAGCCAAGCCCTTAACATCTAAGCTTTTAATTTTTTGAAAATACGATAGCTATTGACAAAGAAAATCATACTCACTGCTAGGAATGCGAGAGCGACTCCAGTAGCACCCACTAAAGAATAAATCCAGTAAATAAAGCGTGGGAGGAGTTTTTCTCCACCTGTTTCTTCCCAAACTAACAAATCTTGCCTGATAATGAATCCATAGACAGCAACTACAAGACCCAAAACGGTACTGAAGAAAATTTGCACCTTTGGGCGTTGCCCCATTTTCTTAGCAATGTTATCATTCATTTTTCAATCTCCTAAACCTAGTCCTTATTTCAACTCAAATTTCAATTCTGCGGTTGGACGAACAAGACCACGTTCATGGAGAGTTTCAGCGATTTGAACTGAGTTCCAAGCTGCACCTTTAAGCAAGTTGTCAGAGACAACCCACATATGAATACCGTTTTCCTTGTCCAAGTCCTTACGGATACGACCGACAAAGGTATCGCGGCTACCAACTGCATTGACAGCTTGTGGATAGACTTGGTTTGCCACATCATCTTCCAAAACTGCGCCTGGGAAAGCTGCAATGGCTGCTTTTACCTCATCAATTGGAGCAATTTCTTTTGTTTCAATGTAAACAGACTCTGAGTGAGCTGACAAGACTGGAATGCGGACACAGGTTGCAGAAACAGCAATACTATCGTCTTCCATGATTTTCTTGGTTTCTTTTGTCATCTTCATCTCTTCATAAGTATAATCATTTTCAGTGAAGAGATCGATTTGAGGAATAGCGTTAAAGCCGATTGGATAGTGTTTCTTATCACCACCAGAAGGAAGAATATTTGCTTCTACCGCTTTTGGCTCCACTCCATCATTCAAGACTGCACGCAATTGAGCTTGGGTTTCCAAGATAGCCCCCATACCTGCACCAGAAACCGCCTGATAGGTCGAAACGATAATCCGCTCCAATCCCCATTTCTGACGAACAGGCTCCAAAGCTACCATCATTTGAATAGTTGAGCAGTTAGGACAAGCAATAATACCATTGTGGGCATCAAGCGCGTGAGCGTTTACCTCTGGAACAACCAAAGGTACATCTGGATTTTGACGGAAGTAAGAGGTATTGTCAACTACTACAGCTCCTGCTTTCACAGCGTAAGGAGCGTACTTGGCAGATGTAGAGCCACCAGCTGAGAAGAGGGCAATATCGACTCCTTCAAAGGCGGTTTCTGTTGTTTCTTCAATGACAATATCCTGCCCCTTAAACTGCAAGGTCTTGCCTGCTGAACGGGCAGAAGCAAGGAAACGTACTTTCTCGATTGGAAGTGTAGATTCTTCCAACATTTTAATCATTTGGGCACCAACTGCACCAGTCGCACCAACAACAGCTACTACATAAGCCATAAAAAATCTCCTTTAGATCAATTCTTCAAAATTTTCTAAAAATTTGTTATTTCATAATTATACCATAATATTTTGAAAAGAAAAGCCCTGAGAAAACTGAATTTCTCAGGACCCATTTGAAATAATTATGCAGAGTAGGCAAGCATCCGCGAACGTTGCTCAATTTCCTCTGGGGTCAAAGCACTATTATAGAGGACAAATTGACGAAGGTTCAACTCATCAACCGTCCAACGAAGTTCCGTTTGACGACGGGTTCCACCAACTTGGACATAGTCCATAGCTGTAGCAGAGGTAAATGGAGCTTGCGACATGGTCGTCTGACCAGACAGTTTTCCATTCACATATAATTTGACTAGAAACTGAGTACTTGTTCCAACTTGTTCATAGGTCATGGCCATAGTATTCCAATTTCCATTTATTAATCGTTGACTGGCATCTGTAATATGGCCGATTGTATGTCCACCACTGCCAACACGGCTTTCAAAAATCAGTTTTCCATCCCGCACTATGAGAGCTGAGTACTCATTTTTTAGACTAGCACTTGATGTTGAGAATAGGCTATAAAAACCTGAAGTTGTACTGGCTTTAAAGTCCATGAAAATTGTTCCACTATTGATAGCTAAAAGGTTATCCTTGACACTGCTATCTAATTCAAGGCGTTTCCCATTTTGGGCATTTGTCTGAAGAGGATCCAAACTCAATACCTGATGATTAGCAAAGGCAGGTTCGGCTTGACTTGAAACGTATTCAAATAATTCCACCTCTTTCAAGGTCATCATGCGATTATTGATCTGATTTGGTCGCACACGCGCCTCCAGAATAATCAACTCCACTCTATCCGCTCGAATCTCTCGTGTAAATTGATAAGTTTCAATCTCTCTTTCATACGGCACCGAAATTTCAGTTGATTGATGAACCAGATTCACACCATTATAAGCCTTTATTCGATATTTAGTGACCGTTCCGTTGTTATTGATACGCTTGGTCATGACCAGACTATGCAATCTAGTTGCTTGGCCATTTCTAGTCTGGATAGTAATTGTCTGTGGCAGAGTGATTCGATTAGTTAAATTCCATCGAAGCTCTGTCAAACTTTCCTTATTGCCGTCCATCAGGTTAGATAAACCACGCCCAAAGGTATCCTCGTAGACATTTTCACCACGAACAGATAAGCGTGAACTGTCAATCTTTTCTACCCGAAAGGCTGGCTGCTCTTCAACTGCATCTCCAACCTCATACAATTCAACTTCTTTGATTGTCATTGTACGGTTATTGATAATATCTGGTCGGAATTTAGCTTCTAAAATTATCAACTCAACCTTATTAGCAAAAACACGACTGGTAAATTTGTAGCTATCCTCCGTCTGAGCATAAGGAACTTCTATAATGCCAGAATCGTGAGTTAAGGTAGCTCCGTCATACGTCTTAATGCGGTACTTTGTTACCGTACCGTAATTATTGATACGCTTGAAAAGAGCTAACTTATCAAGTTGAATGGCTTGTTGATTACGTGTCTGAATGGAAATAGTCTGCGGTAGGGTAATTTTATCTGTCAAATTCCAACGCAATTCGGTTAGACTTTCTAAATCACCATCCATCAAATTTCCTAATCCACGTCTGAAACTATCCTCAAAGACATCCTCACCTGTCACAAGCAAGCGGTCACTCGACACTTTCTTCGAATGATCAGCCAAAATCTTCTCGAAAACAGCTCTTACAAGGGCATCTTTATTAGACAAAGTGACAATTGCACCTCTAGACAAACCTTCTATGGATAAACTTGTATCTTGCTGATTCCAACGATAAACCAATGTATGACTATCTAATTGACCAAGAAAATTTAATACTTGACCTGTACTTGTTCTAAGGTTTGGTTGATTTAATGCGATTATCGGTTTAGTAAAAGAAAGGTATAGTTGATTATCACGACCTAGACTGACAGACTGAATAGAACTTGTTGCATTTGCAGTAGCAGGCCGTGTCAAATAATCCCATGTCACTTGTTTATAATAGAGACTGTAGGCATTCTGGTTACCTGTTGTATGCTCATAAAGAATACCAAAGGTATCATTTCCTAGATATTGCAAGGAATTATAAGCGAAATTACCATCTTGAATCAGGCTGTGGTGTAACCAGTTTAAGCGACCATTTGCATCTACTTCCGCTACATGAATAGTGCCGTTAACACGATTACGGCCAGGTCCACCAGCATTGGCTAAAAGAACATATTCTTTCCCATTACGAACATGGCGAATAGCGGACAATTGAACATAGGAATCATGAACATCTTCCAAAACTTCCAAATCATTTAACCAGGTTTGACCACCATCTAGACTTGTTGCTACACGTACCTTACCAACTAAACCACGCATAAACATTTTCAACTGACCATTACCAAGTTGAACTAGTGTTGCTTCCGTTCCCTGTTCTTTTGATAAGTTCATAGTACTAGAATGTAGAACTGTCCCATTCTCTAAGCGCCGATTGTCATTGAAAGTCTGTCCTGCTTTCCATGTTCTACCGTGGTCATCAGAATAGAAAACAAGAGCTGATTGAGAACCATATAAGCCAGTTTGCCAATTAGCTGAGTAGGCAGGCACTACTAAACGCCCCTTATTTGGACCTGTATGCAAGGTAATACCAGTACCTGGTCCCAAGCCTAGAAATTTCATATAGTCTTTCTTAACACTCGGTGTGATATCCTCTGGTCGCGACCAGGTCAAACCATCATCATCACTATAAGATATCCAAATATAGTTTGCTTTTGCTATACGGAACAAACCTGGGTCATCCGTCTGATTATAGATATTACCAATTAATTGTTGATTATAATATAGATCCCCCATATTAGCATAAGCCGAACTACTATCGCCTGTATTAACCCGATAGCGAGTTATCTGACCGTCAGGAGTATAGATGTAGCCATTTTCTCGCAAGGTAAATGGACGATCATTCTTATTAGAATAGAGGTTTAGATAAGATTTTCCATTAACAACAGTATACTCTACCTCTCTTTGAGACGGCATTCCAAACAATGCCTGTCCTTCTGGATACATATCATAAATCGCAAAAATTCGTTTCGTTGTAGGATCTTGAACAAGAGCTGTATCAATTGTTAAAGGTGCCCCAATGGAACGGTTGACTGCTTTTTCATTATTCTTCAAATCAACGATTTTAATAGTTGAACCCCAAGTCTGACCATTATCCGAACTACGTTTCACAACTTGAGCAATATCACCCCAGTCACCCGAATGATCATGTCGCATATCTGTCGCTGCAATCAAGGTTCCCTTATCAGTCTTCAAAAGAGCTGGAATTCGGAAACTAGCAGCTCCTTCTGGACCTTTCTGACCAGCTCGTCCACCTTCAAAAACCACAACTTTTTCAGAAATTCCAGTCCTTTCCAAACTATCTACTGGGAAAGTTTCACGAACAAACAAAGCAGAACGACGAGCAATCTCTTCAGCTGTCAAAACTTTATTATAAAATGTAAAATTGCGAACGTCCATCTGTTCAATACCCCAACGCAAGTCATTACCACGTTTGGTTGCACCAAGTTGAGCATGGCTCATTGCTGTCGCACTGGTAAAAATTCCTTGACTGGCTCTGGTTATACCAGACAATTGACCATTAATGTAGAGTTTGATATCCATTTCTTGGCTATTCAAGACTTTTTCATATGTCATGGCAACAGCATTCCATTCACCATTGACCATATTGGCATCCATCTGAGTAACATTTGCAATGGTCCGTCCGCCATCTACACGACTTTCAAGAATAATACTGCTATCCTTTGCAATCAGAGCTGTATATTCATTTGCTTTTGTATCGCTTGATGTAGAAAATAAACTATGGAAACCTGCATTTTGACTAGCCTTATATTCCATATAAATAGTGCCATTCTCGGATTGTCTAATCAGATGTTCAGTCCCCTCATCTAGGACATGGCGTTTATCGTTACTACTATCTAATTGGACACCTTCGACCTTGGTAACTTCATTAGCTTCAAATTCCTTGGCTGGACTATCTTCATTTACTGGTGGTTGCTGGATATGAGGGTCTGTAAATACTGGAACCTCTACCCCAACAGCAGCTGAGTCTACCACCTCTTCAACATCTAACTCCGTATTTTCGACTACTGGTTGGAGGACAGCAGTTGCTTGCTGGTTCTCAACAGTCGTCACAATCTCTTGCCCCTGAACTTGCTTAACAAAGAGGAAAGCCGGTAGTACCATGCTTGAAAATAAAGAAACTTTGTAAATGGATGATTTTGTTATCTTTTTCATATAAACTCCACGATTATTATCTCCCAGTCAAGTCTGACCAAGAATAAGCAAATAACTAATCACAAACCTCAGAAAGAGGAGTGAAAATATTCATCATTAGAGTATCATTAATTATTGATTATAGGAAATATTCAACTCAATATATACTCAATATATAAAAAAAGCCCACCTAAAAGGTGGGCAAGGGCATCGTTTCCGATGAGGTTAGAAGGTTCACAGCATCTAACCAAGGTCCGCTCCTGCGTTTCAATCTAATGAAGACCTCCCTAGCGTCGAAGGGAGTGGGAAAGAACTCAACCAATCAACTTAGAGTTCGTCTTCCCACCCCCGCACAGTTGATTAGGTCAGATTTGGAGTATAAAATACGAACAAATCTGCCAATCAACCACTGCGCTGAGATGTTGACACGAACTCTGAGAAGTGTGCTGAACCTTAATCCCACCACTACTCGGCTCATCGCATGAATCTATTCTACCATAATCTCAAGGATTTGCAAGCCTGATTACTCCAGTCGTTCTTGAATACTCACTTGTACTCTATCACCAGCCTGTTTTCCAATAGCCGCTCGAATAGCCTTTTGAACGCCAATAATGTAACAGATATTACCTGTTTCATCCTTGATTCCCATATTGACAATGGAGCCATCATAGGGATGACCATCAAATCTGGCATGTACCTTTACCCTCCCCTTGCCAAACTCTTCTCGTATATCATAGGGAAATATGACATAGGCTCCGCCCTTATCTGGAACAGGGTGGATAGTTGCTACAAATTCATATACTTTAGACAAGATTCCTCCTAAATGTACTTACTAGCTTCACGAATGGATAAGCCTGCCATTTGGGAACTGTACTTTTTTAGAAAAGCCCGTACCCAGTCAGGATTGGTCTTGGAATAATCTCGCAAACTCCAGCCAATCGCCTTGTTAATGAAAAATTCAATCTGATTGAGATTGTTGACCAAAATCTTCTCAAGAAGTTCCGTATCCGTCTTTTCTTTTTGGAGAAGCTGGTGGTCAATGGCAATCCGTCTCAACCAGAAATCATCATCCAAACTCCATTCCAAGATTGTCTGCTTGGCCTCTGGATTGTCCAAAACAATCTTACCTACTAATTTATCCAGACCATCAATACTATCCCACCAAGACTTTGTTTGAGCTAACTTTTTTAAGCGGGGCAGGTCGGCTAAAACCAAGTCTTTTTTCTTGGTAACCAGGTAATCAATAGCGATATACTGAAACTCGCGGTAGGGTTTGGCCCAACAAGCCTCTACAAAGTCCCAGTCAATTCCCTGAGCCTTAGATTCTTTGAAAAATTGCCTAGCAACTTTTCGGCGGTCAGGTGATCGAACACCTAAGAAATCAAAGTGATTCTTCATATAGGCCTTCATAGGCTGGGCCTGACTGGTATCTGCTACAGCCAAGAGTCGTTTTTCTAATTCTTCAATCTTCATTATTCTCACCTACCAAAGATTTTTGGAGCCAGACAATATCATGCCAGCTATCGAATTTGTACCCAACTTTTTTGAAATGTGCTACCTGTTCATAGCCCCTCTTCTCATGGAGTGCTATAGAGGCTGCGTTTGGTAGGGCGATACAGGCTAAGAAATTTTTAAAACCACGCGCTGTCAGTTCCTTTTCCAAAGCATTGTAGAGAAGAGTTCCAATTCCTTTTCCACGTACTTCTTGCTTGATATATACGGATAATTCCACCGTCCAATCGTAAGCAGCACGGGCATAGTAGGTCGATGCGTAAGCATACCCCACAACCCGCCCTTCTTCTTCTGCGACCAGATAGGGAAACTTCTCCAAGGTCTTTTCAATTCGACTTGCAAAGGCTTCCACAGTCGGTACTTCTGTTTCAAAGGTAATAGCGGTCTTTTCTACATAAGGAGCATAAATTGCCACAAGGTCTGCCGCATCCTCTATCCTTGCGGAACGAATGTCTATCATTTAGTTCTCCAATAATTCTCTATCATAAATCGTATAGTCACAACGGTAGATAATCAAGCGTTTCCCATCTATCAATAGTTCAGAAGTCTTAGGTGCGTCAGATGCATAAAGAGACACTTTATCACCTACATAAGTAGCAAGCGGGGTTCCGTTTTGCGAACGAATCAAAACCACCTTAGCCTTACCAGTAAAATCATTTTTCAAACTAGAAACCATCCGATTAACCAAGGGAATTGCACGATCGTAATTTGCAATATCTACAGTCGATTGATACTTGGCAAATAAATCCTCTAAGCCCTCTTCGGCAGCAATCAAGGAAGAACCGACATGGTCAATCTCATAATCACCAAGTGTCACCTTTAAAACAGACGAATCCGCATTAGAATTGCCTTCGGCATCCACTGAGTCGAATTCTTTATTCCGCGAAATCGATAAGGATTTACCAGACATTTCATCTATTAACTGAGAATTTTCATCAAATGTCCGAACTGTCATTTCCAAACCAATCCATTCTTCCTTGGTATTTTTCCACCAATTTGAAATCGACTGACAGGCTGACAAAGTAAACAAACTTGCGACTAAGACAGCACTAAGTGCTAGTTTTTTATTCCATTTCATATAAAACCTCCAATGGTTGATACCTTATTGTACCACGTATATAAAAAATACCAAAATGACCAGCAGATTGCAGTTTAGAACCCCCAAAATAGCATGGTAATCTTATATAACCTATTCTGTAAAAGAAATAGGAAAAATAAAATAAATATCAATAAATTCATTTCAAAATTACTATATAATCATTTGACTTTTTGTTTGAAAAGGGTTACATTTTATTTGATATATTAACAAGGAGGAACGCTTATGAAATTACTTGGAAAAGTTGCGCTGATTACTGGTGCTGCATTTGGTCTTGGTAAAGGAATTGCTGAAGTCTACGTAAAAAATGGGGCTCAAATCTGCATGATAGATAGAGATGAAGCCGTTGAGACAACGGCACAAGAATTGCGAGAAAAGTATCATGCAGACATCATTACACATATAGCTGATGTTCGTGAAATAACACAATTACAAGAGGCTGTAAATAAAACGATTGCTGCATTTGGTTCTCTACATATAGCCTGTTGCAATGCTGGAGTCTGTCGATTGGCTCCATTTGAAGAATTTACAGAAGAAATGAGAGATTTCCATATCGATGTAAATATCAAGGGTGTCTGGAATACTTGCCAAGTCGCCATTAAGGAAATGCTAAAAGGAAACGGAGGTAGTATTGTCATTGCTTCTTCTGTCACAGGAGATATTGTGGCAGACCCTGGAGAAGCTGCATATGCAATGACCAAAGCAGCAACAGTAGGTTTAACTAAATGCTTAGCGGTTGAATATGCTCAAAAAAATATTCGTGTAAACTGTACACAATTAGGATACGCACGTACACCAATGGTAGAACAAATGGCTTTAGAGTCTAATCCTGAAAACCCTGAGCAAATCATCGAGGGGATTGCAAAAGCAGTCCCAATGAAACGACTAGCAGATCCTAAAGAAGTTGGAGAATTATTTGCTTTTCTTGGAAGCGATGAAAGTAGTTATATAACAGGGGCTCAAATTGTCATTGATGGAGGAGCTACTCTGCCAGAGACTGTCGATATGGGAGTCTAACGCACAATGTAATTAAAAGGAGAATAACAAGATGAAACATCATCAAGGTATTCTCCTTTTATGCTATAAAAAACCGCCCTATTGGACGGTTATTACACTATTAAAAATTGAAGACATCGTTCAAATTCTCAGCCATAGTCGGATGGGTGAAGATTTGTGTTTTGAAGTAGGTATAAGGAATCTTATTGTCAATCGCCATAGCAATCAAGTTAATCAACTCTTCTGAGTTTCGACCAAAGAGAGTTGCTCCAAGAACCAGTTTGCTTTCCTTATCCACAATAACCTTGAAGATACCTTTGAGGTCGTTATTGACATGGGCACGTGGCATATTGGCAACAAGCAATTCATTGGCAATATAGTCGTAACCTGCTTCCTTGGCTTCCTTCTCGGTCAGACCGACACGAGAAAGCACAGGCGTGATAAAGACACTGGTTGGAATAGACTTACGTTGGCTCAAGCTGTAGGTTCCAGTCCCAGTCAATTTACCGAAGACGATGCGGAAGTCGTCTAGGGATGTATAAGTAAATTGTGGACCGCCATTGACATCGCCCACTGCGTAGACACCTGGAACAGTGGTTTCACAGTAGTCATCCACCTTAACAGCACCATTTCCCAAAAGCTCAATCGCCGTATTTTCCAAGCCCAAGTCAGCAGTGTTCGGCACCCGACCTGTCGCATAGAGGACAGCGTCGAAAATTGCTGTTTGACCATTGACTGTCACAGCAACTTGATCACCTGTTGCTGCCACTTGTTCGATGTTTGCTCCGAGCACGAAAGTCACGCCAGCTTCTTCCATGTACTCCTTGGCTAGCTTGGCAACCACTTCCTCTTCTCTTGGTAAAATAGCAGAGCTGGCTTCATATACCGTCACCTGGCTGCCGAGTTTGCTGTAAAGTCCAGCAAATTCCAATCCAATGTTACCACCACCGATAATTGCCAACTTGTTAGGACGAGTTTCCAAGTTCTGAATGCCTGTACTATCATAAACGTGAGCTGTATCCAACAAACCTGGAATTGGAAGCACGCGCGACTTAGCACCTGTATTGATGACGATGGTTTCCGCAGTTAGTTGAATGGATTCCTCACCAGCCGATACTTCCACAATCTTGTCGGCTACAAAACGTGCGTGTCCTTGATACAAACTAGCACCGCTGCCTTTCAAGACTGCCTCGTTTTTGTTTCGCAGACGAGTGGTGACTGCTTCCTTTTGCTCCATTACCTGCTCAAAAGTCCAGTTTTTATCTGCTGCTACCAAGAGAGTCTTGGTTGGAATACAGCCAATATTGATACAAGTCCCGCCAAACATAGCAGGATTTTCCTCAACCAAGGCAACCTTTTTTCCAGCTGCTGAAAGCTTACCTGCCAAGGTCTTTCCAGCCTTACCAAAACCAATGACTACTAAATCATATTGCTCCATAAAATACTCCTTATATTTTTTCAACATTAGTCTATCAAAAAAGAAAATTTTTGGCACAATTCTGCTACGGCCTATTATGGAGTCCTAGTTGCAGGAAAAAACATTACAATAACTGAGAAGGTTTTGATAAAAATATGTTAATAATAGACGAAATGTACTTATTTTTGATACAATGTATCCATACACTAGTTTATTAATACAGAGAGGTAAAACTATGAAAGAAAAATTTCAAATGTGTAAAACCTATCTTCCAGTCGTCTTAGCAACGATTGGATTTGTCAACGGTTGCAAAATTATCTTTGGAGAATTAGGTAAGCCAAATGGCATGGAAGCTAAATATCCTCTCTTTCTCCTAACCATTTCCTTGGTTGCTATTTACATCATCCCTCTACTAATACTGACATATTCCTTAGCTAAACGCTATAACATCTCCAAACAAGTTATAGGGCTTAGCTGGCTTTTAGGCTTAACAAGTAGCATCTCTTTTTCTGAACTGGGACATACAGCTATTGGATATTTCCTGCTCGAAATCGTTAAAGCTAGTAATAATTTCCTAAATGACTGGGGCGCAGCTATTTCAGGTCCATTGGCAGAAGAAACCGGGAAAGGGCTAACTGTTCTACTTGTACTGCTTATTTGTAGAAAAATGACACTAAAAAATGCATTGGTAAGCGGAGTGATTGTTGGATTAGGTTTCCAAATCATGGAAGACATCACCTTTGTTTTTAGAGACATGTTCATGAATAAATTAGACGGCTTTGAAACTATTCTTGAACGCGTTGGTCAAGCTGGTTGGGCCCATTGGGTTTTCACGCTTCTCTTTGCCATTGGCTTAGTAGCCCTTCTCACGAAAAATACAGGTATGTCAAAAGCACAGGGAGTATTTTGGATTGGTGCAAGCTTTGGAATCCATTTTCTCTTTAATTCACCATTCAACACAGGTATCTTCCAGACGGTGTTTCCTATCTTGAGTATTTTACTTGGCTTACTTGCCTATCAAACGGTTGAGAAACTATCTGACTAGACAAAAAATCCGCCTTTGAGCGGATTTCAGATTGCAGACAAACATCGTTTTGGTGTTTGTCTTTTTTACTGTTTTTAGAGAAAAATGGCTGTTTTAATGCTGAAACCACCCCATCTGGACAAAATAAAAAGGCCTTCTTGCCATCCTTTTAACTAGTTTTTTGAGATTTAAGCACGCCAAAGTCAGTCCAATCTTATCCTCCATTTTGGACTTGCCTTTTTCCCTCGTGTAGCGCAGATTATGGTATTCCTTGGCTGTGCCAAATAGCCGTTCAATCGTCCCTTTCCGATGTTGATAGAGCTCCTTCATCCCTCTTTGATGACGAATATCCTCGCACTGTTCCAAATACTCCTTCCAAATATGCCGCGTGACAACTTTTTGATGGTTCTTACTGGTCGTACATACTGATAATAGGGGACAGTTGGCACAAATTGCTGGGTCACTTTTGTATTCTCGGTAGCCTTCTCGGGTGGTCGTGCGATAGGTCAACACCTGATGTTCAGGACACAGGACACAATCGAAGTGTTCGTCATAGACAAAATCTTTAGGACGAAGTTGACCCTTCTTCCCACGGGGACGGGTGTAGGGAAGGACAGGAGTGATTTCCTTATCAATTAGAAACTTGGCAATACTGGGAGTTTTATAGCCCGAATCTGCAATGATATACTCTGGTTTCAAGGGTTCAAGCTTGGCGAAAAGTGCAGGAAAAGCCTGACTGTCATGGATATTACCAGCCTCAACACTATAAGCAAGTGCCCAGCCATACTTATCACAGGCAACTTGGGCAGAATAAGCGAAAACTTCCTTATGATCACCTTTGTGGAACCAGCCACTTTCTGGGTCGGTTGTGGAGATTTTCTTAGCGATGGGCTCTGGCTCTTTGGCGGGCCCGAGCGGCTTTTTTCCGTGCTTTACCCGATCTTGATTAATTTCGATTTCCAGCTGTTCACTCATGAATTTAGCCTGCTTTTCCACCTCTTGGTTGATAAACTTACGATTATTAGCCGCAGCCTTAATATGAGTTCCGTCTATGAAAATCTCCGTCGGGTCAATCAGGCCTGCATTGATACACAGCCCAAGAATATGCGTGAAAATGGACTCAATCAACCCTTTCTCTTGAAAGCGACGCGAATAATTTTTGCCGTATGTCGTGAAGTGAGGCACCTTGTCATCTAGGGTTAAACCAAGAAACCAGTGATAGGCAGTATTCACTTCAATATCCTTGATGGTCTGACGCATGGAACGAATACCATAAAAGCACTGAATCAGAGGAATTTTAACTAACATGACAGGGTCAAGACTAGGACGACCATTATCAGATGAATAGGTATCTTCTACTAGGTCATAAATGAAGTCGAAGTCAATCACAGCTTCCACTTGGCGCAGGAAATGATCCTCAGGCACTAGCTGGTCAAGGGTATAGAAACTGTACTGATTGCGGTTATAGTCAGGTTTTTCTTTGTGTAACATAGGAGAACCTCACAAGTCCTTTTTCTTATATTATACTCCTAAATACGAAGAAAAGCCCTTAGAAAATCAATTCTAAGGACTTTGTCTTCAGTCTGAAATCCGCCTTTGAGCGGATTTTTCATATTCTTGTTAGAACAAGCCGATAGCTGTCCCATCTTCTGCCACATCCATATTGAGGGCAGCAGGTGCTTTTGGAAGACCTGGCATAGTCATGACATCACCGGTCAATGCCACGATAAAGCCTGCTCCTAATTTTGGAACAAATTCACGGACTGTAATGTCAAAGTCTGTCGGCGCTCCAAGGGCAAACTGATTATCTGAGAAGCTGTATTGGGTCTTGGCCATGCAGACTGGCAACTTGTCCCAACCATTCTTAGCAAATTCAGTCAGCTGGTTACGAGCCTTCTTCTCAAAGACAACGCCTGTACCACCGTAGATTTGCGTAACAATCTTGGTCACTTTCTCTTCTAAGCTATCCTCAACCTTGTAAAGACGTTGGTAGCTGGCTGCTTGGTTATCAATAGTAGCAACAACTGTCTCAGCCAATTCAACACCACCGTCAGCACCATTTGCCCATACGCTAGCCAATTCCACGGGTACGCCAATCTCAGCGCAAAGTTCTTTCAATGCAGCGATTTCATCAGCTGTGTCAGATACAAATTCATTGATAGCAACGACTGCTGGAATACCGTATTTCTGAATATTTTCAACGTGACGCTTCAAGTTAGAAAAACCAGCTTTCACTGCATCTACATTTTCAGCAGAAAGTTCTGTCTTGGCTACACCACCGTGCATTTTAAGCGCACGCAGGGTCGCTACAATCACCACAGCATCAGGAGCCTTAGGCAAGTTCGGCACCTTAATGTCGAGGAACTTCTCTGCTCCAAGGTCAGCCCCGAAGCCTGCTTCTGTGACGGTATAGTCGGCCAAACGCAGAGCTGTTGTCGTAGCGAGGACTGAGTTGCAGCCGTGGGCGATGTTAGCAAATGGACCGCCATGGACAAAGGCTGGCGTGCCATAGATGGTTTGGACAAGGTTTGGTTTAATAGCGTCCTTCAAAATAAGGGTCAAAGCACCTTCCACCGCCAAATCACGCACGTAGACAGGACTGCGATCGAAACGATAACCGATAACAATATTTGCCAAACGTTCTTTCAAGTCATTGATGTCCGTCGCCAAGCACAAAATCGCCATGATTTCAGAAGCTACGGTAATATCGAATCCATCTTCACGCGGAATACCATTGAGCGGACCACCCAAGCCAACTGTTACCTTACGAAGGGCACGGTCGTTGAGGTCCACAACACGTTTCCAGATAATACGGCGTTGATCAATCCCAATCACATTCCCCTGATGGATATGGTTATCAATCAAGGCTGAAAGGGCATTATTTGCTGTGGTAATGGCATGCATGTCGCCTGTAAAATGCAAATTGATGTCTTCCATTGGCAAGACCTGAGCAAAACCTCCACCAGCAGCTCCACCTTTGATCCCCATGACAGGGCCTAAAGAAGGCTCACGAAGGGCAATCATGGTTTTCTTGCCGATTTTAGAAAGAGCATCAGCTAAACCGATGGTAATGGTTGACTTACCTTCACCAGCAGGTGTTGGGTTGATAGCTGTTACTAAAATCAACTTACCTGGTTCATTGTCTTTCACCGCATCAATCTTATCAAAAGACAGTTTTGCCTTGTATTTTCCATAAAGTTCAATATCATCAAAGCCGATACCGACTTTTTCAACGATTTCTGTAATAGGTTTCAAGGTCACACTTTGTGCAATTTCAATATCTGTTTTCATGAGAGCTCCACCTTCCTTAATTTTCACAAACATTATACCATATAAAAATCAATTTTCGCATCATTTCCATCTATTTACTGAAAACGTACGGTTTTTACAGATATTTCCGTCATTTTCTTGGAATGTGTTCGAAAACAGGCTGTAATGCCTACTAGTCATCGTGTTGAGTAAAACTTTGTGAAAATCCCTTCTCAGAAACTTTACGAAAAATGGAAATTCTAGTAAAATATGAACATGAAACTATTGATTACATCAGGCGGAACAAGCGAAGCTATCGATCAAGTCCGCGCTATTACAAACCATGCTTCTGGAAATCTTGGAAAAATCATTGCCGAACAAGCCTTGAAACGTGGTCATGAAGTTACTCTTGTGACTACAAGACAGGCTGTTAAACCAAATTCTCAGAAGAATTTAACCATTATCGAAATCACAAATGTTGATAGTTTGAAAGAAACATTAGAACCTTTAGTCAAAACCCATCAGGCCCTGATTCATAGCATGGCTGTATCCGATTATACACCTGTTTATATGACTGGTTTAGATGAACTAAGAGCAACTGAAGATATCTCTAGTCTACTAAAAAAACAGAATACAGAAAGTAAGATTTCATCCAAGGATGACTACCAAGTTCTTTTCTTGAAAAAAACTCCCAAGGTCATTTCCTATGTAAAAAAATGGAATCCAGCTATCACACTCTTTGGCTTCAAACTATTGGTTAATGTTCCTAAGGAGGAATTATTTGCCGTAGCTCGCCAAAGCATTGAACGAAATGGCTCTGATTATATACTTGCTAATGACTTGAAGGATATTGGAGAAAATCAACACATTGCCTATTTAGTTGATAAAACAAGGGAAATTCAAGCACAGACAAAAGATGAAATTGCTCAGCTCATTTTAAATACCCTAGAAAAAGGAGAAAAAAATGGCTAATATCACACTTGCCGTTACTGGCTCTATTTCAGCCTATAAAGCAGCTGACCTAACCAGTCAATTGACCAAGCTCGGTCATCAGGTTACAGTCCTCATGAGTCGCTCTGCTATGGACTTCATCACACCTTTGACTCTCCAATCCTTGTCAAAAAATCTGGTTCACACAGATGTCATGATTGAAGAAAATCCTACTCTTATCAAGCATATCGATATTGCCAAAGAAACAGACTTATTTTTACTTGCCCCTGCTTCTGCCAATACGATAGCTAAATTAGCTAATGGTATGGCTGACAACATTATTACTGCAATAGCCCTGGCTCTGCCAATTGGTACTAAAAAACTGCTGGCACCTGCTATGAATACTAACATGTACCTCAATCCTGCTACCCAGAAAAATATCAAAACCCTCATAGAGTATGGTTTTGAGGAAATCAAACCGCGTGAAGCCCTGCTTGCTTGCGGCGACTTTGGTACAGGCGCTCTGGCCGAGGTTGATGTGATTCTTAACAAAGTAATGGAGGTTCTAAATGAAAACAAATAAATCCAGGGACGTTGCGACTCTTGCAATATTTCTAACAATCATGATTGTCATTGAAGTGGTCAGTCAGATGATTTTTGCTAATTTTATCTTGCCAATAAAACCGACTATTACACATATTCCCATCATCATCGCTTCCATTCTTTACGGTCCACGCTTAGGGGCACAACTGGGTGGTTTTATGGGAATAATGAGTATCATCCGCAATAGCATAATCCTTTCACCGATGAGTTATGTTTTCTCTCCTTTCGTAGAACATGGAAACTTCAATTCTATCCTGATTGCCTTAGTTCCACGTATTTTAATCGGAGTTACACCATGTTTTGTTTACAAATTGATGAAAAACAAAAAGGGGCTCCTACTAGCAGGTCTTACTGGTACCTTGACAAATACAATTTTTGTCTTGACTGGTATCTTCTTCCTATTTTCTAATGTATATGCGGGGGATATAAAATTGTTACTAGCTAGTATCGTCTCATTCAATTCTATTGCAGAATTAACCATCTCCGGTCTCTTAACCATAGCTATCGTTCCAGTTTTACAGAAAGTTAAAAAATAAATATCAGAAAATCACGTGAAAGCGTGATTTTTTTTTTTGAAAATGGTATAATGAAAGCGTTTAATAGAAAAATTTTAAGGAGATATGCGATGACTTATCAAGAAAACTATCAGACATGGCTCGACTTTGCGGACCTTCCAGATTACTTGCGTGAAGAATTAGTCGCAATGGATGAAAAAACCAAAGAAGATGCCTTCTATACAAACCTTGAATTTGGTACAGCGGGTATGCGTGGTTATATTGGTGCTGGTACTAACCGTATCAACGTATTCGTCGTTCGTCAAGCCACAGAAGGTTTGGCAAAATTGGTAGAATCAAAAGGTGAAGAAGCTAAAAAACGTGGTGTTGCCATCGCTTACGACTCACGGCACTTCTCTCCAGAATTTGCCTTTGAATCAGCTCAAGTTTTGGCAGCGCATGGTATCAAATCTTATGTATTTGAAAGCCTTCGTCCAACTCCTGAGTTGTCATTTGCTGTTCGTCATTACAATGCCATCGCAGGTATCATGGTGACTGCCAGCCACAACCCGAAAGAATTTAACGGCTACAAGGTTTACGGTGAAGACGGCGGACAAATGCCACCAGCTGATGCAGATGCATTGACCAATTTCATCCGTGCCATCGACAATCCATTTGCAGTTGAATTGGCTGACCTTGAAGCCAGCAAGGAAAATGGCTTGATTACAGTTCTTGGCGAAGAAACTGACGTTAAATATCTTGAAGAACTAAAAGACCTCAGCATCAACCCTGAATTGATTGCTGAATACGGTAAAGACATGAAGATTGTCTACACTCCGCTTCATGGTACGGGTGAAATGTTGGCTCGTCGTGCCCTTGCACAAGCTGGTTTTGAATCTGTTCAAGTTGTGGAAGCACAAGCTACTGCTGACCCTGACTTCTCTACTGTCGCTTCACCAAACCCAGAAAGCCAAGCTGCTTTTGCCCTTGCGGAAGAATTGGGCCGTGAAGTCGGTGCAGATGTCCTTCTTGCAACTGACCCTGACGCTGACCGTGTTGGTGTTGAAGTTCGTCAAGCTGACGGTTCATACTGGAACCTTTCTGGTAACCAAATCGGCGCTATCATTGCTAAGTACATCCTTGAAGCCCACAAGCAAGCAGGCACACTTCCTGCAAATGCTGCCCTTGCTAAGTCAATCGTTTCAACTGAGTTGGTAACTAAGATTGCTGAAAGCTACGGTGCTACCATGTTCAACGTCTTGACTGGTTTCAAATTCATCGCTGAGAAAATCCAAGAGTTCGAAGAAAAACACAACCATACTTACATGTTTGGTTTTGAAGAAAGCTTTGGTTATCTCATCAAACCATTCGTGCGTGACAAGGATGCTATCCAGGCTGTGCTTATGGTTGCTGAAATTGCTGCCTACTACCGTTCACGTGGTATGACCTTGGCCGATGGTATCGATGAAATCTTCAAAGAATATGGCTACTTTGCTGAGAAAACAATCTCTGTTACCCTTTCTGGTAAAGACGGTGCAGAGCAAATCAAGGCAATCATGGCTAAATTCCGTGATAACTCACCAGCACAATTCAACGCTACTGATATCGCAGTCTTTGAAGACTTTGCCCTTCAAACTAAGACAGACAAAGATGGAAACGTTGAAAAGCTCACTACTCCTCCATCAGATGTCTTGAAATACACCTTGGCAGATGATTCTTGGTTTGCAGTTCGTCCGTCAGGAACAGAACCAAAAATCAAATTCTACATCGCAACAGTCGGTGAAACACTTGCTGAAGCGGAAGAAAAAATCGCCAATATCGAAAAAGAAATCAACGAATTTGTTAGATAATCATTTAAAACCAAAAAGAGTCGCTTTCGCGGCTCTTTTCTTTCTTAACTATGCGTATAGATTTTCTCGAACATAAACATACAAATATATAAATGATGCAGATAATACCAATTTTTCAAAACTTGTAAAGTAGTTATACAAGAATAACAGAGGTTACATTTTATCTAGTTAGAGAAAATGAGTAATTCTCTATGGAATCCCTTTCGTTCAAAGGTTTCTAGGCTTTTACGAGCAGTCCAACACACTCGATGTGGGTTGTCAGTGTCTACCTATACTATCAAACGAAATAAGGTTGGTCAAATTTAGAATCATACTTTGGAACGAAATTATTTATCTTTATTTAGTGCTTTTAGGATCAATCTCTCCGTCCTTGAAGAATAAAGATATTTTCTCAATGAATCACTTGCTCTCTTAAACCTGTACAGCAACTCTAAGTTATCATAAATAGACCAAGATAATAGAGAAAACTCCTCTTTCCTCCTTATCAATTTGATCTTGAGTAAAGTTATACGAATAAGTGTGGCGATTATCCAATTTAGAAGTCATCCCTTTTTTAGTATAGAAAGACTTTTCTATTTTCTCTCCTTCATCCAATGAATGAAAATCCCCACAATAAAGAGACCAGATATCAAATTGTTTAGCCGAGAATATTCGTGTAAATTTCATTAATCTATCACTAGATAATTCAGTGATAATTTCCCGTAACTTAGTCAAATCAGCTATCTCAACAAATCTAAATCTCTCACCCCTTCCGTGTATGTAATATTGTTTACCAGCTAACGATATATAGTTTGGGACTTCCTTTTTCAAAAATGTCTCAACAATTGAGTCTTGACAATTAATTACATAATCAAAATTCTCAGATATTTCATAAATGTGACGATCAAGCCAAATTAATAATTGTTCGTATACTCTTCAAAATATTGGCTATTTTCTTTATCAATTATTTTTCGAACATCACGTTTTTGACTGTAGAAATAAAAGAAAAAAATCACTGGTACTATTGTTATTAGAGCTACTAGAGCAGGCAATCTTGAAAAGATATCACCAATGTTTACTTTTATTTGTAAAACAACTCTTATATCACTTTGAGAAAAAATCTCGAAAATTGTCATAATATGACAACGTCACTTTAAATTATTTATTGCGAACCAATGACTGATATGTAAAGCCCTTTGTCAAGTAAAAACAATCGAACTGATTAAAAAATGAAAAGTATCTAGAAAGAGC
>NZ_JARQPJ010000006.1:0-91725 GCF_046032515.1 Streptococcus suis | reverse complement strand
GGTAGCTCAGTTGGTAGAGCAATGGATTGAAGCTCCATGTGTCGGCGGTTCGATTCCGTCTCGCGCCATTAATTTAATATTATATTTCGGAGAGATAGCGAAGAGGCTAAACGCGGCGGACTGTAAATCCGCTCCTTCGGGTTCGGGGGTTCGAATCCCTCTCTCTCCATACCTTTACGGGCATAGTTTAAAGGTAGAACTAAGGTCTCCAAAACCTTCAGTGTGGGTTCAATTCCTACTGCCCGTGTTATATGGCGGGTGTGGTGAAGTGGTTAACACATCAGATTGTGGCTCTGACATTCGGGGGTTCGATTCCCCTCACTCGCCTATTTTAATATTGGGGTATCGCCAAGCGGTAAGGCAAGGGACTTTGACTCCCTCATGCGTTGGTTCGAATCCAGCTACCCCAGTTCAACTATATGCCGGCGTGGCGGAATTGGCAGACGCGCTGGACTCAAAATCCAGTGTCCGCAAGGACGTGCCGGTTCGACCCCGGCCGCCGGTATAGTTTATGAAGAAACGTTGATTTATCAGCGTTTCTTTTTTGCTTTGTCTGGCGGGTAGGGTGGTTTTAGGCTCAGAATATTTCGGCTCTTTGTCAACTGTAGTGGGTAGATGAAAAGCTAACACCTAGAGAGGACGAACTTCGTTCTCTCTTTCTTTATGTTCAAAGCAATCAAAATTCGCTTTTTAAAGTTTTCAAAGTTCCTGAAACCAAAGGCATTTCTCTTAATGACTTTGATGAGATTATTGGTAGCTTCCAGTTTGGCGTTGGAATAAGGCAATTCTAGGGCATTCAAAACCTTGTCTTTATCCTTTAGAAATGTCTTAAATACCGTCTGGAAAATAGGATTAACAGTGGCTATTTCCTGTTCGATGAGGTCAAAGAAATGGTCTGAGTTCTTCTCTTGGAAATGGAATAAGAGCAATTGATAGAGTTCATAGTGCTGTCGTAGTTCCTCGGAGAAAGAGTTGTTCCATATGAGTCTTTCTAATGTGAGTTTGGTTGCTTTTCATTATAGGTCATATGGGACTTTTTGTATATACTTAAAAAGGCTCCATAATCTCCACGGTGGTTTTACCCACTACAGAAATTATAGAGCCAATATTTCTGACATTGTAGTACTGTTAGATTTGCTATAGTACTTCTACTTTAGTATGTTGATAATACTGAAGCAACGGTTGATCAGGCGGCTACTATTAAGACTTCTGCTGACCAGGCTGTGACTGACCAAACTACTGTGGTGGCTGATGCTACTATTGCAGAAGAAGCGACTGCAGAAGCTGTTGACACAGCTACAGGCGCTGTAGCAGACGCCGAAGCAAGTAAAGCTGAAGAACATTGCAAAAGCTGAAGAAGCTGTAGAAGATACCAAAACAGCTATCTCAGAAGCTGAAAGTAATGCGAATCAAGCTGTTGATAACCTCAATGCTGACGTAGCAACGAAGACTAAAGCTCAATATGAGGCTGTGAAGGAGGCTTATACCCAAGCACAGATTGTGTCTCAGCGACAAGCTATCAATGATACAGGCGGTCAACCGATTGCTATCACAGATAAAGTTGGTAAGATTGCGGGCTACTTTGATGGCAACCAAACTGTAGGTACTAAGCTGCAGCCAATCACTTATAGCAGAGTTGAAAAGTATAGACAGCTGCCACAAACGGGCTCACAAGAAAGCCTTTTGGTATTGTTAGGCTACACGGTCCTTGCTGGTCTTGGACTAGGTTATGCAAAAAAACGGAGAAGAGGATAGGAAAGAATGGCAGAACAATTGGCGCGGAGTAATGCTCAAATTTCACAACTGCGTGATCAGGCAGAGCGACTTCGTAAAGGGCAGGCTCATTTGGAATATGCCGCGGCAAGGGCAGCTATCCAGAATGCGCGAGCTAATGAAAAATTAGCTAACATGGAGCGTTACGGCGTCCATGCAACTATTCGCTGATTCAAATGAACTGGAGAAGTCCTGGTTTGTAGGAGAAAGATGAAAAAGAAATTATTAAGATTAGGTTTTGTAGCCTTGTCAGTTTTGGTGTTAACGGCTTGTCAGATGGGAACGAAAGAATATCTATCGGTTTCTTTTAAGGGGTACGATGGTTATGGAACTGCAACCGTATCTCTTGATAGGGAGGAGCTGATTGCCGAACTTTATGGGAAGGATGCAACAGATGAGGAACAAGATGCTGTCCATGATGGGGTGTCTGTTTCAGTAGATGGCTCTGAGGCATTGAGCAATGGAGATAAGGTGAAAGTGACAGTTGATGTGGATAAGGAATTGGCTGTGGCTAGTAAGATAAAATCTGAAACCTATACCTACGATGTATAGGGGATTATAGAAAAAACAGAAATTAGTTCTCAGGATCTGGTAAAAAAGCTGGCAGTTACTTATACTGGCATTAGTGGTCAGGTAGATTATCCAGAAATCAGTATTGACAGTACTATTCTCTATCCTATTGGGGAGAATGGTGATGATATATTGAAACCTTCCGCAAGCAATAGTACACCAATTTCGAATGGAGATATGATTGCTTTTTCGGTAGAGAAAGTAGAATTAGCCATGAATACAGGCTATGTATTGACAGATGATAAGGAAATTAGTCTTGAGGTTTCTGGTTTGGATAAAATTCCTGATACTGTTAGCGAAATTAAAAATCTAGCTGACTTGCTTGCCATTGCCCAAGAGCAGGCTGAAAAAGATTTTGCAGAGAAAAAACTTACCAGTCAGTATAGTTTGAAGCGTCATCATATTTTTTATCGTCATGACTATCAAGAGACTAAAGGGTGGAAGAATAGTTATTATGGGGATTTAGCTATTGTTTATGAGTATGTTAATGCAAAAGAAGATTCTTTTGTCAAAACTTCAACAGATTTCTATGTTTACAATTTCTCTAAATTGATTATTGACAAGGATGGTATTGTTACACTAGAAGCACCGAGTAAACTAGATAAAGATAAAATGGTTAAGCTATCTGCTCAGTCGGATCATTTTTATCGTGATAGTATCGATGATGTCTATGCAAGCTTGACTAATCTCGAGTATAGGGATGTTACAACAGAGGCGGAATCTGCTGTTAACAGATAGTAAGAATAGTTTGAAATGAAGGAATTGGTGTTTCTTTTTTATTAAGAAGGCTTACGAGTTGCTATGGATAGATATACTTTTTTTCAGTAAATTTTCCTTGTTTTTTTGTTTTCTATGTGGTATACTTAACAAGTTAATTAAAAGGTTAAGGGGATGCCTATGAATCGTATTGCATTAGAAATTGAGAAGTACCTGCACGAGATTGTTTTGAGTTCGGAGAATCAATTGGAGATTTTGGTTGGTTCTTGTCAAAGCACGGTGAAGTTGACGAATACGCAGGAGCATATTTTGATGCTTATTGAAAAGGCTGCATATACTAATACTGAGATTGCTAAGGAGTTGAATGTTAGTCAGGCTGCGATCACGAAGGCTACAAAGTCATTAGTTGCTCAGGGGTTATTGGTGGCGGTTAGAGATGATAAGGATGCTCGTATTGTTCGCTTTAGTTTGACTGAGGCTGCTAAGCCTATTGCTGCAGAGCATGCTCATCATCACGCGCATACCTTGGAAGCTTATGAAGAGCTTTTGGAACATTATAGTCTTGAAGAGCAGGAGTCAATTGCTCGATTCTTAAGTGAGTTAGTGGAGAAGATTAGAAAATAAATGAGATATATTACTGTGGAAGACTTGTCGTTTTACTACGACAAAGAACCGGTTTTAGAACATATTCATTATTATCTTGATAGTGGGGAATTTGTGACTTTGACTGGTGAGAATGGCGCAGCCAAGACAACCCTCATTAAGGCGACTTTGGGGATATTGAAGCCCAAACAAGGGAAGGTTTCTATTGCTGAGAAGAGTATAAAGGGGAAGAAGTTGAGAATGGCCTATTTACCTCAGCAAATTGCAAGTTTTAATGCTGGTTTTCCGAGCACGGTTTACGAATTTGTAAAATCAGGGCGTTATCCTCGGCAAGGTTGGTTTCGTCGTTTGACAGCCCATGATGAGGAACATGTTCGGATTAGTTTGGAATCAGTTGGAATGTGGGAACATCGGGATAAGCGCTTAGGTGCTTTGAGTGGTGGGCAGAAGCAGCGTGCGGTCATTGCGCGTATGTTTGCCTCTGATCCAGATATTTTTATTCTGGATGAACCGACAACAGGGATGGATGCAGGGACCAAGGATGCTTTTTACCAGCTCATGCACCATTCGGCTAAGAAGCATGGAAAGTCGGTTTTGATGATAACTCATGATCCTGATGAGCTGAATAAGTATGCTGATCGAAACATTCACTTGGTTCGTGATCAGCAGTCTCCTTGGCGTTGTTTCAATGTTCATGAAGCGGATGAGGAGGTTGCCCATGTTTGATCTATCTGTATTTCATTATGACTTTATGCAGCGTGCTTTTCTGGCGATTATTGCGATGAGTCTGTTCTCGCCCATTTTGGGGGTCTTTTTGATACTTAGACGGCAGAGTTTGATGTCGGATACTCTTAGTCATGTTTCGTTGGCGGGGGTTGCATTTGGTTTGGTATTGGGGATTTCACCAACACTTTCGACTGTTCTTGTCGTTATTGTGGCAGCTGTATTTTTAGAGTATTTGCGGACAATTTACAAAAACTTTATGGAAATTGGGACGGCTATCCTCATGTCGACTGGTTTGGCTATTTCGCTCATTGTCATGAATAAATCTGGTGGGAAATCAGGGCTTAGCTTGGAACAATATCTGTTTGGTTCGATAGTGACCATTAGTCAGGAGCAGGTAATTGCTTTGTTTACGATTGCTGTGATTGTCATCGTGCTGACATTGTTGTTTTTACGTCCGATGTATATTCTTACTTTTGATGAGGATACGGCATTTGTAGATGGGTTACCTGTGCGAGCTATGTCCATTGCCTTCAATGTGGTGACTGGTGTTGCCATTGCCTTAATGATTCCTGCGGCAGGTGCTTTGCTGGTTTCAACAATTATGGTTTTGCCTGCTTCTATTGCATTGCGACTTGGTAAGAGTTTTAAAGCTGTTATCTTTACGGGGATGGGAATTGGTTTTTTTGGAATGGTCATGGGGTTGCTGACTTCTTACTATGCAGAAACCCCAGCGAGTGCAAGTATTACCTTGATTTTCATTAGTATTTTCTTACTGGTGAATGTTGTTCAAAAATTTAAAAAATAAGGAGTTAAGATGAAAAAAGTTGGTTTATTATTCTTGTCTGTCTCAGCTTTGCTTTTGGGGGCTTGTGGCAATAGCACAGCTTCTGAAGATGGGAAGTTGAATATTGTAACGACCTTTTATCCTGTTTATGAGTTCACCAAGCAGGTGGCAGGTGATGAGGCAAATGTTGATCTGTTGGTTAAGGCTGGGACAGAGGTTCATGGTTATGAGCCGTCAGCTAAAGATATTGCTCGTATCCAAGAGGCAGATGCTTTTGTTTATGAAAATGAAAATATGGAAACATGGGTTCATGATGTTGAAAAATCACTTGATACAACAAAGGTTAATGTGATTAGTGCGACGGAGGGGATGTTGCTTTTGCCTGGCGGTGAGGAGGAACATGAAGATCACGACCATAGTGAGGAGGGGCATAGTCATGCTTATGATCCGCATGTATGGTTGTCTCCTGAGCGTGCCATCACACTTGTAGAAAATATTCGTGATAGTTTGGTAGCTAAATACCCAGAAAAGAAAGATGCTTTTGAAACAAATGCGGCAGCCTATATTGAGAAATTAGATGCTTTAGATATGAAGTATTCTGAAACATTATCTGCTGCGAAACAGAAATACTTTGTTACACAACATACTGCATTTGCATATTTGGCTTTGGACTATGGTTTGAAACAAGTTTCTATTACAGGTGTTGCTGCAGATGAGGATCCGACTCCATCACGTCTAGCGGAATTGACAGAGTATATCAATAAATATGGTATTAAGTATATCTATTTTGAAGAAAATGCGTCAAAATCTGTTGCAGAAACACTTGCTAAAGAGACTGGGGTTCAGTTGGATGTTCTTAATCCTCTTGAAAGTTTGACGGATGAGGATATGAAAAATGGTAAGGATTATATTTCTGTTATGGAAGATAATCTGACTGCCCTTGAAAAAACAACTTCCCAAGAAGGTTCTGAAATTTTGCCAGAAGAGGGTGCTGAGACTGCGCAAACTGTTTATAATGGTTATTTTGAAGATAGTGCCGTAAAAGATCGTACTCTTTCAGATTATGTAGGTGAGTGGCAATCTGTTTATCCATACTTGCTTGATGGTACACTAGATCAGGTCTGGGATTACAAGGCTAAGATCAAAGGTGGTATGACAGCTGAAGAGTACAAGGTTTATTACGATACTGGCTACAAAACAGATGTTGATCAAATTAACATTACAGATAATACCATGGAATTTGTAGTGGGAGATAAGAAAGAAAAATTCACGTATAAGTATGTGGGTTATAAGATTTTGACCTACAAAAAAGGAAATCGTGGTGTTCGTTTCTTGTTTGAAGCAACAGATGCAAACGCAGGTGACTATAAGTACGTGCAATTCAGCGACCACAATATCGCCCCTGTTAAAACAGGTCACTTCCATATCTATTTTGGTGGAGAGAGCCAAGAAAAACTCTTGGAAGAGTTGGAAAACTGGCCGACATACTACCCTGTTGGTTTGACTGGTTTGGAAATTGGTCAGGAGATGCTGGCTCACTAAGAATAATGAGAAGACTGGGCAAGGTGTTCAGTCTTTCTTCTTGACAATTTTTGACTACAAATGTAAACTAAAATTAGAAAATTATTGTTGGGAGGTGAATGTGTGGAGCAGACAATTTCTGCTGCGGAGTGGCAGGTCATGCGGGTCCTGTGGGCCCATCCTGGTGCGACTTCTCAGGAAATTATTCAGGCCTTGCAGGAAGGCTTTGATTGGCAGGCGACGACCATTAAGACACTCTTGGGGCGGTTGCGGAAGAAAAACTATTTGAGAATGGCTAAAGAAACTAGCAAATACCACTATTATCCGCTGATTAGTGAAGAGGAACATTTGCAGGGGCAGGTGGAGCTCTTACTAGCTACCATATGTTCCACAAAACAGGGGCAACTGGTTGAAAAACTGCTAGACACAGGGATTTTTTCCAAAAAGACTTTAGAAAAGTTGGCGATAAAAATTCGTCAGTTGCAAGAATCAGCACCTGAGCATGTGGTCTGTCAGTGCTTGGCGGGGCAATGTACCTGTGGGCATCATCATACTCTTCGAAAATCAACCTCAGACGTTGTTGACTTGATTTGATGAACTTCAGTTCTATCTGCATCTGCGTCGCCTAGTCTGAATCTGATTTTAATTGAGTATAAAAAGGAGAAAGAACATGAAGCAAACTTTGAAATTGAAAAACTTATCGTGCCAAAACTGTGTCAAGCATGTGACCAATCGCCTCTTGGACTTGGATGGGGTGGAAGAGGTGCACATCCAGCTGGATCAGCAGTTGGCGGAGGTGGAAACCTCTGTAGCCTATGATTTGGAAGGTTATCAAGAGGCCTTGGAAGATACGGTCTATGAAGTAGAAGAGTTGGTATAAAGAAAAAAGCAGCCGTCGGGCTGCTTTTTATAATGCTTTGAGAAAATGAGTCAGGTCCAGCTGCACTTGTGCAAGTGAAATTTGGTCCCAGAAGCCGTCTGATTGAAAGCGTGGAATCAGGTGGACATGGAAATGGGTGCCAGCATCAAACAAGCGATCGTTGCAAGCTATGGTCACACCGTCAATTATCAATGCTTGACAGAGTTTATCAGTCAAAAAGACTTCCAAGTCCGATAGCTCATAGCGAACAGCAGAAGGGATTTGGCTGAGCGTGTCATAGTGTTCCTTGCTGATAATCAGTAGATGCCCCGTTTGGACAGGGTCAATATCCCAGACGACCTTGAAATGTTCCGTCTGGTAGAGAATATCTTCTTCTTTGAGTTGGTGGCAAAAAATACAGGCCATATCTTTTCTCCTAGGTTAGCAGAAAAGGAAATCACGGTGGATTTCCTTGGAAATTATATGTGATTTACTCTAACTGCCATTTTTTCTTTCCGCTCCTGTCGTTTCTTTTCGAAGAAGGCTGCTCCTAGGAAAGATACGATTGGTCGCAAAATGTAGAAATAAAAGGCAAGTGTCGGATTAAAGTAAGCAAATAGGATAACGACGATGTTGAAAAGGGCGACGGTCACCAATTGCCGTAAGTGTGCCATGGAAACAAATCGCTTTGTATATGTTGTTCCGGCAAACTTTTCTTGTAGGACAAAGTAATTCAAAATGGATTGACAGAGATTGACTGCAATGGTCACGACCCCATAACCAACAACAGCCGTGGTGGTTATGCCTTCCATCATCCACCGAGTAAAGAGGGGAATGAGGGCCAGCGTTGCCATAAAGTTGAATTGAACAATCAAGATTTTGCTGGTTGCGTGCTCAATCTGCCCCAGAATCTTGTGGTTGTCATACCAAAAATCCGCCACGATGAAAAAGGATACAAAGAAGATGAGGATGCCAGTGAAAAAGTGATGTGTATCAACAGTGTCGCTCGGTAAAGGAATTTCCAGCAACATCATGGTGATGATGACCCCAATCACTGCATCGGAGAACACCTCAAGATGCTCCTTCAGGCGCTTGGCACGACGTGTCTCATCCTCGCGATAGAGTTGGTCCAAAAATGCTTGACGTTCATCGGCAGACAAATGCTCTAACTCAGGATGCAAAAGACTGGCTTCCTGAGCCATTTGTTCAAAGTAGTCGTTCAAAAATTCTTGATTTTTAGGATTTTGCTTGGTATTTTTCATCGCTTAATAAGTCAAAACAGAATACTTCTTCTTCCCACGACGGATAACGGTCAACTCGCCGTCAATCTTGTCGCTGTCAGAAAGAGTATAATCCAAGTCCTGCACACGCTCACCGTTGACATAAATGGCACCATTTTGCACATCTTCACGAGCTTGGCGTTTTGAGTTGACAATACCAGAGGTAACTAGAAGTTCCACGATGTTAAGGTTGTCTTCAGCCTGTACAGCGTAGTTTGGCACGTTGCTGAGACCCTGCTTGAGCTCTTTTGCGGATAGGTTTTTGATATTGCCTGCGAACAATTGCTCGGTGATGTTAAGGGCTTGGTTATAGGCTTCTTCACCGTGGACCAATGTCACGACTTCCCTAGCCAAAATCTTCTGAGCCAGGCGTTCATGACGGGCAGCGTCAAATTGTTTCTCGATTTCAGCGATCTCATCTAATGACAAGAAAGTAAAGATCTTCAAGAAACGAACGGCATCGTCGTCCATGACATTGAGCCAGAATTGGTACATTTCATACGGAGAAGTCTTGTCGGCATCCAACCAAACGGCGTTGCCTTCAGACTTACCAAATTTCTTACCTGTTGAGTCAGTGATGAGGGGAACAGTCATCACGTGACCAGACTTGTCAGCCTTGCGGCGAAGCAACTCGGTACCTGCAGTCATATTGCCCCACTGGTCAGAACCACCGATTTGTAGGGTCACATTGTGCTTGTCATTAAGCTCGTAGAAGTCATAGCCCTGCATGATTTGGTAGGCAAACTCGGTGTAGGAAATCCCTGTTTCAATCCGTTTTTTCACAGAGTCTTTGCTCATCATGTAGTTGACCGTGTAGTATTTACCAACATCACGAAGGAAGTCGATAAAGCTGATGTCTGAGAACCAGTCGTAGTTGTTGACCATTTCGGCCTTGTTGTCACCATTTTCAAAATCCAAGAAGCGAGAGAGTTGACCTTGGATTTTTGTTACCCAGCCGTCCACGGTGTCTTTGGTTTGCAAGCTGCGCTCCGCATCCTTGAAGGAAGGGTCGCCAATCAGACCAGTTGCACCACCAACTAGGGCGTAAGGCTTGTGACCAGCTAACTGTAAGCGACGGCTGGTTAAGATAGCAACCAAGTGCCCCAAGTGTAAACTATCTGCTGTTGGATCGTATCCTGTGTAATAAGAAACCTGTCCTTCTGTCAATGCTTTTACCAAGGCTTCTTCGTCTGTCGTTTGAAAGACCAAGCCACGAGCTTTTAGTTCTTCAAAAATGTTCATGTGGGCTGTCTCCTTTAGGTTTAATATACAGGACCATAAATCATTTTATATGATTTTTGGACCGAACTTCATTTTAAAAAATTCCTCCCTATTATACCACGAAATTGCGGAAAATAAACAAAATTTGGTATAATGGAACGATAAGGAGTTAATATGGCGACTAAATCAGATAAGCAAGATTTTAAAAAGAAAATCAGTGCCCTAGGCCTAGGGGATGTAGTAGGAGTTTTCCTTCGGACGCTGAAATTATTATTCAATTCAGTAGCTGTCTTGGTGTTCCTATTCGGTCTTTTTGGTGCGGGCATAGGAATTGGTTTCGTGGTTAGTCTTTTTGATGACGTTAAGATTCCCAAAACAGAGGAACTGGTAGCGAAGGTTTCAGAAGTTAGTCGGATTTCCACCGTTACCTATTCGGATGGTAGCTTGGTGTCGGAAGTTAATTCAGATCTGCTTCGTGTACCTATTACTTCGGAAGAGGTCTCGAATTATCTAAAACAGGCTGTAATTGCGACAGAGGATGAAACATTTGAAACCCACAATGGGGTTGTGCCTAAGGCCGTTTTGCGTGCGGCACTGGGATCAGTTGGTCTAGGTTCATCTAGCGGTGGTTCAACCTTGACGCAGCAATTGATAAAACAGCAACTTGTCGGAGATGCTCCAACCTTTACGCGTAAGGCTAATGAGATTGTTTCGGCTTTGGCATTAGAGCGGAATATGACCAAGGAAGAGATTTTGACCATTTACTTAAATGTTTCTCCATTTGGTCGAAATAATCAGGGACGAAATATTGCAGGGGTAGAAGCTGCGGCTCAGGGAATTTTTGGTAAACCAGCGAAAGACTTGACTGTTCCGCAGGCTGCTTTTATTGCAGGATTACCTCAAAGTCCGATTGTTTATTCTCCCTATGCATCAGATGGAACACGTAAATCAGATGAAGATATGGTTTACGGTATTGAACGCTATCAAGATGTTCTCTTTAATATGTATCGGGCGTCATTCTTGACCAAGGAAGAATACGAAACCTACAAAGCTTACGATATTAAACAAGATTTTATTGCTCCAGCTCCTGTAATGGCGGATACGAAAGATTATCTCTACTACGAGGTCATGGAAGAAGCGCAAGAGGTTATGTTTGATTATCTGGTAAAACGCGATAAGGTTTCTGAAAATGACTTGAAAAACGATGAAACCAAGGCTTCCTATGAAGAATTGGCTAAGCAAGAATTGAGTCAAGGCGGCTATACGATCAAGAGTACCGTTGATCAAGGAATCTATGCGGCGATGCAGTCTGTTGTGGCAAATTATGGCTCTGTTTTGGATGATGGAAACGAATATGTCGAGACAGGTAGTGTCTTAATTGATAATGCCACAGGAGCCATTTTAGGATTTGTGGGTGGTCGCGATTATGCAACCAACCAAAATAACCATGCCTTTGATACCCTTCGTTCGCCAGCGTCAACCATCAAGCCTCTGTTAGCTTACGGTATTGCGATTGATCAAGGTTTGATAGGTTCTGCCAGCATCCTTTCCGATTATCCAACGAACTTCTCAAGTGGACAACCGATTATGTATGGTTCAGGACGTGGTACTGGTATGATGAACTTACAGACGGCTATTGACCGTTCTGTTAACATTCCTGCTTTTTGGACCTATAAGATGATGAGAAATGCAGGTGTAGATGCCAAAGCGTACATGGATAAAATGAATTATCATATTCCTATGTACGATATTGAAAGTGTACCGTTGGGCGGTGGTGTTGAAATTTCAGTATTGACAAATACCAATGCCTATCAAACTTTGGCAAATGGTGGCGTTTATAACAAACATTACATTGTTGAAAGCATTACTGCTTCTGATGGAACAGTAGTGTATCAGCATGAAGCGGCTCCGGTTCAGGTCTATTCTAAAGCAACTGCAAGTATTATGAACCAGCTTTTGAGACAGGTTGTCAACTCTGGTTATACTACGACGTTCAAGAGTCGATTGAGTGGTTTAAACCCACAGGCAGCATCATCTGATTTCGTCGGTAAGACGGGAACAAGTAATGAAGTCAATGACGTGTGGCTCATGCTATCAACCCCTAGAGTAACTTTAGGTACCTGGGCTGGGAATGATGATAACTCAGAAATGTATGTCTGGACAGGCTACCACAATAATTCACAATATGTGGCCCATATGGTTGATGCGCTTTACAATGTTAATGCGGATATGTTCGCAGGAAAATTTGAATTAGACAGTAGTGTTATTGCTTCTAGTGTCGTTGCTTCTACAGGTCAACGTGCAGGGACGACACAGGTAAATGGGCGTCAAGTAACAGTTGGTGGTGCGATGACAACTAGTTATTGGGCTAAAAATGGTGCACCAGTAACAAGTTATAACTTCATGGTTGGGGGGACAGATAGTGACCGAGCACAGGCTTGGAATACAATTATCGGTTCCCAAACGCCAACATCAAGTAGCTCAACCCAACGAAGCAGTTCGACTCGGAGTAGAACGAGTTCTTCAGCTAATAACACGAACCAGTCATCAGAAACGCAAACAGCAACTAGTGAGCAAGCGAATAATGATTCACCTTGATTTTTCCTAGTACTTGTGCTATAATAGTATAAATTATTTGTCGTGTGTCTTGTTTGAAATATTGTCCAAACAAGGCTTACAGCAGTTAAATCAAACTTTTTCAAAGGAAGATTTAGCTGCTCTTTTTGTGTCTATGAGGAATTTTTTTTGAGAATTGTTACCTATTCTTAAAGATTCTAAAAATTCAGAAAAAGGATAAATTTTGGTCATCACATGGCTGTATATAATTGAACTCGGGCTACACTCCTGTAGAAAAAGATACATCTCCTTGCAATCTTTTGATTGCTTTGTCGATGTCCTATTTTCTTTTGGAGTACTATACGCCCTCGTATCTTTTAATTGAACTCGCCTACAACTCTGTGAAAAAAAGAAAAGGTTTGTAGAGCTTTGTTTTTGTTTACTTCGTGGCGTCGTAAACGACTGAACTTTCTTCGACTATTGGTCTAGAAAGTCCTAGTCGTTCTGACGAGGGTGCGTCAACGAAATCAAAGATTTCGGACTTACCGCTTATTTTCTTTTGGAGTGTTAAACGCCCTCGTATCTTTTAATTGAACTTGCCTACAACTCTGTGAAAAAAAGAAAAGGTTTGTAGAGCTTTGTTTTTGTTTACTTCGTGGCGTCGTAAACGACTGAACTTTCTTCGACTATTGGTCTAGAAAGTCCTAGTCGTTCTGACGAGGGTGCGTCAACAAAATCAAAGATTTTGGACTTACCGCTTATTTTTCTTTGAGTTGTTTACGGCTTAGTATCTTTAATTGAACTCGGACTAAATTCGTCGGAAAAAAGCTTTGTTAATGAATTTTTGTTTCGCTAACTGCTCATAACGTCGTAAACGTCTGGTCTTTCTTCGACATTCTGTCTAGAAAGCCCTAGTCGTTCTGACGAGGGTGCGTCAACGAAATCAAAGATTTCGGACTTACCGCTTATTTTTCTCTCGAATTTTACGTCCTCGTATCTTTTAATTGAACTCGACCTAAAACCTGTGTGAAAAAGTGTATGAAATATTTACTTTGGTTTGTTACTCCCAACGTCGTAAACGTCTGGCCTTTCTTCGACGATTTGTCAAGAAAGTCCTAGTCGTTCTGACGAGGGTGCGTCAACAAAATCAAAGATTTTGGACTTACCGCTTATTTTCACTTTGGTTTTCACGGTCTCGTATCTTTTAATTGAACTCGCCTACAACTCTGTGAAAAAAGATAAACACTTCCTCGGAGGCTTGCCTCCGTCGTCGTGTTTCCTATTTTTCTTTGAGTTGCTTACGGCTTAGTATCTTAATACAAAGGAGAAAACTTTTGGCAGGACATGAAGTTCAGTACGGTAAGCACCGTACTCGTCGTAGTTTTTCAAGAATCAAGGAAGTTCTTGATTTACCAAATTTGATTGAAATCCAAACGGATTCATTTAAAGATTTTCTTGACTATGGTTTGAAAGAAGTCTTTGAAGATGTGCTTCCAGTTTCAAACTTTACAGATACCATGGAATTGGAATTTGTTGGTTATGAGCTGAAGCAACCTAAGTATACCTTGGAAGAGGCGCGTGCACACGATGCCAACTATTCTGCTCCAATCTATGTGACTTTCCGTCTTGTCAATAAGGAAACAGGCGAAATCAAGACTCAGGAAGTCTTCTTTGGTGAGTTTCCAATCATGACTGAAATGGGTACTTTCATCATCAACGGTGCAGAGCGTATCATCGTTTCTCAGTTGGTGCGTTCACCAGGTGTCTATTTCAATGATAAGGTAGATAAGAATGGTAAAGTAGGTTATGGTTCAACGGTTATCCCTAACCGTGGTGCCTGGTTGGAATTGGAAACAGATTCTAAGGATATTGCCTATACTCGTATCGACCGTACGCGTAAGATTCCGTTCACAACGCTTGTTCGTGCGCTTGGTTTCTCAGGTGATGATGAAATCTTTGACATCTTTGGTGATAGCGAATTGGTTCGCAATACCATTGAAAAAGATATTCATAAAAACCCAGCGGATTCTCGTACGGATGAAGCGCTTAAGGAAATCTATGAGCGCCTTCGTCCAGGTGAACCAAAGACAGCTGAAAGCTCTCGTAGCCTTTTGACAGCTCGTTTCTTTGATCCACGTCGTTACGACTTGGCACCTGTTGGTCGTTATAAGATTAATAAAAAGCTCAACCTTCGTACTCGCTTGCTTAATCAAACACTTGCTGAGCATGTGATTAACGGTGAGACAGGCGAAATCGTCTTGGAAGCTGGTACTGTCTTGAGCCGTGATGTGCTTGAAAAAGTAGAAGCACAATTCGATGAGCTCAACTTGGTAGAATATATTCCAAATGACAATGCTGTTCTTCTTGAGCCAGTTCTCTTGCAGAAATTCAAGATTGTAGCTCCTAAGGATCCAGAACGTGTTGTTACAGTGATTGGTAATGCTAATCCGGCTGAAAATGTGCGTATTGTTACACCAGCAGATATCTTGGCTGAGATGAGCTACTTCCTCAACTTGGCTGAAGGACTTGGTCGCGTTGACGATATCGACCACTTGGGTAACCGTCGTATTCGTGCCGTTGGTGAATTGCTTGCCAACCAAGTACGTATCGGTTTGACTCGTATGGAACGTAACTTGCGTGAGCGTATGTCTGTTCAAGACAATGAAGTATTGACGCCACAACAAATCATCAATATCCGTCCTGTTACGGCCGCAATCAAAGAATTCTTTGGTTCATCTCAGTTGTCACAGTTCATGGATCAACACAACCCACTTTCTGAGTTATCTCACAAGCGTCGTTTGTCAGCCTTGGGACCTGGTGGTTTGACCCGTGACCGTGCTGGTTATGAGGTTCGAGACGTTCACTACACTCACTATGGTCGTATGTGTCCGATTGAAACGCCTGAGGGACCTAACATCGGTTTGATCAACAACTTGTCATCTTATGGTCACCTCAACAAGTATGGTTTCATCCAAACACCATACCGCAAGATTGACCGTGCAACTGGTACAGTTACCAACGAAATCGTTTGGTTGACTGCCGATGAAGAAGATGCTTATATCGTAGCACAATCAACATCACCACTTGATGAAAACAACCGTTTCGTTGATAAGATTGTTATGGGACGTCACCAAGGTAACAACCAAGAGTTCCCAGCAGATTCAGCAGACTTCATGGACGTTTCTCCTAAGCAGGTAGTTGCCGTTGCGACAGCATGTATTCCTTTCTTGGAAAACGATGACTCCAACCGTGCCCTCATGGGTGCCAACATGCAACGTCAGGCTGTTCCATTGATTGATCCAAAAGCACCTTACGTTGGTACTGGTATGGAATACCAGGCTGCCCACGACTCAGGTGCGGCAATTATCGCTCAACACGATGGTAAGGTTGTTTACGCAGATGCGGACAAGGTAGAAGTGCGTCGTGAAGATGGCTCGCTTGATGTCTACCACATTTCTAAATTCCGTCGTTCAAACTCTGGTACTGCCTACAACCAACGTACCCTTGTAAAATTGGGTGACATCGTAGAAAAAGGCGACTTTATCGCAGACGGTCCATCTATGGAACGTGGGGAAATGGCCCTTGGTCAAAACCCAATCGTTGCCTACATGACCTGGGAAGGTTACAACTTCGAGGACGCGGTTATCATGTCTGAACGCCTTGTGAAAGACGATGTCTATACATCTGTTCACTTGGAAGAATACGAATCAGAAACACGCGATACCAAGTTAGGCCCTGAAGAAATCACTCGCGAAATTCCAAACGTTGGTGAAGATGCCCTTCGCAACTTGGATGAAATGGGGATTATCCGTATTGGTGCCGAAGTTAAAGAAGGCGACATCCTTGTTGGTAAAGTCACACCAAAAGGTGAAAAAGATCTTTCTGCTGAAGAGCGCCTCTTGCACGCGATCTTCGGTGATAAGTCACGTGAAGTACGTGATACATCTCTTCGTGTACCTCACGGTGCCGATGGTGTCGTTCGTGATGTGAAAATCTTTACTCGTGCCAACGGTGATGAATTGCAATCAGGTGTTAACATGTTGGTTCGTGTTTACATCGCTCAAAAACGTAAGATCAAGGTCGGAGATAAGATGGCCGGTCGTCACGGTAACAAGGGTGTCGTTTCACGTATTGTACCTGTTGAGGATATGCCATATCTTCCAGACGGAACACCAGTTGACATCATGTTGAACCCACTCGGGGTGCCATCACGTATGAACATCGGTCAGGTTATGGAACTTCACTTGGGTATGGCGGCTCGCAACTTGGGCATCCATATCGCAACACCAGTTTTCGATGGTGCAAGTTCAGAAGACCTCTGGTCAACTGTTAAAGAAGCAGGTATGGATTCAGATGCCAAAACCATTCTTTACGATGGACGTACAGGTGAGCCATTTGACAACCGTGTGTCTGTCGGCGTCATGTACATGATCAAGCTTCACCACATGGTTGACGATAAGCTTCACGCCCGCTCAGTCGGACCATACTCACTCGTTACCCAACAGCCACTCGGAGGTAAGGCTCAGTTTGGTGGTCAGCGTTTCGGTGAGATGGAGGTTTGGGCCCTTGAAGCCTACGGTGCTTCAAACGTCCTTCAAGAAATCTTGACCTACAAGTCAGATGATGTGACAGGCCGTCTTAAAGCCTATGAAGCCATCACCAAAGGTAAACCAATTCCAAAACCAGGTGTTCCAGAATCATTCCGCGTTCTTGTCAAAGAATTGCAATCACTTGGTTTGGATATGCGTGTCCTTGATGAAGACAACAATGAAGTAGAATTGCGTGACCTTGATGAAGGTGAAGATGATGACATCATCCACGTAGATGATCTTGAAAAAGCACGTGCAAAAGCCGCAGCGGATGCAGCCGCAGCCTTTGCAGCAGAAGAAGCAGAAGGTAAAGAATAGTTCAATTGGATGGAAGAAGTTGGTCCTTGTTCTAGTGATAATGAGGACAAGGACTGGCTGACTTTATCCGTTTGATTTATGGAAGAGTAATGAAATGGTTATTCCTCCTACCTTATGTAGATGATTCAAGAATTCGAGGTGTGATTCATCCACCTCTCACAAGAAAAGAAAGGGATTATTAGTGGTTGACGTAAATCGATTTAAAAGTATGCAAATCACGTTAGCTTCACCAAGTAAGGTTCGTTCATGGTCTTACGGTGAGGTTAAAAAACCTGAAACAATCAACTATCGTACACTTAAACCAGAACGTGATGGACTCTTTGACGAAGTCATCTTTGGTCCAACAAAAGACTGGGAGTGTTCATGTGGTAAATACAAGCGTATCCGTTATAAAGGGATTACTTGTGACCGCTGTGGTGTGGAAGTGACTCGTGCCAAAGTACGTCGTGAACGTATGGGACACATTGAGTTGAAAGCACCAATTTCACATATTTGGTATTTCAAAGGGATTCCAAGTCGTATGGGCTTGACCTTGGATATGAGCCCACGTGCGCTTGAAGAAGTTATCTACTTCGCGGCTTATGTGGTGATCGATCCGAAAGATACACCGCTTGAGCACAAGTCAATCATGACAGAGCGAGAATACCGTGAGCGTTTGCGTGAATATGGTTATGGTTCATTCGTTGCCAAAATGGGTGCAGAAGCGATCCAAGACCTCTTGAAACAAGTCGATCTTCCAAAAGAAATCGCAGCTTTGAAAGAAGAATTGAAAACAGCTTCTGGTCAAAAACGCATTAAAGCAGTTCGTCGTTTGGATGTACTGGATGCATTCTACAAATCTGGCAATAAGCCTGAGTGGATGATTCTCAATATCCTTCCAGTTATTCCGCCAGATTTGCGTCCGATGGTTCAGTTGGATGGTGGCCGTTTTGCCGCATCTGACTTGAACGAACTCTACCGCCGTGTTATCAACCGTAACAACCGTTTGGCTCGTCTCTTGGAACTTAACGCTCCAGGTATCATCGTACAAAACGAAAAACGGATGCTCCAAGAAGCTGTGGATGCTTTGATTGACAACGGTCGCCGTGGTCGTCCAATCACAGGACCAGGTAGCCGTCCGCTTAAATCACTCAGCCACATGCTTAAAGGTAAGCAAGGACGTTTCCGTCAAAACTTGCTTGGTAAGCGTGTTGACTTCTCAGGACGTTCCGTTATCGCCGTTGGTCCAACGCTTAAAATGTACCAATGTGGTGTGCCACGTGAAATGGCTATCGAGCTCTTCAAACCGTTTGTCATGCGCGAAATCGTTGCCCGTGATATTGCTGGTAACGTAAAAGCTGCAAAACGTTTGATTGAGCGTGGTGATGACCGTATTTGGGATATCTTGGAAGAAGTGATCAAAGAACACCCAGTTCTTTTGAACCGCGCACCTACCCTTCACCGTTTGGGTATCCAGGCTTTTGAGCCAGTTCTAATCGACGGTAAAGCCCTTCGTTTGCACCCGCTTGTCTGTGAAGCCTACAACGCCGACTTTGACGGTGACCAGATGGCGATTCACGTTCCATTGTCAGAAGAAGCTCAGGCAGAAGCTCGTATTCTTATGCTTGCCGCAGAACACATCCTTAACCCTAAAGATGGTAAACCAGTCGTAACACCATCTCAGGATATGGTTTTGGGTAACTACTACTTGACCATGGAAGATGCTGGTCGTGAAGGTGAAGGTATGGTCTTCAAGGATGCGGATGAGGCTGTTATGGCTTACCGCAATGGCTATGTTCACTTGCATACCCGTGTTGGTATCGCAACAGATAGCCTTGATAAACCCTGGAAAGACAACCAAAAACACAAGGTCATGATGACAACTGTTGGAAAAATCTTGTTCAACGCGATTATGCCAGAAGGTCTTCCTTACCTGCAAGAGCCAAACAATGCTAACTTGACAGAAGGAACTCCTGATAAATACTTCTTGGAACCAGGATCAGATATCAAGGCTGCTATTGCAGAATTGCCAATCAACCCACCATTCAAGAAGAAAAATCTTGGTAACATCATCGCTGAAATCTTCAAGCGTTTCCGTACAACTGAAACCTCAGCCCTGCTTGACCGTTTGAAAGACTTGGGTTATTATCACTCAACACTTGCTGGTTTGACAGTGGGTATTGCCGATATCCCAGTTATCGACAACAAGGCTGAAATCATTGAAGAATCTCACGAACGTGTAGAACAAATCAAGAAACAATTCCGTCGTGGTATGATTACCGACGATGAGCGTTACGCAGCAGTTACCGACGAGTGGCGTTCCGCTAAGGAAAAATTGGAAAAACGCTTGGTTGAAAAACAAGATCCGAAGAACCCAATCGTTATGATGATGGACTCTGGTGCCCGTGGTAACATCTCCAACTTCTCCCAGTTGGCCGGTATGCGTGGTCTGATGTCAGCTCCGAACGGACGTATCATGGAATTGCCTATCTTGTCTAACTTCCGTGAAGGTCTTTCGGTATTGGAAATGTTCTTCTCCACTCACGGTGCCCGTAAGGGTATGACGGATACGGCCTTGAAGACAGCCGACTCAGGTTACTTGACTCGTCGTTTGGTTGACGTTGCCCAAGACGTTATTATCCGTGAAGACGACTGTGGAACAGACCGTGGTCTTGACATTCGTTCTATCACAGATGGCAAGGAAATGATCGAGCCACTTGAAGAGCGTTTGCAAGGTCGTTACACTAAGAAAACTGTTAAACATCCTGAAACAGGAGCCGTTATCATTGGTCCAAACCAATTGATTACGGAAGATATTGCCCGTGAAATTGTCAATGCAGGTGTTGAACAAGTAACCATCCGTAGCGTATTTACATGTAACACTCGTCACGGTGTCTGCCGTCATTGTTACGGTATCAACTTGGCGACAGGTGATGCGGTTGAAGTGGGTGAGGCAGTTGGTACGATTGCAGCTCAATCTATCGGTGAGCCTGGTACACAGCTTACAATGCGTACCTTCCACACGGGTGGTGTAGCCTCAAACAGCGATATCACGCAGGGTCTTCCTCGTGTCCAAGAGATCTTTGAAGCCCGTAATCCGAAAGGGGAAGCGGTTATCACTGAGGTCAAAGGGGAAGTTATCGCTATTGAAGAAGATGCTTCTACTCGTACCAAGAAAGTCTTTGTTAAAGGTGTAACTGGTGAAGGCGAATACGTGGTACCATTTACAGCCCGTATGAAGGTTGAAGTGGGTGACCAAGTTGCGCGTGGAGCCGCCCTTACCGAAGGTTCTATCCAACCAAAACGCTTGCTTGAAGTCCGTGATGTCTTGGCGGTTGAAACTTATCTTCTTTCTGAAGTTCAAAAAGTTTACCGTAGCCAGGGTGTAGAAATCGGCGACAAGCACATCGAGGTAATGGTTCGTCAAATGCTTCGTAAAGTTCGTGTCATGGATCCAGGTGACACAGATCTTCTCATGGGTACCCTCATGGATATTACAGACTTTACAGATGCCAATGCGGAAGTAGTTATTGCAGGTGGCATTCCGGCAACAGCTCGTCCAGTTCTTATGGGTATCACTAAGGCTTCCCTTGAAACCAACTCATTCTTGTCTGCTGCATCCTTCCAGGAAACAACTCGTGTCCTTACAGATGCTGCTATCCGTGGTAAACGTGACAACCTTCTCGGTCTTAAAGAGAACGTTATTATCGGTAAGATTATCCCAGCAGGTACAGGTATGGCCCGCTACCGTAATCTTGAACCACAAGCCATCAATGAAGTTGAAATCATTGAAGACACAGTAGCAGAAGAGCTTGCAGCAGAAGCAGAGCTTGAAGCTGTAACTGAATAAATTAAGATGGCACATCTCTCTTTTCTAGGGATGTGCTTTTTGATATTCGGAAATGAAGCGCATACATTACTTGATAAGGAATTAACAAGCAGAATGTTTTCTTAAATCAGATGATTTCGATATAATGTGTACGAAAAAGGAAGTATGTGTTATGTATCAAGTTATTAGAATGTATGGAGATTTTGAACCCTGGTGGTTTTTAGACGGTTGGGAAGAAGATATTGTTAGTAAGGTAGCCTTTGACCGTTATGAAGATGCCTATATTGCCTTTCAAAAAGAATGGGTACGGTTGTCAGAAAAGTTCCCTAAAAAGCAGAGTAAAAATGGCACAATGGTGGCTTTTTGGGACGAATCAGACCAGCATTGGTGTGAGGAATGCGATGAATATTTGCAGCGGTATCATTCGCTGATGTTGGTAGAAGCGAGAGAAAATTTACCTGCTGGTTTTATCAAGCAGTCCCTCCAGGCTAAAGTTCGTTCGTGTAAGATTAGAAACAAAGAAAAGCTCGGTTAATCCGAGCTTTTTGCATAGCAACAGTTAATATTTTCTAGCAATCCCTTATATAGAGCTAGGGCAGTCGCGGCCCGTGCGCCTGTTAGAACACTATACGGGACAATGTGGACAGGGGGCGTTTCTTGGGTAGCTAATACCTTTGGTTCTAAGTGGATAAGGTGTTTGAGTAGGTTTACCAATTGTTCATTCAGAAGGAGGGGGCTGTGTAGATAAATAACCTGACTATCAATGAGCATATTAAGGTTTAAAATAGACTGTGCGAGATATTTTAAGGCGGTATTGAGTAGGTGTATAGTAGCCGCATCCCCTAGTTCATAAGCTGTTAATAAGGTTTCTAAACGAATGTCTTCTGGATCCTGAACAAGATTTGGTAATAAACTCTGGTCTGCGTTTTGATACAAAAGTTGAGCTTTTCTGATAAGCCAAGTTTCCCCGGCGTAGGTTTGGAGACAACCGCGTTTACCACAGGAACACAGTTCGCCATCTGGCTGCACAACAGTATGGCCGATTTCTCCAATAATACTATTATGCTTGCCATAGATAGCTCCATTGTACATGTAGGAGCAATGCATGCCTCTTCCAAAATGAAAGAAGACAAAATTAAGGTCTTTTCCTTGATTGAAGAATAGGCGCTGGGCTAAACTCATGCAATTCACATTGTTTGAAAAATAAATAGGATAGGGAAGGGCATCAGCTACTACTTTTAAGTTAAAATGTTGCCAGAGAGGATTGTCTGTTGTGATGCGGAAATCATTAAGATAACGCCCTGGCAAGCCCATACCAATTGCGGTTAGCTTTGCTTTTTCTGGTAGGGAATCAATAAAAGGGAGAAGGAGGTCGAGGATTAGTTGGCTTCCTTCTTCTCTTATCTTTTTATTTGATAAGGTAGCAGTCTGTTCCCTCAGAAGATTTCCTTTGCTATCTGTTGCCACGATAGACAAGTATTTTTCAGAGAGTTCAACGCCAATGAGGCACGCTTTATCTTCTTCAATCCGTAGAAGGATTTTTTTCCGTCCCGCTTTGATAATCGAAGTCTCTTCTTCGCCAATTTCCCTGATGTAACCTTCTTGTATTAAGTCAGCCGTAATACTGCTGGTTGTAGCAGGTGTAATGGAAGTATTTTTAGCGATGTCAATACGGGAGATTGGCCCCTGGACATAAATTTGTTCTAAAATTTTTGAACGGAGTTTTAATTGATTTTTTGAGTGCATATAAAAAATAACTCCTTAACTACATGATGCAAATTGATTATAAAAAATTATCAAAAAAATAGCAAATGTATTGACAATCTTTTCATAAAATTATAAAATATAATCAAATAAAACAAATAAAAGGAAATAAAAGTAGTAATTGATTTCAAATTGTAATTAAAGGAGGAGATTAAATGACACGGTTGATTAGTGCTAATCCTTCGGAGATTGTCAAGATGTCTGCTAAAGAATTAAAACAGAGTATCTTGGAAAGTGAAGGGAGAGTAGTATTATCGGAAAATGTAGCGTTTCGCGAAGCATTCGTTGATGACTTAACCAATGCAGAGATTGCTAGAGCTTTTGGTGCAGATCTTATCTTGCTGAATGGAGTTGATGTGTTTTCCCCTTTTGTTAGTGGAATGGGAACTGTAACAGATACATTTGTAGCAGACTTACGCTCCTTGGTTGCCTGTCCTATTGGGGTCAATTTAGAACCAGTAGATGCAAGTTATGAGAGCTTAAAAAACAATGGTCTCGTGAAGGGGCGTCAGGCAACAGTAGAAAGCCTTCAAAGGGCTGAGGAGTTGGGCTTTGATTTTATCTGTCTAACAGGTAATCCAGGTTCAGGTGTCAGCAACCAGACCATTAGAGAGATATTGGTAGAAGCAAGGCAAATTTTCTCAGGGCTTATTATTGCAGGGAAAATGCATGGAGCGGGTATTGGTGAAACTTTGATGACGCCAGACTTGGCAGACGAGTTTTTAGCTGCTGGGGCAGATATTATTCTTATTCCAGCTGTCGGTACGGTTCCTTCCCTATCTGAAGCAGATATGCGGATGATTGTAGAGCGTGTTCATCAGCAGGGAGGTTTGGCAATGAGTGCCATCGGAACCAGTCAGGAAAGTTCGGATCCTGATACGATTAAGACGATTGCTCTTCAAAATAAAATGTGTGGAGTGGACATACAACATATAGGCGATGCAGGCTATGGTGGTCTAGCTCCGGTTGAAAATATTTATGCCCTGAGCAAGGCGATTAGAGGTATTCGGCATACCGTATCGCGTATGGCTCGTTCAATCAAACGATAAGGAGAACGATAGTGAAAAAGACAATTATGCTAGTCTGTGCAGCGGGTATGAGTACTAGTCTTTTGGTGACTAAAATGCAACAAGCGGCAACAGCAGCCGATTTAGAACGGGAAATTTTTGCCGTATCTGCCATGGAAGCAGAAGAAATTCTTGCCGATAAAACAGTAGATATTCTCATGTTAGGACCACAAGTGCGGTATATGTTAGCAGAATTCGAAGCAAAACTGGCTCCTTTAGGGATTCCAGTCGTGGCGATTTCTATGACAGACTATGGAATGATGAGAGGGGATAAGGTCCTAGAAACTGCGGAATCCTTAATGGGAGGATAAAAGATGTATCAGGAAACAGAATTAGAAGTTATCATGTCATTGATTGCCTATGGTGGGGAGGCAAAAAGCTGTGCTTTTGAGGCGATAACTGCGGCAAAAGAAAAAGATTTTGTAGAAGCCCAAGCCCGAATCACTCAAGCAGAACAAGCTTTATTACAAGCTCACAAGGTACAAACTTCACTACTTAGTCAGGAGGCGACAGGCCAGGAAATGAAAACTGGTTTGTTGATGATTCATGGTCAAGACCATCTGATGACCAGCATCTGCTTTGTTGACTTAGCAAAGGAAATTATTGCTCTGCGGAAGGAAATGGTAGAAAACAATAAAAAAGAAAGGACAGACTGATGAAAAATAGTTTGGATCGATTGCAGGAAAAACTGACACCAATTGCAGCCAAGATTGGAAATCAGAAGTTTTTAGTGGCACTTAGGGACTCGTTTGTGGGAACCATGCCTGTTATTATGACAGGTTCTATTGCTTTACTGATCAATGCCTTTTTAGTTGACCTACCAGACCAGTTTAGGATGCCTCAAATTACAGAGATGTTCCAGTGGTTGGTAGATATCAACTGGTTGGTGTTTAAGGGAAGTATCCCCATTGTTTCCTTACTCTTTATCTTTTGTTTAGGTGTAAATATTGCTAAAATTTACAAAACAGATACTACCTCAGCAGGTTTGGTGGCTTTAGCATCCTTTGTTATTTCGATTGGCAATTCCATTACCAAGACCTTTACGTTAGAAAATCTTGGAGATGTTGATTTAGCAAGTATCGTAGAAGGAGTGGCGGGCTTAGAAGTATCGGGGTCAGATTTAACAGTTACCATTGGCGGTGTCCTATCTGGTGCACAGATTAATGCTAGAGGATATTTCACAGCAATCTTCATTGGTTTTGTAGCCTCAATTGTTTTCTGTAAAGCCATGAACAAAGAGTGGGTCATCAAATTGCCAGATTCTGTTCCGCCAGGTATTGTCAAGCCCTTTATGTCCATTATTCCTGGTTTCCTAGCTATGTATACTGTGGGGATTTTCACTTATGTCTTCAATTTGTTGAGTCAAGATACCTTTATTGAATGGGTTTACAAGGTGTTACAAGTGCCTCTCCTAGGCTTATCACAAAGTTTCTTCGCAGTGATTCTGATTGTACTGCTGAACAAGTTGTTCTGGTTCTTTGGGCTTCATGGAGGAAATGTATTGGCACCTGTCATGGAGGGTTTGTTTGGGGTAGCCATGCTTGCGAACCTAGAAGCCTATCAAGCGGGAGAGGCCATTCCATATTTCTGGAACAGCGGCTCGTTTGGAGCTTATGTCTGGTTTGATGGGCTGGCACTGGTCTTGGCAATCTTTATTGTATCTAAAAACAAGCATTATAGAGAAGTTGCGAAGTTGGGTCTTGGTCCTGTTCTCTTTAATATCGGTGAGCCGGTTAACTACGGTCTCCCTATTGTTCTGAACCCGATTATGTTTATTCCATATCTTCTAGGACCATGTTTGATGACAGCGGTTGCTTATCTTGCGTCAGCTTGGGGCTTGGTTGCCCCTGTAACTCAAAATGTTACTTGGGTTATGCCTCCGATATTGTATGGATTCTTCTCGACAGCATTCGATTGGCGTTCGATTATTCTTTCAGTTGTTTGTTTGGCAATAGGGACACTAACCTATATTCCATTTGTAAAAATGGCAGACAAGCAAGTAGAATTATAATAACAAGAAAAAGCTCGGCTAGTCCGAGCTTTTTCTTGTCTGAAAATACAGGGTCATGGTCTGGCTATCCAGCTCCACCTGTCCACCGATGGTAATGGTAAACAGCGGCTGGGTATGGGCAAAGTCCAAATCGTAGAGAACAGGGATGGTTTTGAGAATAGGGTGCTTGTCCAAAATCGCCAACAAAATCTTCTCGGTCATCTTGGTTTCTTTAGGAAAACGACCAAAGACAAGAGCCTGAGGATTTGGATAGGCTTGTAGAAGGGCAGTCAAGTGACGAGCGATAATCAGATAATCATCGTCCTCCGCCTCCTCCAAAAAGAGAATATACTTGTCCGGCTTGGGAGCAAACTCCGTCCCTGTCAGCAGGTTGAGGGTTGAGATGTTTCCGCCTATGGCAATACCAGAGGCCCGGCCCGGATTGTATACTTTCCAGTCAGTTGGGTAAAAGGTGCGAGGGGCGTCTAGTAAGTACCAAGCATCGCTAGACCACTCAGGACTGGGTGTCAGGTCATAGGAAGCTTGTGTCACAGCCTTGAGCCAGGCTTCTGTTTGGTAGGTTTGGCCCTGCTCCATTTTGAAGCTAGAGTAAGCTGGACCCATGTAGGTTTGCATGCCTGTCTTGGCGTAGATAGCATTGAGCAGGGCAGTCGTATCCGAATAACCGCAGAAAATTTTTGGATTTTGTGCAATCAAATCAAAATCCAGATAAGGCAGCAGATCGTTACAGTTGAAACCGCCAATGGTTGTCAGAATGGCGTCGACTGACTCATCCGCAAAGGCTGCTTCCAAGTCCGCAACCCGACTGGTAATCGGAGCAGAGTAAAACATATCATTTTCAAAATAATGTTCTGAGAAAGAGAGTTTGAAGCCCAGTTCTTCCAGTTTTTCCTTGGCGGCAAGATTGGCTTCAAAACCACCAATTCTTTCAATAGATGAAGAGGGGCTAACTACGCGTATGTGGTCGCCTTTTTTTATTTTTTTCATAGGAACCTCCAAGCTTTTTTATTATTTTAACAAAAAAGTATGGAAAATCAAGTTTCCTTGCGAATAGATAGGGTGAGGAGGTTTTATGATTCAAGAAAAAGCAAGAAAGTTGATTGAAGAGGCGGTGGCGGATAGGGTCAGTGATATTTATCTGGTTCCTCGTGGTCAGGGCTACCAAGTCTACCATCGGATCATGGACGAGCGAGAGTTTGTGCAAGACTTGGCTGAGGAGGAAGTAACAGCCATCATCAGCCATTTCAAGTTTTTAGCAGGATTAAATGTCGGTGAAAAACGCCGTAGCCAGCAGGGCTCCTGTGACTATGATTATGGTAGCGGAGAGATTTCACTTCGCTTATCAACTGTCGGAGATTATCGTGGCAAGGAAAGTCTGGTTATCCGCCTGCTCTATGACAATGACAAGGAACTCAAGTTCTGGTTTGAGGCGGCCGAGCGGCTTGCAGAAGAAATCAAGGGACGAGGGCTCTACCTTTTTTCGGGTCCAGTCGGCTCTGGTAAGACCACGCTCATGTATCATCTTGCCAGGCTGAAGTTTCCAGACAAGCAAATTTTGACCATTGAAGATCCTGTAGAAATCAAGCAGGACGGGATGTTGCAACTCCAGCTCAATGAAGCCATCGGAGCCACCTACGACAATCTGATTAAACTGTCCCTCCGTCATCGGCCAGACTTGCTCATCATCGGTGAAATTCGGGATGCGGAAACCGCTCGAGCAGTCATTCGAGCCAGTCTGACGGGAGCTACCGTTTTCTCAACAGTTCATGCAAGGTCTATTTCGGGTGTCTATGCTCGTATGTTGGAATTGGGGGTCAGTCCTGAAGAGTTAAATAATGCCCTTCAAGGCATTGCCTATCAACGTTTGATTGGGGGAGGAGGTGTAGTAGATTTTGCAAAGGGAAATTACCAAAACCATTCTGCAGACCAGTGGAATTCGCAAATTGATCGCCTTTTTGCAGCAGGACATATCAGTCTTCGGCAGGCAGAAACAGAAAAAATTGCCCTTGGTTCGCCAGCGTAAGGTCATTGAACTTTTCAATAATCTTTTTGCTAGTGGTTTTCATCTGGGAGAGATTGTTGATTTTCTCAAACGGAGTCAGCTTCTGGTAGATCCCTACACCCAGGTCTTGTCAGACGGGCTGTTAGCAGGCAAACCCTTTTCAAGTTTGCTGGCTGATTTGCGGTTTTCAGATGCGGTGGTCACACAGGTGGCTCTGGCAGAAGTTCATGGCAATACCAGCCTGAGTTTGAGCCATATCCAGTCCTATTTGGAAAATGTCAGCAAGGTTCGTAAAAAACTGATTGAGGTGGCGACCTATCCGATTATCTTACTAGGTTTTCTGCTCTTGATTATGCTGGGCTTGAAAAACTATCTTCTGCCCCAGTTGGAAGAAGGCAATGCAGCGACCGTGCTGATCAATCATCTACCGACCATCTTTTTATCCCTCTGTGGACTTAGTTTGGTGGCGGTCTTGGCTGGTCTTGTTTGGTTTCGCAAAACCAACAAAATCAGGGTCTTTTCCTGCTTAGCAGCTCTGCCATTTTTCGGAAAACTCATCCAAACCTATCTGACGGCTTATTACGCCAGGGAGTGGGGGAGTTTGATTGGGCAAGGCTTGGACCTGCCGCAGATTGTGGGTTTGATGCAGGAGCAACAATCGCAGCTCTTTCGGGAGATTGGGCAGGACCTGGAGCAGTCGCTTTCCAATGGTCAGAGCTTTCACGAACACATCAAGACCTACGCCTTTTTTAAGCGGGAGCTGAGTTTGATTATCGAATATGGTCAGGTCAAGTCCAAGTTGGGTAGCGAGTTGACAGTTTACGCAGCAGAGTGCTGGGAGGATTTTTTCTCTCGGGTCAATAGAGCCATGCAGCTGATTCAACCGCTGGTCTTTCTCTTTGTGGCCTTAATGGTCGTTCTTATCTACGCAGCTATGTTGCTGCCGATTTATCAAAATATGGAGTTATAAAATGAAAAAGTTAATGAAATTGAAAAATAAAGCTTTCACATTGGTGGAAATGTTAGTCGTTTTGGGCATCATTAGCCTGCTCTTGCTCCTCTTTGTACCCAATTTGAGTAAGCAAAAGGATGCTGTCCAGAAGAAAGGGGATGCGGCTGTTATCAAAGTAGTGGAAAGCCAGATGGAGCTTTATGAACTGGAACATGACAAGGAAGCAACGGTGGCAGACCTGCAGGCAGCAGATTATATCACTAAAGAACAAGCACAATCCTACAATGAATACAAGGCTCTTCAAGCAAACCAATAAGGCTTTCACCCTCTTTGAGAGCCTGCTGACCTTGTTTGTTGTCAGTTTCTTAGCTGTTTCCTTATCAGGAACGGTGCAGACAGCCTTTCAGTCTGTTCAGGAAGAGATTTTTCTTTGGGAATTTGAAGCTATCTATAAAGACAGTCAGAAATTGGCAGCCAGTTCCCATCAAACAGTGAGTCTTGCTATCGGTGGACAGGAGGTTACAAATGGTTATCAGGCTGTAGAGGTACCCATAAATGTAGAAGTATTGGAAGGGAAGACCATCACATTTGAAGAAAATGGTGGAAATTCTTCTCTGACCAAGATTCGTTTTCGGCTTAGTCGAAAGACAGTCACGTATCAATTATATATAGGGAGTGGTCGTTATAAGAAAACAGAAGAATAAGGCTTATATCTTGCTAGAAAGTCTGGTTGCCCTTGCGACCCTAGTGACCATTTGCAGTTTGATTTTATCAGCTGTGGATGCAGGTCGTAGGCGACAGGCTTGGGAATTGGAACAACAGGAGGTTCTCAATCTAGCACAGATGGCTGTTCAGACCGAGCAAGATAACCTAGCCTTAAACGGTGTTACAGTTCAGGTTCAACGAACAGCGGATAAGATCATTGTTTTCCACGAGGGAAAGGAGGTTTTATCGGTTGTTAAAAAGTAAAATTCCCGCTTTTACTCTCCTGGAATGCTTGGTAGCCTTAGTCATCCTATCAGGAAGTCTTCTGGTCTTTGAAAGCTTGTCAAAACTGCTGGTCCAAGAAGCGCATTATCAAAATCAAACTATTCAAAAGGAGTGGCTGGTCTTTTCTAGCCAGTTGCGGTCGGAGTGGGACCAGGCTGAATTGGTCAAGGTTGAAAATGGCAAGGTCTATGTCAACAAAGGCGAACAGGCTTTAGCCTTTGGCAAGTCACGGTCGGATGATTTTCGGAAAACAAATGACAGGGGACAGGGCTATCAGCCCATGATTTATCAAGTAGACAGCGCAGCTATTTCCCAAAAAAACCAGCTGGTGCGTATCGACTTTAGCTTTAAAAACGGAGAGGAGCGGACCTTTATCTATGCTTTTAAAGAAAAAAGTTAAGGCGGGTATCCTGCTCTATGCCCTTTTGATGTTGGCGGTTTTTAGTCTCTTGCTCCAGTTTTATCTCCATCGGCAAGAGGCTGAGAGTCGCTTGGTACAGGTGGCAAGGCAAGAAACGACTGCTTATATCATGGCTCAGATGGTCTTGGAACAAGTTGAAGAAGACTTGCAGGAGCGTCAAGCAATTGCCAAGAAGGTAGCAAGTCAAACAGAACAACAGAAGGAAGTTGAAGCAGCTGCTAGTGAAACAGCTAATATTAAGGAAGAAGGGGAGGTACAAGAAACAACAAGCACTAAGCCAGAACCAACTACAAAATCAGTTGACACATCATCAACTCAAAACGTGGAAAGCAAACCAATAGAAGATAAGGGAGCGGTCACTTTTCAGGAGGGTCAGGCTCGTTATCAACTTAAAGGAGACCAACTATTGGTTACAGTTGAGTTAACAAGTGATGGTCTGTATACCTATCAATTTCCTTTGGGGCTATCATCAGAAGGAGGGTGAGTTGACTCGCTCTCCTTTTTGGTGCAAAGTCTGTGAAATTTTGATAAGATAGGAGTATGAATTTTGAAAAGATCGAACAGGCTTACGACCTGCTATTAGAAAACGTACAGACTATCCAAAACCAGTTAGGTACCAATATCTATGATGCCATGATTGAGCAAAATGCTGCTTACGTAGCTGATCAACATGAGACGGACCTTGTTGTCAATAACAATCAGACCTTGAAACAACTAGATTTAACCAAGGAAGAATGGCGTCGTGCCTACCAATTCTTGCTCATCAAGGCCAATCAGACTGAACCCATGCAGTACAATCACCAGTTCACACCTGACTCTATCGGATTTATCCTATCTTTTCTAGTGGATCAGTTGGTTTCTACTCCAAAAGTAACGGTTCTGGAAATTGGTTCGGGGACAGGCAATCTAGCTCAGACCATTCTCAATGCTAGCCAGAAAGAATTGGATTACTTGGGGATTGAAGTGGATGACCTCTTGATTGATTTGTCGGCAAGTATTGCGGATGTCATGCAGGCAGATATTTCTTTTGCTCAGGGAGATGCGGTACGTCCGCAGATTTTGAAGGAAAGTCAAGTAATTTTGGGAGATTTGCCGATTGGTTACTATCCAGATGATCAGATTGCCAGCCGTTATCAGGTTGCCAGTCCTACTGAGCATACCTACGCCCATCATTTACTCATGGAACAGTCCCTCAAATATCTGGAAAAGGATGGATTCGCTATTCTCTTGGCTCCAAATGATTTGTTGACTAGTCCGCAAAGTGATTTATTGAAAGGCTGGTTACAGGAGCAAGCCAATATTGTTGCCATGATTGCCCTGCCACCAAATCTCTTTGGGAAGGCTGCTATGGCCAAGTCTATTTTTGTCTTGCAAAAGAAAGCTGCAAGACCGTTGGCGCCGTTTGTTTATCCCTTACAAAGTCTTCAAGAACCAGAAGCTATTCAGAAGTTCATGCTCAATTTCAAAAATTGGAAGCAAGAAAATGCAATTTAAGTAAAAATCTGTTATACTAATTAGGAAAACGCTTTTAAAGGGGAACACTATGTCAAAAACAATTGCGATTAACGCAGGTAGCTCAAGTTTAAAATGGCAATTATATCAAATGCCAGAAGAAACTGTCTTAGCAAAAGGGATTGTTGAGCGTATCGGTTTGAATGATTCCATCTCAACAGTTAAGTATGATGGGAAGAAAGAAAGTGAAGTTTTAGATATTCCTAATCATACGGTTGCGGTTAAGATTCTCCTAGAAGACTTGCTTAAACACAACATCATCGCTGCTTACGAGGAAATTACTGGTATCGGACACCGTGTTGTTGCAGGTGGAGAGATTTTCAAAGAATCAGCTGTTATTGGACCAAAAGAGGTTGAGCAAATTGAAGAACTAAGTGCTTTGGCACCGCTTCATAACCCTGCTCACGTAGCAGCAATGCGTGCATTTGAGGAAGTACTACCAGAAGTTTTGAATGTAGCTGTTTTTGATACAGCCTTTCACACTACGATGCCAAAGCATGCCTATCTTTATCCGATTCCACAAAAGTACTATACCGACCACAAGGTTCGTAAGTATGGAGCTCACGGAACTAGCCACTATTATGTAGCGCATGAGGCAGCAAAAGTATTGGGACGTCCGATTGAGGAATTAAAATTGATTACGGCTCACATCGGAAACGGTGTATCTATTACTGCCAACTACCACGGTCAATCAGTTGACACTTCTATGGGCTTCACTCCTCTAGCTGGTCCAATGATGGGTACTCGTTCGGGAGATATTGATCCAGCGATTATTCCTTACTTGATTGAAAATGTTGATGAGTTGAAGGATGCTGCGGATGTTGTGAACATGCTGAATAAACAATCAGGTTTGCTTGGTGTATCGGGTTATTCAAGTGATATGCGTGACATTGAATCAGGTTTGGAAGCTAAGAACCCAGATGCTGTTTTGGCTTATAACATTTTTATCGACCGTATCAAGAAATTCATTGGTCAATACTTTGCGGTTCTGAATGGTGCGGATGCTATTGTCTTCACGGCAGGTATGGGTGAAAATGCACCGCTTATGCGCAATGATGTAATAGCAGGCTTGTCTTGGTTTGGTATTGAGTTGGATCCTGCAAAAAATGTATTTGGCAACTATGGTGACATTTCAACGCCAGAATCAAAAGTTCGTGTCTTGGTTATCCCAACGGATGAAGAATTGGTCATTGCGCGTGAAGTTGAACGTTTGAAATAAGAAAAACTAACAGGCAGTCGGAGACTGCCTGTTTCTCTTATAGTTTATATCTTTAGAAAGGTATAGTTTTTAGCAAGTGGTCAAAATATATAGTGTGTGATACAATAGACTGGCAAAGAAATTTGCACAGAGTAGATGGTTTGCGTCAAGTGTATGTGGATGGGATGTTGCCACATAACGAAGCTTATCGTCATTTAGTTTTTCTTTTATTACTTCGACGAGCGAGGAAACTTTGTTTCCTTATTTCCAACTTCAAACACTCCAGTGGAGTGTTTGAACTCGCCTTGCCTGATTGAAACAGTCTGGGGGACTGTTTCAAGTCAATGCCTAGAAACAAGAAAGCATTGAGTTATGCCTGCGGTTTTTGATGCGAACTTTGTTCGCTTTATCTCCAACCTCCAAAGGTTCCCCGAACCTTTGGAGCGAGTACTAAAAGTAAACTAAAAGACTATATCTTTGCTTGTCTCTAATGTCTCCTAGAGTAGGAACATCGGGGTCTGGCTGAGACTAGCGCGGTAAACCATTGCATCCGCTGTCGAATACACACGACAGCTCCATTTTTTGAAAAAGGAGCATTTTTTATGGAAAAGATTCCAAAACTAACAGTGCAGTTGTTGACTGCTATTGCGATGACCCTGGCCTTGGTTATGGTTGTGGAGAACTATTTCTCCATTCGGATTTCAGAAACCTTGCAGGTCCAGTTTACCTTTATTCCCAATACTATTTTGGGAGCTATTGCTGGTCCGATTTGGGCGGCTGTCTTTGCGGCTATTTCAGACCCAGTCGTTGTCTTATTTAGCGGGCAAACTGTCCTCTTCACTTGGATTTTGATTGAGGCAGTATCGGCTTTTATCTACGGCTGGTTCTTTTATCAGAAGCCGCTGAATATTAAAAACAAAGCTGATTGGCTCTATGTGGCTGGTGTAGTTGTCTTGATTCAGGTTGTGATTTCCTTTATCATGACACCGATTGCCCTCCATTTCCATTTTGGAACACCTTGGATTGCCTTGTATAGCAGTCGTTTGATTAAGGCTATTTTTGAAATTCCGTTACGCATTGTCGTGACCATGCTTGTCTTGCCAAGTTTACAAAAAATACCTGAATTGGCCAAGTTAATGGGTATTAAATAAAAACAGTATCGAGCAACAGGTCATCCCCCTGTTGCTGCTTTTGTAGAGAGGGAATCATGGATTATCAAGAAACTCGTCAGTGGCTATCGAATCGCCCTGCATCAGATTTAGAAAACGGGGTTGCACGTGTCAACTGGCTCTTGGAGCGCTTGGACAATCCCCAGCTTCAAGTGCCGACTATTCACTTTGTTGGAACAAATGGCAAGGGGTCGACCTTGAATGCCTTACAGTCTATCTTACGGTTCTCGGATTACACCGTCGGCCGTTTTACCTCACCGTCCATCATTGATTTTCGAGAGCAGATTGTCTTTGAGCAGGAGATGATTTCAGAGGAAGATTTTGCGAAGATTGTGACAGACTTGCAGCCCTTGATTGAGGACTTGGACCAGACAGCTGGACTGGATGCCATCTCGGAGTTTGAGATTGTAGTAGTGGCTATGTTTATCTACTTTGCTCACTACCAGCGTCCCGACATTCTCTTGGTGGAAGCGGGCATGGGCGGTTTGCAGGATGCGACCAATGTCCTTACTCCTCTAGCGGTAGTTTGCCCGTCCATCGGCTTGGACCATCAGGCTTTTTTGGGAGAGACTCATGCTGCCATAGCCCGTCACAAGGTTGCTGTCTTGCGTGAGCGGGTTCCCCTCCTCTATGCGACCGACCAGCCAGAAGTGCAGGCAGTATTTGAGGAGTACGCCCATCAGCTTCAGAGTCCGACCTATTCGGTGGGGCGGGAGATTCTTTTGGAAAATAGCAGAGCAGGCTTTGCGGTTTCAAGCCCCTTCGGCCGTGTTGAGGATTTGAGGATACAGATGCAGGGGCGTCACCAAGAGGTCAACGCAGCCTTAGCAGTGACCACAGCTCAGCTCATCAGACCTCATTTTCCAAAGATTACCAAAGAAACCATCAGCCAGGGCTTGTCCCAAGCCATCTGGCCGGGCCGCTTAGAATTGATACAACCAACGCTCATGATTGACGGAGCCCACAATAATGAAAGCATCGCCGTCCTGACCCAGCTCCTAGAGGAAAAATATGCGAACAGAGACATTGAAATCCTCTTTGCGGCTATCAATACCAAGCCTGTGGACCAGATGTTGTCCCAGCTTAGCCAATTTGGACCTGTTAGCGTGACGATTTTTGACGATTTCAGAGCGGTACAGTTAGAAGATTATCCGTCAGGCTATGAACGAGTTCAGACCTATCAGGAGTGGTTGGAGCAGGCGGACTTGGACAATCCCAAAAAACTTTACCTGATTACAGGCTCACTTTATTTCATTACCTATGTGAGGAAGTACATTTTAGAAGAGTTTATAGTCATTTGAATTAGCTTTGATACATCGTCACTTTCGGTTTGCCGTACTCTAGTACTGTCTGCACCTCAGTTCCTTGTCTGAAAGCTAATTCATTCGACTATATAGAAAAAAGGCTTTGCCGGGTATTCTACCTAGCAAAGTCTTTTGTTTTAATAGTTTTTAATCAAATCAACCGTTGAGCGGTCTAATTTTTTCACGATAGCTTGCAAGAAGGCTTGGGCCTCTAGGAAGTCATCCATACTGTAGAGGGTTTGATGGGAGTGGATGTAGCGAGCGCAGACACCGATGGTTGTTGATGGAACACCATGATTTTTCAAGTGGGCTGCCCCGGCATCTGTTCCACCTTTACCACAGTAGTATTGGAATTTGACACCTGCTTCTTCGGCAGTTGTGAGGAGGAAGTCTTTCATGTTTTTTAACATGATATGACCTGGATCGTAGAAACGAAGTAGCGTTCCGTCACCAATTTTTCCTTGGTCGCCATAAATATCACCGGCAGGCGAGCAATCAACAGCAAGAAAAATATCTGGATTGAACTTAGTTGTAGAAGCATGAGCTCCACGTAGACCAACCTCTTCTTGCACATTTTCCCCAGCAATCAACTGATTTGGTAAGGTTTGACCAGATAGGCTTTCTAGCAACTCAGTCACCATAAGAACACCGAAGCGGTTGTCCCAAGCCTTAGAAATGACATTTTTTCCGTTGGCTGTTAGAATGGTTTCGTTTTTGGGAACCAGGACATCCCCCGGACGAACGCCGAACGCCCAAGCTTCGTCATAATTGGCAAAACCAGCATCGAAAATAATATCAGCGATGGCAGGCATGCCGGGAGCGTTAGCCCCACGAGAAAGATGGGGAGGCACTGAACCTGAAATGGCAGGAATGGTCCGACCGTCCTGTAGTTGAAGCGTGAAGGCTTGACTGGATACAACTAGCGGATTCCAGCCTCCCAACTCGACAACACGGAAAGTACCATCAGGTTTAATCTGGCTAATCATAAAGCCGACTTCATCCATATGTGCAGCCACTAGGATACGAGGTGCGTTTTCAACAGCCGTATCTCTGATACCAAAAATTCCACCTAGTCCATCTGTTTCAATGCGGTCTACATGTGGTGTGATTTTCTGGCGGATGTGATTGCGAACCTGTCCTTCAAATCCTGGTAAACTTTGTAATTCTGTAACTTCTTTAATTTTTTCAAAAAGAGTCATTCTTCTTCCTCCATGATATGATTACTACTATTTTATCACGAAGAGCTAGACTTGTCTTGAAAATATGGGAAAATAAACAATAAACACATGATGAAATCATGCTTTCTGAAAACTGAATCGTTTTCATATGTTTGTGGAGAGTTTGTCTCAGCTGTCACAAGTCCAATGGCATTTTTGGGAAAAATCTGCGGAAATATGATAAAATAGTCAACATGAAAAAGAAAAAGACAGCCTTGCTAGCAGGCTTATTGGGGGCAGGTGTGCTCACCGCTAGTGCTCAATTTTACCGTAAAATCCAAGAAGACCGTAAAAAAGCACAGGCCTTACAGGAGGTGCGTGACTTTTTCGCTGATTTAGGAGAGATTGCCACGGTCTATGTGGATGAAACAGCTTCTACGCAGACCACTCTTATCGGAGGGGTTGTGATGGAGGCAGGACAGGTATTTCTATTTGAAAATACCAAAGGTTCTATTCAATACAGGGAGGAAGAAAGATGATTTTTCCAACAAATTTTGAAGAAGTAGCTGCCTTGATTGAAGATGGCAAGCCAACTGTTTTTCTATTTGTGACGACTTGGTGTGGAGATTGCCACTATATCAAACCGCATTTGCCAGCTATCGAAGAGGCTTTTCCAGATTTCCGTTTTGTGCAACTGGATCGTGATGACTTTATGCCTTTGGCGCAGGAATGGGCTATTTTAGGCATTCCAAGTCTGGTTGTTTTGGAAAATGGTAAGGAAATCGGTCGTTTTGTCGATAAGAATCGCAAGACAAAGGAAGAAATCATGAACTTCTTATCTGGACTGGGTAGATAGATTAGCAGAGAAGCTCTGCCATTTCCCAAAAGAAAGGAAAGAACATGAAGAAATCACTAGGAAAAATCCTTCTAGCGCCTGTGGTGCTAGGGTTGAGTTTAAGTTTGGCACCGCTGGCTCAAGCGGAAATTCAGACGGATGTTATCAATGAAAAATGGGGCAAGCCAACCCTGGTCTACGGTGGCGGTTTGTCAGATGCCCAAGCGACAGAGGTTAACAATCTATTTGGTATTTCGGATGTTAATCATGTCAGTCGTCAGGTGGTTGTTGGCACGGATATGGACCAATATTTAGGTACATCTGGAGCAGACACAGCCTCCCTCTACTCATCTGTCTTGGTGCAAAAGCAGGATGCTGGAAAAGGGGTTGTGGTGGATATTAAGACGCCACAGAACATCACCTTGATTACCGAAACACAGTATGCCAATGCGGCTATTACAGCTGGTGCGTCGGATGTCTTGATTGATGTGGCAGCACCGATTCAGGTGACGGGGGAGTCTGCTTTGACAGGTGTTTACAAGGCTCTAGCGGCCAATGGTGAAACAGTTGATACCGCTCGAACCGAAGTGGCTCAACAGGAGCTAGAGACAGTCAATGAAGTGGCTACGGCTCATACAGGTGACTCCAATTTTGATAGTTCAGCCTTGGATAAGGCAGTGGCGGAAATCAAGACAGCTCTTGCCGACTACAAAAAGTCCAATGGTCAGGTAGCTTCTGAATCAGACATCAATACTATTATTAACGATGTCTTGGCCAATAACGGTTTGGAAAATGTCATCACAGCAGATGAGGTTTCGAAATTGGTTACCTTTGCCAAAGCCTATCAGGAAACCTCTGCTATTGATTCGGCTGAGGTTGCTGCCCAGCTCAACCAGTTCAAGCAACAGGCGGAGCAACAAATTTCAGAAGCCTATAAGAATCTACAAGATTCAGGGATTCTAGAAAAAATAGGTGCCTTTTTTGAAAATCTATGGAAAGGCTTGACCGGTCTATTTGCATAAAGGAGAAGTGAAAAAGAAATGATTTTTACATATAATAAAGAACACGTCGGCGATGTTCTGATGGTGATTGTTGCTGAGGATAAGGGACAAGCTGTCCAGTTTGAACGCAAGGGGCAAGTGGTGCGTGTTTTCCTAGAAGAAACAGGAAAAACAGTGGCTTGGAATATTTTTGAAGTATCAAGTTTGATTGAGATTGCCGGAAATGGTCAGGTTTTCCTAACAGACGAGCAAGTTGCGACCTTGAATGCAGAATTGGCAAAAGAAGGCTTTACTGAAAGCTTGGTCAACGACAATGCTCCAAAGTTCGTAGTCGGTCAGATTGTGGAATTGGTTCCTCATCCAGACAGCGATCACCTCAATATCTGTCAGGTCAATGTCGGTGACAAAACAGTGCAAATCGTAGCTGGTGCCCCAAATGCTGTCCAAGGCTTGAAAACCATTGTGGCTCTTCCGGGGGCAATGATGCCGAGCGGTAGCCTGATTTTCCCAGGGAAGTTGCGTGGTGAAGATAGCTTTGGTATGATGTGCAGCCCACGTGAATTGGCACTACCAAACGCCCCACAAGTCCGTGGGATTATCGAATTGGACGACTCCGCAGTGGTCGGAGAAGCTTTTGATCCAGCTAAACACTGGAAGGGATAGAAAAAAGAAGAATTGGTCAGACGGCCAATTCTTTTATGCTGTTTCAATTTTTCCTTCAATAGCTTGTCGGAGTTTCTCTGTCAAAACCTGATGTGAATTGAGTTGGAAGTAGAGACTGGATAGGAAATGCTGGAGGTTGAGCCACCGGAAGTAGTCCAGAGGTTCTTGGTTGGGAAAGTCTAGTTCGTTCATCCATTCTGTCAGCTCTTGGCTTGATACTTTTTCATTCAGCAGAAGGTAGACAGGGATTTGAGCCAGACGGATTTCCTCGCCAGCGGAGAAAACTTTACTTTGTTTAGTTAGACAAGTAAGAATAGCTTGCCATACCTCTTTGCTTTTTTCATTGGAAAATTGCTCATGACAGCTTGCAGCCAGAAGAAAATCTGCTCCGTGGGCAGCGGTGTGGATCCAGCCGAGTTTTTCATCAAAGCCAAACCAGTCATCTTCAATCGTCAAATAATCCAAGGCCTGTTGGAAAAGCAGTTCGTGGTCGTCAGTGCTTAAAAATGCAGAGTACTCAGAATCTTGGTCATTGTCAACAGACAGCAGAAGACAGTAAAGCAAGCAAGTAAAACTTCGCTTTAGTGTGGAACTTTCTAGGGAAAATGGCTTGGTGTCCTGTGAACCTTGAAGTAATTCCTGTGCTTGTTCTCTTGTAATCAAACCATTTAGAAAGATGTGGCAAAAACTAGCATAAACCAGTTCGTCGCGTATAGCAGGATCTGGATGACCGATGTTTTCCAGCAACCAAGCCAGTTCATCATTGGTATATGGTTTAGAGGATTGCAATTTTTCTATTAATTCTTTCATGATTTTCTTTCTTTCTTTTTATGAACTTTCTACGAATAAATAAGTAGGAGGATATAAAATGTATAATAAAGTTATTCTAATCGGTCGCTTGACGGCCCAACCTGAACTCACTCAAACCCCTAACGGTAAAAATCTGACCCGTGTGACCGTCGCAGTCAATCGACGATTTAAGACAGAAAATGGCGAACGTGAAGCGGATTTTCTCAATGTTATTTTCTGGGGCAAACTGGCGGAGACACTTGTTTCCTATGGCAGCAAGGGTAGTCTGATTTCTATTGATGGTGAATTGCGAACCCGTAAATACGAAAAAGATGGCAGCAATCACTATGTGACGGAAATCTTGGGCAATACCTTCCAGTTGCTAGAAAGCCGTGCCCAACGTGCTATACGAGAAAACAATACTGGCGATGACCTAGCTGATTTGGTCTTGGAAGAGGAGGAATTGCCGTTTTAATATCGGTCCCAAGACCGATGAAGAATGTTGAAAAGTAGGCTATACTATAGTCAATCCTAAATATTTTTCATATCTCCTTAAAAAACACCGACGAAAGTTGGTGTTTTTTGCTGTTCATTTTCTGTATTTCCACCATTCTACTAGCATAACAATCAGTGACAATAGGATAACACCATAAAAGAAAAAGATGATGTAGTGAGGGTGACTAAAGAAAAATATCCATACTAGCCAGAGCAGATAGGCGAATATCATCTTCCCCCAAAAGCCTAATTTACGTTTTAAAAACCATTCGGCAAAACTTTCGTGGGATGAAAATCGGCTTTCAAGGTAATCTGTTTTTAAATCTCTAAAAAATTTCATGAATACCCCCTAACTTGTTAAAAATAGTATAACATAGTTTACTAACAATGAATAGGTAAATTCTGTCTCATACTTAAGAAGGATTTTCACGAAAAAGGAATAGAATTTTCTTGACTATTTTTGACCAAGTGATACAATAGGAAATGTGAGTTAGCACTCGCATGTAGAGAGTGCTAAAAAGACCAGGAGGTAATAGAATGTTAAAACCATTGGGCGATCGTATCGTCGTAAAAATTGAAGAAAAAGAACAAACAGTTGGTGGCTTTGTCCTTGCAGGTGCAAGCCAAGAAAAGACAAAAGAAGCAAGTGTCCTAGCGATTGGACAAGGAATTCGTACCTTGAACGGTGACTTGGTTGCCCCAGCGGTAGCGGTTGGAGATACTGTTTTGATTGATGCTCACGCAGGATTGGAAGTTAAAGATGGGGACCAAACCGTTCACATCATCCGTGAAGCAGACATTTTGGCAATTGTAGAATAGAGGTAGAAAAATGGCAAAAGAAATTAAATTTGCAGCAGATGCACGTGAAAGCATGGTCCGTGGTGTCGATATTTTGGCTGATACGGTCAAAGTAACCTTGGGTCCAAAAGGTCGTAATGTTGTCTTGGAAAAAGTTTACGGTTCACCACTCATTACAAATGACGGTGTGACCATTGCTAAAGAAATCGAGTTGGAAGACCATTTTGAAAATATGGGTGCTAAGTTGGTATCCGAAGTGGCTTCAAAAACAAATGACATCGCAGGTGACGGTACAACAACTGCAACTGTTTTGACTCAGGCTATTGTTCGCGAAGGTTTGAAAAACGTAACTGCCGGTGCCAACCCAATCGGAATCCGTCGTGGGATTGAAGCAGCAGTTGCAACTGCGGTTGAAGCCTTGAAAGCACAAGCAAGTCCTGTGTCAAATAAAGCTGAAATTGCTCAAGTCGCAGCAGTATCTTCCCGTTCTGAAAAAGTTGGTGAGTACATTTCAGAAGCTATGGAGCGCGTGGGAACAGACGGTGTTATCACCATTGAGGAATCTCGCGGTATGGAAACAGAATTGGATGTGGTTGAAGGTATGCAATTCGACCGTGGTTATCTGTCACAATACATGGTGACAGATAATGAAAAGATGGTAGCTGAACTTGAAAATCCATTCATCTTGATTACCGATAAGAAAATTTCTCATATCCAGGATATTTTGCCACTTTTGGAAAGCATTCTCCAAACCAATCGTCCATTGTTGATTATTGCTGACGATGTGGATGGCGAAGCTCTTCCTACCCTTGTTCTCAACAAGATTCGTGGCACGTTCAATGTTGTTGCTGTTAAGGCACCCGGCTTTGGTGACCGTCGTAAAGCTATGTTGGAAGACATCGCGATTTTGACAGGTGGTACAGTGATTACAGAAGACCTTGGTTTGGACTTGAAAGATGCGACCATTGAAGCACTTGGTCAGGCTGCCAAAGTTGTGGTCGACAAAGATGGTACAACCATTGTTGAAGGTGCTGGAAATCCAGAAGCCATTGCCAACCGTGTCGCTGTTATCAAGTCACAAATTGAGGGAACAACTTCAGAATTTGACCGTGAAAAATTGCAAGAGCGTTTGGCTAAATTATCAGGCGGTGTTGCTGTTATCAAAGTCGGTGCTGCTACTGAGACTGAGTTGAAAGAAATGAAACTCCGTATCGAAGACGCCCTCAACGCAACACGTGCCGCAGTTGAAGAAGGGATCGTTGCAGGTGGTGGTACAGCCCTTGTCAATGTGATTGATAGCGTAGCGAAATTGGAATTGACAGGCGACGATGAGACTGGACGCAATATTGTTCTTCGTGCCTTGGAAGAGCCTGTGCGTCAGATTGCCTATAACGCAGGTTATGAAGGTTCAGTTATCATTGATAAACTGAAGAATTCAGAACTTGGCACTGGCTTTAACGCAGCAACAGGCGAATGGGTCAACATGATGGATGCAGGTATCATTGACCCTGTTAAAGTAACACGTTCAGCCCTTCAAAATGCGGCTTCTGTAGCCAGCTTGATTTTGACAACTGAAGCAGTCGTTGCCAACAAACCAGAACCAGCCGCTCCAGCTATGCCACAAGGTATGGATGGAATGGGTATGGGTTACTAAGAAATAGCAAAATGACACAGCTGCTTGGCTGTGTTTTTTTCTTGAAAATTTCAAACATATCTATTTGACAATGGGTTTGGGATGTGGTACTATATTAGACGGTACTTTTTACTTTTGGTCTCTCAAGAGTGTACAGGGACGTGCTGACAAATGTTGCAAAAGTACACACAGATAGGGGTTGTCACCAATGCTCTATCACCAAAAATAAAAATATATACAGGAGAATGTAGATGCCTACAATTAACCAGTTGGTACGTAAACCACGTAAGTCTAAAGTAGAAAAATCTAAATCACCAGCTTTGAACGTTGGTTACAACAGCCGTAAAAAAGTTCAAACAAACGTTTCATCACCACAAAAACGCGGTGTTGCAACTCGTGTTGGAACAATGACACCTAAAAAACCTAACTCAGCCCTTCGTAAATTTGCTCGTGTACGTTTGAGCAACCTTATCGAAGTTACTGCTTACATCCCAGGTATCGGTCACAACTTGCAAGAGCACAGCGTTGTTCTTCTTCGTGGTGGACGTGTAAAGGACCTTCCAGGGGTACGTTACCATATCGTTCGTGGTGCACTTGATACAGCAGGTGTTAACGATCGTAAGCAAGGCCGTTCTAAATACGGTACTAAACGTCCAAAAGGCTAAGAAAGGGGAAATATAAATGAGTCGTAAAAATCAAGCGCCTAAGCGCGAAGTATTGCCAGATCCATTGTATAACTCAAAATTGGTAACTCGTTTGATCAACCGTGTTATGTTGGACGGTAAACGTGGTACTGCTGCATCAATCGTTTACGGTGCCTTTGATCAAATCAAAGAAGCAACTGGTAACGATGCACTTGAAGTATTTGAAACAGCAATGGAAAACATCATGCCTGTACTTGAAGTACGTGCACGTCGTGTCGGTGGTTCTAACTACCAAGTCCCAGTTGAAGTTCGTCCAGAGCGTCGTACAACACTTGGTCTTCGTTGGTTGGTAACAATCGCTCGTAACCGTGGTGAGCACACTATGATTGATCGCCTTGCGAAAGAAATCATGGATGCAGCAAACAATACAGGTGCAGCTGTTAAGAAACGTGAAGATACTCACAAAATGGCAGAAGCAAACCGCGCATTCGCACACTTCCGCTGGTAAGATTAAGATACGAGGGCGTCAAGCAACTCCTAGACAAAATAGGGAAGCGAAGCAGATTGCTGTGCAATCAATGAGGTTCATCTTTTTGTCAGTGAGTTGTAGCCCGAGTTCAATTAGGATGTGAGGACGTTAAGAAAATTCAAGGAAAAATAGGAAATCAGACGATGGACCTCAAGGTCCAAGGAAGATTTACACCTAAGGTAGCCACACTTGTAATTGGCTAAAGCCAAAACAATTGCGTCTCTTTTTTCCAGAATTTTTAGTCCGAACTCAACTAATTAAGATACAGAGAACGTGCCTGTCGACGAAAAATAGGAAATCGAAGCAGAATGCTTTTGCATTCAATGAGATTTATCTTTTTTCGTTGACAGCAGGCCGTTCGAGTTCAGTTTCTACATTGGATATATGGAAGTTAACTGAACTTAATTAGATGAAGGAACTTCGTTCAATCATCACAAACCGGATTGAGGATGACCTCATCCACTTCACACCATTAGTAAGAAATCAAGCGGGTGGGACTTGCCCACTCGCTTTTCTTAAAATATGGTATAATAAAGTATAAAACTAAAATTATAGGAGAATAAACCTCATGGCACGCGAATTTTCATTAGAAAAAACTCGTAATATCGGTATCATGGCGCACGTTGACGCGGGTAAAACAACGACAACTGAGCGTATTCTTTACTACACTGGTAAAATCCACAAAATCGGTGAAACTCACGAAGGTGCATCACAAATGGACTGGATGGAGCAAGAGCAAGAGCGTGGTATCACAATCACATCTGCTGCGACAACAGCTCAATGGAACAACCACCGTGTAAACATCATCGACACACCAGGACACGTGGACTTTACAATCGAAGTACAACGTTCACTTCGCGTTCTTGATGGTGCGGTAACCGTTCTTGACTCACAATCAGGTGTTGAGCCACAAACTGAAACAGTATGGCGTCAAGCAACTGAATACGGTGTTCCACGTATCGTATTCGCTAACAAAATGGATAAAATCGGTGCTGACTTCCTTTACTCAGTAAGCACACTTCATGAGCGTCTTCAAGCAAATGCTCATCCAATCCAATTGCCGATCGGTTCTGAAGATGAGTTCCGTGGTATCATCGACTTGATCAAGATGAAAGCTGAAATCTATACTAACGACCTTGGTACAGATATTCTTGAAGAAGATATTCCAGCTGAATACCTTGAGCAAGCTGAAGAATACCGTGAAAAATTGGTTGAAGCAGTTGCTGAAACTGATGAAGAATTGATGATGAAATACCTTGAAGGTGAAGAAATCACAAACGAAGAATTGAAAGCTGCTATCCGTAAAGCAACTATCAACGTTGAATTCTTCCCAGTATTGTGTGGTTCAGCCTTCAAAAACAAAGGTGTTCAGTTGATGCTTGATGCGGTTATCGACTACCTTCCAAGCCCACTTGACATCCCTGCTATTAAAGGTGTTAACCCAGATACAGATGCTGAAGAAGAGCGTCATGCATCAGATGAAGAGCCATTTGCAGCTCTTGCCTTCAAGATCATGACTGACCCATTCGTAGGTCGTTTGACCTTCTTCCGTGTATACTCAGGTGTTCTTAACAGCGGTTCATACGTATTGAACACTTCTAAAGGTAAACGTGAGCGTATCGGACGTATCCTTCAAATGCACGCAAACAGCCGTCAAGAAATTGAAACTGTTTATGCAGGTGACATCGCCGCTGCGGTTGGTTTGAAAGATACTACAACTGGTGACTCATTGACAGATGAAAAAGCAAAAATCATCCTTGAGTCAATCCACGTTCCAGAACCAGTTATCCAATTGATGGTTGAGCCTAAGTCTAAAGCTGACCAAGACAAGATGGGTATTGCCCTTTCTAAATTGGCTGAAGAAGATCCAACATTCCGCGTTGAAACAAACGTTGAAACTGGTGAAACAGTTATCTCTGGTATGGGTGAGTTGCACTTGGATGTCCTTGTTGACCGTATGCGTCGTGAATTCAAGGTTGAAGCAAACGTAGGCGCTCCTCAAGTATCATACCGTGAAACATTCCGCGCTTCTACACAAGCTCGTGGTTTCTTCAAACGCCAGTCTGGTGGTAAAGGTCAATTCGGTGACGTTTGGATCGAATTCACACCAAACGAAGAAGGTAAAGGATTCGAGTTCGAGAATGCTATCGTCGGTGGTGTGGTTCCACGTGAATTCATCCCAGCGGTTGAAAAAGGTCTCGTAGAATCTATGGCTAACGGTGTTCTTGCTGGTTACCCAATCGTTGACGTTAAAGCTAAGCTTTACGATGGTTCGTACCACGATGTCGACTCATCTGAAACAGCCTTTAAAGTGGCAGCATCTCTTGCCCTTAAAGAAGCTGCTAAATCAGCTCAACCAACTATCCTTGAGCCAATGATGCTTGTAACAATCACTGCACCAGAAGATAACCTTGGTGACGTTATGGGTCACGTTACTGCACGTCGTGGTCGCGTTGATGGTATGGAAGCTCGTGGTAACACACAAATCGTTCGTGCTTATGTGCCACTTGCGGAAATGTTCGGTTACGCAACTGTACTTCGTTCAGCAACACAAGGTCGCGGTACTTTCATGATGGTATTTGACCACTACGAAGATGTACCAAAATCTGTACAAGATGAAATCATTAAGAAAAACGGTGGCAATGCATAATTGCTAACCAAGGCAGCTTCGGCTGCCTTTTTCTATGTAAGTTCCTGCATTAAAGTATGCAAACTCTTGCAATTTTCGGTAAATAGTTATATAATAAAAACGTTGAAAAGATGCTTGTAGGCTTACAAGTTAATATTTTCACAAAAGGATTAAAAGGCTTGCCTTTTAAAATATAGAACTCGATTTTCATAAGGAGGAAATCATTCATGGTAGTTAAAGTTGGTATTAACGGTTTCGGACGTATCGGTCGTCTTGCTTTCCGTCGTATCCAAAACGTAGAAGGTGTTGAAGTTACTCGTATCAACGACCTTACAGATCCAGTAATGCTTGCACACTTGTTGAAATATGACACAACTCAAGGTCGTTTCGACGGTACTGTTGAAGTTAAAGATGGTGGTTTTGAAGTTAACGGTAAATTCGTTAAAGTTTCTGCAGAGCGCGAGCCAGGAAACATCGACTGGGCTACTGATTGCGTAGATATCGTTTTGGAAGCTACAGGTTTCTTTGCTTCTAAAGAAAAAGCTGAGCAACACATCCACGCTAACGGTGCTAAAAAAGTTGTTATCACTGCTCCTGGTGGTAACGATGTTAAGACTGTTGTTTTCAACACTAACCACGACATCCTTGATGGTACTGAAACAGTTATCTCAGGTGCTTCATGTACTACAAACTGTTTGGCACCAATGGCTAAAGCTCTTCACGATGCATTTGGCGTTCAAAAAGGTTTGATGACTACAATCCACGCTTACACTGGTGACCAAATGGTTCTTGACGGACCACACCGTGGTGGTGACCTTCGTCGTGCACGTGCTGCTGCTGCAAACATCGTTCCTAACTCAACTGGTGCTGCTAAAGCTATCGGCTTGGTAATCCCAGAATTGAACGGTAAACTTGACGGTGCTGCACAACGTGTTCCAGTTCCAACAGGTTCTGTAACTGAATTGGTTGCAACTCTTGACAAGAAAGTAACTGCTGAAGAAGTAAACGCTGCTATGAAAGCTGCTGCTACTGAATCATTTGGTTACACTGAAGACCAACTCGTATCTTCAGATATCGTAGGTATCTCATTCGGTTCATTGTTTGATGCAACTCAAACTAAAGTTATCGAAGTTGATGGCGAGCAATTGGTAAAAGTTGTTTCATGGTACGACAACGAAATGTCTTACACTGCACAACTTGTTCGTACTCTTGAGTACTTCGCAAAAATCGCTAAATAATCCTTAGTGAAAATCGAAGAGGCTTCGGCCTCTTTTTTCATTCGTTCTTTTTGAAGATTTGTGAAAAAAATATCTTTATGCAAGAAAAAATACAGAAAATATGATACAATGGTAAAGTAAATATAATTTAAGGAGTTCTTATCTAATGGCAAAATTGACTGTTAAAGATGTAGAATTGAAAGGCAAAAAAGTTCTTGTTCGTGTGGACTTCAACGTGCCTTTGAAAGATGGCGTTATCACAAACGATAACCGTATTACAGCTGCTCTTCCAACTATCAAGTATATTCTTGAGCAAGGTGGACGTGCAATTCTTTTCTCTCACCTTGGTCGTGTGAAAGAAGAAGCTGACAAAGAAGGTAAATCATTGGCTCCTGTAGCAGCTGACTTGGCAGCTAAATTGGGTCAAGACGTTGCTTTCATCGCAGGTGCTACTCGTGGTGCTGAATTAGAAGCAGCTATCAATGCTTTGGAAGATGGACAAGTTCTCCTTGTTGAAAACACTCGTTTCGAAGATGTTGATGGTAAGAAAGAATCTAAAAACGACGAAGAACTTGGTAAATACTGGGCTTCACTTGGTGATGGTATCTTCGTTAACGATGCATTTGGTACTGCACACCGTGCGCACGCATCAAACGTTGGTATCTCAGCAAATGTAGAAAAAGCAGTAGCTGGTTTCCTTTTGGAAAACGAAATTGCTTACATCCAAGAAGCTGTTGAAACTCCAGAGCGCCCATTCGTGGCAATCCTTGGTGGTTCAAAAGTATCTGATAAGATCGGTGTTATCGAGAACCTTCTTGAAAAAGCTGACAAAGTTCTTATCGGTGGTGGGATGACTTACACATTCTACAAAGCTCAAGGTATCGAAATCGGTAACTCACTTGTAGAAGAAGACAAGCTTGATGTGGCAAAAGCACTTCTTGAAAAAGCAAACGGTAAATTGATCTTGCCAGTTGACTCAAAAGAAGCTAACGCATTTGCTGGATATACTGAAGTTCGCGATACAGAAGGCGAAGCAGTTTCAGAAGGCTTCCTTGGTCTTGACATCGGTCCTAAGTCAATCGCTAAGTTTGACGAAGCTTTGACTGGTGCGAAAACAGTTGTTTGGAACGGACCTATGGGTGTATTTGAAAACCCAGACTTCCAAGCAGGTACAATCGGTGTAATGGATGCTATCGTGAAACAACCAGGCGTGAAATCAATCATCGGTGGTGGTGACTCAGCAGCAGCAGCTATCAACCTTGGCCGTGCAGACAAGTTCTCATGGATCTCAACTGGTGGTGGTGCATCAATGGAACTCCTCGAAGGGAAAGTGCTTCCAGGACTTGCAGCTTTGACTGAAAAATAGGCGGTAAGTCAGGAATCTATGATTCCGTAGACGCACCCCCGCAAGGCTGAATAGGTTGGTCACAAGCGTAGCAAAGTGAACTGCCATTCAGCTACTGCGTATGAAAGATGAACGATGAAAAGAGTTGGGAGACCAACTCTTTTCTAGTGCAAAGGCTAGATTTTCTGTGAACGTAGTGAGTTTAGAAAATCAGCCTAGGTAAAGGCTAAGATGCAACGGATTTCCGTTGCATTTTGTGCATCGCGTAGCATTTCTACGAAGCTAAGCGAGTTAGAAAGTCTAGCAAGGTGTAAAGTGCTTCCAGGACTTGCGACGGCACGGAGTGCCTAGTGGCATGCCTAGTCTTTTTGGGAAGTATGACCTTGAAAGACTGGCTAGGTGCAGCTCTTACTGAAAAATAGGCGGTAAGTCAGCTCAAAATATCTGGGAGATATGTTGAGGTTAGAAATAGAAGAAGCGAAGCTTCTGTCAAAAATGATTCCGTAGATTGTTACTTTGATTTTTCTTGGTGACAACTTCAAATAGTCTACTGGGCTATTTGAACCCCGCAAGGCTGAATCTTGGTCACAACTCCCATTCAGCTACTGCGCAAAAAATATAAATGTAAAAAAGACGTTGTTTTTTTTGCAGCGTCTATTTGTTTGTCTTACTTCTGGGTTCCTTCTTGCAACTGATTTAAAGTGGCAGATTATTGTTTTTTCGAAAAGCTGGCGTGAACAGGAGGCTTTTCCAGTCGAGTTTAGGAGAAAAGAAAAGCTGGGCAGGTATTTGCTATTCTATTTTCCGAAATCATGTTAGAATAGAGGTATGTTTAAAAAATATACATTTGATCCAAAGAAATTTCGGTTGGGGATGCGGACGTTCAAATCGGGTTTGGCAGTCTTTCTAGTTATTCTACTCTTTGGCTATATGGGCTGGGAAGGGATTCAGATTGCGGCTTTGACGGCTGTGTTTAGTTTACGAGAAGACTTCGATCAGAGTGTCCATTTTGGAACTTCTCGTATTCTGGGTAATTCTATTGGTGGTTTTTATGCGCTACTTTTCTTTATTTTGGATAGGTTATTCTTAGATCATTTTTGGGTAACTGCGGTTTTTGTTCCGATATTTGTCATGTTAACGATTATGACAAATGTGGCGATGAATAATAAAGCGGGAATTATTGGTGGTGTATCAGCTTTATTAATTATTACATTGTCTATTCCTGCTGGTGATACGATTCAATATGTGTTTATTCGTGTATTTGAAACCTTTATCGGAGTTTTCATTGCGATTCTAGTTAATTATGATGTGAATGTTATAAAAAAACGTTTTCAGGATAAATAATGTTATAAAATATAACATCACCTATTGACCTCAAAAAAAAATTCTCCTATAATGGTAGGCAGAAAGGAGTTCGTTATGAGAGAAAAAGAGTTTCGTCGTTCCTTAGCCATCTTTCCGATCGGTAGTGTGATGAAGTTGACAGATTTAACTGCTCGTCAAATTCGTTACTATGAAGATCAAGGCTTGATTAAGCCTGATCGCAATGAAGGGAATCGTCGCTTGTATTCTCTAAACGATATGGACTTACTTTTAGAAATCAAGGATTTTTTGGATGAAGGTTTGAATATTGCTGCGATTAAGAAGGAATATGCAAATCGGGAAGCGAAAGCTAAGGTCCAAAAACAGCAGAAAACCTTGACTGATGAAGATGTCCGTCGTATCTTACATGATGAATTCAGTCGTCAGGGACGATTTTCAAGTCCTAGTTCCATTTTCCGTTCGTCGTAATTAGCTTTTAAAATAGAGGAGAAAAATAATGACATTCACAGTGGCAGATATCAAGCGCGATATCAAAGAGAAAAACGTTACCTTCCTACGTCTTATGTTTACAGACATCATGGGAGTGATGAAAAACGTAGAAATTCCAGCAACTGATGAGCAGGTCGAAAAGGTTTTGTCAAATAAGGTCATGTTTGATGGTTCATCTATTGAAGGATTTGTTCGTATCAATGAATCAGATATGTATCTTTACCCAGACTTGGATACATGGACTATCTTCCCTTGGGGTGATGAAAATGGCCGTGTAGCTGGCTTGATTTGTGATATTTATACAACAGATGCTAAGCCTTTTGCTGGTGACCCACGTGGAAATTTGAAGAAATCGCTTCGTCACATGGAAGAGGCAGGTTTCTCTTCATTCAACCTTGGTCCAGAACCAGAATTCTTCCTCTTTAAGATGGACGAACAAGGAAATCCAACGCTTGAAGTAAATGATAAAGGTGGTTACTTTGACCTCGCACCAACGGACTTGGCTGATAATACACGTCGCGAAATCGTCAATGTCTTGACAGAGATGGGCTTTGAAGTTGAAGCGAGCCATCACGAAGTGGCAGTAGGTCAGCATGAAATTGACTTCAAATATGCGGATGTCTTAAAAGCTTGTGACAATATTCAAATCTTCAAGTTAGTTGTTAAAACAATTGCTCGTAAGCATGGTATGTATGCGACATTTATGGCCAAGCCTAAGTTTGGTATTGCTGGCTCAGGTATGCACTGCAACATGTCACTCTTTGATAAGGATGGGAATAATGCCTTCTTTGATCCAGAAGATCCTCGCGGTATGCAGCTGTCTCAAACTGCTTACCATTTCCTTGGTGGTTTGATTAAGCATGCTTATAACTATACTGCTATTACAAACCCGACAGTGAACTCTTACAAGCGTTTGGTTCCAGGCTTTGAAGCTCCTGTGTATATTGCTTGGGCTGGTAAAAACCGCTCACCATTGGTTCGCGTACCTGCATCACGTGGAATGGGAACTCGTTTGGAATTGCGTTCGGTTGATCCAACTGCCAACCCATACTTAGCTATGGCAGTTCTATTGGAAGTTGGCTTGGAAGGTATTCAAAATAAAATTGAAGCACCAGCACCAGTAGAATCTAATATCTATGCAATGTCTGATGAGGAGCGTCGTGAAGCAGGTATCACTGATCTTCCTTCAACTCTTCACAATGCATTGAAAGCTCTTCGTGAAGACGAGGTAGTTCGTGCAGCTCTAGGTGATCATATCTATACGAATTTCTTGGAAGCTAAGAAAATCGAATGGGCAAGCTACGCAACCTATGTTTCTCAATGGGAAATCGACAACTATTTAGATATGTATTAAACAAAGGACCCCGACGGGTCCTTTGTTCACGAGCCGAGAAATTGGAAAACGAGTAATGGTCCGGTGGAGTGAAACAGTCTGGGAAGAGACTGTTTCAGCCCGAGCTCAGAAATAGCAGGGCGAGGGAATGAACATGAGCTTGAAAACCAGATAGCGAATTAGGACCCCGACGGGTCCTTTGTTCATGAGCTTGAAAATTAGAGAGCGAGTAATGGTCCAGTGGAGTGAAGTAGTCTGGGAAGAGACTGTTTCAGCCTGAGCTAAGAAATATAAGGAATGAGCTTGATAACGGTCTTTTCTAATCTGGGTTAACTTGTTAATATAAATTAAATCCCAGAGATTTCACCTCTGGGATTTTAGTGTGTTATTGATCAGGTGTGAGAATCATTGGGATAATGATTGGCTCACGTTCTGTTTTTTCGTAAAGGAATGGTCTTAGCGCGTTAACGATGGCTCCGTTGACCGTTTGGATATTGGCATCTTTATTGCGCATGGCAATTCGGATAGCGTTGAAAAGGACGCGTTGGCTTTCGCGGATGAGGTCTCCAGATTCACGCATGTAGATGAAACCACGGCTGAGGATATCTGGACCTGCCAGAATCATCTTGGATTTGAAGTCAACGGTAGCAACAGCTAGTACAACACCGTCTTCTGAGAGGTCACGACGGTCTTTGAGGACAGCTGCGCCGATTTCACCGATACGGTTTCCGTCCACATAGATGTCCTGAGCGTTGAATTTGCCTGCTAGGCGGGCAGAATCCTTGGTCAGAGCTAGGACATCACCGTTTTCCATGATGAAGATGTTGTCTTTTGGCACGCCAGTATCAACAGCTAGGCTGGCATGGATTTTTTGCATGCGGTATTCGCCATGGACAGGCATGAAGTATTTTGGCTTGATTAGGCGGAGCATGAGTTTTTGCTCTTGCTGGCCGCCGTGCCCAGAGGTATGGATGTTGTTAATCTTGCCGTGAATGACGTCAACACCGGCTTCAATCAAGATATTAATCAGCTTGTTGACACCTGTGGTATTTCCCGGAATAGGACTGGACGAGAAGATGACCGTGTCGCCTGGCTGGAGTTGCACCTGACGGTGGGTGCCGTGGGCGATGCGGGAGAGGGCAGCCATAGGCTCACCCTGGCTACCTGTACAGAGAATCATAATCTCGCTGGCAGGATATTCTTTGATCTCGTTTGGCTCGATGAAGGTATCCTTAGGCACCTTGATATAGCCGAGCTCGATACCATTAACAATGGCCTTTTCCATGGAGCGTCCAAAGACAGCAATTTTGCGGCCGGTCTTAACAGCGGCATCTGCAGCTTGTTGCAGGCGGAAGATGTTGGAGGCAAAGGAAGCAAAGATGATACGTCCGTGAATGCCTTCAATCAATTTCATAATGGATTGACCGACCACTTTTTCCGAGTTGGTAAAGGTTGGGACTTCGGCGTTGGTAGAGTCGGAGAGGAGGCAGAGAACGCCTTCTTCACCGAGAGCAGCCATGCGATGTAAATCAGCAGGCTCACCAACAGGCGTGAAGTCGAACTTAAAGTCACCGGTACAGACGATTTTCCCTTGAGGGGTGTCAACGACGATACCGAGTGGCTCTGGAATGGAGTGGGTGGTGCGGAAGAAGCTGACTTTGAGGTGCTTGAAGGTCAACTCAGTCTTGTGGTTGATTTCATGCAAGGTTGCGTCACGAAGCAGTCCGTGCTCTTCCAATTTGCCACGGATAAGGGCAAGGGCTAATGGACCTGCATAGATTGGGACATTGGCCTGCTTGAGCAAGAAGGGAATGCCTCCGATGTGGTCTTCGTGCCCGTGGGTAATGACCAGACCTTTAACACGGTCTAGGTTTTCAACGATGTAGGAGTAGTCTGGGATAACGTAGTCGATACCCAATAGGTCATCTTCTGGGAACTTGATACCGGCATCGACGATGAGAATTTCATCCTTATACTCGATACCGTAGGTATTTTTCCCGATTTCTCCCAAACCACCGATGGCGAATACGCCAACTTCATGAGGTTTTAGATTGACTGATGACATGGATTAAAACTCCGTAATTTTGAAATCTGCGTGCTCTTTCTCGTATTCGAGGTGCTTATCAGAGAGAAGGTCTACAAATTCGACATTGTAGGCTGGGAATTTGGTTTCAACCAATTCTTTAACTTTAATACGTCCGTCCAATTCAGAAGTAGCGTCCACTTCCACATAGAGAACTTGAGTTTGTTCACGGCGTGGGCTGGTCTTTGTTTCTTGATAGAATACTTTATAAATCATGTGTAGTATAGTTCCTTTCTTTTTGACTGGCAACTATGAAAAAAGCCCCAAACAGTTGGGTATGTTTGGTAATGTCTATTCAATTTTCTCGAGTTGTCAATTTATTCAGTCTAAATGTACTCTTCATTATACCATAAAATATGCTGATGGTAAAAGGGTTTGGTAGGAAAATGGAAAAGTGTCGTGATTTTCAGAAACAAACAGTCATTTGGCAGAATAATAAGCAAAATTGACAAAAATATATTTGGATAGTATAATAAATGAAAACGGAATTTTCAATGTATCAAGAGAGGGGATGAGTCATGGGTATAGTACCACAAATGGGTTTAGGGGAGTTTTATCGAGAACTCCGTGGTTCTCGCTTGGTCAAACAAAAGGATGTTGTCGGTGGAGACTTTACAGCAGCCCAGCTATCACGCTTTGAGTCGGGCAAGTCTATGTTGGCAGCGGATAAGTTGATTGTAGTTGTCGAGGGTATTAACATGACCATGGAAGAATTTACTTACAAATACCATGGATATAAAGAAGCACCTCATATCGAGCTGGCCAATCTCATCTCAGATTTGTATTACCAGCAGGACAAAGAAGCTTTGAAAGCTTTATTAACATCAGATTTGTTAGCAGATGAAGGAGAACTTTACTCTCGGCTTAATGCTATTGTTATCAAGGTCGCTTTAGTCGCTTTAGAAGGGATAGATAATGTTGAAGAAGAAGATAGGCAATATTTGGCAGACTATCTCTTCGCTATTGAGGAGTGGACAAGTTTTGAGCTTTATCTATTTATGAATGCACAGATGTTGTTGAATAATCGGATGTTATTGTATTTTGCTCATGACTTATGTAAGGAAGAAAAATCTTTTAATAAACTTAGGAAACATCAGGAACTTATAAAATCTACGTTACTCAATACGATTTCGGAATTATTTGATAGAGGAATATACTCTCAAGTTTCCTATTACTTAGATAAAATGGAGTCTATGATTAGTTTTAAAGATACCTTTGTAAAGATAATGGCTCGCTATTATCGTCTGCTATTGGACTATATCGAAAATGGTCGTTCAGACAAAGAAAAAGAGATAATCGAAACCTACATTCAATCTATACAGGAATTGATAGATGATCAGACAGCTTCGATTATCCGGGTTCATTTTTTAAGATTTGAGTCTTAAAAATAAGAAGTTAGGAGAATGGGGACAGGATTGGATAATGGGTCAATAACGATTGGAATTGATAGCAACAAAGCGAGTACAATAATTGATATATTCTTTTTCATAGAACGCACCTCTTTTTCTTTTTAGTATAGCACAACATTTTATTTGTTAAAATGACTTACATATTTGTAAGTTTAAAAAATTGACTTACAGATTTGTAAGTGGACTTTATTTCGTTTTGAAGATGATACAATGTAGATGTACTATAAAAAAGATAGGAGTAGTTTTATGAAAAAGAAGTTCTTAGCAGTTACTATGCTGTTTTCATTGGTTTTTCCAGCTTCTTTAGTGTTTGCTGAGTCTCATGGAGACCACTCTAGTCACGGAGACCATTCTGAGGCTGTTGTTATTAGTGAAATGGCTGAAGGTCAGTTGATTGTGGAGCAACAAATAGAGGTTGCAGCACAGACGGAGCCTCTATATAGTTTTGAAGAAATCTTAGATCTACCAAATGAGGCTTTTCCGAATGCGACTCCTGATGAGGTGGAGAGTATTAAAGGTATGATTGAAGCCACTATGGATTACAATCATTCTGATATGAAGGTACCGTTATCAATGGTATATATTGATAAGACCGCAGAAAATTCAGATGCAATTCTTTCAGGCGGTGGTCTTCCATACTGTTTAGATAATAATGGTTGGGGATACCAAAATTTTATTACCTCAGATTGTAACATAGCTATGGCAGTTGTTAGCCAATGTGTTTATGAATCTATCATTAAGAATCCCAATTTGCGTTACTGTAGAGCGGATTTATATAGAAATTGTTCTCCTAGGATTGGTCACAGTCCATATTGGCATAGACATTAATAAATGTGTTTGTATAAAATTAGAAGGAGTTGCAGGTTGATTCAAAAAATACTAAGACTGTTTGGGCTTGTTAGTTGTCTTCTTGCCTTGGTTTGTGCGGTGTTATTTAGAGAGGGGCTGGTTTCCAATCCACTTGGTCAATTTTCGGGTTTTCCACTTAACCACCAGCATACAGGTTGGGGAACATCGCGTTATTATCCCAACATTGATCCGACAGCAAAGCCGACTCAGGAGGTCAGAGTTGCTATCATTGACTCTGGTATAAGGGAAGAAGCGGTAGATGAGTTTTATGTTGAGGATATGCAAGTTTTTTCCACTTCAACCTCTGTCTTTGATACCATTGGTCACGGGACAAAGATTGCCAGTATCATTGGTGCTAAGAATAATCATGTGCTAACGCTGGGATTGAGCCCGGAAGCAAGATTGTTTTCCTACAAGGTAACGGATGATGACGGGACGATAAAAAATGACTACCTTGTCAAAGCTGTTCAGCAGGCTATTGAAGATCATGTTGATGTTGTGAATCTGAGTATGGTGGTGACCAATCCAAGTAAAGAATTGGAAGATGTGGTTGAAGCCTACCTTCAACAAGGTGGCTATATGGTTGTCCCAGCTTATGATTTGAAAAAGGTAGAGGCCCTAAACCCTCTTTTGACGATTGAAGGGGTTGTCTCCGTAGGTACCTACAATGAATTTTTTACGTTATTGAATCCGCAGGAAGAGATTGCTTACTACGCACCGTACTCTCAAGAAACGCTGTCAATGGAAAACAGGATTGTACGAAGCGAGGGTTCCTCTTTTAGCACGGCCTTTGTTTCGGGGACAATTGCCCACTTGCTCTCCGTCGGACAAACCGATGCAGAAATCACCAAGCAACTAGATGACTTTTTTAGTGCACGGTCTGTGAAGAGCAAGCAGTCTCCATTGTTGGCTGGTTATGAAACGCATCAAGCTTTGGTAAATAACAGCTACACAGTGCTCTCTCTATCTCTGATAGGTCTTCTTGTTTTCCAGACAATCCTAGGGATACTCACCGCGAGAAAAGAGAGTGAGGTGCGGGGTGCTTATATGCGGTACATCGTTGTAACGGACGTGTTACTGGTTATTCTTGCCTTGTTAATTTTGCCGACTCAAATGTGAGGTGTTAGATGGAATTAATTTCAATTGTGTTCGTTGTCCTTATTGTTGGAGTTCAAGTCTATTTTTCGACAAGGTACTTTGCTAAGGCTACTTCCAAGCTACAAAAAGGATTTGTCGTCGTAACGTCCCTCTTTCAAATTGTATTTTCAATCTGGTTGATGCTGTTTGTTACACTGGGATATTTCGGTAGTATTCATTTTTGATGAGATTTTTTTGCCTCCTATACTCATAGGAGGTTTTCTATATTTGAAAAATTCCCCAAGTTAGCATACAATAGAAGGTAGTATTGTAAGGAAAGAGAAAAAGATGAAAATACTTGCTTTAGACAGCTCCAATCAGGCCCTGTCGGTTGCCTTGGTGGAGGACGGTCGTTTGCAGGCGGAAACCCTGCTGGCCGTCAAGAAAAATCATAGTATCAGCCTCATGCCTGTGGTCGATTTTTTGGTGGCACAGGTGGGCTGGACGCCCAAAGACTTGGAGCGGATTGTGGTCGCTCAGGGGCCTGGCTCCTACACGGGTCTGCGGGTGGCGGTGGCGACTGCCAAGACCTTGGCCTACACCCTCAAGATCGACTTGGTGGGGCTATCTAGTCTTCAGTCCCTGGTTCCACCTAGCCTGACGGGTCTGGTGGTGCCCCTCATCGATGCCCGCCGGAACTGCGTCTATGCAGGTGTTTATGAAAATGGCAGAGCAGTCGAGGCAGACCACTACTGGTCTTTTGAAGACTTGCTTTCTAGCCTGTCTGGTAAGGAAAATATCACCTTTGTTGGAGAAGTTGAGAACTTTAAGGAGCAAATCGAGCAAGTTCTGCCAGCTGCCCATTACCAAACTAGTCTGCCGTCTGCCTATCAACTGGCGGTGATTGGTCAAGACTTGCCAGCAGTAGATGTCACCAGCTTTGAACCCAACTATCTCAAGCGAGTAGAGGCAGAGGAGAACTGGCTCAAGGACAACCAAGCTGGCTCAGAAAGTTATATCAAACGTGTATGATAGAGATTAAACACTACGACGGTCAGGAAAATCTGGCGGAGGCTGTTTTGGCAGTTATGCAGTCGGTTTATGAGCAGTCTCCATGGACCTTGGAACAGATTGCCTCCAGTATGGCTAGTCAGGATGAGGATTATTATCTGGCCTATGAGGGTCAGGAATTAGTCGGATTTTTGGCTGTGCAGACGGTGCTGGATGAGATGGAAATCTTGCAGATTGCTGTCAAGGCTGATTTTCAGAGGTTGGGAATCGCCAGTCAACTGATGGCTGCTGTGATGGACTGGGATGGAGACATCTTCCTCGAAGTGAGGGAGTCCAATAGTGCAGCTCAGGCCCTCTATACACGCCAGCATTTTACCAAAATAGGAAAACGAAAAGACTACTACCGCCATCCTGTCGAGGACGCGGTGATAATGAAGAGAGAACGTGATGAAAGATAGATTGATTTTGGCGATCGAGACCTCCTGTGACGAGACCTCGGTGGCTGTTTTGCGAAATGACGCGGAGCTTTTATCCAATGTCATTGCCAGTCAGATTGCCAGCCACCAGCGGTTTGGCGGGGTGGTACCTGAAGTGGCCAGCCGTCACCATGTGGAAGTGATTACGGCCTGTATCGAGGAGGCCTTGTTGGAGGCGGAAGTGATGGCAGAGGACTTGACGGCTGTGGCTGTGACCTATGGGCCTGGCTTGGTTGGTGCCCTGTTGGTCGGGATTTCAGCTGCCAAGGCATTTGCTTGGGCTAATGGTTTGCCGCTCATTCCTGTCAACCACATGGCAGGGCATTTGATGGCGGCGCGTGCGGTCAAGGAGTTGGAGTTTCCACTTTTGGCTCTTTTGGTCAGCGGTGGGCACACGGAGTTGGTCTATGTGTCAGAGGCAGGCGACTACAAAATCGTCGGTGAAACGCGGGATGATGCGGTCGGAGAGGCCTATGACAAGGTGGGGCGGGTCATGGGTCTGCCCTATCCAGCTGGTCGGGTGATTGATGAGTTGGCACATGAGGGGCAGGACATTTATAACTTCCCACGGGCTATGATCAAGGAAGATAACTTAGAGTTTTCTTTCTCAGGACTCAAATCTGCCTTTATCAACCTCTACCACAATGCCCAGCAAAAAGGGGAAAGCTTGTCTAATGCGGACCTGTCAGCTTCCTTCCAAGCCTGTGTTATGGATATTCTCATGGCTAAGACCAAGAAGGCCTTGGAGCAATACCCTGTCAAGACCTTGGTCGTAGCGGGCGGTGTAGCAGCCAATCAGGGCTTGCGAGAGCGGTTGGCGGCTGAAATCACGGATGTGGAGGTTATTATTCCCCCGCTTCGCCTCTGCGGTGACAATGCAGGTATGATTGCCTTGGCAGCCGTTAGTGAATACAACAAGGAAAACTTTGCTGGCTGGGATTTGAATGCCAAGCCTAGTTTGGCTTTTGAGAATTTGTAAGAAGGAAGGGGGGCTGGGCTCAAGCCCGGCGCCACTTCTCAGAGTTCGTGTCAACATCTCAGCGCAGTGGTTGATTGGGTTTAACAGTCCAGTGGACTGTTAAAGGTTGGAGATAAGATTTGCGAAGCAAATCTCAGCAATTCGTGTCTTACACTCCAAATCCGACCTTTACTATTGTTGCGAACAGAGTTTGCCTTATTTCCAACCTCAAACTGTCTCCCAGACAGTTTGAGCTGTGCGGGGGTGGGAGTAAAATAGTCCAGTGGACTATTTTAGCCCGAACCTACTGTTTGGAAGTGAGGGGAACTCTTTTTTAGACCAGTCGAGTTCTTTCTCACTCCCTTTTTCTATTGACGGAGGGGGGCTGGTCCTCTATACTAGAATGATATAACCTGATTTCAAAGGAGAGAAGATGAAAAAACAGGATTTTCGTGAGGGCTTGCGGGATGCCATTCCCACAGCTCTAGGCTATGCCAGTATCGGTCTAGCTTGCGGTGTCGTTTCGGTTAATTCAGGCATTTCTTCAGTGGAAATGGCTTTGATGAGCCTCTTGGTCTATGCAGGGAGTGCCCAATTTGTCATGTGTGCCATGATTTTGGCAGGTGCTCCCTTGTTGTCGATTGCGGTGACGGTTTTCTTTGTCAACCTGCGGAATTTTCTCATGTGCCTGCATACGACGACCATTTTTCAGGGAAATAGGCTGGGTTCCAACATCTTGATTGGCTCATTTTTAACAGATGAATCCTATGCGGTTCTCTTGCGGAAACACATTGAAGACAAGCAGATTGCCCCTAGCTGGATGTACGGCAACAACTTTGCTGGCTATGCTTCTTGGGTTACATTTACGACTCTAGGTAATCTGATTGGTGGTCTTATTCCAAATCCTGAGCAATTTGGGTTGGACTTTGCCTTGGTCGCTATGTTTGTCGGGATTTTCTCAGGGCAGTTGGAGGCTATGGCTCGGACTATTCCTTTGAAAAAAATCGGCTTGATTTTGCTGGCGGTTGGTCTGGCCTATGTCGGCCTGTCTGTGCTGGTATCGTCCTATGTGGCGGTGCTTCTGGCGACACTCTTGGGTTGTTTTGTGGGGGTGATGATTGATGATAAAAACTAGTATTCTACTGATTATTCTGGCGGCGGCCCTAGTGACCTGGGTACCACGCGTCCTGCCTTTTGTACTGACGCAGAACAAATCCCTGCCTCCAAAGTTGGTGAAATTTCTCAGCTTTCTACCCATTACCATTATCTTTGCCCTGACCCTGTCCAGCATCATGGACGAAGAGGTGGGCTCGCTCCCCAGCCTTCTCCCCGTCGAAAGTCTGGCCCTCATTCCGACATTTTTTGTGGTTTTGAAAACAAAAAATATCCTTTTAGCAGTCTTGGTTGGTGTTGTTACAACCGCGGTTTTACGTTTTATATTTTAGGAGGTTTTTATGGTAAAAGAAAATGCCAGAGGTGTGGTACTTTGTCTCGTCTTGGCTTTGGTGGGACAGTGGTTAGGTGGCTTGTTGCCATTGGTGGGTGGGCCTGTTTTTGCCCTTCTAATCGGGATGAGCCTACATTCCTACATTTCTAAGAAAAATGCCTTTCTGCCAGGCTTGACCTTTACCTCTAAGAAGATTTTGCAGTATGCGGTGATTTGTTTGGGATTTGGATTAAACTTATCTGCGGTCCTTGCAGTCGGTCGCCAATCTCTACCAATTATTCTGTCAACAATTAGTTTTGCCTTGTTTTTGGCATTTCTGATGTGGAAATGGTTGCCCATTTCATCTCATCTGGCGACCTTGATTGGCGTTGGGACTTCTATCTGTGGAGGTTCTGCTATTGCGGCGACGGCTCCCATTATCCAGGCGGATGATGAAGATGTAGCACAGGCTATCTCGGTCATCTTTCTCTTTAATGTCTTGGCAGCTTTGGTCTTTCCGACTTTGGCAACCTGGCTTGGGTTTTCGACAGATTCGGGTCAGGCCTTTGGGATGTTCGCCGGAACGGCGGTCAATGACACCTCGTCGGTCACCGCGACAGCAGCCACCTGGGATAGCCTTTACGCCCTGGGCAGTCAGACCTTGGACACGGCAGTGATGGTCAAGTTGACGCGTACCCTGGCCATTATTCCCATTACGACAGTTTTGGCGATTTGGAGGAGTCGAGGGAAGGGGGAGCAGGCAGACAAGAAGTCCCTCTTGGCAGTTTTTCCAACCTTCATTCTCTACTTTATCCTAGCCAGTCTGGTGACAACAATCGCGGGTCACTTTGGACTGGGTGCGGACATTTTTACTCCGCTCAAAACCCTGTCCAAGTTCCTCATTTGTATGGCCATGGCTGCTATTGGTTTGCGAACAGATGTCTTTTCTTTGGTGAAAAATGGCAGAGCTGCTCTCCTGGTCGGTTTAATTTGCTGGCTGGGAGTGACTGTGCTGACACTGGTTTGGCAGGCAATCTTAGGGATTTGGTGAATATAGTCTTTTAGTTTACTTTTAGTACTAGGCAACGAGCTGCAGACATAACTGAAGTTAGGCAAGGCGAGTTAACGAAGTAATAAAAGAGAAACTAAATGACGAGAAAACAGCCTTCTCTTGCGAGAGGCTATTTTTATTATTTCAATCTAAAGGTCTGCGGAGCTTTTTTCAGTAAAATCCAGTAGCCGATGCTGACATAGGTAATCATAGCTATGGAAATGAGTAGGAGGTACAAGTGACTGCCTATATCCAGCTTGATATTGAGATAGGCTACCCAGTAGAGAGCTCCACTGAGAAATTTATAGACTGGGTTGACAACCTCCATGTCCTTGGTAAAGGGTTGGAGAATATAGTAGATAAAGAGGTCGTGGAAGGAAAATAGGGCTGTTAGACTCAGCAGGAGCAGAGCAGTTAGGAGATAGGTTTCAATAGGTAGCTGCGCTCTAGTAAAGATGATGAGGGCCAATAATAGAGATCCAGAGAAGGCAGCATTTAATTTTACAGTTTGCAGAAAACGATAATGAAAGCCTGCAATAATGGTTTTTGCTTCGCGGTAAAATGGATAGTGGAGCATGGAAATATCGCAATTAACAAAGACCATCTGTGCGACAGCCTTACCCATGGAGGCGGCATACATGACCATGAAAGCAAAAGGCAGTCCCTCGATATAGTTGGTATTGCTTATCTGAATGTCATCTTTTGAAAACCAACGAATTCCTTCAATAAAAAGGACAATAGCCAAAAGACAACCCAAGCGAAAATGCAGTTTCTTCGTAAGGACAGAACGATAGCGGTCAAATAGCAGAGCGTTTAAGTAGGTCATGCCTGACAGATGGGACAGGTCTTTCCCTTTTTCTATACTAAGCTTAGCCTGCATCTGCAAACCTTGGCGAGTGTATTCGTTCCCTTTGGTCATCTCAAAAATCTTCTTATCCATTTGTAAGGACTGGTCCATACAATATTGAAGATAGTCTAGGTGGTTGGTCTGTTGCTTCAAATACTTATAACTAAACCAAATCAGCAAGACCTGACAGGCAAGGACGGGCAGTAAAAAGATGGGCGACAGATGATTGCGGAAAAGGATAAGGCAGGCAATAGCTGCTAGACCAGTACCCAAGATAACCCAGTATTGCCAAGAATTACGGCGGGATAGAATCTGACGATTAAAAAACCAGCGGTTGAGAGCCTGTCCAGCAAAGCTTCCTGCTGGAATGGTCAGTAATCCTAGAGGCAGATAGAGCCAATTTCCTGACAGGCTAGAAAAAATCAGCAGGGCAGGCAGGTAGAACAGACTGGTGATAATGGGCTCTACAAAGAGTTGACTCTGGAGAAAACTAGATTGGGAAAGTCCAAAATTTTGCATGAATTCCCGCTCGGACTTGGCGATAAAAGGCTCAAATCCCTTGCCAAACCGATAGGCATAGCCAACAAAGACCAGCCAAATGGAAAAGCCTAGAAGCCAGGTCCCTGGAAGAATATTCCAAAAGGTCAATTCCTCACTGGCTAAGATATTCATCCAAAAGGAAGCAAAGTAGAAATTCAAGGCCAGCCACAAACCCTTGACAAGAAAGCGACTGGGAATAGAAAAGATATGCAGGACCAAAAAGAGACTCGACTTAAAACTGTAAGACTTGAAAATACTCTCTGGAATACTCTTGCCCACAAGTGGCAGTTTTCGCAAGTAGTAGAAAAATCCGTTGACGGTCCGATAGAGGTTGTACTTTTCCTGATACCAAAAATAACGTAGGATTGTTTTCATAAGCTCCTCCTAATCTGCTGTCAAGAGGGCAACCACTTCCTGTTCAAAGTCAGGGTCGTGGAGCTTGTCACTCGGAACAGCCTGTAATTCTTGGTGATGGAGCAAAACAATCTCGTCGCAGAGATCCTGAGCCAGTTGTAGAATATGGGTTGAAAAGATAATGACGGAATCCTTCTTAGCCTCCCGAATCAGCTGTTTAAACTCGTGGGCAGCCACTGGGTCAAAGGAAGTCAGTGGCTCATCCAAGAGCAGGACAGGAGGTTGAACAATCAAAGACAGGAGTAACTGGACCTTGTTCTGCATACCGTGGGAAAAGTCCTTGAGTAGACGGTGCTGGTCTTCTTCTCCGATACCGACTAAGTTCAGCCATTCTTCTGGACTGCGAGGAGATTTGAGCTTATCCTTGTGGATATCCATATAGAAACGGACAAACTCGTAAGCCGTCATAAAGGCAGGCAGTTGCGGATAGGTCTGGGTAAAACCAATGTCCGTATTATCGTAGTCAAGAGTTTCTTCGCCTTTCACAAACTGAATCGAGCCACCATCCAAGGTCAGATTGCGGGCAATGCAGTTGAACAGGGTTGTCTTACCAGCTCCGTTCCGCCCTAGCAAACCGTAAATCTTGCCTTGTTCGAAGGTAAAGGAAGTATCTTCCAAAATGATTTTATGGTCAAATTTCTTGGAAACAGAAGATAATTTCAGTTGCATAGCCAATCTCCTTTTTGTTATATTGTTATGGCTTTATCATACAATAAAAAACAAAAAAATTCAAGCAGTTTTCGGAAAAATAAAATGGATTTATAGATTATATTATCAGACGAGTAGGCCTTTTTTAGTTGTATAGTTTATGGTTTTCTCGACATAATTATAACCTTTTATTTTGAAATGTTTCTATATGGAAAATAATAAGAAACTGATGATTTTTAGAATAAACAAGAAAATTCCAAAAAATGTTGACGCTTTCATTTTTCTTGTGTATAATAAGTTTACAAAATAAAATTTAGGCATGTGACTGGTAAAGCAGGCAGGACCTTTATAGAACGACACTTATTTTTGAGGTGCCGTACTATAGGGGTCCTTTGTTTTTTGGTTAAATGCCAAAAGGAGTGTCCTATGGATTACAAACAAACAGCCAAAGAAATTGTGGCAAATATTGGTGGTAAAGAAAATGTTGCACACCTAGAACATTGCTCGACTCGCTTGCGTTTTACATTAATTGATAATACAAAAGCAAATATCGAGATACTGGAGAAAATTGAGGGGGTTATGGGAGTACGGCAAAATGCACAAACTCAAATCATTATCGGAAACGAGGTAAATGAAGTCTTTGCGGAAGTTCAACCGCTAGTCGGAGATTTAGCAGACAATCTCTCGACAAATAGGAAACAAGCACAAAGTTGGGGGGCAATTTTTCTAGATTTTCTGGTTGCTGTATTCCAACCAGTAGTACCCGCGGTAGCAGGAGGTGGAGTTCTAAAATCAGTTTTGATGTTGTTGGCATGGATTGGATGGCTGAATAAGGAATCTGCTGCCTATACTATTTTCAACCAGATTGGAGATGCTCCTCTTTACTTCTTACCTATTTTAGTGGCTTATAACACGGCTAAAAAATTACGTGCTAATGAATTAGTTGCCGCAGCAGCTGTAGGAGCGTTACTTTTGCCAAATGTAACGGCAATGTTGGCGGAGGGTACGCAGTTATTTGGAGTTACTATTCAGAATATTTCCTATCCTTATCAGGTTTTTCCAGCAATTCTGTCAACTTTATTCTTTGCTTCAATGGAAAAAGTCTTGACTAAATATACTCCAAAACCAATTCGGATTTTCTTTGTACCGATGGTGGCCTTAGCCATCACAGTGCCAGTGACCCTCCTTGTATTAGGTCCGCTAGGGTTTAACTTAGGTCAATTATTAGCAACAGCGGTAGTTGCTCTTCATAATACTCTTGGTTGGTTGGCTACGGGTATTCTAGCAGCAATCCTTCCGTTTATGGTAGTAACAGGAATGCACAAAGCTATGTTGCCTTATGCGATTGAAGCAATGAAAGCTGGTTTTGAAACATTGTATTTACCAGCATCACTTGTTCACAATATATCAGAATCAGGAGCTACTTTTGCGGTTGCCTTAAAAACAAAGAATAGTAAAATGCGTGCTACCGCCGTTTCAGCAGGTATTTCTGCCCTATTTGGTATTACAGAACCGGCTCTTTATGGTGTGACTATTCAGAATCGTAAAGTACTTTATAGTGTTGTAGCTAGTTCATTCTTTGGTGGAATTGCGATCGGGCTCACCGCTTTGAAAGCATTTGCCTTGGTCGGACCAGGATTGGCAACCATGACTATGTATATTGATCCCAATGGTGGTTCAAACTTTATGAATGCTTGGATTGCTTTTGCAATTTCAATTGTTCTATCATTTGTTTTTACATATGTTACATTTAAAGACGAGAAACTTGAGGGATCTCAGGAAGAAAATAAAATAGCAACCATTTCATTTGGTTCTCCTGTAGATGGTGAACTTCTAGCTCTGGAGGATGTCAATGATTCTGTTTTTGCCTCAAAGCTTGTTGGTGATGGGGTTGCGATTAAACCGTCGAAGGGTATTGTTTATGCACCTGTTGCCGGAGAGGTATCCCTTGTATATGAAACAGGTCATGCGATTGCGATGAAAGCGGATAATGGTGCAGAAATTCTCTTTCATGTTGGAATTGATACCGTACAATTGGGAGGAAGAGGATTTTGTCCTAAGATTGAAACAGGTGCACTTGTCGCACCGGGAGATGTTCTGCTAGAGTTTGATATTTCGGTTATTCAAGAAGCTGGATATGATCCAACAGTGATGGCATTAGTGACCAATCAAAATGAGTATGATGTAGCTATTCAAAAAAATTCTGGACAGGTTGTTCATAATGAGGAAGTAATGCTTGTATCCAGGAAAGACGAGGTGAATTAAATGCAAGAATCAATTTTTCCTAAAGACTTCTTGTGGGGAGGTGCTGTAGCAGCTAATCAGGTTGAAGGAGCATGGAATGTAGGTGGAAAGGGCCTCTCAGTTGCTGATGTTTCTATCTATAAACCAAACGTGGATGTAAAAAATTATAAGGCTCATGTTGCAATCACTTCGCAAGATATTCAGAATGCAATTGAAGATCAGACAGCTACTCATTATCCGAAACGCAGAGGGATCGATTTCTATAACCGATATGAAGAGGATATTAATCTGTTTGCGGAAATGGGTTTCAATGCTTTTCGACTTTCAATTGCATGGACTCGTTTATTCCCAACTGGAAAAGAATTAGTACCTAATCAGGAAGGAATTGATTTTTATAAACGAGTATTTGCTAAGTTAGAGTCTGTTAATATCGAACCCATTGTCACTCTTTCTCATTATGAAATGCCCCTTTACCTTGCTGTAAGTAATAATGGTTGGGCTGATAGGGCAGTTGTAGATGATTTTGTACGTTTCTGCAATGCTTGTTATGACCATTTTCCGAATGTGAAATATTGGTTAACCTTCAATGAAGTAGACTCGATTGTCCGTCACCCCTTTACAACCGCAGGAATTATTCCAGATAAATGCGAAGAAGGAAAAGAATTAGAAATCATTTATCAAGCTCTTCATCACCAGTTGTTAGCTTCGGCGATTGTAACACGTGATTTGCATGAGACGCTTCCAGAAGCTAAGATGGGGTGTATGTTGACAAAGTTAGAAACATATGCTCGGACATGTGCACCAGAGGATGTTGAACGAACTTTTAAAAAGAACTTGGATAACCATTTCTATACAGATGTACAGGTTTTTGGGGAGTATCCACGCCTAATTCTTCGTCGGATGGAGCTTGAAGGAATAAACTTAAATATTCAGCCGGGAGATTTAGAGGTAATGAAGGAAAATACTGTTGACTTCGTGACCTTCTCCTACTATATGTCGATGACAGAGTCGGCTGATCCAAATGCTGAACGTACACCAGGAAATACAGTGCTTGGGGTAAAAAATCCTTATCTTCCTTCAACAGATTGGGGCTGGCAAATTGATCCCAAAGGATTAAAAATTTCACTTTTAGAATTATATGACCGCTATAACAAGCCGCTCATGATAGTAGAAAACGGTATAGGAGCAAGAGACATCCTTGAAGAAGATGGTACTATTCATGATCCTTACCGGATTGACTATTTCCGAGCTCATTTTGAGCAGATGCGTGAGGCAGTAAACGAAGGAGTAGATCTCGTTGGTTATACGAGTTGGGGATGCATTGACCTGGTTTCTGCAAGTACATCTCAAATGTCCAAACGGTATGGTTTTATATATGTAGATGCAGATGATGAAGGAAATGGAACCTATAATCGATTTAAAAAAGACTCATTTTACTGGTATCAAAAAGTTATCCGTTCAAATGGACTTGATTTAGATTAGAAGGATATGTTATAGTATAAATCAATTATTCAAAGTGGAGATACAAGATGATTATCAAAAAGGTATTGAACTCTAGTGTCGTTTTAGTCGATGATGAAGGAGTTGAAAAAATAGCCTTAGGAAAAGGGATTGGTTTTGGGAAGAAGCAAGGAGAGGTACTTGTAAATTCCAATATTGATAAGCTGTTTCAATCTGTAAATACTCCACAGTCCCAACATTTGTTAGGGTTACTAGAAGAAGTGCCAGCTACGTATTTTGATATAGCCAGAGATATTATTGAGTATGCAAAGCAAGTTTTAAATGTTCCGTTACAAGAGTCGTTGTGGATTGGTCTTACAGATCATATCTACTTTGCGGTGGAACGATTTGAAAAGGAACTTGTTTTTGAGAATAAGGTCTTATGGGAAATAAAGGCTTATTATAACAAAGAGTATCAGATTGGGTGTTATGCCATTCAACTCTTAAACCGAGTGCTTCATATATCTTTACCAGAGGCTGAAGCGGCAAATATTGCATTTCATTTTATAAATGCTCAACAGGGTTCGGATAAAAATGATGCTGGTCGTATTGCTAAATTGATAGGAGATTTAGAGACTCTTATACGCTATTCCTCGAATATACAAATTGTTTCAGATAGCTTGAGTTATCAACGCTTTGTAACTCATATTCGATTCTTTGTGGAACGATTTTTTGCTGATAGGATGCTTCAGGATGGAAACCAAATTTTATTTGATCAGATCTGTCAAACCATGCCCGAGGGAATGAAACAGGCTGTAAAGGTTCAAACATTCCTTGAGGAGCACTATCATAAAACAATTACCATTGATGAGTTGACCTATCTAGCCATTCATTTTGAACGTATTACTCGAAAAAAATGAGACAGACCCTGTATACTTGCTAAGTTGAAGCCTCCAAGAGATTTTCGGGGAAATAATAGTTAAGCCCACCTATAGGTGAAAAATAACCTTGTTCTAAGCAGAACAAGGTTATTTTTGTACAATAGAATTCACAAAAAAGTCTTAGTATTAGACTAGTTTACTTGAATTTAGAAAGAGGATAGGGGTTGTTTTTGCTGGCCCTGGTCATCGAAGTTACTATCCTTTAGCCAGTTTTCAAGGGCACGCTTGCGGTCGGGCCATTCGTGGTCTAATAGAGAAAACCAGGCGGTATCCCGATTGCGTTCCTTATAGACTAGAGCCTGACGGAAGGTGCCTTCGTAGATAAAGCCCAGACGTTTGGCAGCAGCCTGACTGGCTTGGTTGAGCGAATCGCATTTCCATTCGTAGCGTCGATAGCCCAGTTCTTCAAACACATAGTTCATGAGAAGATAGTGGGCTTCTGTCGCCTGTCGGGTCCGTTGCAGTTGAGGAGAAAAGATGACCCAGCCCACTTCAATGCTACGATGGTTGGTATCTATTCGCATGAGTGCAAAGGTTCCGACTGCCTGATTGGTTGCTTGGTCAATGATGGCAAAATAATAGGGGTCGGTCGAGTTCAAAAGAGTCTGGAAATAGGCTTGAAAAGAGTCACGGTCTGCAAAGGGCTCAAGGGCCAGATAGGTCCAATCGGCTTTTTTAGCACTCGGTCCATAAAACTGATAGAGATCATCTGCATGCTGGAGACCAAGCATTTCTAAGCGGACTGTGTGTCCTTGTATAGTCTCCAGACTTGGTCGCTCACCACTGGTGTAATGTGGCAAGGGCATACCAATTTCTTGACCGAATGAATTGATAGGCATAGTTTCCTTCTAATAATGTAAACTTCCAGCCACCCAGCCAGTTGCAAGACAGTAGGTGATATTAAAGCCACCGGTATGGGCGTTGATGTCCAAGACCTCACCTGCAAAGTGGAGGCCAGGGATTTTCTTACTTTCCAAGGTTTTGGGATTGATTTCCTTGAGGTCAACGCCACCCTTGGTCACAAAGGACTTGGCCAGGGACATCTTGCCTGTAATCTTGATAGGTAAGGCTTTGAGGAGGGTGACCAGTTCAGTCAGGTCTTTTTGGGAAACTTGTTTGACCTTGCAGTCGTAGTTCTCCGCGAAAAAGTCTGCTAGGCGGTCTGGCATGAGTTCTCGGAGGGCATTCTTGACGGATTTTTCCCTGTTCTTTTCTAAATGCTCAAACAGATCTTGGTCAGAATGGGTCGGCAGAGCATCGAGAAATGCGGTTTCGCCGCCTTTGACAAAACTAGACAGACGAAGAGCAGCGGGCCCCGACAGGCCAAAGTGGGTAAAGAGCAGGTCGTGGGTGATGACGTGCTTGCCGTAGGTCAGGGTGACGTCGTCCAGGGAAATGCCTTGAAGCTTCTTGTGGGGGAAGTCGGTCAGGACAGGGCTTTCTGCGGCTTCAATCTCCGTGACTTCAAGCTTGAAATGGCGGGCAATGTCGTGTCCAAAACCGGTCGAGCCAGTGGAAGGATAGGTCTTGCCACCGGTGGTGACAATGAGCTGTGGAGCTGTGAAGGTCTCCTCGCTGGTCTTGATATGGAAGAGGTCGTCCATCTTGCGGACGGACACCACCTCAGTCCCTGTACGGATGTCCACGCCATTTTCCAGCATCTTCATCTCCAGGCATTTGATAATGGTCTGGGAACGATCGGTGGTCGGAAAGACACGACCGTGGTCCTCCACCTTGAGCTTGACCCCATTTTCCTGAAAGAAATTCATGATGTCATGGTTGTCAAACTGGGAGAAGACGCTGTAAAGAAAGCGGCCGTTTCCTGGAATGCCAGCTAGTAGGTCTTCCAGTGTGCCGTTGTTGGTCACATTGCAACGTCCGCCGCCTGTGCCAGATAGTTTCTTGCCCAAACGCTTGTTTTTTTCAAGGAGGAGGGTCTTCTTGCCGTAAAAGCTGGAAGAAATCGCAGCCATCATGCCAGCAGGCCCCGCTCCGATAATAATGGTATCTACTGTATTCATGCCTTTATTGTATCATATTTTCATCAAGAAAGTAGTTTGAGTCTTTGCTATGATTTGTGGAGTTTTTCCTTGAGATAGAAGAGGACGATTGTAGAGTGAAGGGAGTATAATGAGACTGAGGAAGTCTAGTTTTTATTAGATGTCCAATCTGTAAATTAAAGGAAAATAGGTGGTAGCATGGCAGGCGAGCAAAGAGAGTATCGTTTTCTAGAAGGTTTTTTGTGGGGCTCCTCCACTTCAGGCCCTCAAAGTGAAGGAAGCGCTGCTGGTGATGGAAAGGGGTGGAATAACTGGGATTACTGGTACAGTCAGGAACCTGAGCTCTTTCACCAGCAAATAGGACCGGAACAAACATCGACTTTCTATGAACATTTCCAGTCAGATTTGGATTTGTTGGTGGAAACAGGTCATAGTATTTTTCGCACCTCTATACAGTGGTCACGTCTGATTCCGGAAGGGATAGGCGAGGTCAATCCGCAAGCTGTGGAGTTTTATAGGGCTGTATTTGCAGGTATTCGAGAGCGCGGAATAAAGCTTTTGGTCAATCTTTATCATTTCGATTTGCCTTATGTCTTGCAGGAAAAGGGGGGCTGGGAAAATAAGGAGATTGTCTGGGCCTATGAGGCTTATGCTCGCCAGTGTTTCAGTCTCTTTGGAGATCTGGTGGATCATTGGATTACCTTTAATGAACCCATTGTTCCAGTAGAATGTGGCTATCTAGGTAATTACCATTACCCTTGCAAGGTGGATGCCAAGGCAGCTGTGGTCGTAGCGTATCATACTCAACTGGCTAGTTCTTTGGCTGTTCGGGCCTGTCACCAACTACACCCAGACCACAAAATTTCCATTGTTCTCAATCTTACTCCTGCCTATCCAAGAAGTCAGAGTCCAGAAGATTTACAGGCAGCGCGGATTGCTGAGCTATTTCAAACGAGAAGCTTTTTGGATCCATCTGTTTTGGGACAATACCCGAGGGAACTGGTTGACATTCTTGAAAAACACGGTTTACGTCCAGAAACCACAGAGGAGGAATTGACCATTATCAAAGAAAATAGGGTTGACTTCTTGGGGGTGAATTATTACCAGCCCCTGCGCGTGCAGGCTCCTTCAGAAGATGGATGGAACGGAGAACCTACTTTCCTATCCCAATATTTCCAGCCTTATGATAAGCTTGACAAGAAAATCAATCCCCATAGAGGCTGGGAAATTTACGAAGAAGGGTTATATGACATTGCCAAAAATATCCAGGAAAACTATGGGAATATCGAATGGTTGGTAACGGAGAATGGCATGGGAGTCGAAGGGGAGGATGTTTTTGAAGAAAATGGCATGATTCAGGATGACTATCGGATTCACTTCATGGAAGACCATTTGATTCAGCTCCATCGAGGTATTGATGAAGGGGCGAACTGTAAGGGCTATATGGTCTGGACTTTTATTGACTGTTGGTCTTGGTTAAATGCCTATAAAAATAGATACGGTTTGGTCTCGCTTGACCTCCAAACACAGAAACAAACTATAAAAAATAGGGACATTGGTTCAAGCAAGTAAGTGAAGAGAACGGATTTACAAGATAGCTAGAGGGTGATAGTCTTGTTTTGGAAATCTCCCATAATTTGACAGAACTTGGGCTTTTGTGGTAATATTTTAATGATACAAACTATGAGAAATGTAAGTACCGAGGATATTATGGGAATCGAAAAAACAGTCAGTGAGTTAGCTGAAATTTTAGGAGTGAGCCGGCAGGCTATGAATAATCGCGTCAAATCACTTCCTGAAGAATTTGTAGATAAAAATGACAAGGGTGTGACCGTTGTAAATCGTGCTGGCTTGATTAAGTTGGAGGAAATCTACAAAACAACCATTTTTGAAGATGAGCCGATTAGTGATGAAGTCAAGCATCGTGAATTGATGGAAATTTTAGTTGACGAGAAAAACGCTGAAATCATCCGCTTATATAGTCAATTAAAAGCCAAAGATAAGCAACTTGCCGAAAAAGATGAGCAACTCAAGGTCAAAGATGTGCAGATTGCTGAGAAGGATAAACAGTTGGATCAGCAACAGCAATTGACACTAAAAGCTATGGCCGATAAGGAAGTTCTCAAGTTGGAATTGGACGAAGTTAAAGCACAGGCAGAAGAAGTGCAAGCTAAAGGCTTCTTTGCACGTTTATTTGGGAAATAGATAAGTAAAAAATCAAGCTCTTAGGAACTTGATTTTTTCTTTTGTTCTAGCCATTCTTCTCTCAGAATTCCATATTTGATAGAATCATGATAATGCCCTTGCCAGTATCGAACCTTGCGGATATGGGCTTCTTTGGTCATGCCTAATTTTTCTGCGGTTCTCATCATGCCCTTGTTGCCAGACCAGGTAGTGAGCCCGATGTGTTCTAATTCTGTAAATTGCTGGAAAATGGTATCAATCCAGAGTTGGAGAGCAGCTGTGCCATATCCTTTTCCCCAGACCTTATCGTCATAGATTTCAATCCCGATTTCGAGCCAGCGTGTTGGCTGGCACTCCCAGTAATAGCTCACAAATCCAATAGGCAGCTGATCCACTAGGATTGCTCTGACACAATCTTTTTGTAACCACTGGTAGAGTTCAAGTGCTTGAAAATCTTCAAAAGTGGCGCAGGCCTGGTAGTCATCAAAATAGGGAGCTGCAAATTCCTTCCAGCGAGGTGCAGCTTCACGATGGCCAATCTTCCAAAGTGTATGCAAATAATCTTCAGTCATCGGTGCAATTCTAATCATGAGACCCTCCTTTATTTTTCTAGTCTAGCATATTTGACGAAGGCTTGCAATTCCTGTCAGAATATGGGACACTAGAATCATGAAAAAGATACAACGTGAATTTCAAAAAATATATTACAACTTAGACAAGATTCTTTTGCTCTTTTTTACCCTGTTTACCTTTATGGAATTTGTTTGGATACCGCTCAATTCATGGATTTCTGAGGGACTCTTAGCTATGACAGGGCATGCCTACCTTTCACCGACGAATTTGTTGTCGGTGTTTGCTGAAAATCCGCTCGTAACAGGCTTGTTTATTCTCCTCTTTTTTGTCAACCTTGCCATTGCCTATCTAGAATTAGCTCTATTGTTCACAGGGGTTTGGCAACTGTTGGATGAAAAAGTCAAGCACCTCCCCGACTATTTACGGGATGTACGAGATAGTATGGTGGCGATTATCCGTCACAGCAGCCTACCAAAGGTTTTATTTCTCCTCTTTTACTCAGTTATTCTTCTCCCGTCTTTACGACGGGTATTAAATATCTATTATTTTAATAAAATCGTAGTACCCCAATTTATCGTAGATTACCTATCCAACACAGTCTGGCTAGGAATATTGATTTTGTTCTTTCTCCTCTTGTTCTTCTGGCTCGCATCACGCTTTATGTACGCTCTGCCGAACATTTACTTTGAACACAGGAGTGTAAAGGAATCCATCGCTTATTCTTGGAAGAAGACCAGGGGAAGAAAACAAGTCAGTTCCTTTTTCCGTCTGATTTGGCTGGTCACTTTTCCAGTCCTCCTATTCACAGGAATAGGGATATTGCTCTATCTAGTGCAACTAGTGGCTGAACCTTATCTACCAGACACAGGCCCTTCATATTGGCTGGCAGTTGTTTGTTATGCAATCCTAAAATTAGCCTACTACGGAGTAGTTGCACTCTTTATGATGGGATTTGTAAGTCTCTTAACAGAGAAACAATTGCCAAACTACCGCCGTAAACGCCTCCGTCATCGCCTGCGATTGGCAATTTTGCTAGTATCTAGTCTGGTATTCGGTACACAAGGAGCGCTTGCACTCTACTATCCCTTCGATACCCTGCCAGTTACCATTTCCCATCGCGGTGTTGACAATGGCAATGCTGTCCAGAACTCTATCGAGGCCCTAGAGAAAACCTCTCAGCTCAAGCCAGATTATATTGAGATGGATGTTCAGGAGACGAAGGACGGTCAGTTTATTGTCATGCATGATACGGATTTATTGGCTTTGACGGGCAATCCCGGAGGTACACATGACTATACTCTTGCAGAGTTGACAGGGATGACTGCATCAGAAAACGGCATGGCAGCTCCAGTTCCTTCTTTTGATGAATATCTTGAAAAAGCGGATGAGCTGGGACAGAAATTATTGGTAGAAATTAAAGTGACCAAGGCAGATTCGCCAAAACTCACCCAGAATTTCTTAAAAAAATACGGTCAACGTTTGATTGCCAAAGGACACCAGATGCAATCATTAGACTACCGTACTATTATCGAAATAAAGCAGTATAGCGAGAAATTAGTATCCTTCTTTATTCTTCCGTTCAACTCTATCTATCCGACGACGGTTGCTGACGGCTATACTATGGAATACACTTCGCTGGATCAAAACTTTATGGTAAAATCTTGGATTCGTGGGAAGTCAGTTTATGCTTGGACACCGAATGAAGAAGAGAGTATGACCAAGATGTTGCTGCTACAAGTGGATGGTATCATCACTGACAATATGACCGAGCTTCAAATTCTGATGGAGGAAATGAAAGAGAATCGACGTTATTCAGACCTCTTTTTCCTGCAATTTCAGTCTTTGATTTATAATTTTGAATAAACAAAGAGACGCGAGGGCCTAGCCCAATCGCGTCTTTTCTGTCTTAAAATGGTAATTTACCTGCAAAGGCACCCAATTTTTTCTGAGTAGCATCGTCAATTTTTGAAAGAGCATCATTGACTGCTTGGATAGTCATATCCTGCAAGGTTTCAAGATCGTCAGCATCCACAACATCAGCCTTGAAGTCGATAGAAACCAATTTCTTATCTCCAGTAAAAGTAGCAGTAACCAAGTCCTGTACAGAGCTACCAGTAAATTGAGTAGCAGCCAACTCAGCTTGGCTCTTCTCCATTTGTTTTTGAAGTTTTTGAGCTTGGCGCATCATGTTTTGCATATTCATCATAAGATTTTTAAGATTCCTTTCGTACCAAGGGGTTAGACCTTGTTTTTAAATTGTCGTTGCCTTATTTTGCCTTATTGTTAAAAATTTTCAAAGGCAGAGGCGTAGTAAATATTATAACATGTTTTATGTAGATAATGCTACCTTCTTAAAATAAGTTATAGTCAGCAATATCGGATATAAATTTGACATATTAATCTATTTTAATTTGACTTTGTAAGCACTTTCTTGTATAATAAAAGAAAACTGGTTATAACCAGAAAACAAGGAGGAGCTATGTTCCGTTTAGCAAAAGAAGAATTAGAAAAATTGGGAGCCTTTATCACAGCGACTGAGATTTACCAACAGCCTGGCTTGTGGAAAGAGGCTCATCAACTATATCTTGACCAGTTGGAGAAGATTGAAGCCTTTCTAACAGCCATCAAGGACAAGCATAACTTTGTTCATGTGATTTTTACTGGTGCAGGGACTTCAGACTTCGTTGGTCAAAGTATTGCCAACTACCTCAACCAAGTCAATGACTTGAAACACATTCGTTTTTCTGCCATTGGTACGGTTGAATTGGTTGGTCGCCCACACGATTATTTACAGGCGGATGTGCCAACAGTTTTGGTATCCTTTGCTCGTTCAGGTAACTCCCCAGAAAGCGTCGCAGCGGTAGAAGTAGCCAAGCAATTGGTTGACCAGCTTTACCAAGTGACCATTACCTGTGCACCAGAGGGCAAATTGGCGATTGCGACTGAGGGGGATGCGGAAAATCTCCTACTCTTGCAACCAGCTGGTTCAAATGACAAAGGCTTTGCCATGACAGGCTCTTATAGCTGTATGGCTCTGACAGCCCTCCTCGTATTCTCTCCAGCCAGTCAAGAAGCAAAAGCTGCTTGGGTTGAGACCATTGCCCGTCTAGGTCAAGATGTCTTGGACCGTGAGGACTATGTACAAGAATTGATTGACCTTGATTTTGAACGAGTGATTTACCTCGGTTCAGGTGGCTTCTATGGTGTAGCTCACGAAGCACAGCTCAAGATTTTGGAATTGACTGCAGGTAAGATTGCGACCATGTACGAGTCCCCACTAGGCTTCCGTCATGGACCAAAATCATTCATCAATGAAAAGACCTTGATTTTCCTCCTTGCATCAAATGATGCTTATACTCGCCAGTACGATGTGGACTTGCTCAATGAGGTTCATGGTGATGGCATAGCAGAGCGGATTGTTGCCTTGTCGGCTGATAAGCTAGCAGGTACAGAGGCAGCTAATTTTGTCTTGGCAGAAGGCGGAGCAGATTTACCAGATGTCTTCCTAACCTTCCCTTACATCATCTTTGCCCAAACAGTATCTATCATGGCAGCTATCAAATGCAAGAATCTACCAGATACACCATCCCCAACAGGTACCGTCAACCGTGTGGTACAGGGTGTGATTATACATCCACTACCATAAACAAGGTATCAAAAGAGCTTCCGCAAGGGGAAGCTCTTTTTTAATATGGTAAATGAAGGCTAGACTGCTCCAAATCAAGAGAAATGGTCCAGTTGTTATTATCCCGAACAGTACACTCAAAGTCGGTTGTATAGAGAATCAGCTCCAGCACATCGCCTTTTTTCAATTGGTAAATAGTCGGTTGTAGTTTCCAGCTTAGGTCCATCCACTGGTCTGGCACCACTTCCTCAACAGTCATTAGGTCGGTGCGGTTCTGCAGGTTCATAAAGCCCTTGGTTACCAAGCGTTGCGGCATATCCACATAAGGCAACTCCAGCAGATTTTCTTGGGCATGGTAACGACCGTTATCCAGGCTCAATCTTGCTTTAGGCGCAGGGATTGGGGCTAGGCGTTTTTTATTTCCCTTGTCCAATAGCTGAGCAGATAAGAGGCCTTTAGCCACACTGGATGCGACACGGAGTTTCAGAGTGACCTGTCCGTTAATCAGGATATCCTCCGTCATAGGTAGTTCCATGCTGATTTGATTGGCCTTGCCTGTATAGAGGTCTTGGTGGAAACTTGGATAGGCCTTGCCGTAGCGATCAAAATCTTCTTGGGCATACTGATTGGAAATAGTCTGGCTTCCTGTTCCCAGTGGCAAGACAGCCTCGTTTTCACCGCCAAAGGTTTCTAAGGTCGTCCAGGTTTGCTCACCGCTGTTGTCCTGCCAGATGACCGTTGGCAGTTGATAGTTATTCTCGTAGCCCAGCAGTTTTTGACTGAGCAGGACGTTCATGGACTCACGGAAGTCGATGGACTGCCAGTTGTTCATATACACGTGGGCACCGTTGTGGAAGAAGAGATGCTTTTTGATGTGACTTGGCAGGGCATGGAACATATTCCAGACGTGGATTGGCTTGACATTCCAGTCCTGTGAGCCATGGGTAAAGACCACCTCACACTTGACCTTATCAGCGTGGAGCAGGTAGTTGCGGTCCTGCCAGTATTGGTTGTAGTCACCGCTGGTGCGGCCCAGGGCAGCTCGTTCGGTAGCTAAGCCTTTTTCATAGGCTGCTTTATTGCGGAGGAAGTCGCCTGCTTGTAGACTTTTCGAGTAGGTCAGGGCGGTCAAGCTGTCCAAATCTTCGCCTGGATAGCCGCCAGGGCTGGTCACCAGCCCGTTTTCACGGTAGTAGTCATACCAAGAGGAAATCCCCGCTTCTGCGATGACGACTTCCAATCCGTCCACGCCAGTTGTTGCCAAGGCATTGGACATGGTGCCGAGATAAGAAAGTCCCGTCGTCGCCACCTTACCATTGGCCCAATCGGCCTTGACCTCAATCGAGCGAGTGTGGTCTGTGTAGGCCTTGGTGCGACCGTTCAGCCAGTCAATCACCGCTTTGTAGCCCTCAACCTGCTGGTAGTCGCCAGATGTCATGTAGCCAGTCGAGCCCAGCGTGCCGACACCAGACACATGAAGGCTGGCGAAACCACGAGCGAGGAAGTAGTCATTGAGGGAGTATGAAGTAATGTGGCCCAGTTTTTCGGTGGCAGGGCTGACAGGAAGGTCCCGCTGGTCCAAGTCTAGCTTGGTGATGCTGGTCTGCTTGACCTCGATGGTGCCAGCTGGTTTTTCTGCCAGCTCTCCTTCCATCTTGTGCAGGGCCTTATCGCTAGCTACATCGTTAACTCCTTGATGATAAGGACTGTTGGTAATCACTGCAGGGATTTTTCCGTTAAAGTGCGGACGGAGAATGGACAGCTTAACAATATCTGTCTGCCCAGTCCCAGCCGTATCGACAGGTGTTTCGACATAGACCACCTCACGAATGAGGTTTTTTGTTGAAAAGGTCGCTAGCGATTTACCGTTGAAGAAGTGGTAGCGATTGTCCTCTGGGATTAGGTCGTCACTGACCAGCTGGTCAATCAAGGTATTTCCAGACTTGGTGCGGGTAGCGAGCAGCTGGTAGAGGTTGTCGATGATATCTCCATAGACAATAGGAAATTGGCTAGCCTCGCGGAATTCTTCCACATCTGTGTAATCCACACCAGGCACAAAGCCCAGCAACTGAAAGGCCACTTGATAGAAAATCAGGTCTGTCAGCTCACGGTCAGACTGGAAGAAGGTCAGTAGGTCTGTATTCCAATCCGCAATCATGTTGGACAGGGAAAAGTCGGTGTTGGCTGTCAGGAAATGGCACTTTCTGACAAAGGTTTCTAAATTTGTCTTACTACTTGCATTAGGAATCAGTTGAAATCCTAGAGCATCAAGCTCTTGCAAGTAGACGGAGGTCTCTTTTTTTATAAAAGAAAATTGATTAAAGCGCATAAATTCTCCTCTTTTTTAGGATAATAGTCTATAATAGCTATTATATCTGATAAGCTAGTGTTTGTCTAAAAATTATCCGTATATATAAAGATATTAATGTATAAAACGACGATACAATTAGTTGTAAAATGACGAAATTTTTAATACAATATTGTAGAATGACTGAGGAGTGAAATGTATCGTGTTGAGAAAAAATGATGCTATAGTCCCTGTTTTACGTATTAATAATAGGGCTATTAACCAAGGATTTTTAGAAAAAAATCTAGGAATGAGAACCAAGCTAGAAGATGGTCCTTTTGCTGATTTTGGAGATAGAACAAGTCCAGAAACGAAGCTCGTTTTGACAGAATCTCCTGGTAATCGCACCCGTGCTGTCGAAGGGCTTAAAAAATTGAATAAAATTGTGATAAAAGTAGACAATGCCTCTGAAATTGAAGCTTTACTGGCGCAAGGGTCACAGTATAGTAAGCTCTACCAAGGAAAAAATGGTTATGGTTTTGAAGCTGTGTCGCCAGAAGGAGACACCTTCCTTTTACATGCAGAAGCATCTGTTGATGACCTAAAAGCAATCCTTCCGCCTGTTCCATTTAAGGTGCAGGATGACTTTTCTGGTCTGACTGCTTTTACAGTAGAGTCTATTTGGATTAATACCCCACAGGCTAGTATCAGTCAAGACTATTATGAGGCTATCCTACCTCAACAAGCCTTTTTGCATTTTGTTGGAGCAGAAGGTAAGGATTTATTAACTCCCGCAGAACAAGTTTGGGATTTAGAAGGCTTGCGTTTTCCCGTCGAGCAGGACTTTGATTGGACGCATTTGGAAAGCCAGTCAGAGGGTCCGTTCTTTAAAGATAAAAAAGCAAGCTTTATTCAAACGGTTGACCCAAGTGGTATTGAATTGTGGTTCGAAAAATGAGACAAGCGATTTTAGACAAGATTTCAGAGCAGATTGGGCAAGGAGTCTATCCTGGTGCCAGTCTGGCTCTTTTTTCTAAGGGGCAGTGGCTGGAGTACTATCTGGGGACTCAGGATGGGCATACGCCAGTTGAGGCGGGTTTGACCTATGATTTGGCGTCTATTTCCAAGGTGGTTGGAGTAGGGACTCTTGCGACTTTTTTGGTTAACAGCGGAGCTTTGGAGCTCGATAGGACCTTGCAGTCTTATTATCCTGCTTTTGCGGATAGTCAAGTCACCATTCGGCAATTATTGACCCATACTAGTGGTATCGACCCCTTCATTCCCAATCGGGATAGTCTGGATGCCGACCAGCTCAAGGAAGCGATTTTGAAGATTACTGTGACGGACAAGAAAGCTTTCCTCTACACAGACATTAATTTTCTCTTGCTAGGCTTTTTGTTGGAGGAACTGGGTGGAGCAAGTCTAGAACAGCTAATCAGACGAGGTGTTCTAGAGCCCTTTGGCATGTCCCAAACCTCTTATGGACCAGTCAGTCAGGCGGTGCCGACAGTGCGTGGCGTGAAAGCGGGTCTGGTACATGATCCCAAGGCGCGTGTCCTAGGCCTCCACGCGGGAAGTGCAGGTCTCTTTTCGACCGTCAAAGATTTGGAAATCTTTTTGGAGCGCTATCTGACGGCTGACTTTTCGGCGAATTTAACGCAGGATTACGGTTTTGATGATAAGCGCAAGCGGTCTCTGGCTTGGGATAAGAAGGGGGACTGGTTGTCGCACACAGGCTATACGGGGACCTTTATCATGTATAACCGTCCCTTGCAGAAAGCTGCGATTTTTCTCTCGAATCGTACTTTTGATAAGGATGAGCGGGCCCAGTGGAAGTTGGATAGAAACCAGGTCATGGTCTTGATTCGTCAGGTCATGGAGGAAGAAGAGGCTATTGACTAATATAGTCATTTGAATTAACTTTGATACATCGTCGCTTTCGGCTTGCCGTACTCTACGAAAGTGACTTGCTTCGCAGGTCTTATTTCCAACCTAGAACAGCCTTTATGCTGTTCTAGCAACCTGCACCTCAGTTCCTTGTCTGAAAGCTAATTCATTCGACTATAACTATCCTTCCGCAACACTCAGTAGATTTTTCGACATAGTAAAAGGACTTGCATGTGCAAGTCCTTTTGTTTTTGTTTGATTAAGCTTGGCCTGAAACTTCAGCAGCGTGGTCGTCCATTGAAAGAACTTCGTGGAAGACACGTTGTGTCAATTCAGTTTTTTGCTCTTTAGTGAGGTATTTAGTGTTTACGCAGTATCCAGAGATACGAACGATAACGTCCTCACCAGCCATGATCTTGTCGTACACATCGTTCAAGTCCATAACGTTCAAGTTGACGTGTTGACCACCTTGCTCGAAGTAACCGTCAAGGATAGTCACCAAGTTCGCTACTTGCTCATCGAAGGTCTTACCAAGAGCTTTTGGAGAAACCTGAGTTGTCAATGAGATACCGTCGTTGGCATGTTTGAAGTTGAGTTTAGAAAGAGTATTCAAGTTTTGCAACCAACCACCACGAGATTTAGAAGTTGGGTTAGCACCTGGTGGGAAGAATTCCACTTTAGAAGTGTTAACAGAACCATCTTCGTTGAGGAATACACCGCGGTGAACTGGTGAGTTAGCTGTTTGTTTAGAGTAAGCAACGTTTGAAGTAATTGTCAAGATAGACACAGTTGCTTCAGCATTCTTGTACAATTTGTGCTTGTTCAAGCGAGAGAAGAATGCTTCCATGAGCCATTTCGCGATGTCATCTACACGGTCGTCATCCTCACCATAACGTGGGAAGTCGCCAGTTACTTCGTAATCGTAGATGAAGCCATCTTCGTCACGGATTGGTTTCACTTGTGCGTACTTGATAGCAGACAAGGAGTCAACAGTATTTGCGAAGCCACAGATACCGAAGCCCATGTTTGCACGAAGGTGAGTTGGCAAGAAGGCCATTTGAACTGCTTCATAGTTGTACTTGTCAGTCATGTAGTGGATGATGTTCATTGCATCTACATAAGTGTCAGTCAACCAGTCAAGGGCTTTTTCAAAGTTGGCAATAACTTGATCGTAGTCAAAGATTTCAGAAGTATTTGGTTCAACCCCATCGAACACTTTGTAATCTTTGTGAACATCGTCGTAGCCGTTGTTCCAGCTTGAAAGAAGAGCTTTAAGAACGTTAACACGAGCACCGAAGTACTGAATGTTGTGGCGTTGGTCTTCGCTTTCTGGATCAAGTGGAGATACACAGCAAGAGATACATGACATTTCGCCATAACCATCTTTCGCCATTGTTGTCACACCTTCGTATTGGATAGAAGAGTGTTTGTGGCTCATTGCCATACAGTAGCGACGGAATGAATATGGAAGTTGGTCTGACCAAAGAACTGTCAAGTTTGGTTCTGGAGAGTTACCGATGTTGTCAAGTGTGTTCAAGAAACGGTAGTCCATCTTAGTAACACGGTGACGACCATCGTTACCCATACCTGCCATAGATGTTGTCAAGAATGTTGGGTCACCAGAGTAGATTTCGTCGAAGGCTTTTGTACGAGCAAATTTCACTGTACGAAGTTTCAATACGAAGTCATCGACAAATTCTTGGATTTCAGATTCGGTAAATGTACCGCGAGCCAAGTCGCGTTCTGCGTAGATATCAAGAACGATTGGGACACGACCGAGAGAAGTTGCGGCACCGTTGATAACACGGCAGACTGCCATGAAGGCAATGTTTGTCCATTGGATCGCTTCTTTCGTGTTCATCGCAGGTTTGCGCACATCAACACCATAGTGATCACCTAAGCGTACAACTTGTTGCAATGCTTGGTATTGAAGGTTGATTTCTTCACGAAGACGGATTGATTCTTCATCAATTTCAGTAATCGCATTCCAGTCAGCTACTTTTTCTTCCATCAAGTAGTCTGCACCGTAGAGAGCCAAACGAGCGTACATACCGATGATACGGCCACGTGAGTAAGCATCTGGAAGACCAGAAACGTGGTGTGAGTGACGAGCACGGCGGATGTCAGCTGTGTAGGCACGGAAGATACCGTCGTTTACAGTTGTAGCGTGTTTTGTATAGATTTCATGAAGAAGTGGGTCTGGAGTATAGCCGTTCTCGATAAGTGTTGTTTCAGCCATACGAATACCACCACGTGGCATGAAGTTAAGTTTGAAGAGCTCATCGTTTTGGATACCAAAGATGAGTTCGTTCTCTTTATCAATGAAACCTGCTGGGATGTCAGCGATAGAAGTAGCACGATCTACGTCCATTGGGAAACGAGTATCCTCGTAACCAGCTTTAGTTTCTTCAATGATTTTTTTGATATGAAGTGAACGCTCAGTTGGGCCTGCGAGGAAGCTTTCATCTCCATCGTATGGAGTGTAGTTGGCTTGAACGAAGCGTGTTACACTTGCCTTATCTTGCCAATCTGTACCTTTAAAGCCTTCCCAGGCTTGGGCGAAAATGTCTTCAGCAACATTTTTTGTTTTAACTTTTGTTGACATGAGGGTTCTCCTTTAAGATATTGTTACTTTTCACATATTTTAGTATATCATATGTAAGCACTTTCTTCAAGACAAAACACTGAAAAATAAATTGGAATTTTTTCCAAGTAGTGGAATATAAATCCAATAATCCAGTCATCGGTCTCTCAAGTCATCATTATATTAAAATATTTAACAACAGTCAAATATAATGGATTGATATATTGACAAAGAAAGCGCTATCATGTAGAATGTATGTGTATATTATATTAATAACAAAAGATAAAAAGGAGGCAGACGATGAGAGCTTACTCTAAGGAATTATTTTCTAAGAAGAATAGATATTCAATTAGAAAATTGACAGTAGGTGCGGCGTCAGTTATCGTAGGAATTTCTCTATTTTCAGGTGGAACAGTATTGGCAGAGGGAACAGCGCTTGCCGATACTCCTGTTGATACGATAGAAAACAACGATGTTAGCAATACAAATGAAGGAGTTGTGGATCAAGATAGCTCCCAAACAGACGAGGTAGTTGCTACGGATATAGAAGCAGTACGGACGGAATTGAATTTTGCCCAGTCAGAATCTCAAGAAGTCGCTGCGGAATGGACGCCAACTTCTACACCGGCTGGTACAGTTGAGGTGGTTGAAGAAGAAGGAATTCGTTACAACCGCTTGTCCTCTGTTGCAGGTCAGGACAATTCGACAAATATCGGAACATTTGAAAATTCTGACTTGAAGATGAATGCAGATGGCAGTGCGGAGGTATCATTGTCATTTGTAGAACGTTCTGAACCAGAAAAGGCTCGCTTTGGTGTTTATCTCAATCATACTGATCAAAATAAACATGTCTTAGTCGGATATGATAAAGGTGGTTGGTTCTGGGAGTACAAGTCTCCAAGCGGAAGCACATGGTACCAAGGGCAACGGGTACCTGCTCCTGAAAGAAATGTTCTCTATGAATTAAGTGTTAACCTGACATCTACTGGGGAAATTTCTGCATCTATTATTTCAGATTCCATGACTGAAGCTCAGGAATTATTTGCTGCCAAGCAAATTCCTGAAGCAGCTTGGAATGACTTGAAGAATACACGCTCAGCAAAATTAAAAGTAACTAGCCGTGATGCTGACCGTACAGTGGTAGATATTGTTGCTAAAAACCAAGAAGGAGTTTCAGAAACTGCTAGCCAGCCAACAACGAATGCCACAACTGGTACAGGAGAGACGAATACACCTACGCCAACACCGACTGATATCCAACCAGACTGGAGATCTACTTCAGCTATCAAAGGAACAGTTGCCATTAAGGAAGAAGGTGGAGTTCGTTACAATGCACTTTCTTCAACGACACAAAACAATAATGGAGATAGCATTGCCGTCTTTGAAAAAGCTGGATTGGAAGGTAGTCCAGAAGGCAATGTCAATCTAAACTTGGAGTTTGTAGAGCGTTCTGAAAATAACCAAGGCCGTTTTGGAGTCTTTGTCAAATACAAAGATGTTAACAACTTCCTCTTTGTTGGATATGATAATTTAGGATGGTTCTGGGAGTACAAGGTTAACGGTACAGGAAACTGGTTACGTGAACGGACAGTCACTACATCTCCTGTAAAAGATAGTAAAAATACTTTATCGATTTCATACAAATCAGATGGGCAGTTGAATGCTACAAACAATGATATACAGTTGTTTGACACACTAAACTTGGAAACAGCTGTGAAAGAAGCCTTGTCAGCTGAAAAACGAGTTGCTTTGAAATTAGGTACATTTGGTCAGCAATTAACCAAGGTTGATATAAAAGCAGATGACCAAACAGGTGTGACCCCTGCAGATGAAAAAGAAGAAACACCTACAACAGCTTTTGTGGTCAATGATGCGGCAGTTGCCTATGATGAACTCAATTCGGGTGAATTGACTGCCAAGATTGACCGAGCCTTCCCACGTGTTAGAGAATATACCTTCAACGGGAACAAGGTATTTGGACAAGTTCATTCTCTCAATTCACTACGCATCAACAATGTGAAAGTGACGCCAACCGTTACCTATAACAAAGTTGACGACAAGACCGCTCACTATGTCTTGGATGTTGTGGATGAAGCTAACAAAATCAACGCTTCTATCAAAGTTCAAATCAAGGTAGAAGGTAAAGAACTTCACTTTGATGTTTTGGAAGTTAATAACCGCAACCAAGTGACCTATGGAGCAGAGATTGATGATGTTGCCAAGTTGATCCAAACCATTGCTTTTGATGAAAATAATTTGGTTTCAGTCGCTAGCCATCAAACCGATGCAAAATTTGATGGAAGCCGCATGTCGACCCACACCCATCGTACAGGTGATGAGCATATTCAATTGCAAGATGGTGTGAATTACCAACGTCAAGGATACATGTATGGCTTTGTTTCAACAGATCAATTTGCGGCAGCAGTTTGGAGTAATTCACAAAATAGCTATGGTGGTGGTGCAAGTGACTTTACACGCTTGACAACAAATAGCCACCGATATACTGTTGATGGTGAAACTGGTGTTCATCTAGGAATTGCTTCCTCTCCATGGAGATGGGAGGGAGCCCACAACGGTGTCGTTTACCCAGAATATACTCTCGAATTGCCAAGTGCAAAAGTAGTTTTTGCAGCTGATGTAAACAATGATAATAAGGTAGACTGGCAAGATGGGGCTATAGCTTACCGTGACATCATGAACAATCCAAAAGGGCATGAATATGTACCGGAACTGGTAGCTTACCGTATTGCTATGAACTTTGGATCACAGGCTCAAAACCCATTCTTGATGACCTTGGATGGTATTAAGAAAATTGCCCTTCATACAGATGGCTTGGGACAAAGTATCCTCTTGAAAGGTTATGGTAGTGAAGGTCATGACTCTGGTCACTTGAACTATGCAGATATTGGTAAACGTATCGGTGGCACAGAAGACTTCAAGACTTTGATTGAAAAATCGCAACCATATGGCGCAAAATTAGGTATTCACGTTAATGCATCTGAAACCTATCCAGAATCCAAATACTTCTCTGAAGAAATTCTTCGTCGTCACGCAAATGGCGAGTACGTTTATGGTTGGAACTGGATTGATCAAGGTATCAATATCAGTGGTCACTACGATTTGGCTCACAACCGTCTGAAACGTTGGGAAGATTTGAAGAAAGAATTGGGCGACGGCTTAGACTTTATCTATGTCGATGTATGGGGTAACGGCCAGTCTGGTGGCGAAAATGCTTGGGAAACCCATATTCTTTCTAAGGAAATCAATATGCAGGGTTGGAGAAATGCCTTTGAATGGGGCTATGCAGGTGAGTATGACTCGACCTTCCAACACTGGGCAGCAGATTTGACCTACGGTGGCTACACTCTGAAAGGTATCAACTCTAATATCGCCCGCTTCATCCGTAACCACCAAAAAGATTCATGGGTTGGTGACTATCCTGCATATGGTGGTGCTGCAAACTATCCACTGCTTGGCGGCTACGATATGAAAGATTTCGAAGGATGGCAAGGACGTAGTGACTATAATGGTTACATTACCAACTTGTTTGCCAACAACCTGATGACCAAGTATATCCAACACTTCCAAGTAACCAACTGGAAGAATGGTGACCCTGTTCGTATGAGGGACAACGGTGAGACTTATACTTGGGTACCAGAGATGGAAATCACTTTGAAAGACAAGTCTGACAATACCTTGGTCTTGACCCGTAAGTCAAATGATGTTAACAATGCTGGCTACCGTCAACGGACAGTAACCTTGAATGGTCGTACGATTCAAGATGGAGCAGCTTACTTGGTGCCTTGGAACTGGGATGCGAATGGTAATGACCTGACCAGTGACAAACACAAAATGTACTACTTCAACACTGCTGCAGGCGCTACAACCTGGACCCTCCCATCAGATTGGACTGGTAATAAGGTTTATCTCTACAAACTTACTGAGCTTGGTAAGACAGATGTTCAAGAATTGGCAGTAACAAATGGTCAAATTACCATTCAAGCGGATGCAAATGCGCCGTATGTTCTATATAAATCTCCGCAGACAAATCCAGAGATGTCCTGGAGCGACGGCATGCATATCTATGACCAAGGCTTTAACTCAGGTAAGCTAGACCATTGGACAATTGATGGTGATACTAGCAAGGCTACTTTAGTCAAATCCCAAGGTGCCAACGATATGCTCCGTATCCAAGGCAATACATCCAAAGTAAGTCTTAGTCAAAAATTGACAGGTCTGAAACCAAATACCAGCTATGCAGCTTATGTAGGGGTAGACAACCGCAGTACAGCAAAAGCTAGCATTACAGTCAATACAGGTAGTTCAGAAGTTACAAACTATACAAATGAGTCTATTGCTCTGAACTACGTTAAAGCCTATGCTCATAATACATTGCCACAAAACGCAACGGTTGATAATACAAGTTACTTCCAAAACATGTATGTATTCTTCACAACTGGAGACAATGTGGATAATGTACGCTTGACCCTATCTCGCGATGCAGATGCTGCAGCAACCTATTTTGATGAAATTCGTGTCTTTGAAAATGACTCAACGATGTTTGCAGGTGGTCACAATACAACTGCTGGTACCTTCAAGCAAAACTTTGAGAGTGTTCCGCAAGGTATTTTCCCATTTGTTATCGGTGGTATTGAAGGAGTTGAGGACAACCGTACCCACCTAGCAGAAAAACATGCTCCATACACTCAACGTGGCTGGAATGGTAAGAAGGTGGACGATGTCATTGAAGGCACTTGGTCACTCAAGACAAATGGTCTGACAGCTCGCAATAGTATTGTTTACCAAACTATTCCACAAAACTTCCGCTTTGAAGCTGGCAAGGCCTATCGTGTAAGCTTTGATTATGAAGCTGGTTCCAATGGAACTTATGCCTTTGCTATCGGCGAAGGACGATATAACAATGATGCCGGTAGCCTAACGCTGAATCCATTGAACAATTCATGGGAAGATAGTGATAAGGCTAAGAAAGCAAGTTTCTTAGTTACAGGTGCAGATTCTGGCAATACTTGGGTTGGTATCTTCTCAACACGCCGTGGTGGTGATACTAAGGGAGATACTGGTGGAAATGCCAACTTCCGAGGCTACAATGACTTTATGCTAGATAATCTGGTGATTGAAGAAGTTACCTTGACTGGTCACTTGTTGACAACGGATTACTATAACTTGAATACTCCAGTCTTGAATGAAAACTATACTCAAGAAAGTTTGGCACCGTACAAAGAAGCTTTGTTAGCAGTGTCTGCAGCTCCTGAGGATATTAGTATCGAAGACGCTCGTACCTTGATTGCTACCGCCAATACAGCCCGTCAAAATCTTCAAGTGAAGAAAACAGCGATCACAAACGAAGATATTGGCTTGGCTCAGGCTAATGCACAAGAAGGTGAAGAACTAGCTAAAGCCTTTGATGGCAATCCTTCTACTATCTGGCACACACCATGGAATGGCCGTCATATTAATGAGCCAGCGACAGTTAACCTTCGTAGACCAGTAGACATTCAACGTTTTGAATACGTGCCGAGACAATCAGGCCGTAACGGTATCTTGAAAGCATTGACATTGGTAATTACTGATGATCAAAACGTGGAACATACCTTTACTGGTGCGGATTGGCCAGCAACAAGTGCTACTAAGACAATTGATTTCGGTAAGACAATTGAGGCTAAGAAGATTGTGATTACAGGTACTGCCTCATACGGTGATACTGTAGATCAATTCATGTCCGCTGCAGAATTCCGCTTCTTGACCCCTGTTCAGGAAGAAGCCACCCTTGACAAGGCAGCATATGAAGCAGCCCTTGCGGCCGCACGTTCAGCAGGTAAGACAGCTCTTGTCAAAGAAGTGGAAGACTTTATGGCTTCTGTCGAAGCTGCAAATCTTTTGACAGCAAATATCTTAGATGCTACAGTTGCTCGCTTGAATGCTAGTGAAATACCATCAAACCCAGGCACAGTTGAGCAACCAGTTGATGAGCCAGTCAAACAGGATGAGGACATCGTCACTGCTAAAGGAGAAAGTACCAAAGCAGATCCTCTTCCGTTAGGGGAATTGCCACCGCTTGTGATTGCAAAAGGTGATAGTGTTAAAGCAGAACCATTACCTGCTTTCGATGGAGGCTTAGTTCCTAACTATGCTCCTACAGCAGCTGCTCTTCCAAGTATTGATCCTGCAAGCTTGGCGAAAGAAACTGCTAGTCCAAAACCAGCAAAAGCTACCTCAGCTACTTTACCGCAAACAGGTGAAACAACTGAACAAGGCTTGCTCCTAGCAGCTGGTTTAGTAGGTCTAATGGCTATGGCAACTCGAAGAAGACGCCCAGAGTAGTCGTTTCAGAATAGAATAACATAGCTTGTTCTCCAAATACATTAGAGGTAGGTCTCGGACCTGCCTCTTTTGTATTGTTTATCGAACCTTTTCGCAACCTTATAGCAAAATGGAATTAGAAACAGGACACGTCTAAGTTTATACATTTGAAAATTCTATAGACAATATGTAAAGACCCCCAGTTGAGAATTCGTGGATTTACCTGTACACTAGAATAAAAAAACAATCAACTTC
>NZ_JARQPJ010000005.1:0-105481 GCF_046032515.1 Streptococcus suis | reverse complement strand
GGGACTTTTTGTATATACTTAAAAAGGCTCCATAATCTCCACGGTGGTTTTACCCACTACAGAAATTATAGAGCCAAAATATCTATGCCCCTCTCCGCTTATTCCACACTCTTAATCCGTTTCTTAATCTTCTGACCAAACTCCATCATTCTCCGCTTTTCTTCCGGCCAGATTTTAGTCACGCGGTCCACGGCTATGATAAAAATTACCACTACTCCGTAATCTTTGGCACTGGCAATCACACCTAGGTTTTCCAAAATCGTCAAAAGCAGGTAAAAACTAAACAAGATGGTCCGTTTGGGCAGAGCCATCAGGAATTCAATGCCAGCCTTATAGCCCAGATAAATCTGCCGATTAAGTCCCTTGGCACGTTCCAACCGCCGATTGAGAAAGGCACGAATGCGGCTATAAAACCAGTCAGAAGTAAAAAATAAAGACTGGATGGCTATGGCAATTAGGGATAAATTGTTGGCATGCTTCTCCGTCATACCAGACACTCTGGCAATGATGTAGGTCCAATCCCCATTATCAACCCACATCCAAATCGAAAAATAAACAACTGCTCCCGCCACTACAATCAAGGGAAGGGCACGAAAAATTTTTTCAATATTTCTCATAATTCCACACCAAAGACTTCTAATTGCTTTAATTCGGCAGCAGTCAACCTGCGGTATTCCCCAAGCGCTAATTTTGGATCTAAGCGAAGAGGCCCCATGGTCAATCGTTGCAAGTCTGTCACCGTCTTTCCACAGGCCTGCACCATGCGTTTGACCTGGTGAAATTTCCCTTCTCGGATGGTGATGTCAACGAGTGAGATCTGCTTAGCTTCATCTGTAGAGAGGATGGTCAACTGGGCTGGCTGACAGGTAAAGTCTTTCAACTCAATTCCTGCCGCAAATCGTTCGACATCCTCTTGGGTCATAATCCCGTCAACCTGTGCACGGTAGAGTTTATCAACATGTTTTTTCGGAGAAAGCATGGCATGAGCCAGCTGACCGTTGTTGGTCAAGAGGAGCAAGCCATGGGTATCGATGTCCAAGCGCCCAACTGGAAAAACTTCCTTATGGTGAGCTGTATCGTCTAGCAAGTCCAAGACAGTCCGATGACGGTCATCCTCGGTTGCTGAAATAACTCCCTTGGGTTTGTTCAATACATAATAAACAAAGGTCTCATGGCTCAAGACCTGGCCTGCTACTGTAATCTGGTCCGTCTTTTCGTCAATCTGTTGCTTTGGGGACGTCTCTACTTGACCATTGACTGTGACTTGCTTGTTTTTCAGGACTTTCTTGACTTCTGTTCGACTGCCGACACCACAATCCACTAAAAATTTATCTAATCGCATACGAGTTTCTTTTCCATTTTGATATAGTCTGCTTGCTGTTCTCTTTCTGTAAATCCAAGAGCATGAAAGAGGGTTTGAGCTGCTTGATGAAAGGTGGCAACTGTCAGTGTGATACTAGCTGGCTGAACATGTTCCACTATGTAGTCTTCAATAGTCTGATAGAAAGCTCTGCCATTTCCCTGACCTGTCAAAGACGGTTTCATGCCCAAACGGATGTCAACGGTCTCGCCATCTTGGTCAATACAGAAATAGCCCATGAGGGCGGCATTGCGGATGACTGCAAAAAAGCGATCCCCACGCGCCTCTGGTGAAATCATCTCAGCATAATCCTCGGGGTTTGCACTGATTGTATAGGCATCCAAAGGTGGTTGATAGCGCCATTGGTTAGCAATGTCCAATGCCAGATCCTGGGGCAGGGGCATGATGTAAAAGTAATCCATCCTCCGAAAATTTTTTGCCAAATTTTTAATCCGACGGTTTTGGGTGGCGTAGTTATCTGTCTGATAGACATAATCCACATAGCCCAACTGATAGGAGGGAATCATGTCCTTAAAAATCAACTGAACATCCTCGGGAAAACGTAGTATTAATTCATTTAAGCGGTTGTTTTCTAACATAAAACCATTATAGCAAAAAAGAAACGGAAATCTGCTTCTATTTCTTCATTTGTTGGTAAATCAAGCCAGCGCTTATCAAGGCACAGCCGATGGCGTAAATACCAAAGGCACCTGTTGGGGTTGGGTTGAGTTTTTCCAGATAAGTCGGCAAGATGGCAGATGTCGCACCGCCGATATTGCAGCCCATAAGGACGATTGTCATGACCGCATTGAGCAAGGCCTTGGGTGCACGGTCTGTTACCTGACTAAAGACAATGGTTAGAATGATGCTGTAGAAAAATCCTGACACCATACCACCGAGCCCCAGCACCCAGAGATTATCCGCAAAGGCAATGCCGACAACCGCGAGGCCAAAGACCACGTAGGAAACAGCTAAAAGCCAGTCCTTCAAACGACCAACCAAGCTACTAAAGACCGTCCCTGCCACAATCCCCATGACCTGCATAAGACTGAGAATGAGACTGGCTTGCTGAGCAGTACCGATGCCCTTGGCTAAAACAATCTGAGGAATGCGAATGGTCAGGAAGGTATTGACATTGATAACAAAGAAGGCTAGAAAGGCTAGGTAAATCCCCATCATCCACATGGTCTTGTCCAGTTTGACCTTGGGCGCGTTCTCCTCAACCTTTACCTCCATGCGAGCCAGCAATTCTTCCTTGGGTACGAAAATAAGGAAGAGAACCAAGATGACCAAGGCAAAAAGGTAGACCAAGAAGGCAGGTTGCCAACCAAACTGGGTCAACCAACCGACAAGGAGGGTAAGCCCTGCGCTTCCCAAAACTTCTGCTGAACCACGCAAGCCCATCATCTGCACCCGTTCCTGACCGGTGAAAAAATTACCGATGATATTAATAGCACGCGCATTGATTAAGCCAATCCCTAAACCAAGCAAGATACGAGCCAATAAAATCAGAGGATAAGCAGTTAGAAACACAGGCAAAGCTCCGCCGATGGCCATAAGAAAAAGCCCTGCAATGATAATGTTTCGTTCAGACAAAAAACGGACAACTAGACCATTTGCCAATAGAGCAACCATAATAGCAAAAGAGGTCACCGTAATCAAATTTTCCACCTGAGCTGCGGCAATTCCCTGTTGAGCAAAATGCTCAATCATCTGTGGAATAGCTGGCGAGACAGCAAATGTCGAAACCAGCATGGTGGATAGGGCCAGCAAACTGGCTTTTTCTAAAATTCTTTTCATTTTTCTCCCTTTCAACGTTCGTCTTTTACTAGTATAACAGATTTGAAAGCGAATGGATAGAAAAGTCCGACTTTTATTCTCTCCCATTTCATGCTATACTTATCTTAACTATATTCAAAGGAGAGAATCATGTCTGTTATTGAACGATTGACAAAAGCTGCCCATTTGATTGACATGGATGACATCATCCGTGAAGGGCATCCAACCCTACGCCAAGTTGCCGAAGAAGTTGCATTTCCTCTATCTGATCAGGAAATTATTTTAGGCGAAAAAATGTTGCAATTCCTCAAACATTCGCAGGATCCTGTCATGGCTGAAAAAATGAAACTCCGTGGCGGAGTTGGTCTAGCAGCACCTCAGATTGACGTTTCCAAACGTATCATTGCTGTCTTAGTCCCAAATCCAGAAGATGAGGAAGGCAATCCACCTGCCCAAGCCTACTCCCTTCAAGAAGTCATGTACAACCCTAAAATCGTGGCACATTCTGTCCAAGAAGCGGCTTTGGAAGGGGGCGAAGGTTGCCTATCTGTTGACCGCGAAGTCCAAGGCTACGTAGTCCGCCACGCGCGTGTGACTGTTGATTACATGGACAAAAACGGAGAAAAACACCGTATCAAACTCAAAGGATATAATGCCATCGTGGTCCAACACGAAATCGACCACCTCAACGGTGTCATGTTCTACGACCGCATTGACCCAGAACACCCATTTGCCGTTAAAGAAGGCATGTTGGTAATTGAATAAACACAAGAAACTGACTGAAAAATTTTCAGCCAGTTTTTCTTTTTTTATGAAAATAGCAGAGCTAACTGCCTAAAAATTTCCTGCCCATCCAAGACTAGATCTTGAAAGAGGAGGTAGTCCAGCAGAGACAGCAAACCAGCTAGTAGGATGAATACCACTAAACGGTTTGAAAATCGAACTTGCAAAAGATGGTTGAGGCTGACTAGAACAATTTCCAAAACAAGCAAGCCAAGCACCATCCACAAGAGATAAGGAGCATTGGGCAGGAACCAAGCCCAGAGTTCTTGCCCTCTCAATAGTTCAAGAAAAATACCCCTCTCCGAATGCGAAAGCAAGATAAGTCCATCTTCCAGATAACCGATTCCTCCGACCAGGCTATTGACTAGGAAAAGGCTAACGAGAAAGAACACTGTAAAACCTAGTGCCTGGCCCAGTCCCAGCAACCATTTGGTAAATAGAACCTGACGCAAATCCACAGGCTGGGTCTGATAGAGACGCCAGTTTTTTCCAGCAACTTCCACCGCCTTGCCCCGACTGCCAATCCAAACCGCCAGCAATAGCACCACCAAATAGGCCGGACCATCAAAAAGAGAGCGCAGGCTGCCGATACCTGACAGATCTCTGGAACGGTCCCAAGAGGGATCGTCTACCGGAACAAAGGCATCATTGATGTCAAAACGATTTTCCAAGCTGGGCAAAATGACATCCTTGCCCCGCTTAGTTGCTGGCACCCCAGCCTCCATCAGCTGCTTCCAGTAATACTGACTGACCTGATTGCGGGTCTGGTAACGGCGAAGATTATCCACCGTCTGGCTGGCCCCAATATCACCATTGGCAAAAGCTTTCTCCTCTCTAGCCCATAGATAGACCTGCTCTGCCTCCAGCATAGCAAGGTGACTAGTCGGCAGGGCCTGAGGTTTTTCCTGATAAACCTGCCACTGCTTGACATAGAGGTCCTTATAGATATGGTATTCCTGCAGAAGCTCCACTCTCAGCTCCAACTCCTCCTGATAACTTCTATCCTCCTTGACCAACTGCCTCAGACGGCTGATTTCCGACTGCAAAATCTCCACATAGGCCCCATCCTGCTCATAGGACTGGGCAACCAACTCCATCGAAACCCTCTCCTCCTGGGCAACCTCTTGCTTTTGTAGGCCTGTTACTAGGGAAAATAGCAGAGCTAGGAGCAAGTTTACTAAGACGAGCCCTTTCCAAGTCTTGAGCCGACTAAGGATGAGTATTTCAAAAGACCAAACCTTGTCCAAAGGACCGGTTTCCCATTCTTTCTGATGACCAACTGACAAGACCAGCCTTTTCTTTTCTGTCAGCACATAATAAGCAAAGAAAAGTCCAATAGTCAGCAGGAGAAAGACATCCACCGCTACAAAGACCTGTGAAAATGCAGCTGTGTCTAAAAAACTCGGAAAAGCTAGCAAAGGCAAAACTTGACCTGACCAACCAGCTACTGCACCTGCCTGATAGGAAAGCCCCAGAGCCAATAGTAACCCCGTCACTACAAAAATCAGCCGACTGGCTAACAAGTGGTCCAAAAATCCAAAAAGTAGGCGAACAGCTAGAAGCAAGACCAGCCAAAAACCAAGCAAGATAAGCCCGTAAAGCCAAGAGCCTATCAACTGACTCTGACCCAAAATCTCAAGAGGAGCTTGAAAACTAGATAAAGCCAACTGACCTGTCAGCCCATCATAGACCAGGATAAAGAGCAAGCCCAGCCCAACTGCAAAGAGTAGCGATAGCATGGAGGCACACAAACGCCTGATCCCCTGCAAACTCAGACTATCCCATTGCCGCAACTGCCAAACTTGATGAGCCAGTGTCTTTTCCGCCAGCTGATTGGCAAGCAGAAAACCAAGCACTAAAAATACAGGAAGAAAACCAAACAAACTTTCTAAGTAGGCTTGAACAATAGGCCCTGTTGACCAAGCCTTATTTTCAGGACCATCAGGCAGTTGATACTCAATCAGCCAGTCATTCCATCTGGCCAAACGTTCGACTTCCGTTTGCGTCAAGGATTGTCGCGTTTGAAAGAGCTGTCGATTGCGACTGATAAAATAGTCCAAATCCTGATACATGAGTTTGCGATAGTTGGGGATAGCTTCAAACTTTCCCTCATCTAAGGCCTGACCGACACTTTCTATGTCGGATTTCAAGCCCAGCATCCGCGGTGCTTCTTCTGAGCCCTCCTCAATTTTTATCTCTGCCAAGACACTGGCCAAGGCATTCAGTTCTTCTTTATAGGTTTCTACATAGGTCACTTGGTGGACTTGGCGCTGAGAAATAGGAAGATAGGCCAGACCTAGAAAACCCAGCACGAGCAGGCAATAGAGAGGCGACCAGAGAATTTTCTTGATTTCAAAGTTCAGCCTCATGTTCCCTCACCACCTTCCTCCACATAGAGATCACGGTAGAGAGACTCCATATAGTCGCTGGCTTTTGTAATCCCAGCCACCTGCTGGATTGGAATACAATCCAAACAGTCTAGTAAATCTCGCTCGGGCAAGAAGATTTCCACCAGACCCTGCTCTGCCTTTTTCCACAAGAGTTGAGGATAATCCCGTAAAAATTCCTGAACCTGCTTGGAGTTTTCCACAGCAAGATGGTAATCATAATCCGCCGTCAACTCCACTTCTGTGGCAATCAACTTGCTGGCCTTGAGGAAATAAACCTGATTGGTCAGCTTCTCAATCTCCGACAAATGGTGGGAAGAAAGCAAAATCGCAACCCCTTCTGCCTGTAAATTCAGAAGAAATTCCCGTTGCTGGATGATATTTGTCGGGTCTAAGCCGATATGGGGTTCATCCAGCAACAAGAGCTTGGGCTTGGGAAGGACAGCCATGGCAAAGAGCAGCTTCTGCTTCATACCCATGGAATAACCAGCCACTCGCTTTTTGACATAGTAGCCCATCCCCAATTCTTCCACCAACGCATCCACTTCCTTTTTCCCCAGCTTGTGGGTGGCAGCCACATAGGTCAGATGGTCATAACCCGTCAACTGTGGATAAAGGGCTTGGGCATCCAACATAACAGACATGTCCTGAAAAATCGCTCGGTCACTATTGGGCCGACCATTAATGGTTACCGACCCTCGCTCAGCGGTTTCTGTATTGCTGATGATATTCAACAGAGTGGATTTCCCCACACCATTGGGACCTACTAGGGCAACCAAGTCCCCCGCTTGCAACTCAAAGGACACATAGGATAAGACCTGGTGGGCACCGTATCGCTTGCAGATATCGACTACTTTCAGCATAGAAACTCCTTTCTTGGGGAAATGGCAGAGCGGAACAAGAGCCTTTCATCAGCTTATTATTAGCTAGACTACTTCTTGAAAGCCTTGTATAGCAGATAAAGCCCCATAAGAAAACCTAGACTAGCAGCAGGTTTTAAAAATAGCACATGAATAAATGAATGTAGCCAGAGCCAAACCTCTCTATCTACAATCCGAATCGGGTCCATATGAAATAATAGGACACTACACGAAAGAACAATAACTGCACTTAAAAATAAGGTATTTTTATCAAGCTGTTTCATTAGGTTACTCCTTTTCATAACTGACTAATTCCAATTCAACTCTACACTCTAGTTAATCATTCAATATAATAATAACATTTTTTGTTTATGCAAACAAGTAAAAATAGGTATTGCTTTGACAAAAAGAGAAGACTGTAACAATCTTCTCTATCTGGGTATTGCATTTTCTATTCTTATTAAAACTACATTCCTTTTACAGGTCTTCCATGCGAACTACTACATCTGCTTTTTCCCAAACAGCAGGATTATGTGTAGCGATAATAATGATCTTATCCTCTGTTTTGAGTGAAGTCAAGAGTTCTATAACTTCTTGAGAATTGACAGGATCTAAGGAGGCCGTGGGTTCGTCTGCCAAGATTAAAGGAGGATTTTTTAGAAAAATTTTCGCCAAGGCAACTCGTTGAGCTTCGCCACCTGACAGTTCATATATTTTCTGATCTAGGGTTAGATGTGAGAGGTTTACCTTCTCTAAAACTTCCAATTTGCGAACTAGCTTATCCTTTTTGGATAGCTTTTGTCCAATAAATCCTAATTCTAAATTCTGGCCAATTGATTCATTTTCAATTAGACCAAAATGTTGAAATAAATAACCTAAGTAATCACGATAAAACATATGCTCGTTGATCTTTTTGATATCTTTTCCACCATATTCAACCACTCCATCCTCGTAAGGGATTAGCTTGGCAATGATATTCAGTAGTGTTGACTTCCCACTCCCGCTTTTGCCAATAAGAGCGTAAATTTTTCCGTCCTCAAAGGTCAAGTTGATTTTCTCCAATATCATTCTATTGGAAAATTGCTTCTGTAAATTTCTAATTTCAATCATACTATCCTCCTTGTAAGACTGTATAGGCTATCTTACTTTCTTTTCTTTCTTGTAGAAACAAAATCAGGAATAAATTGCTGAGGAAAATTGCTCCGGTCCCTGCACTCAATCCCAGCTCATTCGTTACGAAAAGTAAAACCAGCATTCCTACCCCAAGCACTAAGAGTTGGGTAATTAGATAGATAAAATGAAGTTCTATGAATGTCATACCAGCTAGACGACGAATAAAAATTTCTCTACGAAATTGTTCAAAATAAACCAAATTCATTGTATTAAATAACAGTATGGAGGTTGCAATGCCAATTAAAGCTCCCAACAAAAGAAAGAGAAACTGATTCCGAATAGTATTCAAGTTTTCATAGTAAGTAGCCTTACTATTTAGCAAATAGGAAACCCACTGATAAACCCCCTGCTCTTTCAGTAACTGGATACTCTGCTGATAATCTACCAAGAAAAGAGATTGAAGGGAAGTCCCCCACAGTATTTGCGATGCTGGAGTATCCCCGGTTGATTCTGGCGTTACGACTACAATAATCGGGTCTATCAGATGTTGTTCTAGTACATAGGGTACTGTATTGTAGAGAAATCTACTCTGATTACTCTCTACATAGCTTGTATAAGGTTTAAACTCAAACAATTGCGGACTATCTATATCAAGCCCCTCACGACCAAATGTATCCAAGTAGTCTATATAGATGTGAACAAGTGTTTCTTCTTGTCCTTTCAATTTATCAGGAATAATCAGCCCAAACTCCCCTTTTTGTAAGGAGTACATTTTACTCCTAAATTCTTCTGAAACCTGTATATTCTGAATATCTAGATAGTTGGGAGTTACAAAGATAGTATGACCAGAAGGAGCGTAATCATACTTGCTGATTCCATCCGATTCATCACCTTGTAAATACCTATTCAAATTATTCTTAACAAATAAGGCACCCTGGTTTTGTATAGCCGCCTTGGTAAACTGATACCAACGACTATTTTGCTCTTCTTTACTCATTTCTCCACTAAAAGCAGCGCCATAACTGTAAGAAGCTTGGTAGTAGTCCTTATTCCTATCCCATCCTTCAACACCTTTCTCTACCATTTGCAATTCATTAAACTGCACTATCGTTCGATTAACTGTCCAGCCAACCACCAATATCGAAGCTAATTGACCTAACAACATGAGAGCCAGCAAGCGTTTTAACGGAAGTTTCCCTTTTAAAACTTCAATCATAGAAGTTGCTTTCAAACCCACCATATATATGAACGTTAGAAAGACAGAGAAAATCAGTAAACTCAACAAGTAGAGAAAAAGTCCTGCCAGCAAGAGACTGAAGGTCAAACTCTGAAATAAGTTTAAAATGAGAAGTGTGAGACTACCTAGTAAAAGGTTAACTGCATAAACCCCTATAAAGAAGAGAATATCATCCACTATAGGGGAGAATAAAATTTCTAAATAAGACTTTCCAGCTACCCGCCTTATGCCTGCACTTCTCAAATCCTTGATACGGTAAATTAATGTTAAACAAATAAACGTCAAGAAACAGAGAGACATGTTTATACGAAACTGTTCACTAAATAGGAGAGAGTAAAGCAAATAGGGCAGAGAGTACGCCGACATAATTACAGTTCTATAACCCAACTTCTTCAACGTTTGTGAAAGTTCTTCCCCTGTTAGATTACCAGAAGTGATGATATAGCTATTGACCAAATCGCTAGCTTGGGCACTCTCAATAGAAGCCTGTTCCAAATCTGAGGGTAATTTTCCTTTCCCATAGCAGTCATAGACAAACTTAACTTTCCCACTTTTTTGAGGCTCGACAATCCTTCGGGCAATGACACTGTTTGTACGGATAGCTAAATTACTTAAGGAAGTTGTAAATTCCTCTCGATTCGCCACTTTAACCGCTTCTTCTGTCCCAATTAAATCTACCGCTTCATAACTGAGAAATTGAAGCTGTTGATTTTCATTTTGAATATTTACAATCATAAATCCCGTTAACAGTAGTGTTGACAAAAATACGAACCACTTTCTCATCTTACACCTCCTTAAATGTTTATCTATATTTATTCAGGTTTCTACCATAAATATAATTACAGTATTTTGCGTATTGATATTAGATAAAATGAGAGGATTTGAGCTCCTCTCATTGTTAAATTACCAACTTAATCATAGTCATAGTAGAAAGCTGCTTTCTCATCCTTTACGATTTTAATAGTTGCATAGGATGTTTTAGTAGCTTCCGCTTCACCTCTTGAAGAATCAGCATCTTTACGACTAATTACAGAGGAATAATGATATTTTTTTCCATGGTAGTAGTTTGAATATGCCTCTCCACTTCTATAACCATAAGCCCAAACGCCTCCATCAGGATATTGTGTCCAAGCCGCTACTGTTGGAATCACTGTAAACATTGTTAAAATAGCACCGAGTAAAGCGAATGATTTTTTCATGATATTTTCCTTCTTTCTATTTCTACTAACCAAAAGTACATCCTACCCCACCAGATGAGTTGCCGGTTGGGTTTCGTAGATATCTTCTTCCGGCAGACCAAAAGTGCGAATGATCGAGATAAGTAAGACCAATATAACGATTGTCAAGTATGCAACCTTCTTTTTCATCCTTCCCTTCCTCCTCTCTGACGGGATTTTTCTTGTATACCTCAATTCCTACCAAGAATATCGTTTCCGTTCTTCCTTTTCTCCTTTCTACCTGATAGAAATCTCTGTATATTTTCTATTATTATGATATACTATTTTTATAAAGTTAATTCGTTTTGTTGCAAATAATCACATTTTACAAGGAGTAGGTTATGCGGTGGGATTACGGAAGCGTTTATAAGAGCATTCGGGAAAGTAAACGTTTGAGTCAGGAGCAGATTTGTGGGGATTATCTCAATCGGGCGACCTTGTCACGTTTTGAGAAAAATCAGAACATTCCTAGCTATGAGCTCATGCGGTTCTTGCTCAAGCAAGTGGATATGACCTTCGAGGAGTTTGAATACCTCTGTAACTACTATCAGCCCAGCCAACGCCAACAGTTACTCTATGATATTGATAATCTCAGAAATCCGACCACGAAGACCTTGGAGGATTTGATAAAGCGTTGCCAAGACCACTTAAATAAAGAACCAGATGATGTTCCTATCCGTCGAAAATGTCAACTTTTAGAAACTGTAGTAGCAGTTCGAAACAGTATTTCTTTCAATCAACTTTCCGACGAGGCTGAAACCCTGTCCAAACTCCTCTGGTCCCAACTAGAAAGATACGATAACTGGTATCATAACGATATTATCTTGGTCGGCACTCTTCTGTCTAAGATTTCTTCCCTTGATAGCCTTGAAGAAACTGCCAATCTTCTTCTTAAACGATTGGAAAAATACAAGGATTACAAGAAAATTCAACCCACTATACTGTCACATTATCGATCACTTTCTTATTTTTTCTTGGAACAAAAACAGTACAGCAAGTCTACTTTTTTTGCTACCAAACTCATGGAACTAGCCAAGCAAGAAAAACGCTATGACCAACTAGCCCGTGCCTATGTCTATCTAGGTATAACCCAAAACAAGCAGGAACTAATTGACAAAGGGTTACAAATCTTAGAACTGACAGACGAGAAAAGGATAGTCGACAACCTCAAATCACTTATCAAACAGCACCAAACTGACTGAAATCTCGGTCAGTTTTTTATGTACGAAAAAACGACCCTTTCGGATCGTTCTACTTTATATCTTAATAGTATTCACCTTGTCTATAGTCCCAAGAGTTGAAATGGTCAGACAAGTGCATCATGATTTTATCGATGTCCAGACCCTTACGGATGACAACTGGGCATGGGCTGATAGAACGGCTATCTGCACCTTGTTCTGGAATCAGTTTACCATCTTTGTCTACCATTGACACCATAACCCCTTGCTCATATCGGGTTTCAACGGTCTTATCTGGCTGGATAGAAGCCACATAATCATCCGCCTCGATGATCAAGTCCACCTTAGAAGCGATTCGCTCACCGATACCTTCTACCTTACCACGATTTCCCTTTCCTGACGGGTTAGCAGATGAAGCGTAGACCATACGGCCTTCTTTTTCCCACATTTCCTTGGCAATCTGCTCGCCAGCCACGCCAAACTTGATAACAAAGCAAGAAGTACCACGAACGTCGGTCATCAACTCTTCACGACCATCGCCGTAAGCTTGCAACTTGGCATATGCCTCTGGTTTCCACGGCAGGATACAACCTAACAAAATGTCCTCATCCCAATGTTTTTGGTAGAAGGCATCAATCTCAGGAGTCAACTGCGCCAACTCACGAAGCTCCTCCATGCTACCACAAAGGACCACGCCCGGCTTATTACGCTTACGCTCTTTGGCATCAAATTTCCGTTCCAAACCAGCCTTGTCAGATGTCATGATGATGTAACCAACCTTAGTCGGGCAGACAATCACGCCCCCCTCACCCTTGATAATGTCAAAACCTTCTTGTGAAAGTGCTCCATCCCAGTGAATTTGTTTCGTCATAATAGTTTCCTCTTTTCTTTTGTTTCATAGCAGAGCGAACTGCTTGTTTTCTAATATTTCGTAGAAGTCTTTCAGTTTACTTTTAGTACTAGCTCTAACTGTCTGGGAGACAGTTAGAGGTTGGAGATAAAACGAACATTGTTCGTATCAACGAGCTGCAGACAGCTTCAACAGTCAGAGTAGTGACTGTTGAAGTTTAGAAATCATACTTACGATAGTAAGTAACGCTTGTAAAGTACGGCAAAGCGAGTTCAAATAATGATGAAATTATTTGAAGTTGGAAATAGGGAAACGGAGTTTCCTCGTTCGTCGCAGTAATAAAAGATAAAATGAAAGACTCTAGTTTTGCCAGTAGCTTGGGCGATTCCCCTCATACTCAGCAATCAAATCCTGATACTGTAAGGTAATACCAATATCATCCAAGCCATTGAGCAACTTATGTTTCCAGTCCTGTTCGATGTCAAATGGGAATTCCCCAAAAGGCGTCCGTATCAACTGATCTGCCAAGTCAACCGTGATTTCTTGGTCAGGAGCCAGCTGAGCTAGTTGGTCCCTGACTTCTTTGGGCTGGATAATAGGCAGAATCCCATTGTTGAGGTCATTGTTGTAATGAATATCCCCAAAGGAGCCTGCAATGATGACCTTGAAGCCATAATCTGCCAGAGCCCAAGCAGCGTGTTCCCTAGAAGAACCTGCTCCGAAGTTATCCCCAGATATGAGGATACTAGCGCCTTGATACTCAGGCTGATTGAGAATGAAATCAGGATTGTCCGTGTAGTTATCATCCAAGTACCGCCAAGCATAGAGCAGATACTTGCCGAAGCCCTTTTTGTCAATCAGCTTGAGAAACTGCTTGGGCAGGAGCTGGTCGGTGTCAATATTATCATTCATGAGCGGAACAGTCGTCCCTGTCCATGTGGTAAATTGGTGCATTAGACTCCCTCCTTGAGAATATCTAGCTGTCTAGTGTCAACAAATCGTCCATAAAGCGCAGCTGCGGCAGCCATAGCAGGACTACACAAGTGGGTCTTGGCCCCAAAGCCCTGTCGGTCTTCAAAGTTTCGATTACTTGTAGAGGCGCAGTGGACACCCGCAGGGACCTTGTCTGGATTCATACCCAGACACATGGAGCAACCTGGATCCCGCCACTCAAAACCAGCCTCCATAAAAATCTTGTCTAGACCAAGCTTTTCTGCAGCTCGCTTGACAGGGCGACTGCCTGGTACGACAATAGCCGTAACCTGCTCTGCTATTTTCCGCCCCTTAACAATCCTAGCTGCCAGCTGCAAATCGCTGAGGCGAGCATTGGTACAGGAGCCTAGGAAGACATAGCCAACGGGAATGTCCGCAGCCTTTTGGCCTGGAGCCAAATCCATGTAGGCGTAGGCCCGCTCGTCGTTGTGGTCACGGATGGCTGGGAAGATTTCGTCAAAGCTAACCCCCATAGCAGGTGTGGTCCCCCAAGTGACCATGGGTGCCAAGTCTGACACATCAAGGACCAGGTGCTTGTCATAGACGGTGTCCGCATCCGAGTAGAGCTCCTTCCAGTCTGCCACCGCCGCATCGAAGTCCGCTGGTGCACACTCCCGACCTCGCAGGTAGTCAAAGGTGGTCTGGTCTGGAGCCATGATGCCCATTTTGGAGCCGAACTCAATGGACATATTGCAGATGGTCATCCGCTCTTCCATACTGAGTCGGTCGATGACTGGACCAGCAAACTCCACCACATGACCCAGACCACAATCCACGCCGTAGCGGGCAATCAGAGCCAGGATAAAGTCCTTGGCATAGACGCCTCTTTGCGCCTGACCGACAAACTCCACTAGGAGTCGCTTAGGTTTGACCTGCCAAATGGTCTGGGTAGCCAGGACATGCTCCACTTCGGAAGTACCAATCCCAAAGGCAATAGCTCCAAATGCTCCGTGAGTCGCTGTATGGCTATCTCCGCAGACAATGAACTTACCTGGCTGGGTCCTGCCTGTTTCTGGTCCAACCATGTGGACAATCCCCTGATGTTCCGAACCGTGGGCTGCGTGGGGAATGCCGAAATCTTCTATATTCTTAGCCAAGGCATCCATCTGAGCCTTGGAAATGACATCACGGATATTGTGAATATCAACGGTTGGCACGTTGTGGTCAAAAGTCGCAAAGGTCAAGTCTGGCCGCCGAACAGGTCGCCCTGTATCCCTCAATCCTTGAAAGGCCTGGGGACTGGTCACCTCGTGGACATAATGTTGATCAACATAGAGGAGCTGAGGCTGTCCTTCCTGACCTGTAATCACATGGCGATCCCAGAGCTTATCGAAAATGGATTTGCCACTCATGGTGACCTCCTTTCAAGCTGTTCAATAATAGCCGCTGTCATTTCTTTGGTAGAGGCAGTACCACCTAGATCTTTAGTAAAAATCCCCTGTGTAAAGACCGCTTCAACGGCTTGGCGAATGGTTTGACCAGCTTGGACCAAATCAAAACTTTCTTCCAGCATCATGGCAACAGATAGAATCATACTGACAGGATTGGCAATGCCCAAACTGGCAATATCTGGTGCCGAACCGTGAATAGGTTCATAAAGACTGGGACCTGCTACCGCATGACTAGCAGAAGGCAGAACCCCTAGCGTCCCTGTTAATACGCTGGCCTCATCCGACAAAATATCTCCGAAAAGATTTTCCGTCACCAAGACGTCAAATCGACTAGGATTGGTAATCAAGAGCATGGCTGCGCTATCCACCAACTGGTGCTCCAAGACCACATCTGGGTAGTCCTTAGCCACCTCATCCGCTACCTTACGCCATAATTTTGACGTCGCCAGTACATTTTGTTTATCAATGCTGGTGACTTTTTTTCGTCTTTTTTGGGCTAGGTCAAAGGCAGAGCGGACAACCCGTTCAATCTCTTCTGCCTGATAGGTATTGCTATCGCTGGCTTGGTCTGTCTCCAGAATGTGCTCTCCAAAATAAATCCCGCCTGTCAACTCCCGTACCATGACCAAATCCACACCATCCAGCCGGTCGGCCTTCAGAGGAGAATAGTCTTTCAGGCTATTAAAAATTTTCACCGGACGGATATTGGCAAAGAGACCCAATTCCTTCCGAAGTTGAAGAAGACCTTGTTCTGGACGGACCGCCGCATCATCATATTGAGGGCTACCGATAGCTGCTAACAAAATCGCATCCGCCTGACGGCAGGCTTGTAAGGTAGCATCTGGTAGAGGATGGCCAGCCGCATCAATACCAGCGCCACCAAAAGCTCTCTCCTCAATCTCATAATCAAATCCTACTTGCCCAGCAACAGCTTCGAGGACTGCTAGGCTAGCCTCCATAATTTCAGGACCGATTCCATCACCAGCCAAGGCTACAATTTTTTTCGTCATATTTCCTCCTAGATGTGGGGCATGTCCTTCTCAGATAGTTTCTTATCCATCTGACCACTATTTTCTTTTTGCACCATGATATTGGCATGAATATAGGCAATTGCAGAAGCTTTCAATACGTCAAAGTCAATACCAGAGGCGTTAAAGACGGTTTCCGTTGCCTTGTTTTCTACGGCGACAAGCACACGCGCTTGGGCATCAATTCCATCGGTAATGGCGTCGATATGGTAGCGTTCCAAGCTAATTTCTTGGTGGAAGAATTGGTCAATAGCATTAAAGACAGCCTCAACCGAACCCTTGCCTGACTCCACAACAACCACTTCTTCCCCATCCTGATTGATAAAGATGACCTGAGCCTGAATACTTCCGTCAGACTGACTATCCAAACGCAAATCTTTAAATTGGAAACCATCACGATTGCTAATTTCAGTCCCAGCTACCAAGGCACGAATATCTGCGTCCGTAATTTTTTCTTTCTTGTCCGCCAGATTTTTAAAGCGAGCAAAGAGACCAGCGATATCACTTTCTTCAAAATACAAATCCAATTCCTTTAGTTTTTCCACAAAGGCATGGCGACCAGATAGTTTACCCAGTGGCAGAGAATTTTTCTTGACCCCTACCAACTCAGGTGTAATGATTTCATAAGTCAATGGATTTTTCAAGACACCATCTTGGTGGATACCTGACTCGTGAGAGAAAGCATTGCCACCAACCACCGCCTTATTGCGCGGAATGGCAATCCCAGAAAAGCGAGATACTAATTCCGAAGTATTGAGCGTTTCCTTTAGGACAATCGGACTGGTCACATCGTAAAAATCTTTCCGAATTTCAAGGGCAACAGCTACTTCTTCAAGGGCCGCATTCCCTGCTCGCTCACCGATACCGTTGATGGTTCCCTCTACCCGACCAGCTCCATTTTTAATGGCCGATAGGGTATTGGCAACAGCCATACCTAGGTCATTATGGCAATGGGGACTGAAAATAATCTCACGATCCGATTTAACATTGGTCGTTAGATAACGGAATATTTCTCCGTAATGCTGAGGAGTTGTAAAGCCGACTGTATCTGGAATGTTGATGTAGGTCGCACCAGCATCTACCGCTGTCTGCACAACTTCTAGCAAGTAATCCAACTCCGTCCGTGTCGCATCCTCTGGAGAAAACTCGACTACGTCAAATCGCTCACGCGCATAGCTGACATGTTCAGTGATTTGCGCCAAAATTTCTTCTTTGGACTTTTGCAGTTTAAATTCACGGTGAATGGGACTGGTAGCAATGAAAACATGAATCTGCGGATACTTGGCATCTTTAAGAGCCTCATAACAAGCATCAATGTCTGATTTGACTGACCGTGCCAAACCTGTCACAGCCGTCTTGGTCATCGCCGCTGCAATCTGACGAACCGCTTCAAAAGAATCAGGACTAGCCGCTGGGAAACCCGCTTCAATGGCAGAAATTCCCCATTTTTCCAACTGCTTGGCAATGGTCACTTTTTCCTTGATAGAAAAATTCACACCTGGCGTCTGTTCACCATCTCGCAAAGTTGTATCTAAAAATTCAATCACACGCATAAGAATACCTTTCTAAATAAGCCTAACGTAAATATTTAGTTCTCTTTCTTAGTTTTCTAAGCAAACCAAATAAAAGAAAACACCTCGAGGATTACTACCCGCGAGATGTTGTCAACAGCGCCCGCTTGGTAAGCCAAACAGGACTAATGCTACCTAGTGCACTAGCCCGACCGTCGCAACAACAAAGCAAAGAATTTTGTAGTGACAGGTTTCATTTGACTTTTCCTCTCTGTGTTTTACTTGTTTTCCATGATAACGTACTTTTTTTCACTTGTCAACAGAAAAATGGAAATTTTCTGAAAAATCCGAACAATAGAGCAATTTACGCAAATTCCTCCACAAATAAAACCAAACCTCATCAGAAGTCTGGTCTTACAATTCATATTAATTCCGTCTAGAACTTGAAAAAATAGCCACTAGCAATACTGCTCCAAAGACTGACGGTACCAGAGCCATACCAGCAAATTGTGGTCCCCAATCACCAAAGAGTAACTGTCCAATCCATGAACCTGCAAGTCCAAGGATGATATTTCCCAGACAGCCACGACGGTCATCTGATGAGGTCAAGGCTCCGGCAATCAAGCCAATAATGGCTCCCGCGATAATACTTGCTAACATCTTATATTCCTCCTTATTTACAAAATGGGAGTGGGAAAGAACTCGACTAGGTCAAAAAGAGTTCATCAACAAGTCCATATTTCCAGTTGTTGACCTGAAACAGTCTATCCCCAGACTGTTTCACTCCCACCCCCACACAGCTCAAAAGGTTCAGTGAACCTTTTGAGGTTGGAAATAGAGCGAACTTTGTTCGCAATAGTCGTAATGGTCAGATTGGGAGTGCAAAACACGAATTGCTGAGATTTGCTTCGCAAATCTTATCTCCAACCTTTAACAGTCCACTGGACTGTTAAAGCCAATCAACCACTGCGCTGAGATGTTGACACTAACGTTGAGAAGCGATGCTGGACTTTTTGCCCAGATTCATTCAAATATCATTAGATTGCCCACTCACCGTCACGGAAGATTGGCACACGAGTGCCGTCTTCACGGATACCGTCAATGTTCATCTTGTTTGAACCAATCATGAAGTCCACATGGACATCAGAACGGTTAAGGCCTGCTTCTTTGAGCTCTTCTTGGCTCATTTCTGTACCACCTTCGATAGAGAAGGCATAAGCTTGACCAATCGCCAAGTGGTTTGAGGCATTTTCATCGAAGAGGGTGTTGAAGAAAGTTACACCTGATTGAGAGATTGGGCTCTTGTCTGGAACAAGGGCAACTTCACCAAGACCACGTGCACCAGCATTATCAAATACTAATTTCTTCATGACTTCATCGCCTTTTTCAGCCGTCACGTCCACGATTTCACCATCTTTAAAGGTTACTTTGATGCCTTCGATGATGTTACCGTTGTAGCTGAGTGGTTTTGTTGAAGTCACATAGCCATCTGCCACACGGTAGTCAGGTGCTGTGAAGACCTCTTCTGTTGGCATGTTGGCAATAAAGTGCTCACCTTGGGCATTGATCGATCCAGCCGCTTCCCACAAGTGATTTTTCGGCATACCAAGCACCAAGTCCGTGCCAGGAGCTGTGTAGTGCAATTTGACAAACTGCTCGTCGTTAAGGACCTTAGCCTTAGCCACCAAGCGTGCTTCGTGCTCTTCCCAAGCCTTGATTGGATCTTCCTCGTAGATACGGCAAGTCTTGAAGATTTGATCCCAAAGGAGGTCCACTGCCTCTTCGTCAGACGCTGCATTCGGAAAGACTTTTTTAGCCCATTCCAAACCAGAGGCTGCACCGAGTGTCCAGCTGATTTTGTTAGCTTGAGATGCTTGCCGCATTGGGTTCAAAGCCTGGCTGAGTGCACGAGCGTTGCGAGACAATTTCTCTGGATCAACGCCATCGTAAGCACCTGGATCTTCTGACAAGACAACCAAACGGCTGGCCTTACGCTCCAAGAGGTAGTTCATTTCAGTGATGCGTTGTGGATGAACTTGTTCCAAGAGTTCCACATCAACATTGACCAAACGCTCACGAGCAATCACATCGTCCAACCAATTGACCAAGACTTCCTTAGCACCGTGAGCGTAAGCTTCTTTGACAATCAAACGAGCCAACTCAGCCTGTTCCACACTGATTGTCAACTGCACCGTGTGACCAGGTTGCACATTGATACCTGTTGAAACCAAGAGTTTAGCATATTTAGCGAGATTTTCTTTAAAATTTGGTAATACCATATTCTTCTCCTTTGAAATGTAATACTAGATTATTGTATCATATTTTGAAGCTGGGCTGACAAAAAAACTTCCTGCACAAACAGGAAGTTTCAGATTCTATCCAACAGTCTTACACTCACCAAGGTAAGCTGATAACGGATATTTCCAATTTTTGCAGGGTAAAGTTTTCAGTTTGCATTTAGTACTAGCTCTAACTGTCTGGGAGACAGTTGAAGCTTGGGGATGAAACGAACGAAGTTCGTGTCAACAGCTGTAGGCTGCTTCAACAGTCAGAGTAGTGACTGTTGAAGGTTGGAAATCTTACTTACGATAGTAAGTAACGCTCGTAACGTACGCCGAAGCGAGTTCAAACAATCCAGTGGAGTGTTTGAAGCTGGAAATAGGGAGTGAGAAAGAACTCGACTGGTCTAAAAAAGAGTTCGTCTTCTCACCCCCGCACAGTTGATTAGGTCAGATTTGGAGTGTAAGACACGAACAAATCTGCCAATCAACCACTGCGCTGAGATGTTGGTACGAACTCTGAGAAGTGGCGCCGGGCTTTTTGCCCAGCCCTCAACCGCCGACGTAATAAAGCAAACTGTAAACTTTACTAGTTACCAAAAACCTTTACACGGTCACTATCCGCCATATAGTCTTTGTCAGCTGCTGGAGCTGCGATGCTACCGAATGGTGCTTGGGCACGGAGTTTCCAGTTAGCTGGAATGCCGTATTTTTCAGCCACTTGTGCGTCAACCAATGGGTTGTAGTGTTGTACGTTCATGCCGATATTTTTCTCAGCAAAAGCCAACCATACTGCGTACAAGTTGATACCGTGAGCTTGCTCAGACCAGATTGGGAAGTTTTCAGCATAAAGTGGGAAGCTTTCTTGCAAGCCTTTGACCACATCTTGGTCTTCGAAGAACAAGATAGTACCAGCACCAGCTGCAAAACCAGCCAAGCGACCTTTTGTGCCTTCAAAAGCCTCTGCAGGTGTTACTTTTTCCAATTCGCTGCAGGCAATTTCGTTCCAGAAAGCATCTGATTCAGCACCGAAAAGTACAACTGCACGGCTTGATTGTGAGTTGAAAGCTGATGGAGATTCTTTCATGGCCTTTTCTACAAGTGCTACTACTTCTTCGTTTGATACTGGCAATTCTTTACCAAGTGCATAGATAGAACGACGAGTTTCTTGAAGTTTTGCAAAGTTTGACATAGGATTTCCTCTTTTCTTATTGTTACTACATAGTAGTTTTTATCACTATGTAGAGATTATATACCTATCAAAAATATTAGTCAAGAGTTTTGATTTCTTTTTATAAAAAAAATTCACTGCTTCCAAAAGAAACAGTGAACAAGTTTAAAACAAATCATCAAAGAGACTGAGCTGGTTATCCTCTGGCATTTTACCGAGAATGCCCATTTCATCCATTTTTTCGACCAGCGTACCTGACAGTCCACCACGCTTACGGAGTTCTGTCTTAGAGAGGAATTCTCCCTCTGCACGCGCCGCCACAACCTGCTTGGCTACGTTCTCTCCCAGACCATCCATAGCGACAAATGGTGGGATGAGGGTGTCTTCTTCAATCAAGAAGTCAGTCGCATGGGACTTGTAAAGGTCCAATTTACCGAACTTGAAACCACGTTCCAGCATCTCATTGACCAACTCAAGCGTGGTATAAAGGTCCTGTTCGACGTTTGAGGCTTCGTTGTTTTTCTTCTTGAGGGCAATTTCTTCCATCTTGGCCTTGACTTTATCTAAACCACCAGACATGGTCGCCAAATCAAAGGCCTTGGCACGAATAGAGAAATAAGCACAATAGTAGTAAAGTGGGTGATGAACCTTGAAATAAGCAACCCGCAAGGCCATCATAACGTATGCAGCCGCGTGGGCTTTAGGGAACATGTACTTGATTTTTCCACAGGATTCGATGTACCAGTCTGGCACCTTGTTATCCTTCATGGCTTGGATATAGCCATTTCGCTCTTCCTCGGAAATCTTGAGCCACATGCCTTTCCGCACCCGTTCCATGATGTTAAAGGCCATCTTAGGTGGCAAACCTGCGTGCATGAGGTAAACCATGATGTCATCCCGACAACCGATAACGGTGGATAGGTCGGCAATTCCTGCCTTAATCAAGTCCTGGGCATTGCCCAACCATACGTCTGTACCGTGGGATAGACCAGACAGCTGCAAGAGTTCTGCAAAGGTGGTCGGTTTGGTCTCCTCCACCATCCCCCGTACAAAGTTGGTTCCGAATTCAGGAATACCCAACATACCTGTCGGTGTCCCAATCTGCTCTGGGGTAACTCCCAGAATTTCCGTACCAGAAAAGAGGGCCATCACTCCCTTGTCATCAGCAGGGATGGTCTGCGGATCAATGCCTGACAAATCCTGCAACTTGCGAACCATGGTCGGATCATCGTGTCCCAGAACATCAAGTTTCAAGACGTTCTCATCAATATCGTGGAAGTTAAAGTGGGTGGTCTGCCAATTGGCCGTCACATCATCGGCAGGATACTGAACAGGCGTAAAGTCATAGACATCCATGTAGTCAGGGAATACGATAATTCCCCCTGGGTGCTGACCAGTCGTCCGTTTGACACCTGCCGCGCCAGCAGCCAACCGCTCTACTTCCACATCTCGATAGAATTTGCCATAATCCCGCTCATAGCCTCGGACAAAACCATAGGCAGTCTTAGCAGCTACCGTACCTACCGTTCCTGCACGGAAGGCATTTTCCTCCCCGAAAATATCCCGAACATCCAAATGGGCAGACGGTTGGTCATCCCCTGAGAAGTTCAAGTCAATATCAGGAACCTTGTCTCCATCGAAACCAAGGAAGGTTTCGAAAGGAATGTCCTGTCCATCTTTTTTATACTTGGTCCCACACTTTTCACAATCCTTGTCTGGCAGGTCAAAACCTGAACCATAGGAACCATCTGTGATAAATTCACTGTGCTGGCAATTTGGACAGACATAGTGAGGAGGTATAGGGTTTACTTCGGTAATCCCAATCATGGTGGCAACGAAACTGGAGCCGACAGACCCCCGTGAACCAACTAGGTAGCCCCGCTCATTTGACCGTTGCACCAACATCTGCGAAGCCAGATAAATCACGGCGAAGCCATTACCCAGAATGGAGGTCAATTCCTTCTCAATTCGCAGGTCAATAATATCAGGCAGAGGATTGCCATAAATTTCAAAGGCTTTTTGATAGGTCAATTCCGCAACCGTTTCCTCGGCTTTCTCAATATAAGGCGTGTAGAGGTCGGTCTTGACTACCTGAACATCTTCAAAACGGTCGAGCATGGCATTGGGATTGGTAATGACAATCTCACGCGCCAGACTTTCTCCCAAGAAGGCAAATTCGTCCAACATCTCGCTGGTCGTTCTAAAGTGAGCCTTAGGCAGTGGAGCTGGCTGGGCATTCTCCCCATTTCCGATGGTCCAGTTAATTGGTGCCCCTTGACCTAGGGCACGAACAATAATTTCCCGATAAATCTCTTCTTCTGGGTCAATATAGTGGACATTTCCTGTCGCCAGAACTGGCAGACCTGCCCTGCGCCCGACCTCAATCAACTGCTTGATCGTCTCTTCAATCTCTGCCATGTCCTTAAACTGCTCCTTGGCAATCATGGGAGCATAGAGGGCAGGTGGCATAACTTCGATAAAATCATAATAAGCTGCCGTTTTAACCGCTTCATCTATCCCTTTGGAGAGCAAGTCATCGAAGACCTCGCCCTCTTGACAGGCTGTTCCCAATATTAAGCCTTCACGATGGGCATTGAGAACGGTCCGTGGAATACGTGGAACTCCCTCAAAATACTTGGTATTAGAAAGAGAGACCAGTTTGAACATATTTTTCAAACCAACCTGATTGATCACATAGAGCGTGGCATGCTTGACACGAGCCTTCTTATAGGAATCCTCCGCAATCAGCTCCGTATTTAGCTGGTTGAGATTGGTCAAATTGTGCTTCTCCAGAGCATCTTTTAGGAAGATGAAGAGCAGGCGACCCGTTGCCTCCGCATCGTAATTGGCCATGTGGTGGTGCTCCAGCGCAACGCCAAATCGCTTGGTCAAGGCCGCCAAACCGTGCCGTTTGTAATCAGGATAGAGATTGCGTGCAAATTCCAGAGTATCAATGACTGGCTGACTGATAGTCGGCAGGCCGGCACGTTCATAGTTGACATCCATGAAACCAACGTCGAAGGTCGCATTGTGGGCAACCATGACGGAATCCTGACAGAAATCTTGAAACTCACGCAGGACTTGTTCCAGAGGTTTAGAACCACGCACATGCTCATCTGTAATCCCCGTCAACTCGGTCGTAAACTGACTCAGAGGATGACCTGGATCGATAAATTCATCAAATTCCGCAATGATATTACCCTTGTGCATCTTAGACGCCGCAATCTGAATCAGAGAGTTATTAACCGCAGAAAGACCGGTCGTTTCCACGTCAAAGACCACATAGGTCGCATCGGACAAGACCACATCTGCCTCATTATAGACAATCGGCACCGAGTCCTCAACGATATTAGCCTCCATCCCGAAGAGCGGCTTAATCCCAGCTTTACGGGCAGCATGATAGCCATGGGGGAAGGACTGGACATTGCCGTGGTCGGTAATGGCTACCGCCTTGTGTCCCCAGGCAGCCGCACGCGCCACCAAGTCTTCAACGGCAGGCAGGGCATCCATAGTAGACATATTGGTATGGGCATGGAACTCCACCCGTTTCTCACCCTCCGGCATGAGGTCCTTACGAATTTCCTTCTTGACCTCTTGGACTTCCTGCACGTTCATAGTCAAATCACGAGTGAAATTATTGGTCTCCACATTCCCTCGCACCCGCAACCAGTTGCCCTTTTTGACCATATCAAACTTCTGGGCCTCTTCCTCATTCTTAGCCCACTTCTGCAAGGTGAAGGACGAAGTATAGTCGGTCATCTTAAAGTTGATAATGACCCGTCCCGTCTTGGTCGTCTTCTGCTCGACCTCAAAGACCAGTCCCTCAAAGACAATCCGGTTCTCCTCGCTATCCACCTCAATCATAGGCGTAATCTCAGCCTTTTCGATATTGACCTTGGCAGGACGATTTTTCTTATATTCAGGGACAAATGGCTGAGCTGCCTCTGGTGGCGGTGCCATTTGAGCTAGTTGTTCAAGGGCCGCCAGATTTTCCTCATTAGCCTGCTGGTAAATTTCCTCATTCTGCGCATGGAAGGCCGCAGCCTGCTGCTGCGTCATCTCCTGGCAAACTTCAATGTCCACCGCAAGAGTGCCAAAACCAAATCGCTTGTATTGCTCCACAAGATTTGGCAGATGATTCTTCCGAAAATGATCTGTGTCAATGGTTTCAGGACCTTTTATCCACAAAACACCATCTCTATAAGTCACCTCTAATGGCTGAAAAAGAGCCTTGAAGCCTGCACTCTGGCACAAATCTTCCGTAAAGGCTTCTGGATAATAGGCTTCTACCAAACCAGCTTCAAAGGCTTCCGCATCACTGACAATAGAAAATTGAATCTTATTGCCCACCTTTTCAAACTCCGTCGCCAAACGAGCCTTGAAGAGTTGATAGTCCATGAGCGGCAAGGGGGTTTCAAAACGGAAGGTAAATTCCCAGAGTTTGCTGACCTTGTGCAAGACCACTTTCTCAATCGTTGCAGTCGAAAAAGCCCCTGATTGCTGGGCATCAAGAGGCATCCCGATTTGTTGAAGCAAGAGTTGAAACTTATCTGACATGACCATTTCCTTTGTAGTTTGTTAGAAACATTTTACCATAAATGGAAGATTTTTTCTTGGACTAGATGAGGTTTTATACTCAATGAAAATCAAAAACAGACTAGGCGACGCAGATGCAGATAGAACTGAAGTTCATCAAATCAAGTCAACAACGACTGATTTTGATTTTCGAAGAGTATTAGTTTATGATTATGCCGACAAATCAAGGTAGGAATTGAAAGGAATTGCCTATTTATGATACAATCAGTTTAAAAATACATGGAGACAATCAGTATGTGGGAAACAATTTTCATTGAGTACGGCATCTTTTTCCTCAAAGTAGTGACCTTCCTCCTTGCCATCCTCCTCTTTCTAGTCCTTTCAACAAAAATAAAGTCTAAAAAGCCGGATGGACAAGTCACTATCACAGACCTGTCTGAAAAGCTATTGGAACAACAGGAACAGTTTGAAAAGGAACTATTGGACAAAAAGGCTTATAAAAAGCTACAAGAAGAGCGAGATCAAGAAAGCTCAGAACAAGAAACGGAGGACCCTGTCAAACGCTTGTTTGTCTTGGACTTTGAAGGAGATATCCAAGCCAAGCAAGTCGACAACCTCCGCGAAGAAATCACTGCCATCCTGACCTTGGCTAGTCAAGGAGATGAGGTCTTGCTCCGCTTAGAGAGTCCAGGTGGCTCCGTCTACGGTTACGGCCTTGGTGCCTCTCAACTCCTCCGACTAAAAGATAAGCAAATTCCTCTGACCATCGCAGTCGATAAGGTTGCGGCTAGTGGAGGCTATCTCATGGCTTCTGTCGCTGACACAATCGTTGCCGCTCCCTTTGCCCTCGTCGGCTCTATCGGTGTCGTCGCAGAAATCCCTAATATCCATCGCCTACTGAAAAAACATGAGATTGATGTAGATGTCATGACTGCTGGTAAGTACAAACGAACCCTTACCGTTATAGGAGAGAATACACCAGAAGGCAAAGAAAAATTCCAAGAAGAACTAAACGATGTTCACGCTCTATTCAAAGAATTTGTCTCAGAAAATCGTCCTATCCTAGATATCGAACAGGTTAGCACTGGCGAAACTTGGTACGGCACAAGTGCCAAAAAAGTCCACCTAGTTGATGAAATCACTACTAGTGATGATTTGATTTTAGGTCAGATTCACGAAAAACAGGTCCTCTTGGTCAAATACGAAGAAAAGAAATCACTGATCAACCAAATCGGTGTCCAAGTCGAAACCAGCCTGTCCAACCTCCTCCTAAAACTAGTCAACAAATCTAGTGACATCCGTTAATGCTCTTAGAAAACGCAACTTTCTTTTGATATTAATTGAGTGTAGGGACTAGTCAACCCCCAAAAATACATAGAAAAAGAGTCTGCAGGAACTGTACTCTTCATCCTGGATATCACATCTAAGACGAAACAGTTCACATTGCAAACTCTTTTTATTTTCTAATTTTCTTTTGTAAGGATTTGAAGGGTTTCAAGGAGTTGGTCCACATGGACTTCCACAGTATCACCTGTACCCTTGATTTTCACTTCAACGATGCCATCAGCTGCTTTCTTACCAACAGTCACGCGGATTGGCAAGCCAATCAAGTCACTGTCAGAGAACTTAACGCCGACACGCTCGTTACGGTCGTCAGTTAATACTTCATAACCTGCACCGACCAAGCTCGCTTCGATTGATTGGGTCAAGGCCATTGCTTCTTCATCTTTGACATTGACTGGAATCAAATGCACATCAAACGGTGCCAATTCTTTAGGGAAGTTGATGCCCCAGGCGTAACGGTATTCGCCTTTTGGTGTCTTGTTAACAAAGAGACGAGCGTGTTGCTCAAGAACGGCTGACAAGAGGCGGCTAACACCGATTCCGTAGCATCCCATGATAATCGGCATAGAACGACCATTCTCATCCAAGATGTTGGCATTCATGCTGTCAGAATAGCGTGTACCGAGTTTGAAGATGTGACCAATCTCGATACCACGGGCAAAGTTGAGAACCCCGTGTCCATCTGGAGAAGGCTCCCCTTCCTTGACTTCACGAATATCCACATACTCAGTCACTTGGAAATCACGTCCCGCATTGGCACCTGTGTAGTGGAAACCGTCTTCGTTGGCACCGACAACAGCATTTTTCACATCTTGCACCTTGCGGTCTGCAATAATCTTGATGTTTTCTGGCAAGCCGACTGGTCCAAGGGAACCAAAACCTGCACCGAAGATTTTTTCAGCATCCGTTTGGCCCGCTACATCAAAGAAATCTGCTCCGAGGTGGTTTTTCAATTTGACATCGTTCACTTGGTCATTGCCAACAAGGAGGGCAACAACTGGCTCACCGTCTGCCATAAAGAGCATGGTTTTGATGGTTTGCTCTTCCGCAACATTCAAGAAGGCAGCAACTTCGTCGATGGTTTTGGCATCTGGCGTCGCTACTTTAACCAATTCTTCTTCGACGACAACTGCTGTACTTGGTTTGTATTCGCTAGTTGCCATTTCTAGGTTGGCAGCGTAGCCTGATTCGCTAGAGTAGGCGATGGTGTCTTCACCAGACACAGACCAAGCCAAGAGTTCTGCCTTGATCGCTTCAAGAACATCCTCTGGGATTTCTTCAAAAGAAGCAACCGATTTGTCCAAGACAACCCAACGGTCCAGGTCAGTACGGTCTGGTGTAATAGCCATAAACTCCTGGCTATCCTTACCACCCATGGCACCACCGTCACCGATGATAGCCTTGAACTCCAAGCCTGCACGGGTGAAAATCGCCTCGTAAGCCGCCTTGTAGTCATCGTAGGTCTGGTCCAAGCTCTCATAGCTAGCATGGAAGCTGTAGCCATCTTTCATGATGAACTCACGACCACGGAGAAGACCGTTACGAGGACGTTTTTCATCACGGTATTTTGGCTGGATTTGGTAGATGTTGAGCGGCAACTGCTTGTAAGACTGGACTGCATCACGCGCCAAAAGAGTCACCGTTTCTTCGTGGGTTGGACCCAAGATAAAGTCAGAACCTTCGCGGTTTTTGAGCTTGTAGAGGTCGTCGCCATATGTTTCGTAACGACCTGACTCACGCCAAATGTCCGCTGACAAGAGAGCTGGTGCCAAAAATTCAATAGCATCAATCTTATCAAACTCCTCACGCATGATATTTTTTGCTTTTTCAATCACACGGTTAGCCAATGGCAAGTAGCTGTAAATACCAGCAGAAATCTGACGGACATAACCCGCACGCAACATCAAAGCGTGGCTAATCACCGACGCATCCGAAGGCATCTCCCGCAAAGTAGGGATAATCATTTTAGACTGTTTCATAATTTAAGATACAAAAGCGTCAAGAAAACCGTATAAAAATAGGCAATCAACGCAGTGCCTATCGGCACAAGGCGATTGGTCTTTTTTACTAGGTTTTTAGCTTTTGTTCAATTCCTTTCGTAGTTTCATCATCAGGAAATCCAGAGGTGTAGTCCTCGAACTATTTTCCGAGTTTTTAGACCGAGTTCAATTACGAACCTCCTTAATTCCTTTCATCATTTGTTTGACAGGAAGACACGGTTTCAGCCCGTGTTCAATTCCTTTCATAGTTTTCAGAACGTCCTGCGTTTAGCACGCATTCAATTCCTTTCGTAGTTTACTTGATTAGGAATCACAGAAGTCGCTTTTCAAAACCCTCGCTGACGCTCGAGTTCAAATCTAAAAACTCTCTGTTCCTTTCTTTTTCGTATTTTTCAGAACATCCTGCATTTAGCACGCATTCAATTCCTTTCGTAGTTTTTATTTAGAAGAAGACACGCATAATGTCATTCCATGTCACGACTAGCATGAGAACGACCATGATGGCAACGCCTGCTAGAGTGATATAGGATTCTGTTTCTGGTTTGAGCGGCTTTCTGCGAATGCCTTCTAAAATATTCATGACAATCTTACCACCATCCAGAGCTGGAATTGGGATAAGATTGAAAATACCAATATTGATTGACAACATGGCCATCAGGTTAAAGACAGAGAACCAACCATTTGCCGCAGCTTGGTTGCTGACAGAGTAAATAGCAACTGGGCCTCCTAATTGCTGCACATCAAAGTTAGCAATCAAGTTTTTCAAAGCTGTCACAATCAAAATAGCCGTCGCACCAGCTTCCTGGAATCCCCCAATAATCTTATCAACGAAGCCTGTTTTTAAAATCGGTGAAACCCCAATTCGATAGCTATTGTCAACCTTTTCTGCGGTAACTGTCAGATTTTTTTCAGTTCCATCATGTTCAACAACCAAATCAAAACTTGGAGCTGAGCTAGCGTCTGTCGCTGCCTGACTGATGATGCTAGCAATTTCTGTATAAGTATCCGTCGCTTCACCATTGACCGACAAGATTTTATCACCTGTAACCAGACCTGCAGCCTGCAAAGCACCACCTTCAGTAATACTTACTGCATTGCTTGATGGGTTGGCAACCCCGCCTTGCATGAAGAACAAAATAATAAATACTAGAATCCCTAAAATAAAGTTATTCATGGGACCCGCAAAGTTGGTCATCAACCGTCCCCAGACTGTCGCATTTTGATACTGAACATCAAGTGGAGCAATCCGAACTTCTGTTCCATCTTCCTCTACAATCGTGGCATCGTGATCAACCGTATAGGTCTTGCTTTCTTCCAAGACCAAGCCTGTGATTTCCAATTTTTCCTCGAAGTCAAAACTGGTTACATTCATTGGCAAACTGAGACTATCCAGTTGCTTACCAGACAAATTAATCCGCGTCACAACACCAGCTTCATTCAAGCTGAGGCTGGCAGGACTACCTGTCTTAATCTCTGTCTTATCTTCACCCCATCCAGCCATTCGAACATAGCCACCTAGGGGAAGGATACGGATGGTGTAAAGTGTCCCATCCTTACCTGTATGAGCGAAAATTTTGGGACCCATCCCAATCGCAAATTCCCTCACAAGGATACCAGCTTTCTTGGCGAAGTAGAAATGACCAAATTCATGGACAACCACAATCACACTAAATATAAATATAAATGCTAAAATTCCCTTCATAGTACCTCCTTAAAACAGTCCAAAGAAGTGCATGATTGGGAAAACAAAAATCATACCATCGAAACGATCTAGGATACCACCGTGTCCTGGAATAATTTTTCCAGAATCCTTCACACCAAAATGGCGTTTAATAGCACTTTCTACTAAGTCTCCGAATTGTGAGAATATCGAGAAAATCACAACCAACAACAACATCATGCCAAATGAATAGCCCGCCAACAAGGACTTATCGACAATCAAGAAAATGATAGCAACTACCACCGCAGAAAGAATACCGCCTACAAAGCCTTCAACCGTTTTATTCGGTGAAACCTTCGGCAATAATTTTCTCCGACCAATCTGACGACCGATTAAGTAGGCACCAATGTCTGTTGCCCAGACTAAACAGAGGGCAAAGAAGACTTTATTGAGCCCAGCCATACGAGCCAGTATCAAACTATGAAAGCCGATACCAACATAGAAACTTGATGCAATTGGAAAGACTACATCGGAATAGTTGTAATGACCGATATTAAAAACCGTCGAACCAAGCAGTAAAAATACTACAATGGCGTAGGCTGTGTAATTTCCATCCGTCGGTAAAAATGTCAGATAATTCTGGAGCGGAAGAGCCAAGACTAAACTGGCCAACATAGCTAAGACACCCTCGATAGAATTAGGTGCTAGGCGGTGCATTTTAATCAATTCAGCCGTAGCAATGATGGCTAACAGGCCTACAAAAAATTGAAATGCCATCCCACCAGCCAACAAAAAGGGAATGAAAATAGCTAGAGCAATGCCGCCAAATATCACTCGTTTCTGTAAATCGTTTGTCATACCTTCTCCTTATACACCGCCAAAACGTCTGTGGCGACGGTTGTATTCTTTAATCGCTAATTTAAGTGCTTCTCCATCAAAATCAGGCCACGCAATATCTGTAAAGTACAGCTCGCTGTAGGCTGTTTGCCACGGCAGGAAGTTGCTAAGACGAAGTTCACCACTTGTACGAATAACTAGATCGGGATCGCGTAACGTTGGTGATAAGGTTCCTGTATAGAGGTAATCCGCTATTAATTTCTCATCAATATCTCCAGGATTGAACTTGGCATCCAAGACATCTTGCGCAATAGCCTTGACTGCGCGAGTCACCTCATCACGACCGCCATAGTTAAGAGCGAAATTGAGAATCAAACCAGTGTTACTCTTTGTCTTTTGTTCGGCTTTATAAAGCGCATTGAGAGTCGGGACAGGAAGTTTTGAATGGTCACCAATCATCTGAATTTTGACATTATTGGCATGGAGTTCAGGAACATACTTATCATAAAACTCCACAGGTAGATTCATGATAAACTTCACTTCTTTTTCCGGTCGAGACCAGTTTTCTGTAGAAAAGGCATAGACAGTTAACACCTTTACTCCCAAATCAGAAGCCGTCTTGGTAACCTTTTGCAGTGCATCCATACCAGCCTTATGCCCCATAATACGTGGCTGCATCCGCTTTTTCGCCCAACGGCCATTGCCATCCATAATCACAGCGATATGCTTAGGGACTTCAATTGCTGTTTCAATGCTTTCTTTCTTTTTAAAATTAAATTTAAACATGGTATTTTCCTTATTGTATAATCGTTTCATTATACCATATTTTTACCTAGGATAGCAAAAATCAGGCAGGGCTAAAACAAGAGAAAACCAAGGTTTCCCTCGGTTTTTCATCCTTATTCTTCAATTGCAGCTTCTGGAGTTGCTTCTGTCGTTTCAACTGCCACTTCTTCAACAACTGCCGATGTAGTATCTGAACTTGCTACACGATTACGAATAGCACCACGTTCAAATGTCAAGTAAACACCATCAACATCGAGAACAACCTTTTTATCATCGATTTCATCGACAATACCAAATAGCCCACCAATGGTCACAATTTCATCACCTTTTTTGATTTGATTTAGTGCTTCTTGACGTTGTTTTTGTTGTTTACGTTGCGAATAGAACATAAAACCAATCATGGCAACCATGACAAGCGGCAAAAATAAACCTTCCATTTGTTTACCTCTTTTATTGTTTGATAAGCATGATTATATCAAATTCTGGCCAAGAAAGCAAAGTTCGACCAAACAGAAAAAGACCGAACTTTTGTTCAGTCTTCGCACACTATTTTGCGCTCCATACACTCTCAAGGATATTGGTCTGTTCACGACCTGGTCCAACTGAGAAGGTTGAGATACGCACTCCAACCAATTCGCTGATACGACGAACATAGTTGCGAGCCGCTTCTGGCAATTCATCCAGGCTACGTACACCTGTGATGTCTTCTGACCAACCTGGCATCTCTTCGTAGATTGGTTTGCAGCGTTTGAGTTGTTCCAAGCTTGCTGGGTAGTGGTCAATCCGCTCACCATCCAAATCGTAAGCCACGCAGATTTTCAAGGTCTCAAGACCTGACAAGACGTCAATCGAGTTGAGGGACAAGTTGGTAATACCTGACACACGGCGGCTATGGCGCATCACCACTGAGTCAAACCAACCGACACGGCGTGGACGGCCAGTTGTCGTACCGTATTCCTTACCGATTTCTCGAATGCGGTCACCGATTTCATCGTGCAATTCAGTCGGGAATGGTCCGTCACCAACACGGCTAGTGTAGGCCTTACATACACCAACAACCTTATCAATCTTGCTTGGGCCGACTCCGCTACCGATCGTCACACCACCAGCAACTGGGTTCGAAGAAGTAACGAATGGATAAGTACCTTGGTCAATATCCAACATAACCCCTTGGGCACCTTCAAATAAGACACGTTTGCCTTGGTCCAAAGCATCGTTCAAAATAACAGATGTATCTGTTACATACTTTTTGATTTCCTGACCATAAGCGTAGTATTCTTCAAAGATTTCGTCGAATTCGATTGGAGTTGACTCATACATTTTCTCAAACAAACGGTTTTTCTCAGCCAAGTTTGTCTTCAAACGCTCTGCAAAAATCTCCTTGTCCAAGAGGTCTGCAATTCGGATACCGACACGAGCTGCCTTGTCCATGTAAGCAGGACCGATGCCCTTGTTGGTTGTACCAATCTTGTTCTCACCTTTAGACTCTTCTTGCAACTGGTCCAATTTGATGTGATAAGGCAAGATGACATGTGCGCGGTCTGAAATCCGCAAATTATCTGTCGTCACACCTGAATCATGGAGATAGTTGATTTCCTTCACCAAAGATTTTGGATTGACAACCACACCATTACCGATAACAGAAATCTTTTCTGGGAAGAAGATTCCTGACGGAATCAAGTGCAATTTATACTTCGTGCCATCGATAACGATAGTGTGTCCAGCGTTATCACCACCTTGATAACGTGCGATTACTTCAGCATTAGCAGACAAGAAGTCTGTAATTTTACCCTTACCTTCGTCGCCCCACTGGGTTCCTACAACAACTACTGATGTCATATTCACTCTTTCTCTGAACTGGCTAACCAGCCCAGCCTTTCTTCTACTTCTGGCAGGAATCTCACCTGCAAGTTTCGTTTTACAATCTATTCTACCAAAAAACGAACATTTTTTCAAGAATTTCCAATAATTTCATATATAGCGAATGTTTTTATTTTTTTAAAAGTATATTTCATAAAAATCCGATTAAATACACGAGGTAGACATGTGTAAATATGCTTTTAACAGAGAAATCCGAAGTCTTTGTTTGCTTTCAGTGATTTTTAGTACATTTTTCACCAGAAACGTAGCAGAAATTTGTATTTACCCTCCAATCTAGATAAAATTGGAATAAGACTTTGACAGAAATATAAAGGACTTAGTATGTTACAAAAATTATCACCAAACAGCCCCATTCTTCAGGCTACTTTTGGAATTGAGCGCGAATCACTTCGCATCAATTCAAACCACAGAGTTGCACAAACTCCCCATCCTCATAAACTGGGTTCTCGTAGCTTCCACCCCTATATCCAGACAGACTACAGCGAGCCACAGTTAGAGTTGATTACACCGATCGCTCAGTCGACGAAGGAAGCCCGTCGTTTCCTCGGAGCTATCACAGATGTAGCGGTGCGGTCTATGGAAAAAACGGAATACCTCTGGCCCCTATCCATGCCTCCTGTGATTTCAGAAGAAGAAATCCAAATTGCCCAACTAGATAGCGACTATGAGTACCAATATCGTGTCGGTTTGGGGGAACGCTATGGCAAGCTCGTCCAGTCTATGTCTGGCATCCATTATAATTTTGAATTAGGAAAAGACTTAACCCAACAACTTTTTGAATTAAGCAAGGAAACAGACTTTATCGCATTCAAAAATACCCTCTACCTCAAATTAGCACAAAATTTCCTCAACTATCGTTGGCTCTTAACCTACCTATATGGAGCAAGTAGCCTAGCCGAAAAAGGATTCCTAACCACGGAAGTCGGTTGCGTCCGTTCCATTCGTAATTCCAAGTACGGCTATGTCAACTCCGATGATGTTCATATTTCCTTTTCTTCTCTCCAACAGTACGTGGCCGACATCGAACAAGCTGTCCAATCTGGTCAACTATCCGCTGAGAAGGAATTTTACTCTTCCGTCCGACTACGTGGAGCAAAGACTAGCCGTGACTACCTCAGCAAGGGGATTTCTTATTTAGAATTCCGTTCCTTCGACCTTAACCCCTATGACCCGCTTGCTATTAGTCAAGAAACCCTTGATACAGTCCACCTCTTTATCTTATCTCTTCTTTGGCTAGACCAACTGACAGATGTTGATAACACCTTAGCAAAAGCAGATAAACTTAACAATCTCATCGCCCTTAGCCATCCCCACACACCTCTACCTAGCGATGCCGATGCCACGCCAATCTTGACAGCCATGAAAGCCATAGTTCTACACTTTGGACTGGATGACTACTATGGCCAGCTCATTGCACATGTGGAGGCAGCACTTCAAGACCCTCGTTTGACCCTTTCTGGAAAAATAGCAGAGCAGGTTGAAGATGGGTCTTTGGAACGATTTGGCCAGCAACAAGGCAAGACTTTCCATGACTATGCTTGGACAGCCCCATACGCCCTCAAGGGCTATGAAAACATGGAACTCTCCACCCAGATGATTCTCTTTGACGCCATTCAGCTGGGCTTGAACGTGGAGATTTTGGATGAAGAAGACCAATTTCTCAAACTATGGCATGGTGACCATGTCGAGTACATCAAAAATGGCAACATGACCTCCAAGGACAACTACGTCATTCCTCTAGCCATGGCCAACAAGGTCGTGACCAAGGAAATCTTGGACCAGGCTGGTTTTCCAGTACCTGCGGGAGCTGAATTTGCAAACAAGACAGATGCCCTGCGGTACTACGGGCAGGTAGCCAGCTCTGCTATTGTTGTCAAACCAAAATCTACCAACTTCGGCCTAGGCATCTCTATCTTCCAGGAGCCAGCCAGCCTTGCGGACTATGAAAAAGCCCTGGACATCGCCTTTTCGGAAGATAGCCATGTGCTCGTGGAGGAGTTCGTAGCGGGAACTGAGTACCGCTTCTTTATCCTTGATGGCAAGTGCGAGGCTGTCCTGCTCCGCGTCGCGGCCAATGTCGTGGGGGACGGTAGCTCAACCATCCATGAATTAGTAGAGCAAAAAAACCAAGATCCACTGCGAGGGCGTGACCATCGTTCGCCACTTGAAATCATCAATCTAGGCGATATCGAACTGCTCATGTTGGAGCAACAGGGCTACACACCTGATACGGTCTTGCCAGAGGGCGTTCAAGCCTTTCTGCGTGGCAATTCCAATATCTCAACGGGTGGTGACTCCATTGATATGACCGATCAGATGGACGAGTCCTACAAGCAACTGGCTGCCGCTATGGCGACTGCTATGGGAGCTTGGGTCTGTGGTGTGGACTTGATTATCCCCGACCGCACCAAGCCAGCAAGCAAGGAAGATCCAAACTGCACCTGTATTGAGCTCAACTTCAACCCTGCCATGTACCTGCACACCTATACTTACGCAGGACCTGGACAGAGCATTACGCCGAAGATTTTGAAAAAATTGTTTCCAGAGCTATAGTTTTCCACTTTCCTTACTTTGTTAATGCTTACTTCAGAGGTTCGTGGAACTTTTGAAGGCTGGAGATAAGGTAAAGCACATTCGCCTCAATAGCTGCAGGTTGCTAGGAGTGGGAAAGAACTCGACCAAGATAAAAAGAGTTCGTCAACAAGTCTTTATTTCTAGTTGTTGAGCTGAAACAGTCTATTCCCAGACATCAATTTATGTGAGCTGACTGCCGTCAGCTTATATCTCCCACTTTAAAAGGTCTCCCAGACCTTTTAAACTCCCAACTAATGTTAAGTAAAATGAATATGGCACCAAGATAATCATTTATATCTGGGTGCTTTTTATGAACCAATTTCCAGCATCTCACTATATCGTTCGTTATTTATTTTGTTTTCTAATGTATTTTTACTATTTCATTTGAATTTTTAAAAATATCCGTATTATATCTAAAAAAAGTATTCCAAACAACTCATTTTTTGTTAAACTATATATATAACAACTGCAGACGTTTTGATAACGTCCATATATAACAAAAAGGAGTTTTATATGAAAATTAGAAACCGTTCTCTCTTCTATACCGTAGGGTCTGTAGCGGTAACAGCCGGACTCTTGCTTAGTCTTGCCACTTCGCCCATACCATCTGTGCACGCTACTGAAGTGGCGATAGAGAATTATCCGTCACTTGCAATAACCAAGTCGGAGGTCACGATACAAGGCTATCTTATTGCACCACTTAATAGTAGAGGAACCGCTTTTGACGCCACTAACAAAACAAATCTAGCCCTTGGTGCAAGCATGGATACTGCGGCCGCCGACACTATCCCTATTCAACTAAAAGAACCTCTTCGCAGCCAATTCAACCTCGTTGATCATCCCGAACTAGTCGGAAAATTGGTTCGCATCACAGGAACTAGCGATACATACATGAAGCGAGCTGGAATCAAACCAGCTACAGCGATTGAAATCGTAGATTCATCTTCTACTAATGTTCAGCCACCAACCAGTGAAAATACGACTACCGAGTCAAGCGACCTTGTTTCTACACCGATTGCTACTGTTCGCTCTGGTGCACAAGGAACAGAGTACACCGTTTCTGGTAAAATCATTAGCCTAGTAAACGGTTGGGGAGGAAATGGTTTTTACCTCCAGGGTTCTGACGGTGCTGGTATCTATATCTACCCAGGGGCTGCCTTGGGCTATCAGCCTGGTGATACCGTTCAATTAACAGGAACATTGGATGAGTATAAAGGCGAACTCCAACTAACCACAGTTAGCAACCACAAGGCTATATCTGAGCATTTCAACGCTCCCATTACAGAAACAAATATCGCTCAGTTAGCAACGCAAGCACAGGCAACACTAGTTTCTCTAAAAAACTTGACTGTCGGAGATATTCAAAGCGATAGCTATCAAAATGCTACCTTTACCGTAACTGATTCCGAAGGACAAACTGTGGATGTGCGTTTAGATAGTCGAACAGGTATCAAAACGGCTGATCTTTTGAACCATATCAACAAGGGAGATAAGATTAATCTAACCGCTATTTTATCCACCTATAACGGAAAAATACAATTAAAACCATTTGACCTCTCTCATTTTGAAGTCATTGAAAAGGCAACAACAGAAACAGCACCTGGAAAGACCGAAACTGTAACAGTCGGTCGCATTCAAGGTGCAAGTCACCAGTCACCTCTGGTGAATCAATCTGTTATGCTTAAAAATGTCGTAGTAACCTACGTTACCTCTGCCAATAACTTCTACGTGCAAGATGTCACACCAGATGGAGACGTCAAAACATCTGACGGTATTAATATTTTTACTGACAAATTAAAAACAAATGTCAAGATAGGAGATCTTGTCACTATCGCAGGACGTGTAGAAGAATACCTCGGAAAAGGTTATACAGAACGTGGGGAAACAGACTTAACCATCACACAAATTCGAGCTACTGAAGTAACTGTGGATGGGACTGCACCTGTACCATCTCCTATAGTCCTTGGTCTTGATCGGACCATCCCAGCAGATATTATTGACAACGACGGTTTGGCTCAATTTGATCCAGAACAAGATGCGCTCGATTTCTGGGAATCCGTTGAAGGCATGGTGGTTGCCGTGGATGATGCAAAAATCCTTGGCCCACTAAAAAACAAGGAAATCTATGTCACTCCTGCCACTAGTCAACTTCCTTTAAATAATGTTGGAGGCGTCAACCTTCGCCCTGAAGGGAATAATACCAATATCATTCCACTCCTTTTGAAAAATGGAAAACAAATCGTCAAATCAGGAGACTATTTCACCGGTCGTATCGCTGGACCAGTCACCTACTCTTACACCAATTATAAAGTCTATGTAGATGATAGCACCCTTCCAACCTTGCACGAAGGAGCTACAAAACCAGAAACAACAACCATTATCCCAAATGATGACAAGCTGACTATCGCTTCTTATAACATTGAAAACTTTTCTGCTGACAGTAAGTCAACATCAGACGCTAAAGTCCGACGCATTGCCAAATCCTTTGTTTCAGACCTACATTCTCCAGATATTATCGGATTGATTGAAGTGCAGGACAACAACGGTGCTACAAATGATGGCACAACTGATGCTAGTAAGAGTGCTGAGCGCCTAATTGCAGCCATTCAAGCAGCTGGCGGACCAACCTATACCTATGTGGATATTGCTCCTGAAAACAACAAAGACGGCGGACAGGAAGGAGGCAATATTCGCGTCGGCTTCCTCTACAACTCAAAACGTGTCAACCTATCTGACAAACCAATCGGTACCGCAACACAGGCAGTTGCATGGGAAAACGGCGAACTCAATCTCAGCCTGGGCCGAATCGACCCAACCAACCCTGCTTGGGCAGCTGTCCGCAAAACACTTGCAGCTGAATTCGTCTTCAAAGGCGAGAAAGTCGTTGTCCTTGCCAACCATCTCAACTCAAAACGCGGTGACAATGGTCTCTACGGAAAAATCCAACCTGTCAGCTTCAAGTCCGAAGAAAAACGCCACATACTAGCACAAACTATCGCTGACTTTACAAAAGCAGGCTTAGCTCAAAATCCAAATGCTAATATCGTTATGCTAGGCGACTTCAATGACTATGAATTTACTAAAACCATAGAAATTTTAGAAACAGGAGGAATGGCTAACCTCGTTAGTCGTCATGATGCATCCGATCGCTTCTCTTACTTCTATAACGGAAACAATCAGTCTCTTGACAATATGCTAGTATCAACTAACTTGTTGGACCGCTATGCCTTTGATATGGTCCATGTCAATTCAGCCTTTATGGAAGAACATGGCAGAGCTTCTGACCACGATCCACTATTGGTACAACTGGATGTGACAAAGGCACAAGAACCAACTCAACCAGAACCAAGCGACAAGCAGACAGATGACTCAGGAACAGTCAATAATAGTGATGACAATGGTACGACCAACAATAACAAGCCAACAAATCTTTCAACTTCTAATCAAACAGCTGTAAATGCTGATGACCGTTCTGGCGCTACAGACAAGGGACAAACAACCGTGACCCCTACTGCCAAAAACAGTCAAAAGAAAATCCTTCCAAAGACAGGAGGAGAAACAAGCTTTGTACTTATCACAATCGGTCTCGTAATCTTGAGCGCCTGCCTTGTCAAAAAACAAAAAGAATCCTAATCATTTTTTGAGCTTGAAAGCATGACTTTCAGGCTCATTTTTCTACTGCTCCACCTCCACTTGTGCTATAATTAAAGTTATGGATAAAATTATTAAAACACTATCAAAAAGCGGGCATTTCCGTGCCTTTGTGCTAGATAGCACAGAAACCGTAAAAACGGCTCAAGAAAAACACGACACTATGGCGTCGTCCACCGTCGCTCTGGGCCGCACCCTCATTGCCAATCAGATCTTGGCTGCCAATGAAAAAGGCGACACCAAGATCACCCTGAAAATCTTAGCCAGCGGTGCTGTTGGGGCTATCATCTCCGTTGCTAATACCAAAGGTCAGGTCAAGGGCTACATTCAAAATCCAGACTTGGACTACAAACGGACCTCAACTGGGGAAGTCATCGTTGGACCTCTCGTGGGCAATGGGCAATTCCTAGTCATCACAGACTACGGAACAGGTCATCCTTACAACTCCATGACGCCTTTGATTTCTGGTGAAATCGGTGAAGACTTTGCTTATTTCTTAACAGACAGCCAGCAGACACCGTCTGCGGTGGGACTTAATGTCTTGTTGGACGAGGAAGACAAGGCCAAGGTAGCTGGCGGATTCTTACTGCAAGTTTTACCAGGTGCGACCGAGGCTGAAATTGCCCGTTTCGAAAAACGCATCCAAGAAATGCCTGCCATTTCGAGCTTGCTGGCTTCTGAAAACCATATAGAAGCTCTGCTATCCGCCATTTATGGCGACGACGACTTCAAACGCCTGTCAGAAGAGGAAATCGGCTTTGTCTGCGACTGCTCTAAGGACCGCTTCCTCGATGCTCTAGCCAGCCTGCCAAAAGCGGACCTGCAAGAGATGAAAGACGAGGACAAAGGCGTAGACATCACCTGTCAATTCTGCCAGACCCATTACCACTTTGACGAAAACGATTTGGAGGAACTCATCAATGGCTAATCTCAACACCCCTTTCATGATTGGTGATGTGGAAATCCCCAATCGCTGCGTGCTGGCCCCAATGGCTGGCGTGACCAACTCGGCCTTCCGCACCATTGCCAAGGAAATGGGCGCTGGTCTGGTCGTTATGGAAATGATTTCTGAAAAAGGCCTTCTCTACAACAACGAGAAGACCCTCCACATGCTCCATATTGACGACAACGAATACCCTATGTCCATCCAGCTTTTTGGTGGCGACGCCGAAGGATTGAAACGGGCTGCTGACTTCATCCAAACCAACACCAAGGCCAATATCGTCGATATTAACATGGGCTGCCCTGTCAACAAGGTCGTTAAAAACGAAGCTGGTGCCAAGTGGCTCAAGGATCCCGACAAGATTTACCACATCATCAAGGAAGTGACCTCGGTTCTCGACATTCCCTTGACCGTTAAGATGCGGACCGGTTGGAACAATACCGACCTGGCGGTCGAAAATGCCCTAGCCGCAGAAAGTGCCGGTGTGGCTGCCCTGGCCATGCACGGGCGGACCCGTGAGCAGATGTACACAGGAACCGTTGACCTGGAAACCTTGACCAAGGTGGCTGGCAGCCTAACCAAGATTCCCTTCATCGCAAACGGCGACATCCGTAATGTCCAAGATGCCCGTCAGCGAATCGAGGAAGTCGGAGCTGATGCCGTCATGGTCGGACGAACTGCCATGGGCAATCCTTACATCTTCAACCAAATCAACCACTATCTTGAAACTGGAGAAGTCCTACCCGACCTATCCTTTGAAGATAAACTCAATGTCGCCTTCGACCACCTGACCCGATTGACCAACCTCAAAGGCGAATCCATTGCCGTACGTGAATTCCGTGGCCTTGCTCCTCACTACCTCCGTGGTTCAGCTGGCGCTGCCAAGATCCGTGGTGCCGTTGCCCGAGCAGAGACTATCGAGCAGGTCCAAGAACTCTTTGACCAAGCTAGAGAAGCCTATCAGGAACGGATTGCTAAATAAAAAATCTGAATAAATCAACACTCACTAATACAAAAACGCATAAAACCTAGGTTATAACCTGATTTTATGCGTTTTTTCTGTATGATTACATTATTCCTACTCAGCAAAAAAAGTCAACAAAGGCAGGGGCAATGTAGTCTCGATACTTCTCTGGATTCTCGCGAATGAGAGTCGCTGAAATGCCAAATTTTCTAGGACTAAAATAAGCTTGATAGCCTCGACTGTGCAGTTCCTGAGCGTATTCTTCCTCGGATACATAGAAGACTGGCACTTGATGTTCAGACAAGTCCAACAAAGCAAGCAAGCGGTCTAGCCAAAGATCCCAGCCATCTGGATAGGGAGGCAAATCCGTTTCATCCAGGGCACGAACTTCGACAAAATCATCTTCCTTAAACTGCTCTTGAGCAAATTGAAATCGTTTGGTCAGGTCTAAACCTATCCTATCCCCACGATCCCTATCATAGCCTGAAACCACCACACAAACCTGACCGCAAGCCAACTTTGCTCGCTCGATCAAATCCAAATGTCCCTTGTGCATGGGAGCAAAGGTTCCGAAAACAACAGCTATGGGTTGATTCATAGATTTCCTTTCTACTTGCTAAAGAGGCGAGCAAGCTCACCTCTTCAACTATGTCATCCTTTTTTCAAAACGGAAGAACAATTCTACATCTGGAAAGGATAGCAACAACAAGCACTCCTTATCCCTTTACCACATCAAACTTGAGCTCTTCACCCTTGACCCCAACCTTCAAGGTCGAACCAGTAGTCAAGTCACCACGGAGCAACATTTCTGCCAACGGATCTTCCAATTTGGTTTGTAAGAGCCTACGAAGAGGACGAGCTCCCATTTCTGGGTCATAACCTTGTTTAGCCAATAACTTAAGGGCTGACGGTTGCAGTTTAAGAGTAATTCCTTTCTCAGCTGTTACAGCCAACAAAGGTTTAATCATGACCTTGACAACATCCTGCATATGAGTTTCCGTTAGGCTATGGAAGACAACTTTCTCGTCAATACGGTTGATAAATTCTGGACGATAGGCTTTTTTCAATTCCTCAAAAATGCGTTTCTCCACTTCCTTGTGATCCTTAGATAAATCAAGGGCACCAAAACCAACTGTCTTATCATCCCGAAGGGCTGTTGCTCCAAGGTTTGACGTCATGATAATAATAGTATTTGAGAAATCAACCTTACGCCCTTTACTGTCCGTCAGAACACCATCATCCAAGACCTGCAAGAGAACATTGAAAATATCTGGATGAGCCTTTTCAACCTCATCAAAAAGAAGAACAGAATAAGGTTTGTTACGAACTTTTTCTGTCAATTCGCCACCTTCTTCATAGCCCACGTAGCCTGGAGGCGCTCCATTGAGACGGCTTGCCGCAAATTTCTCCATGTACTCAGACATGTCAAAACGAATAAGAGCCGATTCATCATCAAAGAGAACTTCTGCCAAAGCCTTGGCAAGCTCTGTTTTACCAACACCAGTTGGTCCTAAGAACATGAAGGAACCAATTGGTCTGCGACCTGTCCGAATACCTGACTGATTCCGACGAATGGCCCTGCTAACTGCAGAAATGGCTTCTTCCTGACCAATCACACGCTTGTGTAATTCTGCTTCCAGATTCAGATACTTCTTGGTATCTGACTGACTGAGCTTGGCCACAGGAATACCAGACAAGCGACTTAGGGTTTCTAAAATATCTTCTTCCGTCACTTCTAAGTCATAGTTTTGACTAGCTTTCGTTGTTTCTTTAGCTTCAAGCAAGAGCTTGCTGACGGTCTTGTACTTTTTAGCCATCAAGGCCTTGTCTATGCTGGTCAGACCTGTTTCCTCAGCTTGCCCTTTCACACGATTTTGTACAGTCGCACTGGCTTCATCCAGCAAGTCAATAGCTGAATCTGGCAGATTTTTGCTGGTCAAATACCGCTTAGCGTAGGTCACAGCAGTCTCTACAGCTGCTTGTCCAATACGGACCCTGTGGTATTTCTCAAAAGTACCTTTTAAACCAGTCAAAATGGCAATGCTATCTTCCACTGTCGGCTCTTCAATGGTCACTTTGGCAAAACGACGAACCAGGGCTGCGTCTTTCTCAATATGCTTTTGGTACTCTGTCTGAGTCGTCGCTCCGACCGTACGGAGGGTGCCACGAGCAAGAGCTGGTTTGAGGATATTGGCTGCATCCAAGGTCGAATCAATCCCCGAGCCAGAACCCATAATGGTATGCAACTCATCGATGAAAAGGATGACCTGACCATCTTCCTCGATGTCGTTGATGATATTATTCATCCGCTCTTCGAAATCACCACGGAAACGAGTTCCAGCGATCACATTCATCAAGTCAAGTTCCAAAACCCGCATCTTAGCCAAGCTGACAGGAACATCACCTGCAGCAACACGTTGAGCAAGACCCAAAGCAAGCGCAGTTTTTCCGACACCAGCATCACCAACTAGAACTGGGTTATTCTTGGTTTTACGTGATAGAATTTGGATCATCCGTGCAATCTCAGCATCTCGACCGATGACAGGTTCAATCTTCCCTTCACGCGCCAAAGCTGTCAAATCACGAGTGTAGTCTTCTAATCCACCACTTTGAGGTGCTGGGGGCATTCCCATCATCTGTCCCGCATTGGTTGGCTTGTTTTTCCCACCCTTCATGATACTGCGGATAGATTTCAAGTCTTCCTTTGTAAAGCCTGCACGTGTTTCCAAGGTTTTACGTAGATCTAAAAAACGAATCTTATCATCTGAGTCTTCAAAATGAAAACCGACTTTATCCAAAATCTGACTAGCAGTCGAACGCTTATCCAAGAGCATAGCCATAAACAAATGTTCCGTTCCCAGCTCCTTAGCCTTGACGACTTCTGCAATTTTCTTGGCAAAACTAGCTGTTTCATCCAAACGTTTAGAAGATGGTAAAATACGAAAACTATCCAACTCTTCACGATAGACCTTGTCGGTCACAACAAAAGTTGCATGTTCATAGTCAGAAATTGAAATAGGATATTCTGCCAAAACAGCGCCGGCGACTGTATCATGGTTGATAACGAAAGACAAGAGAACATGCCAGGTTTCCAAGTAATCACAGGCATAACGTTGGGCCACTAACTGGGCATCTTCAAAAACCCGCTGTAAACCAGTTGAAATTTTCATGAATCAATCCTCTTTCCTATCTAAGCGTCGTAAGACTTGACGCATCATGCGAGCGCGAATGACACTTGCATCTTTTCCTAATATTTCATCAGAGCCTGTGGACAAAAAGAGATTGCCTTCTCGTTCTGTCATCAAACCTTCATCAAAAAGGAGTTGTAAAATATCCGCATATACCGTAGCAGATAGTTGTTCGCCCATATTGTTCAATAAATCATGAACCAATTCGTGCTTGTCCGAAAAGGTAATCCGACCAATACGAATGTAGCCACCGCCACCACGCTTGCTTTCCACTATGTAGCCTCGACTGGCTGTAAAACGGGTTTTTATCACGTAGTTTATCTGACTTGGCACCACTTCAAACCGACTGGCCAATTCACTTCGACGCAACTCAGCTACACTGACTTGGTCCAAGATGGCTTTGATATGCTCTTCTATATAATCCGATGTATTCTTCATCGCCATAGTATCGCCTCTTTCTTTGACTATCTTTGACCATTATACCCTAAAATGACGAATTTTGAAAGCAAAAGCCCAGTCCCTTCCGTAGCAGAATTTTGAAATCTGCTCTGTTTTTTTCTATAATAAAAGAAAAAAAAGGAGAACATTATGAACTTCCAAGACTACATCCAAGATTTTACTAGCGTAACCGTGGAGCAGGCACAGGGCCTTCTAGCTACAAAAGAGGGGGCTGTTCTCTTCATCGGACGAGCAACCTGCCCTTACTGCAACCGCTTTGCACCAAAACTCCACAAGGTCGCCCAAAACAAGGAATTGACCGTCCACTTCCTTGACTCCAGCCAAGTCAGTCCTGAACTCCAGGCCCTCCGCGATCACTATCAAGTCCCTACAGTTCCTGGTCTTTTGGTCGCTAAATCGACTGGTGTCCAAGTCCGCTGCGACTCCAGCATGACGGAAGAAGAAATTGTAGCTTTTATACAAGACTAATGCTAGACATTTCCTACCAAGCCAACACCTTCCACGTCTCTTATCAAGGAAGACCAGTAGGCAAGATTCACAGCTACCAAAATCCCTACCACCAGACCAATACCTATCTGCGACTGGATTTAGTTGATTTCGATTGTACCATAGCAGAGCAGCTCTTCCAGTCCCTACAGACTTCCTTAGGCGGAAAACCTCTTCAGGTTATGCTCTCCTCTGCAGAGCAGGAAAGAATCCATTTCCTCACCGCAGCAGGCTTTGTCTGCAAGCGAAAATGTTATGAGTTTGAAGTGACCAAACAAGACTATCTCAGTCAAACAGGCGCTACCAACCTAAACATAGTCCACAAAGGCACCGCACTCTACCAAAGAGCTAGCCAGCGAGTCTTTGACCACTATCAGACAGTTCATCAAGACATCAACCCTTGGACTGCCAGTCAAGAAGAATTCGAAAAGGATTTACCTGAACTAGTTTATACAGACTCAGAAAACTGGGCCTTCATAGATACCGATGAAATTGCCTACGTATGCGGAAAAGATGAACAAAGCTTTGATTCCTTCATCCAAGCAGTTATTTGTCAATTATTTGAACAATATGAGCAAATTAGCTTTGAGGCTGATGACTGCGATCCTATCGCCATGCGTTTAGCTGACCAATTCCGACAACCAAACAAGCCCAGCTGGGATACTTATATTTTAGAAATCTAACAAAAAAGCACCGACCACAAGGCCGGTGCTTTTTAAGGAGATTATGAAAAATATTTAGGATTGATACTAGTATAACCGAATCAAGCACATCCGACATCCGCCCTAAGACCGATTTATCAAAAAAGAACCTCCTTTCGGAAGTTCTTGAATTATCAGGTAGTCTTTCAGTTTGCTTTTAGTACTCGCTTCAAAGGTTTGGGGAACCTTTGAAGGCTGGAGATAGTGCGAACCACGTTCGCCTCAAAAGAGCCGCACAGCTTGTACATGTATAAGATTGGAGATCGAACTTGCGAAGTAAGTCATATTCGTGAAGTAATACCCTCAATACAAAAAGAACCCCCTTTCGGAAGTTCTTGAGTTGTCGAGTAGTCTTTCAGTTTGCTTTTAGTACTCGCTTCAAAGGTTTGGGAAACCTTTGAAGGCTGGAGATAGTACGAACCACGTTCGCCTCAAAAGAGCCGTAGGCTGTACTGAAGTACGGAAAGGCGAGTTCAAATACTCCAGTGGAGTATTTGAAGTTGGAAATATGGAAACAACGTTTCCTCGCTCGTCGAAGTAATAAAAGATAAAATGAAGACTACCAATTATTTACCAAGAGCTGCTGCCATCGTAGCTGCAACTTCTGCTTCAAAGTCGTTTGAAGCTTTCTCGATACCTTCACCTACTTCGAAACGAGCGAATTCCACAACTGAAGCGTTGACTGAGTTCAAGTAAGCTTCAACTGTTTTGCTGTCGTCCATGATATACACTTGTGCAAGAAGTGTGTACGCTTGGTCAACTTGAGTGTTGTCAAGCAAGAAGCGATCCATTTTACCTGGGATAATTTTGTCCCAGATTTTTTCTGGTTTGCCTTCTGCTGCCAATTCTGCTTTGATAGCTTCTTCAGCTGCTGCAATCACTTCGTCAGTCAATTGAGCTTTTGAACCATATTGCAAGAGTGGCAATGCTGGTTTGTCAACCATTGCACGGCTTTCGTTGTCTTGCTCGATTTTGTGGTTGATTTGCGCCAACTCATCTTTAACGAATTGCTCATCCAATTCAGTGTAAGAAAGAACAGTTGGTTTCATCGCAGCGATGTGCATTGAGATTTGTTTTGCAAGAGTCTCATCTCCACCGTCGATAACTGAGATAACACCGATACGGCCGCCGTTGTGTTGGTATGCACCAAATGCTTGAGCATCTGTTTTTTCAACCAAAGCAAAGCGACGGAATGAGATTTTCTCACCGATTGTTGCAGTTGCGTTTACGTATGCTTCTTCAAGGGTTTCACCTGAAGGCATAACCAATTTAAGAGCTGCTTCGTTGTCAGCTGGTTTGCCTTCTGCAATTACTTTAGCAGTAGTGTTTACCAATTCAACGAATTGAGCGTTTTTCGCAACAAAGTCTGTTTCAGCGTTAACTTCAACAACTGCTGCTACGTTACCATCAACGTAAACACCTGTCAAACCTTCAGCTGCTACACGGTCAGCTTTCTTAGCTGCCTTAGCCATACCTTTTTCGCGAAGCAATTCAATCGCTTTTTCGATATCGCCTTCTACTTCAACCAATGCTTTTTTCGCGTCCATAACGCCAGCACCTGATTTTTCACGCAATTCTTTAACGAGAGCTGCTGTAATTTCTGCCATGTCTATTCTCCTTGTTTGTATTTATAAAATAGAGGAGCGGGCTCAGCCCTGCCCCTCTAGGATTGTTTTTGTTGTTTGATAAATGATGTAGAATGTACTCGGACTAAAAAGCTAGAATTTAGATATATCTAATGCTTTTCTTAACGTCTTCGTTACTTATTCAATTGTACTCAGGCTAAAATCTTAGTGAAAAAGATAAAAATCCTTGTATGCAAGCATACTGCGTCAGTTTCCTATTTTCATACAGATTTCTAAACGCCTTCGTTACTTATTTTCCTTCTACAACTTCAACCAATTCTTCGATTGATTCTGTAGATGCTGGCTCAGCTGCCAATTCAGCTTCAACTGCTGCTACGCTGTCTTCACCTTGGTTGCCTTCGATGATAGCGTCAGCCATTTTAGCTGTGATCAATTTAACAGCACGGATAGCGTCATCGTTTGCTGGGATGATAACATCGATATCATCTGGATCAGTGTTTGTGTCAACCATCGCTACAACTGGGATACCCAATTTTTTAGCTTCTTTAACAGCGATTTGCTCTTTGTGTGGGTCAACGACGAACATTACGTCTGGAATGCGTGGCATGTCAGCGATACCGCCCAAGAATTTTTCAAGACGAGCACGTTGTTTGTTCAACAATGCTACTTCTTTCTTAGGAAGCACTTCGAAAGTTCCATCTTCTTCCATACGGTTGATTTCTTTCAAACGAGCGATACGTTTTTGGATTGTACCCCAGTTTGTAAGAGTTCCACCCAACCAACGGTGGTTGATGAAGTATTGACCAGCGCGGATAGCTTCGTCTTTAACAGCTTCAGCAGCTTGTTTTTTAGTACCTACAAACAAGATAACTGCGTCGTTTGCTGCAGCGTCACGGATGAATTCGTAAGCTTGGTCAGCCAATTTTACAGTTTGTTGCAAGTCGATAACGTGGATACCGTTACGCTCTGTGAAGATGTACTTAGCCATCTTAGGATTCCAGCGACGAGTTTGGTGACCGAAGTGTACACCAGCCTCAAGAAGTTGTTTCATTGAAATTACTGCCATGAGTATTTCTCCTTTTTGTTTTTTCTCCTCTCCCGAACTTCGACTTGCAGCCCAACCTTTCGGCAACAAGACCACAATTGGTCCGAGATGAGTATTTGTTGCACAGCAACTCCATCATCATACCAAAAAAGCTGATGATTTTCAAGTAAAAATCATCAGCTTTTATTGTGAATCTTAAAAAATCCTACCTTTTCTTCTATTCAAAGTAGGTTTCGGCAACCACCGCATAGGTCCCTGCAACAACATCCATTTTTTCTAACTGACCGTTAGCATTGATCCTGTAAAAACCTGCTGCTGGGGCTACATTAGGATCGGTCCCTTTCATATTTGGACTGCTGTGGTCTTCTCTAACCTCAATGTAAACCAATCCATCGGATGACTGAACATTTGTAACCACGTGTGATAGAAAATCATCTTTCGTAAAAGGTACGCCATATCTTGTAGCTGCATGTGCCTTGGCCCAGTTTGCTGCCTGTTCGACTGTCAAATTCTTGGTGTCTACAGATGTATTAGGAACAGTTGCTGAGCTAGTTTCAGTTGCTACTGTTGAACTTCTACCGAGGACCAAGTTTTCAAAGAAAGCTTGTAATTCCTGGTTCTTAGTTGGTCGGAAATACAAACGCTTCTCTGGGTTGCCTTGATTTTGCTCGGTAATCCAAGCAATCAACTGACTATCTTTAATCGTAAAGAGATACAGATGAGCCAATTGTGATTTTGAAGCTTCAATATCCGAATAGATCCCAACTACTGCTGTTTTTCCTGCCTCTACTTGACCAGTTTCACTCCAAACTAGGTCAGGAGTTTCTCCTAGAAAATCAGGAGTCATTTGCTGCCCTGAGCCACTGAGAACACCTGAGGGCAAGGTCACACCAAAAAAGTTTCCCGTACGATTTGGGCTATAGGATACATAATTTTGGGGAGGCGAGAATGAAGGTCCCCACTGGTCAACCACAAAATTCCTCAAAGCCTCTGCCTTGCCAGCATCCCAAGGACCGACCTGACTACTTGAACTGCTGGACGTAGATGTTGTGGAACTTTTAGTTGATGTACCGGAACTAGTACTTGTCGAGCTAGAGCTAGCCCTTTCTTTAGATGAGGACACTGCCTCCTGCTTCTGATTTCCGCAAGCTGTTAACATACTTGCAAGAACCATCACAACAAAACTTGATGCAATCAAATTCCGCTTCATTTCCTATCTCCTTTTTCACACTAATCATCCACTCGGTAGAAGTTTTTGACTAACGCCTCTAGCACTTATGGAGTTCTGGACATTTGCTTATATCTACATTATCGACAAATGTTCATTTTCCACTTGACCAATTTCACTATTTAAGGTACAATATTCTTTGTTATGGCGGTATAGCCAAGTGGTAAGGCACGGCTCTGCAAAAGCTTGATCGTCGGTTCAAATCCGTCTACCGCCTTTATTATAGGATTTTATCCGAATTTATACAAGTCAAAAGCCCGATTTTTCGGGCTTTTTTGTTTTGTTATTTGGTAAAATTCAGTTAAAACAGAAAAAGTTTTTGGACAAATTTTGGACACCCAAAATATCAACAAACTCCCCATAGCTTGTCGCTATGAGGAGCATGGATATATTACAACTCAGCAATCTGGCTCAAATTAACTTCAGCAATGGTATCATTACCAAACATAGAGATAACCATCTTCACCTTGTTGTTGTCAATCTCTGCCACCTTTCCTTCGTAACCAGAGAAGGCACCTTCGATAATCCGCACAACATCTCCAACTTTGACATCAATATCAAATTCTTGAACGGTTTGCCCCATAGACACCAAGATTTGATGAATTTCTTCTTCCAAAAGTGGAGTTGGTTTTGAACGGTTACCGTGTGAACCCACGAAACCTGTAACGTTTGGCGTGTTACGAACCACAAACCAAGCTTCATCGGTCATAACCATCTCAACCAAAACATAACCAGGGAAACGGTTTTCTTCTACTTCCTTGACCTCACCGTTCTTTTCAACCTGAACAGTCTGAGTTGGAATTTCTACACGAAGGATGTTTTCCAACATGTTATAAGTGTGGGCACGTTGGAGCAAGTTTTCCTTCACTTTATTTTCATATCCTGAGTAGGTCTGTAAAACAAACCAGCCTTTATCAAAACTATCGTACATTGTTACTTCCTTTCTTTGGAAACACGGAATTTTTAGACGCTAAAAAAAGCCCGAAGGCTTTCGCTTTTCCTTATTATATCACTTCCATTTTACAAATGGCAAGTATTTTCTAGAAAAGATTGATCAAGCTCATGATTCCTCGTGACAAAATCAAGTCAAAGAGGTAAACCACCGCTACGAAAAAGGCAGTATATTCCACTACAGACACGAAATCCGTCCAGCTCTGCTTACGAGTTGGCCAAGACGTATCTTTTAAAATGCGGATAATGTCTTTGATAAATTTCATGCGTGACTCCTATCTGGTTTCCTTGTGAACAGTGTATTGTCCACAGTGTTTACAAAATTTATTTACTTCTAACCGTGTTGGCTTGGGATTGCTCGAAAGGCTGATTGAATAGTTTCGAGAACCACAAACAGTACAGGCTAGGCTTGCTTTTTTTAGTGCCATAAAGCCCTCCATCTTTTTCATTCTACCATGTTTTTATGGATTTGACAACTCTCCAAACCAAGACGTGATGTTATCCCACAAGGTTTTTGCTCGTTCTGGTAACTGGGCATCGATTAGATTTTGTTTGGTTTGCTCAATCAAGTTTCTCGCCTGATCTGAAATTTCTTGTACCTGTTCTTGACCAAGGCTTGATTCAGTTTGCGCAGCTTCATCTGGAGCTACTTCTACAATACCATTTTGTGCATAGGCATTTTCTACTTCGAACTGAGTTCCAGCAGTATATGGCAAGATTGAATTGGCTACAGTCTGGAAGACCGACGGAGCCTTCCAGTAGCTACTGCTATCTATATAATGATTTTCATCTGTCTGCTCAAAACCAACCCACTGACTGATGACCAAATCAGGTGTGTAGGCAATATGCCATTGATCATTGACAAGATGGACATCAAAACTCGTTTCGGTTGTTCCTGTTTTCCCAGCAATATAATAATTGGCCGCATCTGCTGTCACTCCCGTACCATTGGTATAGGTTCCAAGCATCATTGCTGTCATCTTATCTGCGACAGAGCGGTCAATCACCTTGGTACTTGTTTCTCGATGCTCTGCTAAAACCTTTCCACTAGCTGTTTCAATACGAGTGATGAGGTGGGCATCCTTCATCACACCCTTATTCGCAAAAGTAGCGTAGGCCTGGGCCATTTGCAGAGGATTAGTCTCCACTCCAGAACCAATTGAAACACCCAAAACTTTCTCGACATTTTCCATATCAAGTCCAAACTTTTGTCCATACTCGAAGGCTTTGTCAATCCCCAAGGTGTTCACTATATAAGCTACTGGTAAATTGTAAGAGAGAGCCAAAGCTTGATACATTGGAATGGTATCAGAAGTCGAATAATCATAGTTATGCAAGGTGTAATCGCCGTAGGTTTCTGTATGGTTATCCAGAGCCATATCAATCGACCAGCCCGCCGCTACTGCTGGAGCATAGGCAACCAGAGGCTTGATTGTTGAACCAGGACTGCGCTTGGCTTGTGTTGCAAAGTTGAAAGTCCGAAAGACCGCATCCTCTGAACTGTTAACTCGACCAACCAAGGCGCGAACTCCACCAGTCCTAGGGTCAAGAGCTACGCTGGCAGCCTGAGCATGGGTACCATCAAAACTTGATGTTGGGAACATAGTCTCATCATTAAAAATCACCTGCATGCTGGCTTGAGAATTTTGATCCATCTCTGTGTAAATCCTATAGCCGTTATTAATAATGTCTGATTCTTTCAGTCCGTATCGCTCAATCGCCTCAGCAATCACAGCATCAAAATAGGATGGATAGGAATAATTGCTTTGTTTCCCTGTATAGGTATCTGAAAGCTGACTGGCTAGGTCTACTTGGAAACCTGCATCTGCAGTCGCTTGATCAATATAACCAGCATTGACCATGTTTTGCAGGACTGTATCCCGACGATTAACTGCATTTTCTAGAGAATAATAAGGATTATAAATCTCAGGTCCCTTGAGCATACCTGCTATGACGGCCGCTTGCTCAAGAGTAAGATCACTGGCTGGAATACCGAAGTATTTTTGGCTTGCATCTTCCACTCCCCAGACCCCGTTCCCAAAATAGGCGTTATTGAGATACATGGTCAGGATTTCTTGCTTGCTGTACTTTTTATTGATTTCCAGAGCCAAAAAGAATTCTCGAGCCTTTCGACTGATGGTCTGATCCTGAGTTAGAAAGGCATTTTTTGCCAATTGCTGGGTAATAGTTGAACCACCTCCAGACCGACCTAACGTCAAGGCAGCCAAAATTGTACGCTGGTAATTAATGCCTGAATTTTTGTAGAAGCTCCGATCTTCTGTAGCGATGACGGCATTCTCTAAATTATCGGAGACAGCATCCAGCTCTACATAGGTCCCCTTCTGACCTGACAATGTCCCAGCTTCCGCACCATCTTTATCGTAAATAATCGTTGTAGCTTTTAGCGCCTGCTGTAAATCACCAACATTAGCTGTCTTTGCAAGGAAAAATAGATAGCCACCTACTATAAGAACTGTCAGGACCATTAAAATGATTAAAATTTTAGTCAGTTGGTAACGGCGCCAAAATTTACGAATCGGCTCCGGAATACGTGATTTTTTCTTTGGTTTATCAACAGAGCCACGATTTCCCCTGCGGCGACGGCTAGGTCTGTCTTCATGATCAATTTGGAAATCTTCTGGAACTTCAATCGGCTGATGTTGCAAATCGTCCATACTTTACCTCTTTCTAGTGAATTTTGTACCATTATACACCATTTCGTAAAAACTAGCAGAAAAAAGCCTGCGATAACTTGTGATAACAGACAGGGAATTTTTTCCAAAAATATGATAAAATAGGGTCATTCTGAACAAAGAAGAGGATTCCCATGACACAAGTATATGACATTACCATCATCGGTGGCGGACCTGTCGGTCTCTTCGCCGCCTTCTACGCCCACCTCCGTCAAGCCAAGGTCAAAATCATTGACTCCCTGCCCCAACTGGGTGGCCAGCCTGCCATTCTCTATCCTGAAAAGGCCATTTTGGACATTCCGGCCTTTCCAAGCCTGACGGGACAGGAATTGACCGACAACCTTCTTGCCCAACTAGCTCCATTTGACACCACCATCTGCCTCAATGAAACCCTGACTGCTATTGAACCTGGGGAAATCATTACCCTAACAACCAACAAGGGCAGCCACCAGACCAAGACCCTGATCATCGCCATGGGTGGCGGTGCCTTCAAGCCGCGTCCGCTAGAGATTGACGGTGCCGACAGCTTTGACAACGTCCACTACCACGTGTCCAACATCCAGCAGTATGCCGACAAGGACATCGTCGTCTTGGGTGGCGGTGACTCTGCGGTCGATTGGTCCCTGGCCTTTGAAAAAATCGCCAAGACCACCCAGATCGTCCACCGTCGCGACAACTTCCGAGCCCTCGAGCACAGCGTGGAAGAACTCAAGCAGTCCAGCGTTACCATTCACACACCTTTTGTCCCTAAAGGACTTTCTGGAGAAAATGGCAGAGCTGCTGCTATTGATTTTGACAAGGTTAAGAGCGAGGATAAGCTCACCCTGTCTTTCGACCACCTCTTTGTCAACTACGGTTTCAAATCATCTGTCGGTACGCTGAAAGAATGGGGATTGGAACTCAATCGCCACCGCATCGTGGTCAACAGCAAACAAGAAACCTCTGTCCCTGGTATCTATGCTATCGGTGACTGTTGCTTCTACGAGGGCAAGGTTGACCTGATTGCAACTGGACTGGGCGAAGCTCCAACCGCTGTTAACAATGCCATGAACTACCTCAATCCAAATGAAAAAGTGCAACCCAAGCACTCGACCAGCCTATAAGATGAAAATTGACATTCGCATTCCCCAAGCCTTTCCTCAACTGACTGTCAAGGAAGTCTTGGAAGATTATTTTCTCATTCCTAGAAAAATCCGCCACTTCCTCCGCACCAAGAAGCATGTCCGTGTCAACGGTGAGCTGATTAACTGGCAGAGCCCGATTACCGCAGGTGACCTACTGGAATTGACCTTTGACCAGGAAGATTATCCTGAAAAAAGTATACCTCTAGGACAGGCGGACTTGGTGGAGGAACTCTATCAGGATGAGCATTTGATTATCGTCAACAAGCCTGAAGGCATGAAAACCCACGGCAATGAGCCGACGGAAATCGCCCTGCTCAACCATGTATCCGCCTATGTCGGCCAGACCTGCTATGTGGTCCACAGGCTGGATATGGAAACCAGCGGAGCCATTCTCTTCGCCAAAAATCCCTTTATCCTGCCCATCCTCAATCGGCTTTTGGAGGACAAGGTCATCTACCGTGACTACCTAGCCCTCTGCCAAGGCCAGCTAAAAAAGACAGACTGGACCATTACCGATAAAGTCGGACGGGACCGACACGACCGCAGAAAGCGGGTGGTCGATAACCGCAAGGGGCAGACAGCTCTTACCCAGGTCCGCCGCTTGAAGACCCTTGGCAAAAGTAGTCTAGTTTCCTGTCGTCTCCTGACAGGAAGGACTCACCAAATCCGAGTTCATCTAGCCCACCACGGTCATGCTCTAATCGGCGACCCGCTTTACAGTCGAGTCGCTGCCCCTCGCCTCATGCTCCACGCCCAAAAACTCAGCCTGACCCACCCGCTGACCTTAAAAGAAATCAGTGTAGAAGCACGGTCGGAGACTTTTGATAGAATAGTAAAAAAGAGCTGAAAACCAGCTCTTTTCTTCATATCCATTACTCAAATATATTCCCCAACTCTACATCAACTCGGTTTTCCTTGACATTGATGTCCGTCACGGCTAAGAGGGATTTGTAGTTTGCTACGTTGCGGTCCCCTTTTTGGTTTTCCGCAAAGACAGCTACGCCAACCAAGGTTGAGTCAAATTCAGAGAGTAGACTGATCATACCATTGATGGTACCACCATTTTTCAAGAAGTCATCAACGATCAAGACACGGCTTCCTGCCTTCAAACTACGCTTAGACAGGAACATCTTTTCGATACGGTCGCTAGATCCTGACACATAGTTGACAGAAACAGTTGAACCTTCTGTGATTTTCAAATCACGACGCACAATCACAAACGGTACATTAAGGACATTGGCAACAGCATTAGCCAAAGGGACCCCCTTAGTCGCAACTGTCATGACCGCATCAATCTTTTCATCTTTGAAAGCATCTGCAATGATACGACCGACATTTTTCAAAATATGCGGTGTAGACAACAAGTCAGATGAATAGATATAACCGCCTGGCAAGATACGATTACTTTCGGCCATCTGATCACGAAGGGCCTGTGCAATTTCGACAGACTCTGTCTTAGAGATCGATGGAGTAAAAACAACTCCTCCACTGGCACCAGTAATGGTTTCAATATGCCCGATAGAGCTTTCCTCAAAAGCCTTTTTAATGATGGCAATATCCTCTGAGATAGATGACTTGGCAGATTCATACTTTTCCGCAAAGGTATTCAAACTAGTTAATTCATAAGGGTGGTTGATGAGGTAATTGGAAATGACAACCATACGCTCACTTCTTCTTAATTTCATAAAATCATCCTCTTTCACTTTTTTCTATTATATCACAACAAACTACAAAAAGCGAACTTTTTTGATTAAAAAGTCCGTCTTTTTCGTATTTTGTTTTCTAGTCACCTGTACCATTTGGGAATATGTAAATAAAAACCTTCGTACCATTCCGAAATAGCAACTGATTGCTTAATCATCAGTGGAATTTGTTCGGAATCTTGATGTTCTGCCCAAGAAAGTGCGCCTAGACTGTTTACTGTTAAGTATAGAGCTAAAAGTCTCCAAAATTCCTCTGGAATAGTGCCGTCAAAATAGGCATCTACCTGACCACGCGCAAAGGCTGGAGACAAATCTGCCGTGAAAATCAAACGGTTGAATTCTTCCCAGGGGTCCCCTATGTCGTAGCGATCAAAGTCTAATATTTTCAGTTTCCCATCCGCACCCAGTAGGAAGTTACCTGTGTGAAAATCTCCATGATGGTAGGCAATTGGTCTTCCTGCCAGCAAGTGACGGTTGGCTTGAACAAAGTCTATCATAGCAGAACCATTTGGGTAGGAATGACTAGCTGCTTGGTAGGCAGCTAATTTATTGTCAATCTTAGCCTGATAAAAACTGTTCCAGTCCCGTTGACTTTGGTCAATCGGTAGGGCATGCAAGGTTCGCAAAAACTGCCCTGACTGACAGCCCAAATCATATAAGACAGAATCAGACAAACTAGAAGCCACTTCATTCATATCCTGACCTTCTACCCATTCATAGAGGGTGTAGACTGACAAGTCATCCGCCCAAAAACTTAGTGGCTCTGCCACAGGCAAGTCTTGTCCAAACAAGCTTTGAACCAATCGAAATTCTGCTTGCTTGGTCTCATAGGCTGTCCGCTCGGCTATTCGCAAAAGCCCATAGCGACCATCTTCTAGCTGAACCTGGTACTTTTGGTCCGCGGACCAGCCTTTGGTGAGGGGCTGTCGAGACACTATCCTAACTGCCATCAGTCGATATTGGGTTTATAGAAGGCGCGGTTGTCCATGGCGAAAATGCGATTGGTCATCTCGCCTGGGCCGACCTTGTCCAAGGCCGATAGCATCATCATCATTTCCGCATCAATATTGTCAATCATGTGGAGGATTTCCGCCTCCATAATCTGCGGACGGACGGGACTGCCATACTCCAGCAAACCGTGGTGGCTGAGGATAACGTGGCGAAGAACAGTCACTTCCTCCAGACTGTCGTCGATACCCAATTCCATCAGGATCTTGGTAATCTCTTCATCAATCAAGGAAATGTGCCCAATCAAATTGCCACGGACAGTGTAGCCAGTATTGTCTGGACCAGTCAATTCGATAACCTTGGCTAGGTCATGGAGCATAATCCCTGCGAAAAGCAGGCTCTTGTTGAGCTGAGGATAAATATCACCAATTTTATCAGCCAATCGGACCATGGTCGCTGTATGGAAGGACAAGCCTGAATAGAAGGCGTGGTGGTTGGTCTTGGCAGCTGGGTAGGAATAAAATTCCTTGTCGTACTTGCTGTAAAGAGCACGCACAATCCGCTGCCATGTGGCATTTTCGATGCGGAAAATCATCTGGCTCAAATAGTCCTTGGTGTCCTTGACATCAACAGGCGGCTTTTCCTTGAAATCCGCAGGGTCACTCGGCTCGCCTGCCTTTGGTAAACGAAGAACCAGTTGATTGACCTGGGGGGTGTTGTTGTAAACCTCACGGCGTCCCTGCATGTGAACAACTGTCCCAGCAGTAAAGTCCTTGATTTTCCCTGGTTGGGCATCCCAGACCTTGCCTTCAATCTCGCCCGTATCATCTTGGAAGGTCAGAGCTAGGTAGTCTTTACCAGCTCGTGTTTGACGGACTTCAGCAGTCTTGATCAGATAGAATCCTTCGAAGAATTCATCTTTTTTCATTTGGTTAATTTTCATTATCTTCCTCATCTAATGGGGACAGGCCAAGCAGTCCCTTGGTTTGGTCATCTTCGTACAGGTCAATGGTACGAAGACTACGCTCGATAGCGTTGGTGCGAGTTGTTAGGAGTTTGTCAATATTGCTGCTGGCTTGATTGAGTTGTTTCTGAGCCTTAAGCAAGAGGTCAGAAAACTTGCCAAATTCCAGCTTGACATTGCCCAAGACTTTGGAAATATCATCGGCCGACCGTTGAATGTTGAGGGTCTTAAAGCCGACGGAGAGGGAATTGAGCAAGGCAGACAGGGTGGTCGGGCCTGCTACTACGATATTTTCCTGACGGCGAAGCTCATCAAAGAAAATGGGATTGCGGACCACTTCCGAATAGAGTCCCTCAGTTGGCAAAAACAACACGCCAAAGTTAGTGGTTTCAGGCGGATTGAGGTACTTGCTCTGAATATCTTTGGCAAAACGTTTAATAGCCGCCAAAAGATTTTTCCGATGGAGGTCAATCTGGTCCTTGTCCCCACTTTCGTAAGCATCTTCCAAGCGATAATAGTCCGCCAACGGAAACTTGGAGTCAATCGGCAGATAGATATAGTCTCCCTCGGTCCGTCCTGGTAGCTTGACCGCATACTCCACGCGCTCATTCGAGCCTGAAACCGTGGCAAACTCTCGCTCATATTGGCTAGGTGTCAAAATATCCTCGATAATCTGTCCCAGCTGCAATTCACCCATGATGCCACGGGTTTTGGTGCCAGACAGGACCTTGTTCAGACTACCCACATCACGCGCCACCGTCTGCATTTCACCCAGACCACGATTGACCGATTCCAACTGCTTGGACACCGTTTCAAAGGAGGCTTGTAGGCGGGTTTGCAGGGTTTTCTCCAGCTTTTCCTCAACCGTCTGCCGCATTTCTTCCAGGCGTTTTTCATTAGACTCCTGAATGGCCTGCAAACGGCGGTCGGTGGCATCTCGCGTTTCCAAGTGGCTCTTATTCAGCTCTTGGCGAATGTCAGTTAGCTGTTGGTAAAGCTCCGTGCGGAGTCTTTCCACTTCCTGATGAATGGCCTGCTGCTGCTTGAGGGTTGCGTTTTCTAGTTGATAGCTGAGCTGGTCAGACAAGTTGTCAGCTGTGTCTTCGGCTTGATCTTGCAAAAGCAGGGCCAAGCTCTGCCATTTTCCATAAAGAAAAACTAAGGCAAGCAAGACCAGTATCAGCAAAATAAGTAGTACAATATCCATCTAATCCTTGTCCTTACTGTAGATCAGGACCACGTAACCCTGATCCAGTTGAATGTCTATGTCTCTATCTATAAATTCGTTAGAAGCATAGCATTTTTTGAAAAAATAATTGCTGGCATCCAGTGGGTACTTGGCATGACGAATGGTCAGGCGGCTTTGGTCCGACGGTATAAAGGAAATATACTTCATACCAGCAATCGGTGACAAACAGTGCTGACCTGCAGGTCGAAAACGGACGATGTTCTGCCTGTCCACCAATTCAATCTGCTCCATAAAGGCAACCAAGTCGGGTTCAGCAGCCAGAAAGAGATTGGCCATCATATGATCCATGCGACCACCCAAAGCACCGTATATGCGTACCTGAGCCTGCGGATAAACCTTGAAGACCTCCTTTAAAGCCAGCTCCAAGTCTGTATCATCTTTTTCAGCAGGAGCTTGCAAAAAACGCTCTGCTAGATCCTTTATCCGCCCTAATTCTTCAGGTGTCACCGAGTCAAAATCACCGATAGCCCAGTCAAGAGGCAGAGAATGGTCCAGAAGACGAAGAGAGCCTGCATCTACCCCCACATAGAGGTCGGCAGGCTCAGGAAGGCAGTCAAAGGAACCGCCTGCAATGACAGCAATCTTAATCATTGAGGACGGCTCTCAATTTGGCAATGTTGGCATCCAAGTCTCCTTTGAAGAGATAGGAACCAGCCACAAAGACATTGGCACCCGCATTTTTAGCTGAATGAATGGTCTTATCGTCAATTCCGCCGTCCACTTCGATGTCAAAGCTCAAGCCTTTGTCTTCACGAAGTTTGACCAAGGCCTCAATCTTCTCAGTCACTTCTGGAATGTAGGCCTGTCCACCAAAACCTGGGTTGACCGTCATGAGCAGAACCTGATCCACCAAGTTGAGCACAGGCTCAATGGTCACAAGAGGAGTGCCTGGATTGATGACCACACCCACCTTCATACCAGCAGCACGAATTTTTTGGAGGGTCCCATGCAAGTGAACCGTTGCTTCTGCGTGAATGGTTAAAATATCTGCACCCGCACGGGCAAAGGTCTCAATATGATTTTCAGGATTGGACACCATGAGATGGCAATCAAAAACCAGCTTGCTATGAGGACGCATGGCCGCTACCACATCCGCCCCAAAGCTAATATTTGGCACGAAATGACCGTCCATGACATCAATGTGCACATACTCCACACCTGTCTTTTCTAGACGCTTGAGCTCTTTTTCAAAATTTGCATAATCTGCCGCCAAAATAGACGGCGCAATCTTATAATGTGACATAGAGAACCAACTTTCTATTTGAATTTCTTACTTACCTTGGTATAGGTTTCACGCTGATTTTGGATTTCGCTGAGGAATTGGAGATAATTATCAAAGCGACTTTGGGAAATGGCAGAGCTGGCAACAGCTTCTTTGACTGCACAATCCGGCTCATGGGTATGGGTACAGGTCCTAAATTTGCAGTCCTGGCTGCTTTCCGCAATCTCTGGGAAACAATCTGTCAGAGCCTCAGCCTCCTTGACTTCATAGTCTAGGGATGAAAAACCTGGCGTATCCGCAATTTTCCCACCGAAGACATTGTAGAAACTGACCGCACGAGTGGTATGGCGACCCCGCCCCAGACTATCTGAAATTGCCCCTGTTTCCAAGGCTAATTCTGGTGCAATGCGATTGAGAAGAGTCGATTTGCCAACCCCTGTCTGCCCCATAAAGACCGTCACCTTATCCTGCAATAATGGCGTCAATTCCTCCAAACTATAGACAAATGGATAGCCAATTTTCTCATAGATAGCCTTGAAGGCATCCATCTCCGCCCGATCTTCCACCAAGTCCATCTTAGAGATATAAATAATGGGATCCATGTCCTTCTGTTCCAAAAGCACTAGGAAACGATCCAGTAGATTGGCATTAAAATCAGGTTCCTTGGCCGACATGATAACCACCGCCTGATCGATATTGACGATAGGAGGTCGAACCAAACTATTTTTCCGCTCATGAATCTTTAAAATATAGCCTTCTGAATTTTCCTCCGCAGAAAAGTCCACAAAATCACCCACGTAGGGCGTTTGGCCTTTCTTACGAAAATTTCCTCTAGCTCTGGTTTGATAAACCTGTCCATCCGCCTCGACATAGTAAAAACCAGCCAAGGCCTTGATAATTCTTCCTTGCAATGAAGACTCCTTTGTGTGTACTTGTTCCTATTATACCAAATTTCCTAGGAAAAAGGGAGCAAAGCCAAATCCTGCACAGCTAGTATTTTCTTGCCAATGGAAATATATACAATAGAAAAAGCCCTCAAACGAGAGCTTCCTTGGTATACATAGATGGACTAGTCTCTTTTGCGTGATGTGGCAGCTAATCCCAGACCTGAAAGGCCGAACAAGACGCCCCCTAAGACTAGGAGCATAGAGCTGCTATCACCTGTTTTTGGCAAGGTTTTGGCAACAGGTTGTGATACTTCCTGTGGTTTAACAGCAGTAGTGCTTGGAGCGGACTTGTCTACCGTTTTCTTATCAGTTGCTGCCACTACTTGAACCTTGCCAGCTGTCTGGTCAGTTAAGGACGAGGCATCTGTTAGCTGTTCAACTGGTTTGTCTGTCGGAGTTTCAGCTGGTTGTTCGACTGGTTGTTCAGCTGGCTGTTCGGCTGGTTGTTCAACTGGCTGCTCAACTGGAACTTCAGCTGGTTGTTCAACTGGCTGGTCAGCTGGTTGTTCAGTTGGCTGTTCAGTTGGTTGTTCAGCTGGGGTTTCAACTGGTTGTTCGGCTGGTTGTTCAACTGGCTGGTCAACCGCAACCTTATCATAAAGAATCTCTGCAACAAACAGAGAGCTTGACCCGGTAGCAACCTCGTCATAAGTATAAGTATACTTATTGTCGGCTCTTGCAATATACCCATCTACTGCGATCGGTGTAAGCGTGATAGATTCACCTGGATTTACGACCGCATTGTCTAGTAAAAGGTCATCACCACCAGCCACCCTGTGAGCAACAGTAAAAATTACTGGATCTTTGGTTGTTGGAGCAGCGTCTTTAATCATCCAGAACTGTACCCATACAAAGCCAGCAGAGTTTAGGGTCTTTAAGGCTTGATCGTAGGTGAGTTCATGAGTTGGATTAGTGTATTGATCTAACTTCCATCCCTCAACTTTTGGTGCGGAGATTGTCTTTGTCTCCCCTGGGTTGATGGTAATATAATAATGGGACAATGGACCATCAGATCCAGAGATTGCAATTACTGCTACCGAAATTGGCTGTTGCTGATTTGTTTCAGCATAAACAATATTTTGAAAAGCTGGAACAGCTACGGGTGCTATAACTCCGCCAAGGAGTGTAGTGCAAGCAAGGGTTATACCGATTTTTTTTGTGACTATTTTTTCATGTTTTTCCAACTTCCTTTTTCATTTTTATCCAAAAAAACCTGCTACAATAGGGTTTGTACCTGTTTTAGTTAAGGGTCGTTTGGTAAAACAATCAAAGTTGTCAATAGAAAATATTCAAAATGCTGATTTGACGGGTTTTTCAAGCCTTATCAAGTTGGCATTTTTTTGATTTTTCTATGTTTTAGTTAACGACCGTTTGCTAAAACACATATATTCGCTTACAGTTTATCATTTTCTCCTGTTTCTGTCAAAGAATTATGTGCTTTTTGACGACGAAATGGGGTATTATTTCGTTTTAAGACTTGATAGATGGTCGCTGTTGAGATATTGAGCTGCTTGACCATGTCTCGAACGGTTGTTTCTTCTACCACATAGCTCTGAATCACTTGTTTTTCCTTTGATTTTGAAATACCCTTATTGCCCAATTTTACACCACGTTCTCTGGCCTTACGCAGACCATCTTTTGTACGGTCAGAAATAGCTTGGAGTTCCCATTCTGCCACATAGCCTAGCATGAGGCAGAAGAATCGGCCTGTCAGCGAGTCTGTTTCGATTTGTTCGCGGAGGGATTGCAGGCGGATATGATGGCTGGTCAAGTCTGAGATGATAGCAGACAGATGGAGCATCTTTCTGGTTAGGCGGTCTAGCTTATAGACTACAAATCTGGTCTCTATCCCGCTTTCAGCACAGGCTTTGGCTAGCTTGATAGCTTTTTGAAGTTGTGGGCGGTCTTGATGACCTCCCGATTCCTTTTCCATGTAGAGTCTGTCACAGAAGTGTAGGGCTTCTTTTTGCACTTCTAGCCCCAGTTCTTGCCGATTGTCCCTCGAACTCACACGAGCGTAGCCAATGACGACAGCACCTTTTTCTTGGTATTGCTTGATGATTTTCTTCACATTTTTCTCCTTGTTCTACTATTGTAGCGGGGGTTGGTATAAAAGGTCTGATGAACATGTGATCATGGTTTGATAATCATTCCATTTTCCCCTAGCCAAGTCAAGAAAAAAATAGTATAATAAAAAACAAGCGGAGGTGGTGGAACGGCAGACACGCATGCTTCAGGCGCATGTGCCCATCGGGTGTGAGGGTTCAAATCCCTTCCTCCGCATTATTTATAAAGGATTACCCCAAGTCAAAGTTGATGACTTGGGGTCATTTTTATATCTTCTCACGCATACTCAATGAAAATCAAAATCAGACTAGCTCCAAAAGTTTGGGGAACCTTTGGAGATTGGAAATAGAGCGAACGTAGTTCATTTCTACTTATGCAGATAGAACCCTGTTACTATTTTGTTTCAAGGTAACAGGCTGAAAGGCTCCGCTGGAGCCTTTCACTTATCAAATCAAGGCAACAACGTCTGATTTTGATTTTCGAAGAGTATTAATTGCTCTCCCCAATCGGTACCACCCCATCATAACGAGAAAGGACATCATCGGACACACGGTGGGAAATATGAATGAGCGTCTTATCAGCTAGTGAGGTAAGGTAATTTTCAATCACTGCATAGGTTTCCTGATCCAAGGCAGACAGACTTTCATCCAGCAACAAGATATCCTTATCTTGCAGCAAGGCACGGATCAAGAGCAGGCGTTGCTTTTGTCCGCCAGACAGTCCGCTATCATCACTAATTTCCTCGCTCAAAGAAACATAACTTGGGAAACGACTGTCAAGGTTCATGGTCTTAATGAGGGACATCATCCTATCGTCTGGAACCTCCCGTCCCATGGTCAAGTTGTAAAGAACAGTATCATGGAAAAGGGCTCCCTCTTGTGGCAGATAGGCAATCTTGTCTTGAATGGCTTGGTAGGATAAGTCTGAAAGAGAGGTTTTATCAACGTAAATATCCCCTGCTTGCAGTTGGCTATTCTTGGTCAAAATCAGAGCCAAGGAAGATTTGCCAGAACCACTTTCCCCAAGAATTAAATACTTCTTGCCACGTTCAAACGCTACGGTCAGGTCTTCAAAGACCTGCTTCTCACCGATAGCATAACTAGCCTTGACCAGTTGAATACTCTGGAAAGCTGAAGCAAGTTCCTGTCCCTTCGTTTCTTGACCCAAAGTAGATAGCTCAAACTCTTTCTTCAATTCCTTAACGGCATGCCTGTCCAAAAAGGCTGCCGCAATGCTATTTATGGGATCCACCAACTGCTCTGAAATGGTCAGAATAGCCGTCAAACCTCCGATGGTCAAGGCCCCAGAAAAGACTTGAAAACCACCGATAAAGATAATCGAAAGCGTGGTCAGATAAAAGACCAAACCGACTAAGAGCCGCATGGTTACTGTCGTTCGATTGGCCTGATTGACCTTGTCATTGACTGCTTGATAGCAATCGTTCAGACCATCTAAAACTTGCTGTCTTTGGCGGCTATTTTTCACTTGCAAATAACTCAGAAAGACATCTGAAACCCTTGTATTATAGACCTGCTGACTGTCCGAAATCGCTTCCTGATTGAGCCTTCTCCGTTTTTTAAACAAATAGGGAATCACAACTGGCAAGAATGAGATCAGAATCAAGAAAATAGCGGTCAGACCATCCAAGCTAAGAAGGGCCAAACTGGCAATGCCAAAGGTACAAGCACCTTGAAAAATCGTAAAGAAAGCGTCGTAATAATCTTCTTTCACCGTCTCCAAATCATTATTGAGCTGGGAAATATAGGCCCCTGCCCCCTGCTCAACAAACAGTCTAAAAGGTAAATCAAACATTTTCCCAATAAAGGTCGCCTGCAATTGGAAACCTACTTGATTGAGATAGCTGACATTGGCAATCTGACGAATGTATTCAAAAATCAGCATGACAAGGACAGTTAGCCCCATCAGCACAAAATAGGATACAAAGGCCTGTCTATCTCCAGCTGCAATAGCATCAATAATATAGCGATATTGGTACAGAAAGCCAACATTGAGCAGGGCTACTGCAAAAATACAAGATAAGGTTAGCCAAAAATTCCTCTTTTTCATTTCTTCTCCACCGTTTGATAGATTTCTAAGCAAACATTTGGTCGCTTTCATCTATATTATAGAATAGGAATTGGAGACGATTTTATTCGTCCCCTATATGCAACTATTTCTCGTTCACTATTTTTTCAAGTATCGTTTCATACCAATCTGCTATATTCTGGCTATCGACCGCTCGTAAAAGTCCAATACACTTTCTCATCTCCAAAATAGCATTAGAAGTTCCGGTATTTTGATAATCATAAAAAGCCTTACCAAATTTAAACAAAATGCGTTCAAAAATTTCTGTCTCGTCGAAAAGCAAACCTTCGATAGTCTTTTCAAGAAAGATTGCGTCGGCAAGTTCCTTATGTTGAACGCTGACTAGATAAGCACTAAGTAAAATTTGAGAAACTGCCAATCGATGTTGTTTCATTTCACGGTAAAACTGTGTACGACCAACTAGTTCCCTGCAAAAAAGCATCATAGTCTGGTGTTCTAATTCATCCATGGTATTGGCAAATAGCAAGAGCTCGTAATAACTCCAGTTGTCCACTTGAAATAAGTAATCCGTTAAAAAGGCTGTATCTTCTTTCGAAACAACTACTGTCTTATCTAAGTCGCTCAGTTTATACGCGATTAAAATAGCATTCAACCGATGAAACTCCCTACGAGAATCTCTTTCTGCTTTTGCTAATTGTTCAGACAAGATTTTCTTTATGGTTACAACATCTCTGATATAGATGGATTGTTTTAGTTGTTCCAAAATTCTAGTCAGCTCATCTTTTTTGAAATCCTGACTGGCATACACGAACTCGTCCACATCCACATTCATTTCTGCCAACACACCAAATAATTTACTAACAGTATTGTCGGATTCCCCATTTTCAAACCGAGAAAGTTGAGAAGTAGAAATATGTCCCTTGGCGACCTCCGCCAAACTCTTCCCCTTTCCCTCTCTTATCAATTTTAATGTCCTACCAAAACGATTCATGCATCACCTCTACACTCACGATTAAAAAATCATTTGTAAACATAATTATTATACCACAACTCCCCATGTTTGTGTCCATTTTCACATAAAGAAAAAGAAGCTAGGCATAAAGTCCAGCCTCGCTTCTCAGAGTTCGTGTCAACATCTCAGCGCAGTGGTTGATTGGGTTTAACAGTCCAGTGGACTGTTAAAGGTTGGAGATAGGATTTGCAAAGCAAATCACAACAGGTCGTGTTGCACACTCCAAATCTGACCATTACGACTGTTGCGAACAAAGTTCGCTTTATTTCCAACCTCAAAAGGTTCACTGAACCTTTTTGTAACGAACCTTGTTCGCTATATCTCCAACCTCCAACAGTCACTACTCTGACTGTTTTGTAGCGAACAAAGTTCGCTCTATTTCCAACCTCAAACTGTCTCCCAGACAGTTTGAGCTATGCGGGGGTGGGACTAAAACGGTCTGGGAATAGACCGTTTTAGATCGACAACTTGAAATGAAGACTTGTTGATGAACTCTTTTTTGACTAGTCGAGTTCTTATACGAAAACTAAAAAGAATGCAAAAATTCCCTCCCTATGATATAATCAAAGCGAAAAAATTTTTATGTTAGGCTACTAGCTCGTCCCTAGTAGTCTTTTTCTGTACTAAAAATTCAGAATACCTTATCTGCTCTTTTAAAAGGATATAGCCATTGATTCGCTCTTCCAGCAACTCAATCTGCTTCTGATAAAAATCATAAATCTCTAAGGACTGCTTTAACATGAAGCGATGATGGTCAGAGAAATAACCATCCAAGGCTTCCAGAAGCTGCGACACTTTCTTCTTCAAGCTGGTATAAACTGATCGATGGACAATGCGTGGTGTGATAGGCGTCCCATCAACCAGTAGCTGAAGGAGATTACGTCCAGATAGTCCCATTATATCTTCAATATAGGTTGTTAGCTTGATACCACCTGACTGAAGAATTTTATGGATACGATTGGTTTCGCGATTGCGACTTTCCACATAATGTTTTCGCTGTCTGGTCAACTCCCTCAATTCTTGAATGGTTTCATCGGGAACGAAACTCCGAGGAAGCAGACCAATCCGTGTTAATTTAGCAATCCAGTGAGCATCCTTCTTGTCGGTTTTCTGACCTGGAATAGCCTTCATGTGGGCTGGTTGAGCCAGTATCAGCTCGAAGTCATCACATAGAGCATGCCAGACAGGTCGCCAATAAACACCTGTGCTTTCCATACCAACAGCTTCCACACGAAATTGACTGAGAAAATCGTGGCAAGCACGTAGGCCTTTAGTCGTTGTATCAAATGTAGCCATCTCACGCTTTGGACGAGTTGAGGTGAGTGGTCCATGTAGGATACAGACGACATTATTGGCTTGATGGACATCAATACCTGCACAAGATTGATAGAGAACATCCATGACAATTCCCTCCTTCTTAAAAATTAGAGAGCTTATCTACCGAATTTTAGTCGTATTTTTATACTCATGCCTATCGCATATTTTGGGGTGCTCGTCAGTAGAGTGGATCAGTTTTTCCCTCGATGACTAACATCATTAACTCGTCAACCACAAAGCCCTCACTAAGATTATACACCTAGTGAGGGCTTTATGTTCGTTTTCATTATTCTGTGGGTGAGGGCGGAGCCATCATGGATGTCTTTCCCACTCCCTATTTTTATTCTGTCGTTTCAGTCGCTACTTTGAAAAAATCTTTGTATTTCAAAAGGTAGCCTTTTCCTGTGGATAGGTCGTATTGGACCAGTTTGAGTTCTTCTGCCGCTTTTGCATCACGCTCAGCCTGACCTACACGGTCCTTATGAAGCACTTCTGTCAAGAGGGCATAGTAAGGACTGACCTTGTTGTTGGTCGTCTCCAGCATCAGTGCATTCATGTCGCTAGAATTGACCAAATCATAATGGTAGTCTTCTGTTTCAAAATTACTCCACACGAAATAATCTGTCTTATATTGCAGACTTGGGTCCGTCACGAAAGCAGACTCTGGATACAAACCTGGTAGGTGGTCACCATAAAAAACAACGGTCACTTTCTTATCCAAGGTCTTAAGCTGATCCAGAAAATCTCTGGTTGCCTGATCCGTAAAGGATAGAAGACGAACATAGCTGGTCAAGTTTTCATTTTCCTCAGTCGTGAAGCCCTCACCCGATGCTGTAATACTTGCAGGCTCAGCTGAGTTCCACTGCACATGGTTCTGCATGGTAATAGCCGACACAAAGCTGGTATCAGCAGAACGTACCTGATCCAAAATCAAGTCATAGGTCTTCTTGTCACTGACAAAATTCCCCTGATAATCCTCAGCCGTCACAGTAAGAGGATACTTAGCACTATTGAGAGTGTAGAATTGCTCAATCCCCAGCTGCTTATAGATAGAATTTCGGTTGTAACTGGTATCGTAGTAAGGATGGATGGCGATACGATTATCTGCTGGATAGAGGTCGCTGATACTTGGCAACTTCTTCATATTTGGTGCTACATCCAAATAGACTGACGAAATAGAAGAATTATAATTGTAAAATGGCAAACCACTATAAACCTGAAACTCAATATTGGCAGTCCCACCACCATAGTGGTCACTCTTCATCAAGCCACTGGTAGTCTGACTCATGATGTACTCAATATTTGGAAGGACATTCTGGCTAAGGGTCACACCCGGAATCCGACGCGGGTCAGCCAAACTCTCACTAAGAATGTAGATTACCGTCTGGTCAGTCAATTGACCTGTCCGTTCTGCATTGATTTCCTCAGCCAAGGCGGTGTACTTCTTCACAATAGCCTTCATGGTCTTCTCAGAGTAATTCTCAGGCATTTCCATACTGGTCTTGCTGAGTTGCTGTAACCAGAGGAATGAAAGAGTGCGATAACGAGCCACAAAGGCGTAGCCCTTCCAATCTACGTTCCGCCAGTTATTGACCTGAGAAAGAATAGGAATCCAACCAGCAATCTTGTGGTCTTTTTCATTGCGAATTGCCCAGCCCATTCCTAAAATCAAGGATACGATAACTGAAACTCCTGCCAGCCGTTTCCAGATAGAAGCGACAATCCTTCCTTGGAAGTACTTCTTGTGAATACGTCGGTAGATAAACACAAGGAGGACTATAAAGACGAGCGATACCAAGACAACACGTAGACTGATGAAGCTGAGAATCATCCCCAAGTTCCCGACCCATTTGAAATCATTGGGGGTCAATGGCTCCGAACGATAGCGAAATTTGAGGAAATTGGCCGCTATCAAGGTCACATTTAAACCAGCAATGACAGCAACCGACAAGATTTGACGGTTGATGACCAAGCTGATGATAATGTTTAGGAAAAAGAGGCAGGCAATCTGGAAGACAATAGCCCCTGGAAAGAGATGACGTGTGAAATAAGAACCCGTTCCGCCAGCCATAGAAGCCTGATAACCAATATGCGACAACATAGCCAGTGCCAAACTGATAAAGAGCATGCTGTGAACGTTGGTCCGATTGGCCTTAAACTCTACAAATGCCTTATGAAGATAGCGAAGAAAAATGTAAGTCCCTATAAAATGAATAGGTGCAAACAGCGGTGTCTGGCTGAAAAACTCTATATAAGAACCTTTCTCAACCAAACTCTCATAATGACTATCTTTCCAGTAAGATATAGCGAGTGGACTGAGAGAAAGCAAACTGGTCAAGAACAAATAGCCATCCGGTACCAAGTGATTGGCTGACCACTGGCTTAATTTTTCTCGAATTCCCGTCTTCTTCCGCCATAAAAATGCCAACAATACGGGAAGAGCCAACATCAATAGAAGCTCGAATTGAAAGAGATTATTCCGGAAAATATTCCAGGGTTGATACTTCTTGGCATTGAGCCGATAAACCAGGTTAACAAGATATAGAAAACCTAGAAAATAGCCGACATACTTGGCAAAGTTTTTTGTCTTTACAAACTTCTCGTATGTATCAAGCAAGACCAATACATAAAACGTAAAAATAGAATAGGCAAGTAAGGGCAGGGGGATAAACCAGAGCGGGAAAGATACTCCACTTAGCAATAGAGCCCGCCCCATCGCCAGCAAAACGGTCATAATCATAACCAGAATAAATTGCTTGCTTGCCTTTGGATTGATTTGTTTCATAACATTTCTCTCTTAGGAAAGATTTGATTTTCGGTAAATAAAGCCGTAGTACATCGACCAGACTAGCCATCCAGTCAAGCTAATCGCGATAACTGGCAATAACCACCACTGTTGCTTGTAGGATAGAATTAGGGTATTTTGCCCCGGTTGGCTGGTAACTGTTGGCACACCGATTGTGGAAAGAATCATATCTTCTCTATCTAAAACGGTATCATTCAAAACAAGCTGACTATCTTGGTAAACAATAACTGGTACCGCAGTTTCTTCTGCTTCTGACGCCGTCCAAGTCACCACCAGCTGATTGCCATCAACTTCTTTGATAAAGTCTTGATTTGGTAAAATCACTTGGTCACGATAGGTAAAATAGGTATTGTCCGACTCTTCATTGGTCATATGTTCCGTTCTATCTGACAAGTCTGGTACATAGTCTGGCGTTGATTTCTGAGCAATGTGGATAAATTCGCCCAAGTATTTAGAATGGAAAGAAGCTCGTAACTCTTCCGTTGTACCGTACAAGGTCGTATGAATTCGTTTTTGCAGGAAGGTATCGCTATAGTAATGCCCATTGATTTCCTTATAACTTTCATTCCAGAGGAAACCAACCGAAACAAGCAAAGAAATAACAGTCAAACCTGAAAAGATTTTCTGCATTTTTTCTGACAAGCCTGAAACCTGTACCCCCACAACTGCCAACAACAAGGCATTGGCATAGAGGAAGAAACGGAAAGGAAATTGAATCAATTCGACGAGTGTAATTCCTTTCCCTGCAAACAACTGCCAAGGGAAGAGGTTGGTTGATAAGATCAAAAACACTGCGTAGGTCAGAGCAAGACCAGCCAGAACCAGCGATTGTTTCTTCCAGTTTTTCACCAAGAAATAGAGATAGATTCCAAAGAAAATTGGCAAGGGATAGGGATAGTACAAGAAAGCTGTTTTGAGCCATGTTACGGTATTAAGGACAAATTTCTTATTAACAAACGGTGGCACCAAGGTGTTGGTCGCGTTGATATAAACAAGCGGCAACCAAATGTTGATGGTCAGAAGCAAGAAAATTCCTACCGAAAGGGCTACTTGCCCAATAATCTTCATTTTTTGGTCTGATTTCCACCAACCAATAAGGAAGAGAACACCATAGGCAATGACTAAGAACAAGGTCGATAGCATATGGACCTGTAACATAAGACCCACAGCTCCTGCCATGAGGAAAATGGGTACTTTTTTCGTCTGCAAGAAACGGACTGCAGGGATTAAACAAAGCGGAAAGAGAGCCACTCCCCAGCTGGTAAATCCTTGGGTTGCCCACCAATACTGGATGGAGTAGGTCGTTACAAAGAACATAGACAGGAGAATAGAGTGGGCATATTTGACCTTGACCTCACGCATGAGGAGATAGAGGGAGGTCGCACTCAGAGTTCCCAAAAGAAGATTGGACAAAATCTGATAGCGGAACCAGGTCCCACTCAAGAGTACCAAAGCTCCCTGTAGATAGGCAAAATAAGGCCCGTAGAGAGCATTGACAATCCGTCCTGACTGCTGATAACCATACAAACTGATAATGTAGGAGAAATTCCCCTCCTTCATCTGCATAGCTGCATCATAGAAACGATTGTAGTGGAAAATCAAGTCCGCACCTGTCACCATGCCATTAGTTAGCAAGTGGGGAACCAATAATAATAAAGAAAAGCCCACAAATAGGCCAATGGCAACTAGATGGGGATGCTTTTTTAACATATTTTTGAACATAAGGATACCTTCATAAAAAAAGAGGGAAACCCTCTCTTGTTTTTGTAAATATTCTGCCAATTTGCAGATAATATTTTTCAAAAGTTAGTCACATTTCAGTATAGCAAGCTTTCTCCCCACTGTCAACGAACAAGATAGATAGAAAATTGTTTTATGGAAAATAAAGATTGACCAAAATTCACAAAGTATGTTCTAGCCTTACCCAAAAACTGGAAATTAGACTGAGACAAAGAAATAAGGTATCTCCATTATACGACGTTATACAAAGAAAAGCCCTTGGAAACTTGTGTTCCAAGGACTTTGTCTTCAATCTTAAAGCTAATACTTTTTTTAAAATTTTTCTTTAATGTCAGCTTTTAGCTTGTCAAATTTTTCTTTAATGTCAGCTTTTAGCTTGTCAAATTTTTCATGACGGGCTTCTTTTTTATCCGCAATTAAACGTGCTTTAGCCTGATGAGCTAGATCTTTTTGGATTTTGAGGGCTGATTCTACTTCTGCTGAAACAGTCGCAACATCCCATCTTTCAATAATAGTCTGATATTTCTCAAAAATACCATTTAAAACAGATTCATCATTTTCTTGCACAAGTGCAATAATAGCGACTTCCCCGTTAGTCAATTTTTCACTAACGGTTGTAATTAGCTCCGATTTAGCCAATTCTTTATCTAAACCAATAGAAGCTCCAATCGTTCCACCAGCTACAAAACCAAAGAGAACTCCAAGCGGTCCACCTAAAATTCCAATGAGACTGCCTATGAGACCGCCTTCGAAATAATCGCTCCCTACAGAATTCATTAAATCAAAGCTGTCCTTCACTTTAACGATTCCATCCTCAGCTTTCACAATTGAAACTTGGGCTAATTTTGTATTTTCAGTTTGACCAAATTGTTTTAATTCTGAAAATGCTTGAAAAGCCTCACTTTCAACATGAAAAATTGAAACAACGATATTTTCCATAACGTATACTTCCTTTCCTATTTAAATAAATGGATTGGGTCCATGCCCTGTGTATAACGACCTATACAACAGTTATTATAACACATTACCGTACTATATACAATACAAAGTACCAAATAAAGATTGATTGCAGATTTCTCCACAATCAATTCTTTTTATAAGCCAACTTCCTGGAGGCTGTCAGACAAACGCGCGAAGTCAGCCATGGAAAGTGCTTCTCCACGGACACTGGCTTCCAGCTCTGCCATGCCAAGTGCCTGCGTCAGCTTGTCCTTAACTTCTTCGGACTTACCGAAATGGTTGGTCAGGTTGTTCCATAAGGTCTTGCGGCGGTGCACAAAGCTAGCCTTGGACACCCGGAAGAAGAAATCTTCGTCCTTGACGCTCACCAGGGGTTGCTCGCGGCGGACCATTTTGAGAATGGCGGAGTCCACGTTTGGTGCAGGCACAAAGACGGTGCGAGGCACGATGAAGGCCACCTTGGCAGTCATGTAGTACTGGACCGCAATAGACAGGCTACCGTAAGCCTTGGTGTTTGGCTCGGCAGAAATGCGGTCGGCCACCTCCCGCTGCATCATGACCACGAACTCGCTGAAGGGAATCTTGCTCTCAATCAGATGCATGAGGATGGGGGTGGTGATGTAGTAGGGCAGGTTGGCCACGACCTTGATAGGCAGGTCAGGATTTTTGAAATTCTGAATCTGGGTCTGCAGGTCGGTCTTCAAGATGTCTTGGTTGACCACAGTTACATTGTCAAAGCGACCCAAGGTGTCCGCCAAAATCGGAATCAAGCGATCATCAATCTCAAAGGCCATGACCTCAGCAGCACTCTCTGCCAAAAACTCGGTCAAGGCTCCGATTCCAGGACCAATCTCGATGACATTGACATTCTGGTCAATCTCAGCCGTGTCCACAATCTTCTGTAAAATATTAGTATCGGTCAAAAAGTTCTGACCGAAGGATTTCTTAAAGGTAAACCCGTGGCGTTCAAGGACGGCACGAGTAACGTTTTTGTCTGCGATTCTCATGTGTGTTCTTTCTAATTTTCAAGCTCAACTAAAAGTTGTTGTTTCAGCTGTTCTAATTTTTTATCTGAAGGTCGTTTTTCATCAGCGTACATTTCTTCAAAAGGAAGCCACCAAACTGGACCCTTACCTTTGTGTCCATGATTTCCTAAGTCCCCCGACCTTCTTGGAAAAAGATGCCAGTGCAAATGACTTTCGCCATTCCCTAGACTTTCAATATTCATTTTTTCTGCAGAAAAAGCTACGCTGACAGCCTGCGATACATCTGCCATTTCAGACAGATGCTGTTTGCGAAAATTTCGTGGCAAATCGTGAAGTTCTATCACATGCTCCTTACAGAGAAAGAGGGTATATCCTTTGAAATACTGGTGGTCACCGATAACAACATAGCCCGTTTCCAATTCTTTGACAAAGTAAAGATTAGTCCCTGATTTAATCATTTCGATTCGTTCACAAATTAGACACATTATTGGCCTCCGTTTTCTATTCTTACATCTCACTCAGATGCTTTGTGACGCTAAACTTCCGCATGGTTGCCACCATTTCTAGTTTCTTCTCCAAAAAGTTCGTGTTGAGTTTTTTCTTTTGAGCTTCTCTAGGCAGGTACATATAGAGGCATTGACTGCCTCTGCGGAGTTCCTCATCACCAAAGTTTTGAGTTAGCAGCTCCTTTAATTTTTCGATATGCAACTCATCGTTGGTAAAAACCAAATGAATGCGAGAATGATCGTAAGCCTGACCAAAAGGATTTTCAATAACAGCTTGTGCCAACTACATCTGATTTTTGATAATAATTGCTAAATCTGCACCAATTTTTTCTTTAATCGTTTGATGAATAAGCTGACTGAGCTTCTCATCTGGCAAGTCTGTTTCACAAACAACATTTCCACTTTGAATATAGGTTTGAACAGAAGTTAAACCAACTTCCGTCAAAATTTCCGCCAGATAGGACATCTTAGGAATTTTATTCTTGCCAACAGGGGTAACACCTCGAAGGAGGACGACTTTTTTCATTTGTTAATCCCCCTCACCCATAATGATCCTTTAAAGACAAAATATACAGCTTATCTGCTTCTACCATATAAATCAACCGATTCTCCGCATCAATCCGTCTCGACCAGGCTCCTTGATAATCATACTTCAAAGGTTCTGGCTTGGCAATGCCTTCAAAAGGATGTCGTTGCATATCCTTGATAATCTTATTGATTCGCTTGAGTGTTTTCTTATCCTGACCCTGCCAATAAAGATAGTCTTCCCAAGCATCCTCTGTAAAATGGATTCCCATGCTAGTCCGCCTCTATCAGATTGCGTTCTTGGGTTTGCCCCGCTTTGACTTGAGCCATACCACGCAAAACTTTTTGAGACAGATAAGTGTTCCGAGCAACAGCGAGGGTTTCTTGTAAACTATCCCACTCACTCTTTGAGAGTACAACAATATCTTCCTCTGGATTTTTATTAACCACGACCAAAGGCTCAAACTCGTCATTGACCTTTTTCATGTAGTCCTTTAAGTGATTTCGAAAATGGGAATATACAATAGCTTCCATAAGCAATACCTCTCATCATTTCTAGGCCTACTATAGCATAGAAAAAAAGAGTTGTCAAACTTATTGTACAACTCTTTAACGATTCTCCACCTTCCATTCGCCGTCTTCAAACCAGTAAAAATTCTCTGTCAGCTGTGGCTGTTCAAAGATTTCCAGCATGGTTTCAAAACCGTCTGCCAGCTGAACATTCTTCAAATCCTCACGTTCAATCCAGAACACTTCTCCCTCATCTGAAGATTGGATAGAGCCTGTAAAATGGCTGGTTTTGTAGCAAAATACCAGATAACGATAGTTGTCAGTCGGATCCGTCCAGTTTTGAATGCCACAGAGTTCGAGATTGGATATTGTCAAACCTGTTTCTTCTTTGACCTCACGAATGACGGAGGAAACAATGCTCTCGCCACGTTCAACATGGCCCCCAGGAAAAGTCACACCAGGCCACTTTTCAGACTTCCTATCCTGGACCAACACCCTCTGACCGTCTGTAATCATACACATATTGGTTAGGATGACTTGTTCTCGTCTAGACATTCCCTATCTCCCCAAATCATCAAAATAATAGAGATTCAAAAATTCTTCCTCAGTAACTGGACATTCAAAATTGTAAAACCAGCGATAGACTTCCAAGGCTGGTCCATCAAACTCTACCTTGTCGTCCATTTCTTGCACACCGGCAATATGAAACAAACGGCTCTGCTTCCAAATCCCATCCGCATTAACATAACCATCTTCGACCAGATCACGCAAATAGTCAAGTAGCGCTTCCGTGTTAACCTGCTCATCCTCCCAAACAAGGACATCAGCCGGCAGCAAGTAGATCACTTCTTCATAAGATGAATAATTTTCATAAGAAGGTTCAAACTCGTTTTTAACCAAACACTTAACAGCGTAGACCCTATCCATGATAGCTCTCCATAGCCTCCTCAACTTCCGCCAGACTTATCCCAAACAGCTCCAAGCGTTTGAGTAGTTGCTTGCCGTTGCAGTAGCCGATGCGGAGCTGTTCTCCCAGATGCTCCCTCCGCTTGCGACTGTCGCCACCCATAAACAAGCCTAGGCGCATCAGATCGGACTTGGTGATGTCAAAATTATTTTCATCATCGTAGTAACCACGCACGCCTGCGAGGGCTTTTTCCAAGTCCTCAAAGCTGGCGTGCTCAATGCCCAAGGACCGCCCTTTTGTTTTGGACTGGGGCCTGGCCTCGTCCCGCTGTAAAAAGGCGTGTTTGACCGTGGGAATAGCCTGCATAATCATCTTCCGAATCCGCTCCCCATTGTAGTCTGGGTCAGTAAAGACAATAACGCCCCGCAGGTTATGGAGTTTCTCAATGCGTTCCAAGTCATCGTCTGATATGGCAGAGCCTCTGGTTTCGTAGGTATCCACCTCGTAAAATCGTTTTAGGTTTGCTGTATCATCCTTGCCTTCAACAACGAGGATTTCCTGTATCTTAATTTTCTGTGTCAATTCTGAACAAGCTCCTTGCATTCTCGTAGGTCGCTTTCGCCACTTCTTCGACCGACTGGTTGCGAAGCTGGGCCAGCATATCCACCACATATCTGGTGTAGCCGGTGCGATTTTCCCGACCACGCTTAGGAACTGGGGCCAGGTAGGGCGCATCTGTTTCGACCAGGATTTTTTCTAGGGGCAATGCTTGCGCCGCTTCCTGAAGTTCGACGGCTTTCTTGAAGGTCACCACTCCCGAGAAGGAAATGTGCATGCCCAAGTCCATAAAGGCCTGAGCCTCCTCCAGCGTGCCAGAGAAGGAATGCATGATGCCTCCACGCGGACCGACACCGACTTCCTTGATAATCTGGTAAGTATCTTCCAAAGCATCGCGAGTATGAACCACAAAGGGCAAATCCAACTGCTTGGCCAATTCCATCTGTCGCTTGAAAACACGAGCCTGGGTATCCTTATCCGCCGTCATCCAGTAGTAGTCCAGCCCAATCTCCCCCAGGGCAATGACCTTGGGATGTTTGAGTGCCTCAAGCAAGTAGCTTTCTACTTCCTCATCATAGGTGCCAGCCTCTGTCGGATGCCAGCCCAATGTCAGATAAATTTCAGGGTGCTGGTCAGCCAGTTCCATAGCCCTGTCAATGGTTGCTCGGTCAAAACCGACTACATTGTGGAGGGTGACCCCCATTTCCTTGGCAAAGTCTAATTCCTCTTGAACCCGACCGTCAAACTGCTCTACGTTGAGGTGGGTGTGGGTATCAAATATCTGTATCATGGTTCTATTGTACCATATTTCAAGTCATTCTTTTCCAACGAAAAAACCAGCAGACTCGAGTTTCTGCTGGTTTTAGTTGTATTCTTATGCTACTGTAAGAACTTTACGTCCCTTACGGCGACGAGCTGCTAACACGCGACGGCCGTTTTTAGTTGCCATACGGCTACGGAAACCGTGTTTGCGTGCGCGACGGATTTTACTTGGTTGAAAAGTACGTTTCACGATGAATACCTCCTCTTAGATTCTTGTATTCGTTTAGCCGGCTAGTTTTGATCAGTTACTAAACATACCAAACTATTTTATATAAATTCTGGGGGTTTGTCAAGCTACTTCATAATTATTTTTTAATCCCCAAATTAAATCTAAGTCTCTTGTAAGCATCTCAAGCACTTACTCTTCTCTTTTTTTCTGTACAAATGACGCCAGTGTTGCCAAAGCCAATCCCAACACAGTCGCTACTACGCCTGTCTGTGCAGCTGTATTTGGCAAAGCATTCACCTTTCTGGCTCTTGTAACTTTTGAATCAACATGGTTGGTTTGTTCAACTGTAGCATTAGTTGGTTGAGCAGACGCTTCCTCTCTCCTATTTGCATCCAATTGCCCACCATTACCTAGGCTACCAACTAAGACGCTATCAACTGAGCCAACTGGGCTAGTGTTATTACCAGAAACTGAAGCCGTATCACCGGCACTTGTGCTACCTTCACCAATTTCTGGACTTGCGCTATTACCTGAAACTGAAGCCGTATCACCGGCACTTGTGCTACCTTCACCAGTTTCTGGACTAGTGTTATTGCCTGTTCCTGAAGTTGTGCCACTTGGTTGAGGCTTTTCATCATTTCCTTCATAGACAATAGCATAGTTAGAGAAATGGCTTACTTTGAAAGATACCAGATTGAAAGTTTTATCCCACTCGTATTCCAACTCTTCTACTGCACCTGTTTGTGGTAAGTAGTAAATCACCTTGGTCACCTTACGATTTGGTGAAACAGGTAGGGTAACAAAGGCACCTTTACTGGACTGGATTTGGACAAATTGACCATCTTTATCAAGCGTCTTGATGTCAAACATATCCACATCTTCACGTTTGAAACTCTCAGGTAATTTTTCAAAAACAGTAGCATCCTCTACCTTGACAACTTGAATGCTACTTACTGCACTAACATCTGCCTCTGAGAAACTTACATAAACATCCTCAACTTGACCAGATAGAACCTTAGTCGTACCGTTCGCATTCTCCGTAGGTTGGCCCCCATCTTCTTCTATCGCCATCGCAAATACATAGAGACCCTTACTGTCCTTACTTCCCTTCACTAATCGACGACCATCTTCTAAGACTGGTTTTAATTCTGTCAATTCTCCCGTAGAAGGCAAGTAGTAATAAAGACGATCTCCCTCTCTCAATTCATATTCTGATAAGACCCAATCAGCATTTACTGTCGGTAGATTATTTCCTTGACGGTCATAGAATTGAATTTTATTTACACCTAAACGACGGTTTTGCAACTCTTTTGGCAACCGCCCTAGCGAGCCATAGACCCAACTACGCCCAATCGAACCAATCTGTGTCCGTTCCTCTCCTGATAGAAGGAAATTGGATTTGAAGACCTTATCTCCGCTGATTTCCAAGGTCCAATTTGGAAGATTGGTAATCTCTTCTTTCCAGCCATCAAAATAAATTTCCGCACGTTTTAAAGAATAGCTACCAATGTGGTTTTCTGTCACAGAATCAAACAGAGAACCTGTAAGCCAGCCTGTCACAACAGGATTTGATGAATCGGAATAGTCCTGTTCCACAGATAAATGGTAGTCAAAGGAATTTCCAAAATTTCCCGAAGTTGGTCGAATATCAAAGTCCAACTGAGTTGTTCCAGACGAGATTAGACTAGAATTTGAAGTTTTTACTTTTATAGCACCATTTTCACCAACATAAATCTTGTCAGATTTTTTTAACTCCAATAAATTTGGCAGGCTATAGGCCGGATTCTCAATCTGGAATAAATAACCTCCAAAAGCTAAATGATAATCATCATAGGCTCCCGAACCCAGACGATTTAGGTTCAGGTAACCATGCATATAATCTTTGACCGTAAAGGTAATATCTACCTCACCTGTTTCCCACTGGTCTGTACTGAAATAAAAACTATCTCTTTCATCAAATTCAAAGGCAGTACCACCTAAAGCTTGTACATTGAACACCCTATCGAATTCCAAAGAAACCGTTTCTGTATAACTCTGCTCACTCTTTTTCTTTTTCAGCTCTGCCAAGTACTCGGGGCTTATTTTCACCTTATAGACCAACTGATCTCCCACTTGGAGCTTATGCAAGACCCTATTGTGATAAAAGCGCCCCGAATCATCGGGAAGAGCGTTGATGGAGTGGCTCCAGGATGGGTCAAGAGCAGCAAGTTCATTTCGACTACCATCGGTACCAATATGGGTTAGGGAGGTAATTTCAATGTGCTTATAGTCTTCATCTAGGACTGTCACTGTCGGCATCAGTTGGGCCAACTTATTCCTATTGGCTTCACTAATGTCTACTTGCTTCTTCCAATCTTTTGCAGAGAAATAACCATAACTGGTATCAAATTCCAGTTTCTTCTCACCAGCCTCTGAAAACTTCTCTGCAATATGAAGTATGGAACGTCCTGTCTTTTTACCCGCCTTATCATACTCGGCACCAAAAAAGCCATAAGAAAAGTCTTGTAGCATAACCCCATGAGAAACTTCTGGCAGGCTGTCATAAATCAGGGTATAAACAACATTTTCCCCTTTTTTCACGGTCGTCTTATCAACCTTAACCTCTACTAGATTTGGCTCTACAAATTGCGTATTCGTTTCAGCATAAGGTTTAATCACAATATCTGACAGATTGTTTATCTTCTCAAGACTAGCTGCATCCAATTCGTAGGGTTTGCTTTCCAAATCTGTCAAACCGATTTCCAGGCGATAGGTTCCAGCAGGTACTTCTCTAAAATAAGCATAGGCTATTTGGGTAGTTTCTGGGATGCTTGTATCAATTTCAGTACCAATAAAATCACCATTAGACCGATAATGTGGACGCTTCTCAATCGTTGCTGTTTCAACATAGGCCTCTCCGCTATCTTTATTGATTAGCTTATGAGTAACGACTGCTGGTTGCTCAACTTGCTCAAAAGTAATTTCCAGACCGACGTTCGCCTTCCTGTACTCCTGTTCATCCTCTGCATTCACAGCAATATCCGCTATGATTGGAGCAGCTTGTTCGGAAGTTTCTATGATCAGTGTTCTTTCCTCTGGCACACTTCTCTCTGTTGGCACCCCAGCTTGCTCTCCCTCTAGTTCAGAAAGACCTGCCTCGACTTCCGTCTGTGGTGCAACTTCTACAGGAGTTGGAGGTTCGGTCTGGTCAGAACCTGTTTGTCCTTCTTCACCTACAGTTGGTGCTTCGGTCACTACAGAGCTATTCTTAAGCTCGGTAACAATAGGTTCTGGACTGGTCTCTTCTGCGTGGACAGACAAGACTTGCCCCATCGTCACCGTACCTACAGCCATCGTCGCAGCCCCCATCAACAACATCAATTTTCGCTGACGTTTATAGGCATACTTGTATTTCTTTTTTCTTTTCATATATTGCTCCCTCTTTATTGTTTGGTTTCACCTATCCCGTCTACTCCTTTCTAGTGGACAGGTATTTTCATCTATTATTATATATACCCCCCGAAAATGCAAGAAATTATCGGCTACCAAGCAAAAATTTTTGTAAAAAACGAACAAGAAAAAGCCAGCTCCCTATCACAAAGAAACTGGCTAGCAAATGATAGTCATTTCGTCCATCGTTGATTACTTGGTTTCCTTATTTCCAACTTCAAATAGTGTCATCATTATTTGAACTCCCCTTACCTGATTTTGCAGAAGTGACTTGTTCCACTCTTTTATCTCCCCAGTCCATTGACTGGGCAAGTAATCCGAGGGATTGTTTCAAATCAATAACTAAAAATAAGAAAGCATAGCGGAAACCATTTGTTGGAAGGAAGATATTCTGGAACAGGCAACATCTTTATCTGGTTCAACGACACAAGAAGAGTTGTGAGATACAAGATTCTAAAATTGTTTGAATAGACTGGACCTTGGGAAAACTCCTTTTTGACTTTAGCCTATCACTTTATTGAAAAAAGACCCTATCCAATAAATATTGGAGTAGGGTCCTTAACTTAATGGTATTGAGGCTCAGCCTCTTTTTAATCATGATTTCCTTCAATATCCACTACGACGTAGCGATTCGGTTCACTACCTTCTGAATAGCTTGTCAAGCCATCCATTTTAGAAATAATACGGTGGATAATTTTACGCTCACTGCTAGACATTGGATCCGTATGGTAGGCTTCTTGTTCAGCCAAGACACGCTCCGCCAATTTTTGTGCATAGCCTTGAAGTACTTCTGCACGGTGTTCTACATAGTCATTCACATTGATAGTGATGTAGAAATTGCGCTCATAACGGTTGTATAGGAAGTTCTGAGCCAATAGTTGCAAGGCTTTTAAGACCTTACCATGATAGCCGATGACACGTCCTGGTTCATTGGTATCCACTTGGATATTGATTGTACGGCGATTATGACTTGTATCAATACGCGCTTCAACATCCATATCATCCAGAATTTCTTGTACATAAGCTGTCACTTCTGAAACAACTTGTTCAATATCATACTGAGGCTCAATCTTAATATCTAAATCAGCAAAATTATCTGCTTGATTTTCTGAGACGACTTCTTGATTTACGTCTTCCTTAGCAGATGTTGTTGCATCTGTAGTAGTTAGTAAATCTTCTGAAAGAATTTCAATCCGACCTGTTTCTTCCAAAATCGTTGTCGCTTCTTTTTCATTTTTCAAAATCTGCGCTTTAATATCATCATCAAGCGTTTGACCAGACTTTTCAAATTCTTTCACCGCTGCAACAACTTTTCCTAGGTCAATCGTAGCCTCTGAAACGCTTTTTACTGGTTCATTGAGGTCATTAATTTCACTTGGAACGCCACGAACTGCTTTCTGATTAGCCTTAACAACCGTTGTTTCATTGATGACATCAATATCCACAATCGCTGGCTTTTTACCGAAACCAAGGAAACCTTTTTTCTCACGCGCAACCACAGTAATATGTGCTTTTTTTCGAGGAATATTTAGCTCTACCAAGCCATTCTGGATGGCCTCTTCAACACTTGCTCCTGTAAATTTCATCTTCTCTCTCCTAGTTTTCCTATTTCTTTTTCTGTGCTTTTTTCTGTGCCCGTCGAATTTTTGCCTGACGTTCTTTTTCCGCATCAATTTTCGCTTGACGCTCTGCTATTATTTTAAACGGATTATTGAACACCAAGGTTTGAGCAACCTGATAGGCATTTGACACTGTCCAATACAAAGCCACCCCACTAGCAGCTGCCACAGCAAAGAAAAAGATCATCACGGGCATGACATAGGTCATAATTGTCATAGCCATATTCTTCTCAATTGCTGATTTATTGGTCAACCATGAGCTAAGGAATGTAAACACTGCAGCCAGAATCGGCAAAATAAAGAACGGATCCGGCTCCCCAAGATTTAACCAAAGGAAGTGACCTACTTTCAAGGCTTCAACACGTGTCAGAGCTTGAAAGAGGGCCAAAAGGATTGGCATTTGAATAAAGAGCGGAATCATGGACGCTCTCATGCTGACGCCATTCTCTTTGTAGAGAGCTTGCGTTGCTTCATAGAGCTGCTGGCGACTTTCCATATCCGTTCCTGGATACTCCGCTTGCAACTTTTTCAGCTGAGGTTGAAGCTCCTGCATCTTCCGTGAGGAATTCATCTGTATTTGGAACAAGGGCAACAGAAGGGTTCGAATTAAAATGGTAAAAAGTATAATACCGATTCCAATTTGACCGTTGATAGATAGGAACTGAATAATGCTGGCAAACCAGTAAATTAATCTATCCCACGCATCTGTAGATTGACTGGTCACTGGCCCTGTTCCGCAGGCTGTTAAAACAATTAGAGATACTACCAGTAGACCTGCCCATTTAACTTTCTTTTTCAATCACAACACCTTCCTGATATAGTTTAGCTAGTTTCAAAACATGGATGAGGTTTTGCTTCATTTCTTGATAGGACAATTCCTCTACACCTTTTCGAGCAATGATAACAAAGTCATCTGCTACCAGTTGATGTTGGCATTCAATTAAGATGTGACGAATCCTGCGCTTAATTTTATTTCGCATGACAGCGTTTCCCAATTTTTTGCTAACAGATAAGCCTACTCGGAAATGCTTCTGCGCTTTAGGTAATCGGTAGACAACAAACCTCCGATTGGCGACATTGTTTCCTTTTGTAAAAATGTCATTAAAATCTCGTTCACGCTTGACACGATAGCTTTTTTTCAAACTGCCACTCCATCTTTCAAAATTACTTCTATTATACCATAAAATTCAAAAAAGCCAATAAACATACCGTTTAGAGGCCTTTCGAAGCGATTATTTGTGCTTTTGCTTGCTGAATTTGCCAACGAATGGATTCAAATCCAGTTCCACCTAGCGAATTTCTGCGCGAAACTGCCGTTTCCGATTCTAAAGCTGTATAAATATCCGGTCCAATAATCGATGAAATTTCCTGATAACGTTCCAAAGGAACATCCTGTAAATAATAGCCTGCCTTGCTACATTCCAAGACCAGTTTTCCAACAATCTCATGCGCTTGGCGGAAGGGCATACCCTTGTTTGCTAGATAGTCTGCCAATTCAGTCGCATTTGAAAAGTCCTTCTCTGTCGATTGAGCCATCCTTTCCTTATGGACTGTCATAGATTGCAACATCCCTGCCAAAATATCGATAGATACTAAAATCGTTTCCGCACTATCAAACATGCCTTCCTTGTCTTCTTGCAAGTCCTTATTATAGGTTAAAGGTAGGGATTTCATGACTGTCAGTAGGCCAACTAAGTTCCCATAAACTCTACCTGTTTTTCCCCGAATCAATTCTGCCATATCTGGATTTTTCTTCTGAGGCATGATGGAAGAACCTGTTGAAAAGGTATCAGATAAGGTGACAAATTGGTATTCATGTGAACACCAGTTGATGATTTCTTCACACAAACGTGACATGTGCATCATGAGGATACTGGCATTTGACAGAAATTCCAAGATAAAATCACGGTCAGACACAGCATCAAGAGAATTACTATAGGGCTTAGCAAATCCCATCAAATCAGACGTCATCTGACGGTCAATCGGAAAGGTTGTCCCTGCCAAGGCCGCCGCACCAAGTGGGGAGATATCAGTGTGTTGCATGTTGAATGCAAAGCGCTCACTGTCGCGGCTGAACATGTTGTAATAGGCTAACAAGTGCTGAGCAAAACTAATAGGCTGGGCATGTTGCAAGTGAGTATAGCCGGGCATGATTGTTTCCACATGCTCCTGTGCAAGGTCTAGTAAAACCTGACGTAGATTGGTCAGTTTATCTACAGCTTGAAAGAGGGTGTCCTTCAGATAAAGGTGCATATCCGTCGCTACCTGATCATTACGAGAACGGGCTGTGTGGAGTTTACCTGCAACTGGACCTATTTTCTCGGTCAATAGACTTTCGATATTCATGTGAATGTCTTCGTTACGAACATCAAACACTAACTTGCCAGCCTCATACTCCTCTAGCAATTCTTCCAAACCAGCTTGAATGACCTGAGCTTCTTCTTGATTGATAATCCCTGTGGCTCCGAGCATCTTGACATGGGCTAAAGAACCCTGAATATCATACTTGGCCAGTTTTTGATCAAATCGGATGGAAGCTCCGAATTCTTCTACCCATTCCTCAAGACTGGCTTCAAAGCGACCACCCCATAATTTCTTTGCTTCCATACATTCCTACTTTCTAGTCTTTTTTATGAATTTCTGCATTGACCTTGGTTGGTAATCCCCAAAGCTTGATGAAACCAACTGCTGCATCTTGGTCAAAGGTATCTGCACTGGTATAGGTTGCCAAATCTTCGTCATAAAGTGAATTTGGAGATTTCCGAGCAACCACTTTGGCTGATCCCTTATACAATTTCACTTTTGCGGTGCCATTAACAACTGCCTGGGTCTGAGCAAGATAAGCTTTTAAGGCATCTGTTGCTGGATTGAACCACAAACCATTGTAAATCAAGTTAGAGAGTTCATTTGAAACAATCGGTTTAAAATGCGATACTTCGCGCACCAAGGTCAAATCTTCAATTTCCTTATGAGCAGTCAAAAGGGTAATGGCTCCTGGACACTCATAAATTTCACGCGATTTGATTCCGACCAAACGATTTTCCACATGGTCAATCCGACCTACACCATGCTTACCAGCAATGACATTGAGTTTTTGGATGAGATTTGCCAGGCTGAGCTTTTCTCCATTTACAGTAACGGGTACGCCCGCCTGAAACTCAATATCGACATACTCAGGAGTATCTGGTGCATTTTCTGGTGCAGTTGTAATACCAAAAGCATCTTCTGGCGCTTCATTCCATGGATTTTCCAAGACTCCACACTCATTGGCACGGCCCCAAAGATTTTGGTCAACGGAATAAGGACTATCCAAATCTGCTGGGACTGGTACACCATTTTCCTTGGCGAAGACGATTTCTTCTTCACGCGCCCACTTCCATTCACGGACAGGAGCTACGACCTTGAGGGTTGGGTCCAAGGCTGCAATGGCTACCTCAAACCGCACCTGGTCATTTCCCTTACCAGTACAACCGTGGGCGATAGTGGTTGCTCCTGTCTTATGGGCCATTTCCACCAACTTTTTGGAAATCAAGGGACGGCTGAGAGCCGATACCAGCGGATATTTTTGCTCATAATAGGCATGAGCTTGCAGGGCTGGTAGGACATATTCTTGAGCGAATTCTTCTTTCACATCCAACACATGGGACTCAATGGCACCAATGGACAGTGCTTTATCATGAATGAATTCAAGATCTTTCCCCTCACCTACATCCATACAAACCGCAATCACATCATAATCTTTTTTCAACCAAGCAATCGCAACTGAAGTGTCTAATCCACCAGAATAGGCTAAAATCAATTTTTCTTTTGTCATAAGCATTCTCATTTCTACTGTTTTTTTATAAAACTTAGTGACTATTATAGTGTATTTTTATACTTTTTGCAACATAATTATACACATTTTTAAAAATTTTTTGTATATTTTCAACCTTGATTTGAAAAGGAACAAAAGAAAAAACTGACCGAAGTCAGCTTTTAGCTCAATAATTCTTGAATTTTTGCGATGTCCAAACATCCGCAAGATACTTGTCTAACACTTCCAGATTTGCTATAATGAATAACCAATCTAAAAAAAGGAGCAAAACATGGAAACTTGGAACGCCTACACAGCCGACGGTCACTTGACCGACCATATCCTCACACGCGGAGAAGCCATTCCCGACGGCCTCTACCACCTAGTCGTCGAGTGCATCATCCGCCACCGCGACGGCAGCACCCTCTTCATGAAACGCGACAGCACCAAGCCCTCCTACCCTGACTATTATGAAGCGACAGCAGGAGGCTCGGCCTTGTTTGGAGAAATAGCAGAGCAGGCCATTTTACGCGAAGTCCGCGAGGAAACTGGCATTGAGCTGACAGCTGACCAACTCCGCCACCATACACATTTTGTTGCCCATGACGACCAGTGCATTTTCCACTGCTACTGGGCCGAAACCAATTGGGACAAATCGACCATCCAGCTCCAAGTCGACGAAACCAGCAATTATATCTGGATCCCACAAGAAGACTTAAAAGACTTCCTAGAAACTGAACTGGTTATTCCAAGGCAGAAGGTCTATGTGGAGAGGTTGTTTTTAGAAAGCTAAATTCCCCTAACAGACAAATCCCCGCCGTCACAGGACAGCGGGGATACTTTTATTTCAAACCTGCAACTAGGTCAGTAATATCAGCTGGTCGAGTACGACAGCAGCCTCCAACTACCTTGGCACCCAGTTCGTGCCATTCAAGTGTGTTGTCCAGAAGAGAATGGCTGTCGTCTGCTTTTTCCTTCCAAGTTTGAGTGGCTCCATCATAGACTTCTCCAGAATTTGGATAGGTCACAAATGGTTTATCCGTTTTTTCTCTCAACTGACTGAGAAAGGCTGGATAGAGCGAGGGAGCCGTACAGTTAAGACCAACCGCCAAAATCTGCTCACTACCGTTAACCAGCTCTGCTATTTTTTCAATAGACGTTCCGTCAGAAATCGACTGACCGTCCTGTGATGTGAAGCTGATATAGGCTTCGACATTTGGGAAATCATCTGCCAGCAACTCTACCAAGGCCTGTGTTTCGAGAACATTTGGAATGGTTTCCAAGGCCAAGAGTTCTGCCCCCTGTTCTAAGAGGAGTTCCATCCGACGACGATGAAAAGCCTTCAACTCCTCCAAACTGATGTTGCCATAATCACCTGTGTACTCCGAACCATTGGCTAGATAGGCCGCATAAGGACCAACGTCACCTGAAATGAGAGGATAGGTTCGTTGTACTTTTTCAGCTTCAGACAATTCGGCCCAAACCTCGTCACGCGCCTCTTTCGCCAAATCGACCGTCAAGCGAATGAGTTCTTCAGCCTCTGCTTGTGACAAACCAGCTTCCGCCAAACCTTCAAAAGTTGCCTGATAGGTTGATGTCGTGACCAAATCCGCACCTGCACGAATATAATCCTTGTGAATATCCTTGATGTACTGGGGATTTTCCAAAAGATATTTGGCTGACCAGAGCTTACCTGATACATCATGACCTCGAAATTCCAATTCCGTCCCAAGAGCACCGTGTAAAATGATGTATTCCTTTTGTTCTAATAATTCCTTAAAACGACCCATAATCTCCTCCTACCACTTTTTAAAGCGGATATAGTGATAAATATAGCAGCCAATCATGAATGGCACACCAAAGTAAAGACCAGCACGCTGCGAAGGATCCCAGCCGATTCCGATGATAGAAATAACCAGCAAAACAACTGTAATCCAAGGCAAAGTCGGTGAAAATGGTGTCTTATATTCCAATTCATCTTCACTGTGAGTTTTCAAAAATTCACGACGGAAACCGATTTGTGCCAATGGAATGGCCAACCAAGCAATCACAACTGCAAAACCAGCGATAGAAACCAGGGCCAGGAAGATGGTATCTTCTGCATAAATTGACGCAATCAAAGCAATCACAACACCAATCATGGACAAGATCATGCCACGCATTGGAACACCGTGTTTATTAATTTTTACCAATTCCTTGCTAATCATGCCTTCATTTGCCAAAGACCAAAGCATACGGCTTGAAGCGTATAGCCCTGATGTAGAGGCCGATAAAATAGCCGTCAAGATAATAAAGTTCATAATATCTGCAGCATAAGGGAAGCCAATCTTGTCCAAGACAAGTACGAATGGCGCTTCTGTCACACCTGCTTCTGACATAGGAAGTAGAGCTGCCAAAACAACAATTGTCAAGACAAAGAAGATAACCAAAAGACCAATTGTTGATTTAATAGCTTGCGGTACAGCTTTTTGGGGATTATCTGTCTCCCCTGCCGCAATTCCGATCATTTCCACACCTGAAAAGGCATAGTTTACAGAGAGCATAACGGAAATCAACCCAACTAGGCCGTTAGGAAGTAAGCCTTGTGCTGTAATATTAGTAAAGAGCGGCGCAGCATTGGTTCCCTCAAATGGCAAAATACCAAAAATAGCCAAAGTCCCAAGCACGATAAAGGCTGCTATGGCATAGACCTTGATAGACGAGAGTGCATCCTCTGCCTTGGCAAACCAACCAACAAATAGGGTGTTCAAACCAAAGACAATCACTGCAAAAATCGTCGCAAAAATCCAAATCGGTACACTAGGAAACCAGCGTTGCATGAGTTGAGCTGCTCCGACGAACTGAGAAGCTAGAGCAACGACCCAGCAAAGCCAATACATCCAGGCCACCATGAAACCAGTACCTGGACTGATAAACTTGGTCGCATAAGTATGGAAAGATCCAGTCACCGGCATTGCAACCGACAATTCACCCAAAGAGAACATGACCAAGTAAACCATGACAGCTCCGAAAAGATAAGCCGCAACAGCTCCAAAAGGCCCAGCCTGTGCAATGGTATAGCCTGAACTCAGGAACAAACCTGTCCCGATAACCCCGCCGATGGACAACATCTGCAAATGGCGACTGTTCATCTCTCGATTAAAAGTACCCTGATTTTCAAAATTATGATTTTCCATACACTCTCCTAAATTCTTGTGATTATTCTATCATATCATGGATTTTCAGAAAATCGTTATACCGTTTTCAAGCTTATTTCTATAGTTTTAAGCTATAACAAATCCCCACCGCCATATGACAGTGGGGATTATTTATCTTACAAACTCTTCAACATATTCTCAATATGCTGAATTGATTTTTCACGGCCGAGATAGAGAATTTAATAATCCCGTAACTTTTTAATTTCTTGATATATGTCCTTTCGGAATTTTCCAAGAGATGCATTTTTTATATCCTCTTCAAAAATCACATCACCATAAATCATTCTATCTATCTCGTCATCTGTTAGGGATAATTATACTCCATTGCAGTGCCCAATTTGGAACCTGGCAAGACGGCCTGATTGCAACACGTTGCATTGTCAAATAAATCTGATGAATCAAGTCTAGTCATGTTTATACTTAAAGTTGATAAGGAATTAAATCTCAACTTTCTCAAAATACGGATATGCTGATGTCATAACAAAAAAATGTTTAGCTAAAAGTCGAAACATTGAAACTAGCTTTTCTGAGTCAAGTGTTATGTTTGATTGTTAACAATTCTTTGCTTAGAATTAGCTGAATTACAGTTCCAAATTATATAGATCCTACAAACTTTTAACATAAACTATTCTTATTTTACCTAATAGTCCGAATTAACCAAAATAAATCCCTAAATTTACTGCCTATAACTATGATAACGACTAATACTAAATTTCCAAATAATCTTATAAACAAGTAAAAAGATGATATAGCCAGCAGAAATAGTCCCTAAATCTGCTAAGAAAGGTAACGATTTTGTTATTGACATCAGTGGGAAATATCCAATAAATGCATATGGAATGAACCATAATAATTTTGATAACCAGCCAGGATAAATACTATTTGGATAGCGAGTTGTTTCATCCAGTCTCCAAACAATAAAGTTAATGGAATACACATCTTTGATAAAAAATGTTAATGAGTTAACAAAAAGGTGGATTGCTGCGTAACATAAAATACTACCTATTAGTAAAAGGATGATTTTCAGTATAAACCAAGCAGATAACGTTTCAAATTCTGTAAGCAGTGCCATCCAAAATATTATCAGACCAATACAAAACTCACCAATACTTTCAAAATCTATCTTTGAAAAAATGATGAGTAATAGAGTGTTTACTGGCCTAAGTAATAAGACATCAAATGTTCCTTCTCTGACATAATCTCCAATAAATAAGGTGTTGATGAAAATGAAATTCCAGCCAGCTCTGGCCATTGTTACAAATCCAAACAAGAGTACTAACTCATTTGTAGACCATCCAGGAAAATTTGATAGATTATCTAAAAATACTTTTAAAACATAGATTGAGATAACAGTGTTCACGCTATAGCCTATTATTCCAATGACGGCATCTTCTCTATATTGGATATACCTCTTCCATTGAAGTTTCATAAAATGAATATACAAGTAAAAATATCTTGTCATCACTAACCTCCATAATAGTTCATCACTTTAAATAGCTTCTTCTGATACATAGAAATAAATAAAGCCAGAAGGAGAACCCAAAACATCTGTAAGCACAATTGTTGTAAAACATATTGGGCTGGTAATAAAGCCGATAAAATAGATGAAGGAACTGATAACATAGCATAGAAAGGAGTTAAAACAATAAGTTTTTGCAACATTTCTGGAAAAAAGCTAATAGGTAATACTGATCCACCGAAAAGCATCAACAAGGCATCGTAAAATTCTAAAACACCTAAAATCTGATTAAAACGGATAGATAAAAGTCCTAAGAGATAGCCAAATAAAAACGAAATCAATAGACCTAATAGAGCCGACATGATAAATGATAGCACCATTTCAGGAACAAGAGATATTCCTGTAACGAATGAATAAAAGACAAGAGCAAACGTCAAGGGAGTGACTACAAAAATCAAATCATAAACAAATGAACCTACTTGTCTAAAAAAATGCATCCCCATAAAACTATGGGATCTTAAAAAATAGACTGCCGTATCACCTTTTTGAATCATCTCTGAAATAATGGAGGCGGTACGATGATCTGGAAAAAGAATGAACATCATCCTAGAAATTACTGCATATAGAACGAGTTGAGATGATGTGTTTTCAGTGACTACACTGGTCCAAACCGAAATCTGAATGGCTACAACCAAAAAGGCACCAAGAATTGTCAAAATAGTACTCACCCTATATGATTTTCGTCTCTTAAATTCTGCTATTGTATAAGCTAATACATTCACCTTGATGTCTCCTTATCCAATAATAATATATCCGCTAAACTTGCATCTGTAATATGATAATCTCTGATTTTTTGGTCTTTGACAAACTCTTGAAGTAAATCTAATTTCTCTTCTTCAATCAACATTTCAGTCATTGAAGCATTTTGCTGGATACTGACAGCAAACTCTCTTGCCTCATCTTGTGCAAGAAAACCAGGTATTATCACTTTTCTAAGTTTTCTCCCCTCCTTAAAATCAGAAATAGTCCCTTGGTATTTCAATCTCTGCCCATCTATTAGATACATTTGGCGAGTTATTTTTTCAACATCATCAAGTTCATGCGAGGCAAGAAGAATAGTTGTACCCTCTGTTTGATTGATTTCTCTTAGAAAATGAACAATAATTCGCTTAGAAACAATATCAAGACCTACTGTTGGCTCATCTAGAAATACAATCTTTGGTTTATGTAGAAAACAAGCAATAAATTCGCCTCTCATTCTCTGACCGAAAGAAAGTTCTCTAATTGGACGACTACAAAAATCCCTTACTTCCATCAAATCTATTAAATAATCCAACCATTGATTATTTTTGGGATTATTACCATAGATACGGCAAAGCATTTCAAAGGATTCTAACAGACTCAAATCCCACCATAATTGTGTTTTTTGACCGAAAACAACTCCAATCTCACGTACATTCTGTTTGCGACACAAGAAAGAATCCTGTCCAAAAAGATAAGCAGTGCCATTCGTTGGTCTAATCAACCCAGTCATTATCTTGATGAGTGTCGATTTTCCTGCACCATTTAGTCCAATTAGACTGACACAATCTCCTTGATTAAGTGTTAAAGAAATATCATTTAGGACGTATTTTCGTGTATCCTCTCTTTTAAAAAAGCTTTTAAAAGTAATTTTACCAACTTGATAAGCATGTGAAATACTTTCTAACCTAACGATTTCCATAAATAATCTCCTTCAAACTCAAAACTGAATATCTCAAATAAAATAAATAAAACATCCGACACTGAAAAATACAATCCTTCTCTTTTAAAAAGTCTTAAAAATTCTAGTAAACTATTGTTATTTTCTTCATCTTTCCTATCTCTTTATTACATTTATTTCCCATTATAACCTAAACTGTAATTTTTTTAAAGCACAATAAAAGGAGTTGAATTTTTATCCAACTTCCTTATTACTTATTTTTTACAAACTCTTCAACATATTCTCAATATGCTGGATAGATTTTTCACGGCCGAGTAGGTAAATGGTATTTGGCAACTCTGGTCCATGCATTTCACCTGAAACGGCGATACGGATTGGCATGAAGAGGTTTTTGCCCTTGATACCTGTTTCTTTTTGAACAGCCTTGATTTGTGGGAAGATGTTATCTGGTTGGAAATCTTCGTCCGTCATGGCTTCCAATTTTTCCTTAAGAGCATTGAGGACAGTCGGAACTGTTTCGCCTGCCATCACTTCTTTTTCCTCGTCTGTCAATTCTGGGAAGTCAGAGAAGAAAAGGTCTGTCAAACCAACGATTTCATCCGCAGATGATAGTTGTGGCTTGTAAAGTTCCACCAATTTTTCTGCCTTGTCTGTCAAGCGACCAGCTTCTTCCAAGAATGGCTTAGCAAGATTGAAAACAGTCTCCAAATCAGCATTTTTGATGTACTCATTGCTCATCCAGTCCATTTTCTTCTGGTCAAAGGCAGCTGGTGACTTGCTGAGACGATTTTCATCAAAGAGTTGGATAAATTGCTCACGAGAGAAGATTTCCTCTTCACCACCAGGGTTCCAACCCAAGAGACCGATAAAGTTGAAGACAGCTTCAGGCATGTAACCCTTACGACGGTAATCTTCGATAAACTGAAGGGTGTTGGTGTCACGTTTGGACAGTTTTTTACCAGTCTCTGAGTTGATAATCAAAGTCATGTGACCAAATTCTGGTGCTTCCCATCCTAGTGCTTCATAGACCATGAGTTGCTTAGGTGTGTTGGCAATGTGGTCGTCCCCGCGGATAACGTGCGAGATTTCCATCAAATGATCGTCAATAACCACGGCAAAGTTGTAGGTTGGGTAACCGTCACGTTTCTGGATAACCCAGTCACCACCGATGTTGCCACCTTCAAACTCAATCTCACCCTTAACCATGTCATTCCACTTGTAGATACCAGCTTCGTTGACAGCCAAGCGGACAGTTGGGACAATGCCAGCCGCCTCACGCTCTGCGATGTAGGCAGTTTTTTCATCCTCAGACATGCCAAGGTATTCGTTGATGTAGCGAGGTGTTTCGCCTGCAGCTTCCTGACGCTCACGCTCCGCCGCCAACTCTTCTTCGGTCACATAAGACTTGTAGGCCTTGCCTTCTGCCAAGAGCTCATCCACATACTTCTGGTAAATATCCAAACGCTCTGATTGACGGTATTGCTCATGAGTTTCTGGACTCTCATCCCAGTCAATACCCAACCAACGCAGGTTTTCTAGCTGAGAACGCTCGCCGTCTTCCACATGGCGTTTGCGGTCTGTGTCTTCGATACGAATAAGGAAAGTACCGCCGTGATGACGGGCAAAAAGATAGTTGAACAATGCTGTACGGGCATTTCCGATATGCAACAGTCCTGTCGGACTTGGTGCGTAACGCACACGAATTGGTTTAGTCATGTTTCTCTCCTGTAAAATTTTCATACTCAATGAAAATCGAAATCAGACTAGGCGATGCAGACGAAGATAGAACTGAAGTTCATCAAGTCAAGTCAACGACGTCTGAATTTGATTTTCGAAGAGTAGCAATCAAGAACATTATAGCATAGATAAGCATAAGAAGATAGAAAAATCAGCCTAAGCAGACTGATTTTGAGGTGTTTTTTGGTTGCGTGCCAGCCAGTAGAGGACGTATAGGACCAAGATGCCAGTTGCCGTTAGGAAAAATCCGCTAATCTGATTGACAGTCAAGATTAAGACCAAACCCGAAACCAGTAGTCGAGTAAAGGCTTGACCTAGCATAAAATAGGTCGATACCGCTCCGCCGATGGTCGCCAACTGCTCCTCTGGCATAGAATTGACAAACTTAGCGTTAAACTTAGGTCCACTAGCTCCTGAACTAATCCCCATTGTAGTAAGGAAGAAGAAAATAATTGGCAGTTGATGTAGCAACATTCCGACAAAAACGCCAAGAAGAGAGAAAGTGGCTGCCACTTCTAGCGTCACCATGCTGGTCTTTTTGAAAAGGGTAAAGACCAAGGTCGAGCCCAGAATATGTCCGATAAAGAAGATCAGAATGGTCAGGGCAAGGGTTGTTTCAACATTGAGGAAGACGAGACCTGGGTCTTCGCTAATCAGCAGGACCAGAATAGGATAGAGAATAGCTCCGCAGGCATTGATAAGAGGGCTGGTAATCAGGACCAGGCGGAACTCGGGAATCTTGCGAAGCTCCACGATTGCTTGCTTGAAAGAAACTAGAATGCCCGATCCCTTGGTTTTTTGCTCAGTCTGGCTCGGCTGCTCTGCTATTTTCAAAGGCTGCTCCGTCAGGAGTTTGCGAAAGGCTGGCGTCAGCAGCTGCATGATGAGAAGGGAGGCTAAAAAGGTGCCGGCGTTGAGAAAGGCTAGGTTTTGGTAGGAGAGGAGGCCGACCAAGAGGGCAGAGAGGGCCTGAAAGGCGATGTTGAGGAGGCTGGTCACGGTCTGGCGAAAGGCCGAGTACTGCTCCCGTTCTTCTTTGGGCGCTACGCGTAATCCCAGAGGTGTATAGAGGCCGTTTTCATAGAAGCCAGCGAAGTCTGCAAAGACATTGAAGCTTGCGGCCACCACGACAATCCAGAGGGCTGGCTCAAAGCCCATGCAGAAGCCGAGGATGAGGTAGAGTACAACACGAAAGAGCAGGGTCAACTTAATGGTACCGATTTTGTTGACCGTCTTGTCTGCCAGATAGCCTGTAAAGAGTCCCATAAAGCTAGGGAAAATTTCCGAGAAGGTCACAATCGCCAGAGCCAGACGGCTGTTGGGCACCAGCAAAACATAGTTCATCAAGGCCAGATAATAGACCACATCGCCAAAATTGGACAACATATCCGCAGTCAGTACCCATAGGTAGGTAGCATTTTTCAAAATCTTTCTCATGATAATCCCTTTCTTTTGAGCAATTTCCAGAATATTCTGACTTTTTATCCTGCAGAGGAGCCTGAATAGACTGCTCTCTGTTCACTCTAGGTGTAATAGATATTCAAAGTGGAGAAGGCCATATCTCCTGTGATATGTAGCATCTTTTCTCCCATACCAGTTGCATAGTTATTGACAGCAGACATGGAACTATCTAGCTCCACGACCGCCTGCCAATTTGCCGGCAGATAAAGATCAACCGATGAGAAAGCTGCATCGATATGAAATTCAGCCTTATCTCCCAGAATAATCGCCTGATCAAAGTAAACTGTACTAGAGCCGAAGGCTACTTCCACACTATCATGGAGAAAATTATCGTCATGAATATAGCGAGTTGAAGAGCCAAAAGCCGTTTCCCGTCCCTTGTCGCCAATCACCCCTGTGACAGCTCCATGAGTCAGTCTGCGCTTCCTTGGTTTAAAAATTAGTTTCAGGCCAAGGCACAGCAGGACAAGTGACAGAACCATATTCCAGGTCCCGAACTTCACCCAATCATAAACTGAGTTCACCGCTATAAAAGCCAGACCGAAACAAAAGACACTGGCAAGCCAATCCAGCTTCACCAAGCGGTGAAAACCAGTCACAAAGGTTAAAACAAACCAGACTGTTGTCCAAAATGGCAGAGCCAAATGCAAACCCAGTGAATCCCTAACTAGGACCAATCCTGCCAAGACCAGCAGAGCAATTCCTAAACCATATTTTTTCATCTTCCTACCTCATTTCCTGTAACTTTTCTTTAAGCAAGTGGTAATAGTGCCGCGACACATGAACTTCCTTGTGGGTCTTGTAGAAGGCAATCCGACTGGTACCCGAGAAGGACTTGTCCAGCGAATAGACCGCTTTACTGTTGACAATGGTTGACTTGGCCACTCGACAAAAGTAGATTGGCAAGTATTCTTCCAGCTCATAGAGCTTCATCTTGACCTCATAGGCATCGTCGCCTGTATGGGCATAAATTTTGGTCCCATCCGTTTCAAAGAAAAGTATGTCACCCAATGAAAGAAAATACTCACTACTCCCCTTGTAAAAGACAAGCGAGGGACGGCTAACTTGTTGCAAAGCTTGCTGAATCTGTTCAATCTCTGGTCCCAGCTGACTGGTTCGGATAACAACTTCAACCTGATCTAAGCTGTCATCAAATTCAATCCTAACTTTCATAGCTCCCTCCTTTTTGATAGGTCTATTATACCAATTCCAACCACAATTACAAGGGCATTTCAGTAAGTGGTAAAATTAGACAGGTAAGTGGTAAACATCAGACATATAAAAAACCAGCCGTAGCTGGTTGAGTCTTAAAAAATGGCATCAAGAAGTGACGTACTTCCACCACCACCGTCACCACCTGCACCGACAATATGATTGCCAATGACCTGAGCAAAGGTCTCAATGTTCAAACTCTGTACATAGATTTCTCCATAACCAGTAAAGGTATTAACGATTCCTTCACCTGTACCGATAGATTGGAGAAAACCATTTTCCATATGGATATTGTAGTCCAAATCACGACTCCAAGCAACCACATGAGCATTGTCAATGGTGATACTTCCACCATCCAAAGTTAGCTTCTTAATAGAACCAAACGCATTCGCCAAAAGTGTGCCATGCCCCTCTGTAGTCATCACAAAGAGTCCACCCTGACCGCCAAAGAAAGCTTTCCCAACACTCTGGCGTTCCATTTTATATTGAGCAGAACCATCAAGAGCAAGGAAGGCACCATCATTTAGTCGATATTGCTCTGCACCAAGTTCCAAGGCAATAACCTGACCTGGCGTTGAAGGCGCAAGTGCAATTTTTCCATCGTTACTATTGGAAATGGCTTGCGTGATAAACATAGATTCGCCTGATACCATTGACCGACCGATGGCCCCCATCAATTTACCAAAACCTGAACCACCACGCGCATTGAGCTTGGTATTCAAGGTCACACTCGGCGTATGGTAGACCATGCTCCCTTGTTGAATATAAGCTGATTCACCAGCTTCTAAGGCAATTTCCACCAAAGGAAACTGCATATTGCTATCAATCGTGTATTTCATACGGTTGTCTGACATAGTTGCCTCCTATTTTTTACGAAAGGTCCTGTTAACCACAGGATAGCCATAATAAACCTAGAACAAGCTAAAATAAACCAAGCATCATTTATCTCTCTGCTTGTTCTGTTGTGATAATACAATTTTATCTCATTCAAAAAAACTTGTCAAGGATTTCTCGGCCATTCAGATAAAATTTACAGGAAAAACCGAACTTCCTGAGCCTTCCTATATAACTTCTGTCATACGACCCGTATCCACATCATAAACCGCACCAAAAATTTCAACGTCGTCAGGTATGAGCGGAGATTGTTTCAGGAGGGCGATATCTTCCCGCACGCTTTCTTCAATGTCTGTAAAAGGAAGAAAGTCCTGACCAGCCACATCCACTCCCAAATCCCGCTTGAGTTGGGCCGCAAAGTCCTCATTGGTAAAGGTCTGTGCACCGCAGTCTGTATGGTGGAGGACAACGATTTCCCTTGTGCCGAGTTGCTGCTGAGAAATGACTAGCGAGCGAATCATGTCCTCCGTCACGCGCCCACCCGCATTCCGCAGAATGTGAGCATCCCCCAGAGCCAAGCCCAAGGCCTGCGCCACGTGAAGCCGTGAGTCCATACAGGTCACGATAGCCACCTTGGTCTTTGGACGAAGAGGCAAATGGTAATCACCATGTAGGTCAACATAGGCCTTGTTGGCCTTCATAAAGTTTTGAAAATAAGACATAGGACCTCCTTGTCTGATAAGAATTTCTGAATTTTTCAGAAATAGGTTAGACCTAGCTTATCACATTCCCGACTATTTGTCGCAAAAAGAGGAGTAATAAAAAGCTTAGCATCACTTCTCAGAGTTCGTGTCAACATCTCAGCGCAGTGGTTGATTGGCAGATTTGTTCGTGCTCAACACTCCAAATCTGACCTAATCAACTGTGCGGGGGTGGGAAGACGAACTCTTTTTACCTGTCAAGTTCTTTCCCACTCCCCCGAATATTTTCGTCACTTAAACACTTTCTGTAAGACTTCGCCAATGGTGGTCACGCCGATAACAGTGATTTCCTTTGGTACCTTGATTCCTGTCAGGGAATTTTTAGGGGCATAGACCTTGGTAAAGCCTAGTTTGGCGGCTTCGTTAATCCGTTGTTCAATCCGATTGACGCGACGGATTTCCCCTGTCAGACCGATTTCGCCTATAAAGCACTCTTGTGGGTTGGTTGGCTTGTCCTTGTAACTGGAGGCAAGGGCAACTGCGACCGCTAGGTCAATGGCTGGTTCATCCAGTTTGACCCCGCCTGCTGACTTAAGGTAGGCATCTTGGTTTTGGAGGAGCAGGCCTGCCCGTTTTTCCAAAACCGCCATAATCAAGCTGGCACGGTTGAAATCCAGTCCTGTCGTGGTCCGCTTGGCATTGCCAAACATGGTCGGCGTCACCAGAGCCTGCACTTCCGCAAGGATTGGGCGGGTGCCCTCCATGGTCACGACAATCGCAGAGCCAGTCGCCCCGTCCAGACGCTCTTCCAGAAAGACCTCACTTGGATTGAGGACTTCGACCAAGCCCTGCGACTGCATTTCAAAAATGCCGATTTCATTGGTGGAGCCAAAGCGGTTTTTGACCGCCCGCAAGATACGGAAGGTGTGCTGCCGCTCGCCCTCAAAATAAAGAACGGTATCCACCATGTGCTCCAAGGTCCGCGGTCCAGCCAGGGTTCCTTCCTTGGTCATGTGGCCGACGATAAAGGTTGCGATATTGTTGGTCTTGGCAATCTGCATGAGTTCATTGGTCACTTCACGGACCTGACTGACAGAGCCTTGCACGCTAGAGATGTCAGGACTCATAATGGTCTGGATAGAGTCGATAATCAGGAAATCTGGCTTGATTTTCTCAATCTCGGTCCGAATGCTCTGCATATTGGTCTCCGCATAGAGATAGAACTCGCTGTCAATGTCGCCCAAACGCTCGGCACGGAGCTTAATCTGCTGGGCAGACTCTTCCCCCGACACGTAGAGAACGGTGCCAATAGTCGAAAGTTGGGTCGATACTTGCAGGAGCAAGGTGGACTTGCCAATCCCTGGATCGCCTCCAATCAGGACCAAACTCCCCGGTACCACACCGCCACCGAGGACGCGGTTGAACTCCTCCATGTTGGTCTTGGTGCGGGCCACTTGAATAGAGGAAACTTCATTGAGTTTCATGGGACGGGTCTTCTCACCTGTCAGGCTGACCCGCTCGTTCTTGACTTCAGCGACTTCCACTTCCTCGACAAAGCTAGACCAGGAGCCACAGTTGGGGCAACGGCCCAGATACTTGGGCGAGTGGTATTCGCAGGATTGACAGACAAAGGTTGTTTTTTTCTTAGCGATGATGATTTCCTCCTATAGAGTGTATTCTAGGATTTCGCAGTAGGCTATAGTTTCTTTGGGAACAAACTGGCGTATCAGCATACCGTGACAGACGATAACGATTCGGTCATAGGCTTTGTATTTTTCAAGAGCCTGTAAAAATCGCTCTCTCATCTCCGCAGCAGTCTCATAGCGAACAGGTGAAGACTCAGGCACCGCTCCGCCATTTTCCCAAAATAATCGATGAGCCAAGACGGCCTCATCTTGACTGGCATTTTGCCCCGTCAGGTCTGGTCGCCACTCATGAAAAAAGGGTTCGACCAGAAGAGGTAGTTGCTGGGCCTGAGCAATGTAGGTCGCAGTCTCCAAGGCCCGTGTGACGCTTGAAGCAATGACTACTTGAGCTTGGGAAAAGATAGGATTACTAGCAATTTCCTGAGCTAAAGTCCGCCCCTTTTCAGTTAAAGGAGCCAAATCCCGTCCAAAACCCGCATACAGTCGAGGGTTGTCATGTCGGTCAAACATACTGTAGTCAGGCTCGGAATGTCGTACAAAGAGAATCTGCATAGTAGTCTATTTCCCCGTCGATCCAAATCCACCTGTCCGAACGCCGTCGGCCTGATCGCCGTCAGCCAAGAGGAAGGGGGCAAAAACAGCCTGCACAATTCGCTCGCCAGCTTCCACCACGACAGTTTCCTCGGTGATGTTTCGCATCTGGGCAAAGATATGACCTTCATTGGCTGGATTGCCGTAGTAGTCGCCGTCGATGACTCCGACTGAGTTAATCAGGACCAATCCTTTCTTGCGAGGGTTGGACGAACGGTCGTAGAGATAGAGGACCTCATTGGCCTGCATATAGGCCTTGACACCCGTTGGAACCAGCTTAATCTCACCTGGCTCCAAGCTAACCGTCTCCGCAGCTTTCAAGTCGTAGCCTGCTGCATGGGCTGTCTCACGTTTTGGCAATAAGTTTTCATCAGTAAACTGGCTAACCAGTTCGAATCCACGGATTTTCATATTTTTCCTTTCGAATGCTTATTTTGAGGATAAATCTTCTAGTAATTTTTCAAAATCAGAATTTATCTTTTGGGTTTTATTAAAAATTGCATATTCTGACCGAGCTTTCTCCTTGGCTGACTGCCTTGTAATTTGACCATCCCCCTCTAAAAGTTCATAATCTTGAAAGGCTAAAAATCGATCAATGCTATCTGCCAAATCTTGCATGGTCTGAGTTTTTCCTTGCTCAATTTGTCGCTCCAGATAGTCAAAGTAGCCCGAAATACTACGTTCCAGCGAACGAATTTCCTTTTCGTTCAGATAATTTTTAGCCACAAGAGCGTCCGATTGCAAAATACGTCCGTCAGGAGAGTGCTTCCAGGTTACCAACCCCATGTTCGCTTTGGTGTGGTCTGCCTTTTCATAAATAATTTCTGCAGCTGTTTTACCTGTAATCGCATAATGAAATTTATTTTGCACATGAGCATAGAATTGCTTAGTCATCAAGCTATTAGCGTCATAATCAATCGCAATCTCTGCAAAAATATCTGTGATTTGTAACCAAATTCGTCGTTCACTAGCACGGATAGAACGAACTCGTTCTAAGAGCTCACGGAAATAATCTTTTTCCAACAGGTTTTCGCCTTGCTTCAAACGCTCATCATCCATTGCAAAACCTTTAATCATGTATTCTCGAAGCACAGTTGTTGCCCACTGCCTAAACTTAGTAGCCTTTTGAGAATTGACACGATACCCGACGGAAATGATGGCATCGAGATTGTAATAATCAACCTGCCTGATGACCTCGCGAGTCCCCTCGATTTGAACTGTTTCCATTTTGGAAATAGTTGCTCCCTCATCCAACTCACCTTCTTCAAAAATATTTTTCAAATGTTTGCTGATAGCTGGTACACCAACATCAAACAATCTTGCCATTTCCTTCTGACTGGCCCAAATCGTCTCGTCACTGACAATAACACTAGCCTTTTCTTGGTCATTTTCTGCTCGGTAAATTAAAAATTGTAATTCCTTCATATTTGCCTCTTTAATTATTTAGAGCTCACTCCCCACTACAAATTCATTCGCATTTTTCGTCACAAATGCAAAAAGTGTGGTTAAGGGAAAGGCATACTCGTCATCAAAGCGAGCTGCACGTAGCCACAAGTCTTGGTTAACCTTACGAAGATAGACACTGCGAGGGAAGGTGAATTCTTCTTCCAACTGAGGCGACAGCAGGCAAATGGCTCCGTCTAGTGATTTCCCTTGGGAGAGTATGGCATCTTGACTGACTTCCTGTTCCAACAAGGCCAGGCGAAGATAAACTCCCAGATGAGCTGGTGGTAATTGATAACCCATCTCCACAGCTCTCTCCTCTATCTGAGGAGCAGTTGCTTCCCGATCAAATCCCATATCAGCTAGGCTAACAATCTCAACCAAGCACTCTTGCTACTCCTCCACTATTTGATATGCCGAGTGAGCTAGGTAGATTTTGAAATAGACAATATGTAAAGACCCCCAGTTGAGAATTCGTGGATTTACCTGTACACTAGAATAAAAAAACAATCAACTTCTAACAGGAATTACCACACTCAATTGGAGGTCTTATATGTTTCATTTTACCACACTTTTCATCGGAATGGATGTTCACAAAGAAAGTTTTTCACTCTGCTATTATGATATGATGGCGAATCAATTCAAACATAGCACTAAAGTTGGTCCAAATGTTAGCTATATTGTGAACTATGTGAATGAGCTTCGTCGTTTATATGGTCAAGATGCAGAAGTGTTATGTGGCTACGAAGCCGGATGTCTTGGATTTACCCTATATCACCAGCTACAAGCTCACGGGATTCCCTGTATCGTGATGGCGCCTACAACGGTGATGAAGGAAGGATCTAAGCGTGTTAAGACTGATAAAAAAGATGCAGCTCAGCTCGCAAAAGCTCTGGCCTTTCGTAGCTATCGGCCTGTT
>NZ_JARQPJ010000004.1:0-111847 GCF_046032515.1 Streptococcus suis | reverse complement strand
AAGAAAGAGAGAACGAAGTTCGTCCTCTCTAGGTGTTAGCTTTTCATCTACCCACTACAGTTGACAAAGAGCCGATAAAAAATCCTCAACCAATAAGATTGAGGATAGAATGTTATTACATTTTTTCTGGTGCTTTTACGCCGAGAAGACGTAGAGCTTCTTTGAGGACGACACCAGTTGTGTAGGCAAGAGCCAAACGGCTGTCACGCTCTGGGCTTTCATCCAAGATTCGAGTATGTGCATAGTACTTGTTGAAGGCTTGAGCTAGGTTGATAGCATATTTAGCGATGAGAGATGGGTCAAATTTGTCACCAGCACGTTCTACAATGTTTGAGAAGTTTTGGATGTGTTTGATGATTTCCCAGCTTTCTGCATCAGCCAGTTTGTAGTCATTTTCTGCGCTTGGTACAAAGTTTGCCTTGCGTAGGATAGACTGGATGCGGGCGTATGCGTATTGTACATAAGGACCTGTTTCACCTTCGAAGGAAACCATAGCTTCCAAGTCGAAGTCGTAGCCATTGTCACGGTCGGTTTTGAGGTCGTAGAACTTAACAGCGCCGACACCAACTGCGTGTGCCACTTCTTCCTTGTTTTCAAGGTCAGGGTTTTTGGCTTCGATTTGAGTAAGGGCGCGTGAAATGGCTTCGTCAAGCGTTGGCTCGAGCAGGATGATATTTCCTTTACGAGTGGATAGCTTTTTCTTGTCCTTGGTAACCAGACCGAAGGTGATATGGGTCATATCGTCGCTCCAGTCGAAATCCATTTCTTTCAAGACAGCCTTGAGCTGTTTGAAGTGGTTGATTTGCTCCTGACCAACGACGTAGATGCTTTTCACAAAGTCGTAAGTGCGTTTGCGGTACATAGCTGTTGCCATGTCACGTGTGATGTAAAGTGTTGCACCGTCTGTTTTCATGATGAGGGCTGGTGGAAGATTGTAGTTTTCAAGGTCAACGATTTTGGCCCCTTTAGATTCTTGAAGAAGTCCTTTTTCTTCTAAGATTTGGATGCCTTCGTCCATCTTATCGTTGTAGAAAGCTTCGCCATTATAGCTGTCGAAGGTTACATCGAGTTTGTCGTAGATGCGGTTGAATTCGACCAAACTTTCATCACGGAACCATTGCCATAGCTCGTGAGCTTCTGGATCGCCGTCTTCCAATTTTTTGAACCATTGACGTGCTTCGTCGTCCAACTCAGGCTTTTCTTCTGCCTCAGCGTTGATACGCACATAGAGTTTGAGGAGTTCTGAAATTGGGTCTGCTTCGACCGCAGCCTTGTCACCCCAGAGTTTGTAGGCAACAATCAACATACCGAACTGTTTACCCCAGTCACCCAAGTGGTTGATGCGGATTGGCTTGTAGCCAAGCTTTTCGTGGATGTTAGCAAGGGCATCACCGATAACGGTTGAGCGCAAATGTCCAACTGAGAATGGTTTAGCAATGTTTGGGCTAGACATGTCGATGGTTACATTGCGTCCTTGACCGATGTTGAGTTTACCGTATTGGTCTTTTTCAGTAATAACATCTGTCAAGACTTGGTGGGAGATAGCAGCCTTGTCCAAGAAGAAGTTGACGTAAGGACCCGTTGCAACGACTTTTTCAAAACCAGTCGTATCCAATTTTTCAACGATGTCTGCTGCGATAGCCTGTGGAGCCTTGCGTTCTACTTTTGCCAAGGAGAAGGCTGGGAAGGCAATATCGCCCATTTCTGATGATTTTGGTTTTTCTAGCAGATTGTAGATAGCTTCCACTTCCAAACTCGGAAGGATGGCAGCCAAGTTTTCTGCAATCATTTGTTTTTGATTCATATAGGATTTCCTCCAACGTTATTGATTCTATTTTATCACATTTCTAGGCTAATAGCGGGGAAAAGTGTTATAATATTTCTATAAATATACATTCTGAGGTAAAATGATGAATAAAACAGGACGACATGATTTGATTCGGGCCATGATTCGTCAGGAAAAGATTGGACGTCAAACAGATATTCAGCAGGCATTGGAGGCTCAAGGAGTAGTGGTGACCCAGACCACATTGTCACGGGACTTGCGTGAATTAGGCGTGATAAAAATTCATGAAAATGGGCATTCCTTTTATTCTTTGGCAGTGGAGGAAGACGGAGTTAACTTTATCCAACTATTGGCACAATATGCATATAAAGTCGACAGGGCTAGTTTCATCCTAGTTCTCCATTCGGAACTCGGTGAGGCAGCCTTGATGGCCAATATTATCGATGCTGAAAAGCCAAAGTCGATTTTAGGAACCTTGGCAGGCGCAGATACCTTATTGGTTATATGTCGAGATGAAGAGGCCGCCAAACAGGTTGAAGCTGAGATAAATTATTATTTGGTATAGAATTGAGAGGAAGAATGGCAGTAGAGAAAATTTCTCCAGGCATGCAGCAGTATCTGGATATCAAGGCAAACTATCCAGATGCTTTTTTGCTGTTTCGTATGGGAGACTTTTACGAATTATTTTATGAAGATGCAGTAGAGGCTGCGCAGATTTTGGAATTGTCCCTGACCAGTCGGAATAAGAATGCGGAAAATCCCATTCCCATGGCAGGCGTTCCCTATCATGCGGCCCAGCAGTACATTGATACTTTGGTAGAGTTGGGGCACAAGGTGGCTATTGCCGAGCAGATGGAAGATCCTAAGCAGGCAGTCGGCGTGGTCAAGCGGGAAGTGGTGCAGGTCATCACACCGGGGACAGTCATGGATTCCACCAAAATGGGAGCCGATAGCAACTACCTGGTCACTATTGACCGTCAGGGTGTGCAATTTGCCCTTTCCTACATGGATGTGTCAACAGGGCAATTTTTTGTAACTAGTTTGGATGATTTTACCAGTCTTTGTAGTGAAATCAGGAACTTACGAGCGCGTGAATTGGTCATTGGTTACGCTCTTTCTGAGGAAGAAGAGCAGGTCTTTTCGAACCAGATGAACCTCCTACTCTCTTTTGAGGATGAGGTGACAGAAGATATCCAGCTGATTGACAACTCCTTGACAGACTTGGAAAAGGCCGCAGCAGGCAAACTCCTCAGCTACCTGCACCGGACACAGATGCGAGATCTGAGCCACTTGCAAAAGGTGGTCCACTATGAAATCAAGGACTATCTACAAATGGACTATGCAACCAAGTCCAGTCTGGATCTGCTTGAAAACGGTCGGACAGGCAAGAAGCATGGTAGTTTGTACTGGTTGTTAGACGAAACTAAGACAGCCATGGGTATGCGACTATTGCGGACATGGATTGATCGTCCCTTGATTGATCTTAAGCGGATTGAGAATCGTCAGGCTGTCGTTCAGGTTTTTCTGGATTACTTCTTTGAACGGAGTGACTTGGTCGAGGCTTTAAAAGGTGTCTATGACATCGAACGTTTGGCCAGCCGGGTGTCTTTTGGAAAAACCATGCCCAAGGATCTCTTGCAGCTCTCCCAGACTCTGGGAAATATCCCAGCAATCAAGAATATCTTGCTACAAATCAATGAGCCTGCTCTAGGCAATCTGGTAGCTGGATTGGACCCAATCCCAGAACTGCACGCTCTCATTAGCTCTGCTATTGACCCAGAAGCCCAAGGGACCATCACAGATGGAAACATCATCCGTACAGGCTTTGACGAAACGCTGGATCAGTATCGTCTGGTCATGCGTGAGGGAGCGGGTTGGATTGCGGAGATTGAGGCTAAGGAGCGTGAAGCGTCTGGTATCACCAATCTCAAGATTGATTACAACAAAAAAGACGGTTACTACTTCCATGTGACCAATTCCAATCTGGGCAATGTGCCGGACCATTTCTTCCGCAAGGCAACCTTGAAAAATTCGGAACGCTATGGAACGGAAGAGTTGGCTAAGATCGAAGGGCAGATGTTGGAGGCGCGTGATAAGTCTGCTAATTTGGAGTACGAGATTTTTATGCGGATTCGCCAGGAGGTTGAAAAATACATCAGTCGCTTGCAGAAGTTGGCTCGGACTATTGCAACCATCGATGTTTTGCAGGCTTTTGCAGTTGTGGCGGAGCAGCAACATTTGGTTTGTCCACGCTTCACAGATCAAAGAGAACTGACCATTGACCGTGGTCGTCATGCGGTGGTGGAGAAGGTCATGGGCAAGCAGACCTACATTCCCAACTCTATTCACTTGAGTACCGATACGCATATGCAACTAATTACAGGTCCAAACATGAGTGGTAAGTCTACCTATATGCGGCAGTTGGCGGTTATCGTCATCATGGCGCAGATGGGTTCCTATGTGCCTGCGGATCAGGCTGAATTACCGATTTTCGATGCTATTTTCACCCGAATTGGGGCGGCAGACGACTTGGTTAGTGGTCAATCGACCTTCATGGTCGAAATGATGGAGGCCAACAAGGCCGTGCGTTTGGCGACAGATCGCTCGCTCATCCTCTTTGACGAACTTGGACGTGGAACGGCCACCTATGACGGTATGGCCCTGGCCCAGTCTATCATCGAGTACATCCACGACAAGATTGGTGCCAAAACCCTCTTTGCCACCCACTACCATGAGTTGACAGACCTTAGCCAGACCTTGGAACACTTAGAGAATGTCCATGTATCGACCTTGGAGAAGGACGGCCAAGTCACCTTCCTCCACAAGATTGCTCAAGGCCCAGCCGACAAGTCCTACGGGATTCATGTGGCTAAGATTGCGGGAATGCCAGAGGAGTTATTGCAGCGGGCGGATAGGATTTTGCAGACGCTTGAAAACCAAGCCCCTACTGCACCAGCAAAACCAGCTCCATCAGTGGTGGCAGAACCGTCTGGTCAAATCGACCTCTTCGCAGACACGCCTTCTCACCCAGTCCTTGATGAACTGGAAAAACTAGACATCTACAATATGACCCCTATGGAAGTCATGATGGCAGTGGCGGAGTTGAAGAAAAAAATATAAGACAATGAAAGTCAGGACAACTGTTCTGGCTTTTTTTGCAACAAAAAATCCTGCTTCCATGGAGAAAAGCAGGGATATATTAGTCCAAATAGTTCTGTAAACTCTCGATGAGTTCCTGATTGTACTTGACGTACGATTGTTTTTTTTCTATAGTCAGGCCATCGAGTTGGCGAAAGCAGGAAAGTAGCTTATCTTCAAGACTGGTTTGGAGCATTTGACCGTCTTCGGTGAGCTGGACAAGGAGTTGCCGCTTATCTCCCAGAGGAATGCTTCGCTGGATGTAGCCCTTTTCCTCAAGTCGCTTGAGGAGAGGCGTCAAGGTGTTGCTGGCCAAATCCAGTTTTTCGCCTAGTTCCTTGAGTGTCAACGGAGCTGTTTCCCAGAGGACAACAAGCACGAGGTACTGGGTATAGGTCAAGTCAAATTCCTTGAGATTTTTCAGATAAAATTGATTAAAGAGTTTGTTGACTTGGTAGAAGGAATAGCAGAGCTGCTTTGAATAATGATAGTCGGACATGGTTTCTCGCTTTCTAATCGTGCACGATAAAAATATCTTATCAAAATTCTTTTACCTTGACAAATCAAATGAATAGGGATAGACTAGACACATAACAGAAACAATCGCGCGCGATTGAAATTAGGAGGAAGCATGAAAAAAGCACTGATTGTCCTAACCAATACAGAACAATATGGTGAGCATGAACGGTTGACAGGTTTGTGGCTCAGTGAGCTGACCCATTTTTATGATGAGTTAGTCAAAGCGGGCTATGACGCGGATTTTGTCAGCCCAAAAGGTGGTTACGTACCCCTAGACCCGCATAGTTTGACCATGATGGATGATGTAGACCGCACTTACTATAAGGACGCTGATTTTCGCAATCGTGCTCTCGGTCAGACCTTGCGACCTGAAGAGGTTAAGGCGGCGGATTATGAGTTGATTTATTACACGGGTGGTCATGGAGTTATGTGGGATTTTCCAGAGTCTATGGAAATAGCAGAGCTAGCCAGTCAGATTTACCAAAACGGAGGTCTCGTCACAGCAGTTTGTCATGGTGTGGCAGGGCTATTGCCAATCAAAGATGAGAATGGTCAACCCTTGATTGAAGGAAAAGTCGTTACTGGCTTTACCAATCAAGAAGAGGAATTAAACGGCACCGCAGCCTTGGTACCATTTTTAACGGAGACAGCTCTTCGTGAAAAAGGGGCTAAAGTTGAAATTGGAACAGCCTTTTCCCCTGTTGTTCGCCAGGATGATCGCATCTTGACAGGTCAAAATCCCCAATCTGCTCGCGCCCTAGGCCAAACAGTTGTTTCTATGTTGACAAATTAAGGAGGAAGAACGATGTATCAATACGATGTTACCTTTATCGGTTCAGGACATGCCAACTGGCATGCCGCGGTTGATTTAGCAAAAGCAGGCAAGAAAGTAGCCATTGTCGAAAAAGATATCACAGCAGGAACTTGCACAAACTACGGTTGTAATGCCAAGTTTTTACTAGAGAGCCCCTTTGAGTTTATGGATGGCCTAGCTCGGTATGAAAAAGCAGGGATTGCCAAAACAGGAGAGATTTCCTGGGAAAAATTGATGGCGTATAAAAAAGAGGAAATTCCAACTTATTCTCCTATGCTAGAAGGCATGTTTGCCAGCCTGTCAATTGATCTTTTAAAAGGACATGGGCAGTTAAAAGATCTTCACACAGTGATGGTTGATGATAAGGAAATTACCACAGAATTTGTCGTGATTGGCACAGGTCAACGCCCTGCTCGACTAAATGTCCCTGGGAATGAATGGTTTCAAGACAGCCGTGCCTTTCTTGATATGGACCATATGCCAGAAAGAATCGTCTTTATCGGTGCTGGGATTATTTCGCTAGAGTTTGCGACAATGGCTTCGCTACTGGGTTCAGAAGTTCATATTATCGAATTTGCAGACCGTGCTTTAGCAGCCTATCCTGAACAATTGGTAGATAGTGTCATTGATAAAATGACCACCGATGGTGTTAGCTTCCATTTCAATCAAGCGGTTGTTTCAGCTGAAAAAACCGCAAGTGGTCTTCTTGTCAAAACGGCTCAGGGCTTAGAAATCGAGACAGACACCATTATTGATGCCACAGGCCGTGTCTCAAATGTGGAAGGTCTAGGCTTAGAAGAGGTTGGAGTGGATTTTGATCGCACTGGCATCAAGGTGAATGAATTCATGCAGACGAGCCAGCCTACTATCTACGCGTCTGGTGATGTGGTTTCTAAAACGATTCCTCGCTTGACACCGACTGCTAGCTTTGAGTCTAGCTACATTGCGGAGCATATTTTGGGCAATCCAGCTCCGATTACCTATCCAGTTGTTCCAAATGTCGTTTTCACGCTGCCACGTCTGGCTCAAGTTGGTGTTACGGTTGCAGAGGCTAAGGCGAATCCTGAACAGTACAAGATTGTAGACATTCCCTTTGGTCAACAATTAAAATTCCAAACTAAGTTAGAAGCGGAGGCACATTTTACGCTGATTGTAGGAAGTGATAAGACCTTGAAGGGTGCTGCTTTGTTGGGACATGAAGCGGGAGAGTTGATTAATTTACTGACCTTGATTATCAATCAACAGTTGACAGCAACAGATCTAAATCGCATGATTTTTGCTTTCCCTGCAACAACCTATGCTCTACTTTCCCATGTAAAAACAGCGCTAATGTAAGGGAGATAATCGTGTATGATAACTAATGATTTTAATGAAATTATGTTTGGTCGCAAGTCTATCAAAGTATATGATGAGACTGTGACGATTGACCACGAAGAAATGCTTGAAATGCTGAACAAAGCCATTACAGCTCCATCTTCTGTGAACTTGCAGCCTTGGCGTTTTGTGGTTGTGGAAAGCGCAGCTGCTAAGGCCAAGTTGCGCCCCATGGTACGCTTTAATACTAAGCAAGTCGATACAGCTTCAGCGGTGATTTTAATCTTTGCAGATATCAAGCCCCAGGACCGCACAGAAGTTATCTATGACCGAGCTGTAGCCGAAGGTAAGATGCCCCAAGAAGTACGAGATTATCAAGTACCTGTGATTAAGAGTATGTATGATGCCTTATCACCAGCTACGATGAGAGAAGTCGTCAAAATGGATGCTAGCTTAGCCGCCATGCAGTTGATGTTAGTAGCACGTTCACATGGCTATGATACCAACCCGATGTCCGGTTTTGACCCTGAGGAGATGGTGGCAACTTTTGACCTAGATCCAGACCGTTATATTCCGGTCTTGATGGTCTCAATTGGCAAAGCCAAAGAACCAGGATTCGACTCTGTTCGTATTGAGGCAGAAAAAATTACAGATTTTAAATAAGTCTAGTGGCAAAATGCCAAGAGAAAGTAATAAGGAAAGAAAAAGATGAGAGTACATAATCTACAAAAATGGGGAGCCATTGGCTTTCTAATAAATGCCAGTATTTACCTAGGGACCGAATTAATCGCTGCCATTGGAACGGGCTATCCGCTTAGTTATGTCTATGGTCGGCAGTTTATTTCAGCTCTTGGGGTATACAATGGCCAGCAGGTAGCTGGTGTGCCAGAAAACTTTTCGAATTGGGCGATTGTTATGAATAGCGGCTTTATTCTAACTGCACTTGGCTTTGTCTTTTCTTATGCTCTGCTTATTTTCTCTAAGATAAGGCGAAGACATCCAATTTTGGCAATCCTTATCCTGCTTATAGTTACCCTCTTTGGTCTAGGGAGTCTCTTGGTTGGTTTCTTCCAAGGTGGTGTACCGGGTCAGGACGGCTTACATGGACTTGGAGCTCGTCTGTCCTTTATGATGGGCAATAGCACCTTGCTGTTGACAGGTCTTTTCCTATCTGAGAAAAAAATAACCTATCGCTTCATGAGCATCCTTCTTGGCTTATGTGGTTTTGTCGCTGCAGGATTGTTGCAGACGGCAATCGCAGAAAATCAAGTGGCGGTAATGGCCATTTATGAACGCTTAACCGTCTATCCTATCACAGCTTGGCAGATAGTGACGGGGCTAACTTTTCTAAAGAATGACTAAGTCAGGACAAACGTTCTGGCTTTTTTGCCGTTTAGTGCTGAAAAACAACCACATAGCCAAAAGCCCTTGAAACCACTCGAGAAATGGTGTTTAATAAGGGCAGAAAGAGAAAGGAGAGCATTATGAAAGTAAAACTAGCTATTTCATCAGATATTGTAGAAGACTTAGTAACCATTGAAGCTCAAGCTATGTCTGAGCAGATTACTAACTTGGTGGCCTATGTTCAAAACTTAGACAAGCAGACATCTAGGCTGACAGTCAAAAAAGGGGAGCAGGTATATCTTTTGGAGCATGAAGAGATTGTCAGGCTATATCTAGAAGATAGGCTCTTGCAAGTGGAAACAGTAGAAAATGTCTATACTTCCAACCTACGCTTGTATCAGGTCAAGGAAGATTTACCAGCAAACTTCTTACAAATCTCCCAGTCGGAAATCATTCACATCAAGCAACTGGACCACCTCAAACTGACTGCCAACGGTCTGGTCAAACTGGTCATGAAGAATGGGTCGGTCACCTACTCATCCCGTCGCTATCTAAAAGTTATCAAAGAAAGGTTAGGACTATGAAAAAATACATCTTATCAGCTAGTTTAGGCATTGCCATCGGAACTATTATCTCCATTATCACATCAGCCGTCTTCGGACAGGGAACCTACTTTCCTCTCAATCCCTTTTCAACCATGGGGGCTTACTACCTGAGCAACTTTAGTCAAGTAACCGTCATGATGATTTGTGTAGTCGTTTGGGCGGCAATCGGTCTCTTGTTCCAGCTGGCAGACAAGATTTTTGAACAGGACTGGAGCCTTCTACGAATGACGGCAACGCATTTTGGCATCACAGCTTTAGGCTTTATACCGCTGGGCATTTTGGCTGGCTGGTTTCCCGTGAAACTTGGGGCTCTTCTCTTTTTCTGGTTTATCTTTGTCTTGATATACGCTCTGTTATTTTTCCTAAACCATCGGAAAATGGAGCGACAAATCAAGGACATCAACGGTCGTTTGTAGTATAATAGCACTATCATTTTGTTGGAGTGTTTTATGAAAATTATACTGACGATTGTCTATAGCTTGGGAGTGGTGTGGAATATCCTCTTTCTTGCGGTGAATGTTGGCAGAATTCCTGTCATCAACTTGCTTTGGCCTGCTGTGATTTTAGTGGCCTGTGCTATTAACCTGTACTTTTTATGGACTAGAAAACAAGAGTCAGAATAGGCTCTTGTTTTCATTTGTTTTTCAGAAACGAGGTCTATATTTAGTGTGGATTTTCTATTTTTATATTTTTTGGCACAAGATATTGATTTTTATTTTGTGAAATGTTACACTAATAGCAGTGAAAAATGGAGGCCAGTCAGATGAATGTGCAAGAAAATGTCTTACCGAGTATAGAATTATTGGTTTTGAAACGTGATGGACGGACAGTATCCTTTGACCAGGATAAGATTTTTTCTGCTCTTCGGCGGGCAAACCAAGAATTAGAACATCCTGTTTCAGAGGCAGGTTTAAAAATTGTATTAGAAGCTGTTTTGGCTGAAATTGGTCGCCGATTTGAGAAAGATGTTCAAATTTACGAAATTCAAACGGTCGTTGAACAGGAATTGTTAAAGGCTCATTTGTATGATTTGGCGGAACTTTATATTCAATACCGAACACACCGTGATTTTCGCCGTCATCAGGCTACCGATATTAATTTTGAGATTCATAAGCTGTTGAGCAAAGATCAGTCTGTGGTCAATGAAAACGCTAATAAAGATGCGGATGTTTTCAACACTCAACGGGACCTGACAGCGGGGATTGTTGGCAAGTCAATCGGTCTTAAGTTATTGCCAGCTCATGTGGCCAATGCCCATCAAAAGGGGGACATCCATTATCATGACTTGGATTACAGCCCTTATACACCAATGACTAACTGTTGTTTGATTGATTTCAAAGGAATGTTGGCGCAAGGCTTCAAGATAGGAAATGCGGATGTAGAAAGTCCAAAATCAATTCAAACAGCTACGGCTCAGATTTCACAAATCATTGCCAATGTGGCTTCTAGTCAATATGGTGGTTGCTCAGCTGACCGTATCGATGAAGTTTTGGCGCCCTATGCGGAACTTAATTACCAAAAGCATTTGAAAGACGCCGAGGATTGGGTGTTAGCAGACAAGCAAGAAGAATATGCGCGTGCTAAAACGCAAAAAGACATCTATGACGCTATGCAGTCTTTGGAGTATGAAATCAACACCCTTTTTACTTCCAATGGACAAACACCCTTCACCTCACTCGGTTTTGGCCTAGGGACATCATGGTTTGAGCGAGAAATTCAAAAAGCGATTTTGAACATTCGTATCAAGGGTCTGGGGCGCGAAGGACGGACAGCTATCTTTCCAAAGCTGATTTTCACAGTTAAGCGTGGCTTGAACTTGGAGCCAGATTCTCCAAACTATGACATCAAGCAATTGGCGATTGAATGTGCAACCAAGCGTATGTATCCAGATATGCTTTCTTATGACAAGATTGTTGAGTTGACAGGTTCCTTCAAGGTGCCAATGGGCTGCCGCTCATTCCTTCAAGGTTGGAAGGATGAAAATGGGCAGGATGTGACATCTGGTCGTATGAACCTCGGTGTCGTAACCGTCAATTTGCCACGGATTGCCATGGAGTCTGCAGGAGATATGGATAAGTTCTGGGAAATATTTGCAGAACGCATGGCCATTGCCAAGGATGCCCTGATCTATCGTGTGGAACGAGTGAAAGAGGCAACCCCGGCCAATGCTCCAATTCTCTATCAATATGGGGCATTCGGCAAACGCTTGGCTAAGACAGACGCAGTAGATGAAGTCTTTAAAAATCGTCGAGCAACCGTATCTTTGGGGTACATTGGTTTGTATGAAGTCGCAACAGTATTTTACGGTGGCGAATGGGAGACCAACCCAGAGGCAAAAGATTTTACGGTGGATATTATCAAGAAAATGAAAAACTTGGTTGAAGATTGGTCGGATGAATATGGTTATCATTTCTCAGTTTATTCGACACCATCTGAAAGCCTGACAGACCGCTTCTGCCGTATGGATACAGAGAAATTTGGCATCGTTAAGGACATTACAGATAAAGAATATTACACTAACAGTTTCCACTATGATGTACGCAAAAATCCAACACCGTTTGAAAAACTGGACTTTGAGAAAATTTATCCTGCTGTAGGTGCTAGTGGTGGATTTATCCATTACTGTGAATACCCTGTGCTGCAACAAAATCCAAAGGCCTTGGAAGCTGTTTGGGACTATGCTTATGACCGTGTTGGTTACTTGGGGACCAATACCCCGATTGACCATTGCTACGCTTGTGATTTTGAGGGCGATTTTGAGCCGACGGAGCGTGGCTTCAAGTGTCCAAATTGCGGGAATAGCGATCCTAAGTCGGTGGATGTTGTTAAACGAACTTGTGGTTATCTAGGCAATCCACAGGCCCGTCCGATGGTAAAAGGCCGTCACAAGGAAATTTCGGCGCGTGTGAAACACATGAATGGGTCGAGCTTATAAAGAAGGGCATGAGGGCTTCCGTGGTTTTGAGGAACTACGGAAGTTTGTTATAATAGGGAGAAAAATGTAATAGCTCTGCTATGTTCAAAAAAGGAGAAAACAATGGGAAAATATCAATTAGACGATAAGGGGAAGGCCCTGGTGACACGCTATCATGAGAAGAATTCTAATGTGAAGCAGGATAAAAAAGCGCGTGTGCAGGAATTGCTCAAACAAGCAAAAAATAAGAAAAAATAGTATGGACTATACAGATATTAGTATTCTCCATACCAATGATATGCATTCCTACATGGAGAATTTTCCAAAGAAGGCGCAACTGATTGCGAACATTCGGGAGGGTAATGAGAAAAAGGGGATTCCGACCTACAGACAGGCCTCCACCCTCAGATGTGGGGCATTGTCCCGGGCGGCGAGGGTTTTGTGGTCAATAGCAGAGCAGTCGAGTCAGATAAGATCTATCAGATTGTGACCAATTCTTTTGTTTGGAGCGGTAAGGACAACTATGACGATTTCCACAAAGCAGAAATTGTGCAGGACTTGGGACTGGATATAGACATCATCAGTGAATTTTTCAAGAGACAATATGGAGGCTAGAATGGAATTAAGAAGACCGACTATAGCAGATAAGGAAACGATTTTGGATATGCTAGCGGAATTTGAAAAAGCAGGCTCTGCTATGGACGGAGGGTTTATCTCCAAAGATGTGGACTTTGAAGACTGGATTTTGGGAAACCAAGACCATGAGGCAGGCATCAACCTGCCAGAAGGATTTGTTCCCTCTATTCAGTATGTGTCATTTGACCAGACAGGTCGAGCCCTTGGCTTTCTCAGTCTACGCCTACGGCTCAACGATTTCCTGCTCAATAAAGGCGGTCACATCGGATATTCCATTCGCCCGACCGAGCGAGGAAAGGGCTATGCCAAGGAACAACTTCGACTTGGTTTGCAGGAGGCGGCTAGTAAAAATATTTCCAAAGTCCTCGTGACCTGCTCGACAGACAATGAGGCTAGTCGCAAAACGATTGTGGCATGTGGTGGTGTATTAGAAGATATCCGAGAAGGAGTAGAACGTTACTGGATTGACTAAGAGAAGGAGGCAGCTATGACGGAACAGACCTGGAACAATCCCAAGCCGGGCGAGTGGAAGAGTGAGGAACTCAGTCAGGGACGGATTATGGACTACAAGGCCTTTAATTTTGTGGACGGTGAAGGCGTGCGGTGTTCCCTCTATGTCAGCGGCTGCCCCTTTCACTGTCCGGGCTGTTACAATGTCGCCACCTGGTCCTTCAAGGCCGGCATTCCCTACACCAAGGAGCTGGAAGACCGCATCTTAGCAGACTTGGCCCAACCCTATGTGCAGGGCCTGACCCTCTTGGGTGGGGAGCCCTTTCTCAATACAGGGACCGTCCTTCCCCTCGTCAAGCGGGTGCGGGATGAATTGCCAGACAAGGACATTTGGTCCTGGACAGGCTACACATGGGAAGAAATGATGTTAGAAACTCCGGATAAGTTAGAGTTACTATCCTATTTAGATATTCTAGTTGACGGCCGCTATGACAAAAGCAAACGCAACCTCATGTTGCAATTTAGAGGATCGACCAACCAACGCATTATTGATGTGCAGAAATCATTGCAGGAAAAACGAGTTGTCCTGTGGGATAAGTTAAAAAAATAGCCCTTCACAATGTGAAAGGGTTCTTTTTGACAAATTCACTCAAAAAACGAGAAAAAGCCTTGATAAATCAAGACTTTCCTCATATCAACCAATCCTCCCTGTAGGGATCGAACCTACGACCCACGGATTAAGAGTCCGCTGCTCTGCCAGCTGAGCTAAGGAAGGATAAAAAAATAAAAATGCTGTATTGGTACCGGTTATTCAAAGATTGTATTGATCCCGCACGCTAGAAGCAGGTGGGTGACGTGTTTTTGACTTAGTTGCTTCTGGGTGTACCAGCCTGCATACTGCCAAAAGATCTTTGTCTCCCTAGTAATACAAAAATAGTCGGTCAACACATAGGTATGAATTCGTATACCACAGCAGTTCTTATTTATGATTTAATATTACCACATTTTTTAAAAAAATCAAGAGAAAATCGGCAAAAAATGAAAACGTTATCAACTTTTTTTCTTATTTTGTTTTAGATGTTTGATTTTTTCTTGGGTCATGCCCAAGGCACGCTCGTATTTTCCGGTGTCGTTGGCGGTGAAGTAGTCCGCATTCAGTAACTTATCGGGCAGGTATTGCTGGTCCACCCATTTTTCAGGATAGGCATGCGGATACTGGTAGCCAATAGCATTTCCCAGCTCCTTACTACCAGCATAATGGCCGTCCCGCAGGTGATTTGGGATGGGTAGATGACCATTTTTCCGCAAATCAGCCAGAGCTGCATCCATAGCCAGATAGGCAGAATTGGACTTGGGAGAAAGGGCCAAATCGACTACCACATTGGCAATCAAGATTCGTGCCTCTGGAAAGCCGATTTTCTGGGCGGCTTCAAGGGCAGTTACCGTATGAATCTGTGCCTCTGGATTGGCCAAGCCGATGTCTTCATAGGCAATGACCGTCAGGCGACGAGCCAGACTAGGCAGGTCTTCGGCCTCAATCAAACGGGCAGCGTAGTGGAGGCTGGCATTGACATCGCTACCCCGAATGGATTTTTGCAGGGCGGAGAGGATGTCGTAGTGGGCATCGCCGTTCTTGTCCATACTGATGTAGGATTTTTGCAGGCTATTTTCCACAGCGTCCAGGTCAATGTGGCGGCTACCGTCGTCACTTTCCTTGGTCGAAAGTACAGCCAGTTCTAGCGAGTTATAAGCGGCACGCAGGTCACCGTTGGTGGCATTGGCTAGGAAGTCCAGAGCCTCAGGCTCAATGGTAATGGGGAAGTCAAAACCACGTTCGCTGTCTGTCAGAGCCAGTTCCAAGGCCTGTCGGATGTGGCTGGTTTGCAAAGGTTGCAATTCAAAAATCTGCACCCGACTACGAATGGCAGGCAGAATTGAGAAGAAGGGATTTTCAGTCGTTGCCCCAATCATGATGATATTGCCATTTTCCAAAAGAGGAAGCAGAAAGTCCTGTTTGGTCTTGTTGAGGCGATGAATCTCATCGAGCATGAGGACCAGACCGCCAGAAAATTTAGCTTCTTCAGCGATTTCCTGTAGGCGTTTTTGGTTGTCGGTCGTGGCGTTAAAGGTCCGAAAGGCATACTTGGTCGTGCCAGCAATGGCAGACGCAATCGAGGTCTTGCCAATCCCTGGCGGACCGTAGAGAATCATGGACGACAGCATATTGGCATCAATCATGCGGCGGATAATCTTTCCAGGACCGACCAGGTGTTCCTGACCGATGACCTCATCAATGGATTTTGGCCGCATACGAAGGGCGAGATTGGCTGGCATAGGCTTCCTTTCAGTGCATTTATGGTATAATCATTATACTACAATTTTAGGATTTGGAGAGAAACGAAGATGGCGGAGTTGACGGTGAGTGTTTTGGAAGAATACTTGCGTGACCACTATGGGACGACAGTTCCAGAGCAAAGTCTCTTTATGAAATTAGTGGAGGAAATTGGTGAAGTGGCAGAGCTACTGAATCAACGTGCAGGCCGTAAGATGATGGATGGCGAAGACGATAGCTCTGCTCGTCTGGCAGAAGAATTAGCTGATGTTATTCACTATGCTGTAGCCTTGGCAGCGGTGAATCAACTAGATTTAACCAAGTCCATTTTGGAGAAAGACAAGCGGGCTTCCGTCAAATATGGTCGAGAAATAAATTTATTGGAATTTATAGAAAAGAGGAGATAGAATGGCGAAACATGGCTTTTTAGATGTGCTGGAAGTGGCACTAGATAAACATTTTACTTATGATTATGAGCTCAACTGGGACAAGAAAAATCATGCTGTTGAGTTGGCGTTTATCTTGGAAGCACAAAATGTGGCTGGAATTGAAACGGTGGACGACGAAGGCAATGCTTCTGCGGAGGATATTTTCCTGGAGGAGTATGTCCTTTTCTACAATCAGGACAAGTCTCGCTTTGACGCGGAAGACTACCTGGTCGCTCTGCCATTTGACGCCAAGAAGGGCTTTTCAGCAGAGTTTCTGACCTACTTCGCAGGTTTTCTCAAGGACACCGCCGACCAAGGTTTAGACGACCTCATGGACTTTTTGGCGGACCCAGAGGCCCAAGAATTTGCGATTGCTTGGGACGGAGAGGCTTTTGAAAAAGGCAGAGCAGACTTGGTGGAAGGGGAATTTTACCCATATCCGAGGTATTGAGATGGTTCATGAAATGTTACTGGCTCCAAAACCTTTTGAAATGATGAAGTCTGGTCAGAAGACCATTGAGCTACGACTTTATGATGAGAAGCGAAAGAATATACGCATTGGAGATTTTATCCGTTTTTATTGTACAGAAAATCAGACGCAAACGATCGATGTGGAAGTATTAGATCTTCACATATTTGATAATTTTGCTCAGTTATACAAAGAACTGGATTTATTGTCTTGTGGGTATACGCAAAGCAGTATCAGAGAGGCGAAACCAGAAGATATGGAAGTTTACTATTCACGAGAACAATTAGAACAGTACGGTGCAGTAGGTATAGAATTGAGGGTAATAGATTCTATTTGACATTCCGTTTTCTCTCTTGCTTGACTGCAGGCGAAACTTTTGCTATTATAAAAATAGAAAAGGCGTTGAGTTCCAGCTCAACGCCCTGACAGGACCATAACGATGGTTCAGCTTTTGGACAAAATAGACCGCCAGCTTGAAATCATGGGCGGTCTATTTTTTATCTAGCATGGTTACGATGATTGTAATGATCAAACCAAGCATATTTACAAGTAAGCTTGCAAAAGCTATGATGACCATTAGTTCATCTGCTGACAAATTAGGTTCTCCTTTCCGTTGGATTTTGCGTCTATTTGCATAGGCACCACCACCTTTCAGAAATCAGAACCACCGCTCAGATTTTCCTGTCATTTCATTTATTCGAAAATTATTTTGATTTTACTTACCTTATAGTATTAACTTGTAAAATGGGCTAGAAATCGGTACAATAATACAGTGATTGACGCATAGAAAAGAAAAGGAAACAAACATGAACTCATGGCAAGAATTAACCATTCACGTGCATCGTGATGCAGAAGAGGCAGTTTCAAATCTGATGATTGAAACGGGCAGTCAGGGGGTGGCTATTAGCGACTCGGCTGACTATGTGGGGCAGGAGGACCGTTTTGGTGAACTCTATCCCGAGGTGGAACAGTCGGATATGATTGCGATTACGGCCTATTATCCTGATACTGTAGATATTGAGGAAGTTAAGGCAGATTTGGCTACTCGTTTGGCGGATTTGACAGGCTTTGGCTTGGAAACAGGTCAGATTAGCTTAGAAAGTCAGGAATTGGCAGAGGAAGACTGGGCGGACAACTGGAAGAAATACTATGAGCCAGCTCGCATTACCCACGATTTGACTATTGTACCGTCTTGGACGGACTATGAGGCGACTGCAGGTGAGAAAATTATCCGCCTGGATCCAGGCATGGCTTTCGGTACAGGAACCCACCCGACCACTAAGATGAGCCTTTTTGCTCTTTCTCAGGTCCTGCGTGGTGGTGAAACGGTCATCGACGTCGGCACAGGTTCAGGCGTCCTTTCCATTGCGAGCTCTCTTCTTGGGGCTAAGGAAATCTTTGCTTACGATTTAGATGAAGTGGCGGTGCGTGTAGCTCAGGAAAACATTGACCTCAACGCCCACACTAGCAATATTCATGTCGCGGCAGGTGACTTGCTTCGTGGCGTTGATATTAAAGCAGAAGTTATCGTTGCCAACATCTTGGCGGACATTCTCATCCATCTGACCGAGGATGCCTACCGTCTGGTCAAGGACGAGGGCTACCTGATTATGAGCGGCATCATCGCGGACAAGTGGGACATGGTGCGAGCATCTGCGGAGGCGGCTGGCTTCTTCCTTGAGACTCACATGATGCAGGGTGAGTGGAATTGCTGCGTCTTTAAGAAGACGGCTGACCGCTCAGGTGTGATTGGAGGCTAGGATGCAGCAGTATTTTGTCAATGGCAGAGCACCGCAAGGCGTGTTCCAGATTAGCGATAAGGACACCGCCAAGCATATGTTTTCTGTCATGCGATTGCAGGCAGATGACCAGATTGTCCTCGTCTTTGACGATGGGATCAAACGCTTGGCGCGCGTGGTAGATAGCCAGAACCAATCTGTTGAAATCATCGAAGAACTGGCAGACAATGTTGAATTGCCCGTTTCCGTTACCATTGCCATGGGCTTTCCCAAGGGAGATAAGTTAGAATTTGTCGCCCAAAAGGCAACGGAATTAGGCATGACAGCCCTCTGGGCCTTTCCAGCGGACTGGTCAGTGGTCAAATGGGACGGCAAAAAATTAGCTAAAAAGGCAGATAAGCTAGAAAAAATCGCCCAAGGAGCAGCCGAGCAAAGCAAACGCAATCGGATTCCAGCAGTTCGTTTATTTGAGAAAAAAGCGGATTTCCTAGCTCAGTTGACAGGATTTGACCAGATTATCCTAGCCTACGAAGAAGCCGCCAAGGAGGGCGAACAGACCAATTTGGTGAAGACCTTATCTGGCTTAGAAACTGGTCAATCAGTTCTGGTCATCGTCGGTCCTGAAGGTGGCGTTTCGCCTGAGGAAGTAGCTGCTTTCGAAGGAGCAGGAGCGGTCAAGACAGGTCTAGGACCTCGCATCCTCCGAGCAGAAACAGCTCCACTCTATGCTCTTTCTGCTATTAGCTACGCGACGGAATTGTTGAGGTAGATTCATGTTTGCTTTAGGTACGATTATCAACACAGTGGCCATCGCCCTAGCAGGTGTGCTAGGGTCTTGGTTTGGTCACTTGCTTAAAGAACGGCATCAGTCAGGACTAACGGTGGCGAGCGGGCTAGCTGTTTTATTTTTAGGAATTTCAGGTAGTTTAGAAGGACTGTTGACAGTAGTTGACGGTCAACTCAAAAGTCAAAATAGCATGCTTTTGGTTCTTAGTCTAGCCTTGGGAACCTTGATTGGGGAAGTACTGCATATCGAAGGTTGGTTTGAGCGCTTGGGTATCTGGCTCCGAGAAAAGTCAGGAAACAGCCAAGATGGGCAATTCTTAGATGCTTTCCTGACAGCGTCATTGACCGTTTGTATCGGTGCTATGGCCATACTAGGGGCCATCCAAGATGGATTGACGGGTGATTATCGCTTGTTGGCCGTAAAGAGTATTTTGGACTTTGTTATCATTTTGATTATGACCTCGAGTTTGGGCAAGGGAGCAGGTTTTTCAGCAGTGCCAGTCTTTCTCTTTCAAGGCTCTGTGACTCTTTTGGCACGCCTGATTGAACCTCTGATGACGGATCAGGCCCTTGCTAATCTCTCCTTTATCGGCTCCGCCCTCATCTTTTGTGTCGGAGTCAATATCATCTGGGACAAAAAGATTCGCGTTGCCAACATGCTGCCAGCCATCGTGATTGCTGTCATTTGGTCATTTTTTTAATAGACTAAAAGAGCTCGGTTGCTTATCCGAGCTCTTTACTATTTTACATTAGTTTTCATTTTTCTTGCGGAAAGCACCGACAAGGCCAATTAGGCTGAAGCCGATCAGGCTAAGCATAGAACTTGCCTCACCAGTTGCAGGGAGTGTTTTTTGTCCTGCTTGAGTTGTTGCGGAGGAAGTGCTTGTCTTAGCTGTAGTAGCAAGTTTGTGTTTTGGTGCAGGTGCTGTTGTTTTTTCGGCTGGAAGGGTAATGACCTGACCAGACGGAAGTGTAATTTGAACACCAGATTGACCAGATGAAGTTTGATTATCAGTAGCTGTTTGTCCAGTTGGAGGAGTCACGACTTTTGGCTCAGTGTAGACAAACTTGAACTCGCCAAATCCTTCGTTTTCAGCTGAGGCTTGGAGGTAAACCAGCCCTTCTTGATTAGCTACCAATTCTTTCGCACGATCTGCTGTCAAGAAGCGGAGGTCGAGTCCCTTGATGCTATCTGTAAAGGTCCAGTTATTGTCTGCTGTAGGGTTGATAACTTTCTCAGCGATAATATAATTGATGATGGCTTGGCGGTTTTCCAGGTTGAGCAAGTAATTGACAGAAGCTTCGCGGACCCCAGGGAAAGTACCGTTTGCACGGTAGTTGTTGGTCACCACGATGAATTCTTGATCAGCTGTCACATCTTGCCCATTGTATTGCAGATTCCGAACTCTGCTGGCAGTTTCGTTGACTACCTTACCATCACGATCGTATTTATTTGGTTGCGTAATATCGTACTGATAAGTTACTCCGTCAATAACGTCAAAATTGTAAGTGCGGAAATCTGTGTTGACTAGGTTTTGTGGCTCTGTTGAGCTTGGGTCAACTTGGTTGAATTGCCCTGCGGACATTTCCAACCATTCTTTGAGTTGGGCACCGTTGATTTTTAAGATGGCTACAACGTTGTCGTAGAGGTAAAGATCTGCTACGTTCTTGATGGCGATTGGGCCAGCAGGAATGTCTGTATAGGCTGAAGCATCGCCTCGAGTACCAGCCTTAAATGGTGCAGCCGCAGATAGGATTGGTAGATTAGCTTCTGAAGTACCCACCAACTGTTGTTTTGCATACCAAATCTGTGCATTGTTAACAATCTGTACAGAAGGATCGTCTTGAACAAGGGCAAAGAAGCTGTTGATTGGAGCAGTTGTTTCACCGACTTGTTGGCGCACATAGTTGATGGTTTCGTTATGGGCTTCTTTAGCAAGGTCGATGATGCGACTATCTGCTACAGATGATTTTGTATCGATTTTACGAATAGTCGCTTTGCTAGAAGTAGTTGTCCATTTGCCATCTTTAAAGACCAGATTGAGGTCGATGACGCCGAGGTGGTCACCGTATTTACCCGCCATGGTGACAGGAGTGCCGTTGATTTTACCATTTGTATCATCCACGCCAGAGTATTTAGCATAGAAGCTTGGTTTTTCGGCTGTTCCTGGGAATTCTGCGTGGGAGTGACCTGTGATAACCGCATCAACTCCTGACAGGCTGGCGATTTGGTAACCGACATTTTCCTCACCGACTTCATATTGGTCATCGCCGATACCTGAGTGGGAAAGGACCAGAACGATGTCTGCGCCATTTTCTCGCATGGTTGGGATAATATCGCGAACGGCTTCAACTGCATCACGAACAATCACTTTTCCTTCTAGATAAGCTTTGTCCCAGTTGAGAATTTGAGGGGGAACAATCCCTGTAACACCGACATTTAGTGTAACCTTTTTACCCTCGGTGTCTGTGAATGTCTTTTTCACAATGGTATAAGGGGTGTAGAGAAAGTTTTTCGTAGTCGGATCGAGGACATTGGCATTGACTAGAGGCATGTTGGCTGTACGAATTACTTTTTCGAGGTAGGCAAGGCCGTAGTTAAATTCGTGGTTGCCAAGTGTGCCGACGTCAAATCCCAGAGTCTCTAAGGCGGCGTACATAGGATGTTGTTCACCTTCTTCGATAGGATCAACGATAGACTTGTAATTTCCAAGAGGAGTACCTTGAATGGTGTCTCCATTATCTACCAATACGACATTTGGATTTTCTTTTTTTGCCTCTTCGATAAGAACAGCTGTTTTTGCCAGACCAAGCGTTTCCACTGGTTTATCTTGGTAATAGTCATAGTTGACCAAGTTCGTATGGAGGTCAGTTGTTGCGAGAATGCGAACATCAACAGTTTGTCCTTCAACAGGCTGACTAGTTTCAGTTGCAGCAGGAGCGACCGTGCGTGCTTCTGAAGCAGTTGAGTCAGTTGTCTCGCTTGTAGGATCACTAGTTTCAGCTGTCTCGGAAGAGCTTGGATTTTCAGCTTCGGTAGTGGCTGGAACAGGAGATTCTGTATTATCAGCTTCCTCTGTGGTGTCAGATTCAACTGGTACAGCCTGACTTGCTTCTGTTGAAGAAGCTGGAGTTGTGTTGAGAATCTCTTCGGCTTGAGCTAATTTTGGATTGCTTGCAGCTAAGAGAGCTAGTGTGAGTGCTACAGCACACTTACTGAAACGAAAATTCATAAGAATCCTCCATTTTCTTTTTGTAATAATCTTCTACAATCATTATACAGTTAAGGAATGCAAAAATCAAGACTAATTCTGAACGTTTGATTGAAAAACAAGTGAAAATAGTAAGAAAAACAATAAAAAAAGGAACGTTCGCCGAATCTGAACTTGGTTTGGATTGTTTGTAATTAGTAGTCTTATGTTGTTAGATTCCTTTTTCTTTTCCAGTGAAAATGGTAAAATAATAGGAAATAGTTAGGGAGAGAAGTAAATGAAAGAAATCAATTACACTGGCGAGGAAGTTGTTGCACTGACAGCAAGCTATCTTCCAGCTGATGATGTGGCCTTTGTTGAGAAAGCTTTGAACTATGCTACTGAAGCTCATAAACTTCAATTTCGGAAGTCAGGCGAACCCTACATTGTCCACCCTATCCAAGTGGCAGGGATTTTGGCAGGGCTCAAGCTAGATGCGGTAACCGTAGCTTGCGGATTCTTGCATGACGTAGTAGAAGACACTGAGGTAACTCTGGATGATATGGAGGCTGAATTTGGACCAGAGGTTCGCCATATTGTCGGCGGTGTGACCAAACTGGGTAAGGTTGAGTATAAGTCACATGAGGAGCAGTTGGCTGAAAACCACCGCAACATGCTGATTGCCATGTCCCAAGATATGCGGGTCATTCTGGTTAAACTGGCAGACCGCCTTCACAACATGCGGACCCTTAAACACTTGCGCAAGGACAAGCAGGAACGGATTTCACGTGAAACAATGGAAATCTATGCTCCCCTTGCCCACCGTCTAGGTATTTCTTCTATCAAGTGGGAATTGGAAGACATATCCTTCCGTTACCTCAATGAAGTTGAGTTCTACAAGATTACCCACATGATGAGGGAGAAACGACGCGAACGGGAAGAGTTGGTCAATGAAGTCGTCGACAAGTTGAGGGAATACACAGAGGAGCGCCATCTTCACGGTCAAATCTATGGTCGTCCCAAGCATATCTACTCTATTTATCGGAAGATGCACGATAAGAAAAAACGCTTTGACGAACTGTATGATCTGACAGCTATTCGCTGCTTGATGGATACTCCAAGCGATGTCTATGCCATGCTTGGCTACATCCATGAATTATGGAAGCCGATGCCGGGTCGTTTCAAGGACTACATTGCCAGTCCAAAAGCCAATGGCTACCAGTCCATCCATACGACAGTCTATGGACCAAAGGGACCGATTGAGTTCCAAATTCGGACGGTAGAAATGCACCAGGTTGCAGAGTACGGGGTTGCGGCTCACTGGGCCTACAAGCGTGGTGGCAAGGCAACTGCCAGCGAAAAAGAGTTGCGCTGGATCAACAACCTGATTGAACTCCAAGAAGGGGCTGGGGATGCGCAAACCTTTGTAAATTCTGTCAAGGACGATATTTTTACAGAACGTATTTACGTCTTTACGCCAGATGGTGCTGTGCGTGAATTGCCAAAGGATTCTGTACCGATTGACTTCGCTTATGAAATTCATACCAAGGTCGGTGAGCGAGCGACAGGTGCCAAGGTCAACGGCCGTATGGTGCCTCTGACGACCAAGCTCAAGACGGGCGACCAGGTGGAAATCATCACTTCTGCCAACTCTTTCGGCCCAAGTCGTGACTGGGTCAACTTGGTTAAAACTCACAAGGCCCGTAATAAAATCAAGCAGTTCTTCAAAAACCAGGACAAGGAACTTTCCGTCTCCAAGGGGCGTGAAATGCTCCAGAACCTGCTCCAAGAAAACGGCTACGTTCCCAACCAATATCTGGATCGCCGCCACATGGATGAGGTCCTGCAAAAGACCAGCTATAAGACCGACGAATCCCTTTTTGCGGCAGTTGGTTTTGGAGAAATCTCTGCCGTGTCCGTCTTTAACCGTCTGACAGAGAAAGAACGCCGAGAAGCTGAGCGGGCTAAGGCAAAGGCTGCCGCGGACGAATTGGTCAACGGTGGCGAAGTCAAACACGACAACAAAGATAGTTTGAAAATCCGTCACGAAGGTGGCGTGGTCATTGAAGGGGCGTCAGGCTTGCTGATTCGGATTGCCAAATGTTGTAATCCAGTACCTGGCGATGAGATTGTCGGCTACATCACCAAGGGACGTGGGGTGGCTGTTCACCGTGTAGACTGTATGAACCTCAAGAGTCAGGAAAACTATGATGTTCGCTTGATTGATGTCGGTTGGGAGGATGAAAATTCGACCAAGGAATACATGGCAAACATTGATATCTACGGGCTCAACCGTTCAGGTCTCCTCAACGATGTCCTCAAGGTCTTGACCAATGCCAGCAAGAACATTTCTTCGGTCAATGCCCAGCCAACCAAGGATATGAAGTTTGCGACCATCCACGTCTCCTTTGGTATTTCCAACCTGGCAACCTTGACCAGTCTGGTGGACAAGATCAAGTCGGTGCCAGAAGTTTACTCAGTGAAAAGGACCAACGGATAAGATGAAAATTGTATTACAACGTGTGTCGCAGGCCAGTGTGACCATCGAAGGAAGCATTCATGGGCAAATTGAACAAGGACTTTTGCTCCTAGTCGGTGTGGGGCCAGATGACAGCCAGGAAGACCTGGACTATGCTATTCGAAAAATCGTCAATATGCGGATTTTTTCAGATGAGGCAGGCAAGATGAACAAGTCCGTTCAAGATGTGGCGGGCAAGATTTTATCCATTTCCCAGTTTACCCTGTTTGCGGACACCAAAAAAGGTAATCGCCCTGCCTTTACAGGAGCAGCAGCTCCTGCCCTAGCTAGCCAACTCTATGATGCCTTTAACCAAGCCCTGTCAGCCTTTGTGCCTGTTGAAGTGGGTGTTTTTGGGGCGGATATGGCGGTCAGTCTGGTCAATGATGGACCGGTGACCATTGTTTTGGATACGAAAAATCGCTAGACCTCTATACATCTATATGTAAATTTGGTATACTAATATCAAGAAAATGTGGAGGTGCCCAATGAAAAAGTTATTGACCAATCATTTCTTTTATTTAATTCTCGCCTTTGTTTTGATAGTAGCCATCTATCTTAGCGATTTAGATAAACGCTGGATTATTTTAGCAAGCTTTCTTTACTTCATTCCCTCACAGATTTTGTACCGTCGTCGCCTTAAAGAGCGACTCCAAGAAGACCAGCCCAAGTAGGCTGGTTTTTTGATGTGTAAATTGGACTACAATTCTTTATTAAATATGCTATAATAGTTTTTGCAGAAAAGTAAAGACGGTGGCTCTAATTTCTGAAAGGTAGGTGGGAGCGGTACAGAACTCAACTAGTAGAAGATGAGTTCGTCTTACCGCCCCCGCACAGTTGATTAGGTCAGATTTGGAGTGCGAAGCACGAACAAATCTGCCAATCAACCACTGCGCTGAGATGTTGACGAGAATTAAGAGAAGTGGAATGGAACTTTTTGTTCTACTCTGAAAATCATCAAAATCTAACAGAAAGGCTAGCCCAAGCCAGCTGGTAAGTGAACTTACTCATCTGGCAACGACAAATCCTATAAGATTTGTCTAGGGCTCGCACTAGCTCGAGTTTTGAAAAATATCGTTTCAAAACTCTCACGTCGGAGGTTATTGCTTGTCAACCTTTGAGTGGCTAACACTCATTTTTGTAGCTGGTACAGTCATCCAGTTTTTCTTTTATTACTTCGACGAGCGAGGAAACGTACTTTCCTTATTTCCAACTTCAAAGACTCCATTGGAGTCTTTGAACTCGCTTTGCCGTACTCCAGTACTGTCTGCAGCTCGTTGCCTAGTACTAAAAGTAAACTGAATGACTATTTTCTTTTATCGCTCTCGTGATGTTAGTTCTTGAATTGGTAAAAACGACAAAAAAATAACCGTCTATAACTTTGGCAGGTTAACGGTTATTTTTTAAATAATTTGTAAACAGCCACCGTCTTAAACGGTTCTGCAAGGGGTAGTTGTTTCTGGCAACTCCCTTTTTCTATGTTTATTATACATCGGTGGGTCTATCAAGTCAAGTTGGACATTTAACTATTATTCCCTTGTTTATACTATTAATGATGGGAATACTAAACTTGTTTCGAGTGACAGACTACTTGCAGTATATTCTAAATATACTGGGGTTAGTAGGAATATTAACTCTGAGTTATCATACATATAAAAATGAAACTCGGAATTAGTTGTAATAGATAAAAAATAAGTAGAATATGAAAATAATAAAATCCATCGGTTTAGCAGTGGGTACCTTGCTTCTCACTTTGCTCATTCAATTTCCGGCTTATATGGGGATAACAGCCTTTCAAGAGAGTGTGCTTTTAAAACTTGCAGTCATGATAGGGCTAGGTCTTGCAATATTGGCACTACTTTCTGTCATCAGACGAGGAATGGTGAAGAATCAAGTCTTTTCAAGAGAGAAGCTGAATATTTTTAAAATAGTCGGTATGACAGCGTTGGTATTTACTGGACAAACTTGCCTGAACCTCCTTTGGCAATATTTAGGGCTTAGCACTAGTGATTCTAATGCCTTGGATATAGTCAATCAGTTAAATTCGGACAATTTTTGGGTGATGGCTCTCTCAGTTGTCTTGTTTGCTCCAGTTTTAGAAGAATTTCTTTACAGAGGGATTTTGTTAGAAAAGACAGCCCAGTATTTTCCTAAGCATCCTCAAATGGTCATTGTATTTTCTGCCCTTCTATTTGCCTATTGTCATACTTGGAGCTTTTCAGTAGCATTTTTAGGGCACTTTATAACAGGGTCTTATCTGGGCTATCTGTATATGTGCAATAGACGAATGACGGACAGTATCCTTGCACATAGCTTCTATAATGCCTCCATTTTACTCCTCCAAATTTTATTTGGTTTGGTGCAGATTGGTGGATGAAAATTGACAGTAGACATTTTGGGGAAATGCCTGTATACTAAGAGGAAGTTAGCAACTTTATAATTGCTAACTATCAAGTGCAGAGGTGGGCAGAAATATGAGAAAATTTTTTCAAGACCTTAATCAAGACTATCTGGAAACCAGAAGTTCAGTTGGAGAAGATAGGCTGGAGTGGATTATCCAGAGAAAGATGACCTGGGGGATGCGGTGGGGATTGGTGCTCGTGTTCATGTTTGTCATCCAACCCTTAACCTATCATCCTTTCTTTCTCTTGGCTTGTTTTTATATCGGTTCTTTTTTGGGTTTGGTATATATCCTAGGGCAAGTGTTTTTTGTTGCCAGATCCATTTTTCGTAATGTGAAGAAAAAATAATCGCTCAGCTTGTTTAGGCTGGGCGATTGGTTTTTTCTACGAATAATTCATGGGCGATGGTTGTAGGGATAGCCAGTTCTTTGTTCTTGTACTGGATGGTAATGGTCTGGGCAAAGTGGTCAAAATCCGTCACAAGCAGTTGGTCACCGAGGGCTAACTCATGTTGCTCCAGGTATTGGAGGAGCTGGTAGAAATCATGGATACGAACCAGTTGGTAGGTGCCTGTTTCTGTCAGTTGGGAAAGTCGGGTTTGGTAACGTTCTACTAGACCCTGTCCTTCTTTTGGAATAGTGCCACCGTGTGGACAGGTTTGGGGATAACCTAGGAGTTTATCCAGTCGGTTGATAAAATGGTCTGAAACAGTATGTTCCAAAATTTCAGCTTCTTCATGGACTTGTTCAGGGGAATAGCCCAGCTGTTCGACCAAAAAGACTTCGATCAGTCGGTGCTTGCGGTAGAGGTTGGCGACCATTTCCAAGGCGGCTTGGCTAAGGAGATAGCCGGCTGTCTTGTCTTTTTCAATTAGTTCCTCATTCACCATCTTTTTTAGCATTTCAGAAACGGCTGGGGCGGAGAAGGCCATCTTCTCTGCGATGAGTTTATTGGTAATTTTTTGGTCTAATTGACCTAGTTCATAAATACATTTTAGGTAATCTTCTTTGTTTGGTGTCATGAGAACTCGCTTTCTACTGAAACTATTATATCAAAAAATTTAAAAATCAGTTGACAAAATGAATTTTTTAGCTTAATCTAATTATATAGTTAGGTGTGCTTAATAAAAATAAAAGGAGAACCTATATGAAGAAAATATTGTTCAGTTTTGCTCTGCTATTGTCCCTAATAGGACTAGGAGCTTGTCGTCCATCGCAAACCACAGAAGGCTCTAGTAAGCCAAGGGTGGCTGTGACTACTTCCTTCCTCAATGACATGGTCTATCAGTTGGCAGGCGATGAGGTGGAACGTGATTTGCTGATTCCAGCAGGAGAAGACCCTCATTTGTACGTAGCCAAATCTAGTGATTTATCAAAATTACAAAAGGCTGACCTTGTTCTCTACCACGGTTTGCACTTTGAAGGTAAAATGGTTGAAGCTTTGGAGAAGACCGGAGTAGCTGTTTCTAAAAACTTTAATGTAAAAGACTTGAATACGATGGATGAGGATGGGGAAGAAATTGTCGATCCGCACTTCTGGTTTTCAATTCCCTTGTACAAGTCAGCTGTAGCTGTAGCTTCAGAGGAACTACAAAAACTCTTGCCTGCTAAAGCTGAGATGATTCAGAAAAATACAGAAAAATACCAAGCGCAGCTAGATGATTTGCATGCCTGGGTAGAAAAAGAATTAAGTGTGATTCCAAAAGAAAGTCGCTATTTGGTAACGCCACATGATGCCTTTAATTACTTTGCTGCTAGTTATGACTTCACTCTCTATGCTCCTCAAGGAGTGAGCACCGACTCAGAAGTGGCTAATAGTGACATGATTGAGACAGTTAACCTAATCATTGACCATAATATCAAGGCTATCTTTACAGAGTCTACAACCAATCCAGAACGTATGGAGAAATTGCAAGAGGCAGTAAAAGCAAAAGGTGGTCAGGTGGCTGTTGTAACAGGTGAGGGCAAGGAGTTGTTTTCGGATTCTCTAGCACCAGAAGGGGAAGACGGGGCGACATTTATTGAGATGTACAAGCACAATGTCAAGTTGATTGTGGAGCATTTGCAGTAGAAAGGTTGGGAAAATGGAAGAAATTCTGAGAGTGGAGAACCTGTCCTTGCACTATGGTGCTGGACAAGTCAAGGCTCTAGATCAGGTCAGTTTTCAGCTACCCAAGGGTTGTCGTGCAGCCTTGGTCGGACCAAATGGTGCAGGGAAATCTAGCTTGTTCAAGGCCATCTTGGGCTTAGAAAAAGGGGTGACTGGCAAGGTCTCGCTACTGGGTCAGTCAGAGCAGTTGGACCAGGTCATTCAGAAAAAGGTTGCCTATATTCCCCAAGCCAGTCAGGTCAACTGGCAGTTTCCAGCAAGGGTCCTTGATATTGTCCTGATGGGACGCTTTGCCCACACCAGTGGTTTCTTCCGTCGACCAAGTTCTTTGGATAAGGAAAAGGCAGAGCAGGCTCTGGAAGAGATGAAGATCAGCGAGTTACGCAATCGGCAGATTGACCAGTTGTCAGGAGGTCAACGGCAACGAGTCTTTCTAGCCAGAGCCTTGGCTCAAGAAGCCGAACTCTATATGATGGATGAGCCCTTGGCGGGAATTGATCAAGCGACGGAGCAAATTATCATGGACTGTTTGAAGAAGTTTCAGCAGGAAGGCAAGACCTCTCTGGTCATCCACCATGACCTCCTGACCTTGGAAAAGTACTTTGACCATGTCATCTGGCTCAATGGTCGCTTGGTAGCGGAGGGACCAATGGATCAGGTGGATCAGCTGCAAGCCTATCAAGCTGCTTATGGCCAGGAACCAGCCTTCTTTCTAAAGGAGGGGCTTGGTCATGCTTGAACTCTTACGGGATTATTCTTTTTGGACGGTGGCACTGGGAACTCTAGTCTTGGCTCTGGCGGCTAGTCAGATCGGGACCATCAGTGTCTTGACCAGACAAAGTTTAATCGGAGATAGCTTGGGGCATGCGGCCTATCCTGGCATTATCCTGTCCTATATGGTCTTTCAATCACGCAAGCCCTTGCTTCTGTTGCTTGGAGCGGTGGGTTCAGGCTATCTGTCCTACGGTTTGGTTGGCTGGCTCTGCCGAAGGGGGCGGACCAGTCGGGTCAATGCCTTGGCTCTGGTTTCAGCGGCCTTCTTTGGACTGGGCTTGGTTCTCAAGCAGTATGTTCAGGGCAATGCTGCCTTTCAAGGAGCAGCCCAAGCAGGTTTGGAAAACTATGTCTTTGGTCAGGCAGCCTTTATGCAGTTGGACGATGTCCTGCTCATCTGTTTGGTTGCTTTGCTTGGCCTGTTCTTATTTGGCTGGTATTACCAGTCGCTCAAACTCTATCTATTTGACAGACAATTTGCCAAGCTAGTGGGAATTCCTGTGGAAAAGATTGACCGCCTAACCCTGTTTTTGCTGCTGAGTTTGATTGCGGTTGGCTTGAAGGTGGTCGGTGCTATCCTGATGAGTAGTTTCTTGATAGCACCAGCCGTCTTTGGCTTGCTCCTGGGAAAATCCTATGCCCAAACCTTAGCATTGGCAGCTGGAATTGCCAGCTTTTCAGCCCTTGTCGGAACCTATTTGAGTTCTGTTGTGACGGGCTTATCGACTGGGCCAACCATCATCGTTTGTTTGAGTGTGTCGTCCCTAGTAGCCTTTGCCTATGTGACCTATATCAGAAAGGAGAATGTCCATGCTTGAGGTCTTCTTGATTTTACTGGCTGTTGGTTCTTCTTGTGGCTTGATTGGGTCTGTCTTGGTGGTGCGTAATCAGGCCATGTTGGCAGATGCCTTGTCCCACTCAGTTCTCTTGGGCATTGTGTTGGGCTTTTTTGTCAGTCAAAACCTAGACTCTCCCTTGCTCTTGCTTGGGGCGGCGGTCTTTGGCTTACTGACAGTCCTAGCGATTGAAGGGCTGCACAGTCGCAAGCTGGCTCAGGATGCGGCGACGGGCTTGCTCTTCACCTTTTTCTTCGCCCTAGCGGTTATCCTTATCTCCCTTTTTGCCCGTAATGTCCATCTGGACTTAGACATGGTCCTGATGGGCGAGGTGCTTTTTGCGCCGCTTAATCGGCTGGACCTCTATGGTCTATCTATGCCGCTAGCCTTGGTCAAGTCTGTCGGTCTCCTGCTGGTCTTACTGGTCTTCTTTCTTCTCAACTTTCAAGCACTCAAGCTGTATCTGTTGGACAAGGAGCAGGCCAAACTACAGGGGATTACCACCCAAAGACTGGAATGGAGCCTTCTTTTTCTGGTTTCTTTGACAACGGTTTTCTCCTTTGAAGCGGTTGGTTCTATGGCGGTCATTGTTTTCCTAGTGGCACCTAGCATGGCAGCTTTGCCTTGGTCTCGGCATTTCTTCCAGTTTTTAGTTTTGGGGCAATGCTGCGCCATTCTGATGATTTGTCTAGGCTTTGGGCTTGCCAGCTGGCTTGATCTGACCATGTCTGGCACTTGTTCGGTCATGGGCCTTTTGACAGTCTGCGTCAGCTTTTTCCTAAAAAATGCCCTAAAACTTTAGTTTGGCAAATGAAATTTTCAGACTTTTTTGTTATTATAGTAAGTAATCATATAGACAAAGGAGAATAGAATGACACGTTTACAAGATGATTTTTACGAATACGTCAATGGTGAATGGGCAAAAACAGCCGTGATTCCAGACGATAAGCCAAGAACTGGTGGTTTTTCAGACCTAGCGGATGAGATTGAAAAGCTCATGATTGACACGACTAACGAATGGTTGGCGGGAGAAAATGTCCCAGAAGATAGCGTTTTGCAAAACTTCGTGGCCTTCCACAAACAAGTAGCCGACTATGAAACCCGTGACCGTTTGGGGGCAGAACCAGCACAAGCCTTGATTGCAGAGTACAAGGCTCTCAACTCTTTCGAAGAATTTACCAGCAAGCTGGCAGAATATGAGTTGGCAGGCAAGCCAAACCTCATGCCTTTTGGTGTGGCACCTGACTTTATGGATGCGACAACCAATGTCCTCTGGGCAGATTCTCTAGGCATTATCTTGCCAGATACGACCTACTATGAAGAAGGCCATGAAAAAGGAGCAGAATTGCTCAAAATGTGGAGAGAGAGTCAAGAAGCTCTCTTGCCTAAGTTTGGTTTCAGCGATGAGGAAATCAAGGACCTCCTAGACAAACGATTGGAACTGGATGCTAAGATTGCCAAGTATGTCTTGTCAAATGAAGAGGGGTCTGAATATGCCAAACTCTACCATCCGTATGAGTGGGCAGATTTTACTGCCTTGGCACCAGAGTTGCCGTTGGATGATTTCTTCACAGCGATTTTAGGGCAAACGCCAGACAAGATTATCGTGCCTGAGGAACGCTTCTGGCAGGCTGCCAAAGACATATACAGCGCGGATAATTGGGAGCTTTTGAAGGCGACCTTGATTTTGAAAGCGGCAGGAGCTTATACAGCCTTCCTATCGGATGAAATCCGTATTCTAGCAGGAGCCTACAGCCGTGCCCTTTCTGGTACACCGCAGGCTCAAAACCAAGAAAAAGCAGCCTACAACTTGGCACAAGGCTACTTTAACCAAGCTCTCGGCCTTTGGTATGCTGGCGAAAAATTCTCACCAGAAGCCAAGGCCGATGTGGAAGCAAAAGTCGCTAAGATGATTGAGGTCTACAAATCTCGTTTGGAAACGGCAGATTGGTTGGCTCAGGAAACGCGTGACAAAGCCATTGTCAAACTCAATGTTATCAAGCCTTACATTGGCTACCCAGAAGCCTTGCCAGAGCGTTATTATAAGAAGATTATTGACCCAAGCAAGTCCTTGGTGGAAAATGCTATCGAACTAAACAAGATTGACATTGCTCATGGTTGGAGCAAGTGGAACAAGCCTGTGGATATGAAGGAATGGGGCATGCCAGCCCACATGGTCAATGCCTACTACAACCCACAGAAAAACTTGATTGTCTTCCCAGCAGCCATTTTGCAAGCACCATTCTACTCGCTAGAGCAATCTTCATCAGCTAACTATGGTGGTATTGGTGCCGTCATTGCCCACGAGATTTCCCATGCCTTTGACTCAAACGGTGCTTCCTTTGATGAGAACGGTAGTCTAAACAACTGGTGGACAGAGGAAGATTATGCTGCCTTTGAAGCTCGTACTCAGCAGGTCATTGACCAGTTTGAGGGTCAGGATTCTTACGGTGCCAAAATCAATGGTAAATTGACCGTGTCAGAAAACATTGCCGACCTTGGTGGGATTGCAGCAGCCTTAGAAGCAGCCAAGTCAGAGGATGACTTCTCCGCAGAGGAGTTCTTCACTAACTTTGCTCGCATCTGGCGAATGAAGGCCCGTCCTGAGTTCATGCAGATGTTGGCGAGTGTCGATGTCCACGCACCAGGTCACCTACGCACCAACATCCAGTTGCCAAACTTCGATGAATTCCATGAAACATTTGGTGTTCAAGAAGGCGACGGTATGTGGCGTGCCAAAGAAGACCGTGTGATTATTTGGTAAAAATGGGAAAACAGCTAGTGAAAACTGGCTGTTTTTGTCTTTCCCAATTCCCCAAAAACGTGATATAATAAGAAAATAATCAATTTTATTGGAGAAATGACATGAGCTTCTACAATCACAAGGAAATCGAGCCCAAATGGCAGGAATTTTGGGCAAAAAATCATACTTTTAAAACGGGAACAGATGCAGAAAAGCCAAACTTTTATGCCCTAGATATGTTCCCTTATCCGTCTGGTGCGGGCTTGCACGTAGGTCACCCTGAGGGCTATACGGCGACGGACATTCTCAGCCGTTACAAGCGTGCCCAAGGTTACAACGTTCTTCACCCAATGGGGTGGGATGCCTTTGGTCTACCAGCGGAGCAATACGCTATGGACACTGGAAATGACCCAGCTGACTTTACAGCAGAAAACATTGCCAACTTCAAGCGTCAGATTAACGCCCTTGGCTTTTCTTACGACTGGGACCGTGAGGTCAATACAACCGACCCTAACTACTACAAGTGGACCCAGTGGATTTTCACTAAGTTGTATGAAAAAGGCCTAGCCTACGAGGCAGAAGTGCCTGTAAACTGGGTAGAAGAATTGGGAACAGCTATCGCCAACGAAGAGGTCCTTCCTGACGGAACATCTGAACGTGGTGGCTATCCAGTTGTCCGCAAGCCAATGCGTCAATGGATGCTGAAAATCACAGCCTATGCAGAACGCTTGCTCAATGACCTAGAAGAGGTTGATTGGCCAGAGTCGATTAAGGATATGCAACGCAACTGGATCGGCAAGTCAACTGGTGCCAATGTGACCTTCAAAATCAAGGACACAGACAAGGACTTCACTGTTTTCACAACTCGTCCAGATACCCTTTTTGGTGCGACTTACGCTGTCCTTGCCCCTGAGCATGACTTGGTCGATAGCATTACATCGCCTGAGCAGGCAGAAGCTGTGGCAGAGTACAAACGCCAAGCTTCTCTTAAATCAGACCTTGCCCGTACAGACCTAGCAAAAGATAAGACAGGTGTCTGGACAGGTGCCTACGCTATCAACCCTGTGAACAACAAGGAAATTCCAATCTGGATTGCTGATTATGTCCTTGCAAGCTACGGAACAGGTGCTATCATGGCTGTTCCTGCCCACGATGAGCGTGACTGGGAATTTGCCAAGCAGTTTGGCTTAGACATCATTCCAGTTTTGGAAGGTGGCAATGTAGAAGAAGCACCTTACACAGAAGATGGTGCCCACATCAACTCTGATTTCCTAGACGGTCTTAACAAGGAAGAAGCCATTGCTAAAATGGTTGCTTGGTTGGAAGAAAATGGTCTTGGTCAGGAGAAAATTTCTTACCGTCTCCGTGACTGGCTCTTCAGCCGTCAACGTTATTGGGGTGAGCCAATTCCAATCATCCACTGGGAAGATGGCACTTCCACAGCCGTACCTGAAAATGAGTTACCTCTGGTATTGCCAAAAACCTCTGACATCAAGCCTTCAGGTACAGGGGAGTCCCCTCTTGCTAACTTGACAGACTGGTTGGAAGTGGTGCGTGAAGATGGTGTCAAAGGTCGCCGTGAGACCAACACTATGCCACAATGGGCGGGTTCGAGCTGGTACTATCTCCGCTACATCGACCCACACAACGATGAGAAATTGGCAGACGAGGAGCTTCTCAAGGCTTGGTTGCCAGTGGACATCTACATCGGTGGTGCTGAACACGCGGTCCTTCACCTGCTCTATGCTCGCTTCTGGCACAAGTTCCTCTATGACCTTGGCGTTGTGCCGACCAAAGAGCCATTCCAAAAACTCTTTAACCAAGGAATGATTTTGGGAACTAGCTACCGCGACAGCCGTGGGGCACTTGTAGCGACAGATAAAGTTGAAAAACGTGATGGTTCTTTCTTCAACATCGAAACTGGTGAGGAGTTGGAACAGGCACCTGCTAAGATGTCTAAGTCTCTTAAAAACGTGGTTAACCCAGATGATGTGGTCGAGCAATTCGGTGCGGACACCCTCCGTGTCTACGAGATGTTCATGGGCCCACTTGATGCGTCAATCGCTTGGTCGGAAGAAGGTCTCGAGGGCAGCCGTAAGTTCCTTGACCGTGTTTATCGCCTCTTGACTACTAAAGAGATTGTGGCGGAAAATAGCGGAGCGCTTGATAAAGTCTACAATGAAACTGTGAAGACGGTGACAGAGCATATCGAAGATCTGAAATTCAACACAGCTATCGCTCAGCTCATGATTTTTGTCAACGCAGCCAACAAAGAAGACAAGCTCTATGTCGACTACGCCAAAGGCTTTGTCCAATTGATTGCCCCATTTGCACCACACTTGGCAGAAGAGTTATGGCAAGGTTTGACTAAGTCAGCTGAGTCTATCTCATATGTCGCATGGCCAACATATGACGAAAGCAAGCTGGTAGAAAGCGAAGTGGAAATCGTTGTCCAAATCAAAGGCAAGGTGAAAGCCCGCTTGACCGTAGCCAAAGACTTAGCACCAGCTGAACTTGAAAAAGTTGCCCTTGCAGACGAAAAAGTCCAAGCCGAAATCGCTGGGCAAACAGTGGTGAAGGTGATTAGTGTTCCGAATAAACTCGTCAATATCGTAGTGAAATAACCAGCCATAACAAGAAAACGACTTCCGTTTAGGAGGTCGTTTTTGGCTGTTTATAGATAACTTTTCTCGCTCAACCAAGCATGGATAACGGATAGGGTCTTGTCTTGGAATTTGCCTATCGGGTACATATGGTCTGCTCCTGTTAGGGAAATCAGGATTGAATCCTTGTAATTCTTGGCTGTTTTCCGAGCGATGGCAGAAACGGTCATCTTATCCTCGCTTCCAGTGATAATGAGGACAGGTCCTGACATCTTGCTGAAATCAACATAGGCAGCTCTGCTTTTATCCAAAAAAGGAAATGCCATTTGGGTATAGACCTTGCCAGATTCTGGGACTAGGCCTTGGTAGAGTCCCTCCTTTATCTCTGGGTCTTGAGCATTTAGACAGTAGTTAAAGAAGGCTTTTTTATAGGGTGGCATGTGCTTTTTCCAGAATCCCCAGCGAAGGAAATGCGGTAAAAAGCTGGCTAACATGGTCGGATAGAGGGCCAGGATGTTCAGCTGTTGGGGCGGGTCCCATGAGAATCATGCCAGCCACCGGAGTGCGTTCTGCGACCATTTGGGCTAGTAGACAGCCCAGAGAATGCCCCAAAAGAAGTGGTGGCTCATCTAGGCTCTCAACCAAGGCGACCAAATCATCAGCATAGTCTGTCAGGCTGACGGCACCGACCTTGTTTGCGACTTCGTTATACGGTAAGTCATGGTGGCGTAGGTTGGGCGTGTGGACTCGTAGACCCATTTGTTCCAATTTCGTAGCAAAGTCTACCCAAACAGAACCATCGCACCAGGTTCCGTGAATCAAAACGATATCTTTCATATTCTCCTCCTGACTTTTTTCTATTATAGCATGCTGAAAGCTAATTGTTAACTGTCTGTAAAAAAGTTAACCTACTAGTCACATTTCTTTAAGTCTTGTGCAAGATTAGTTGGTTAGGATAGATGCAGAAGAAAATTGAAAGGATTTGACGAGTATGAATAAACAAACACTTCACAAAACAATGAAAACTGCTCTTGCTATGGCTATGTTGGGAGGAATGCTGACTTTGGGACAGGACTTAGCAAAGGCAGATAGCATAACAGAAGATACCCCGACAATTGAGGCATTAACGATTCAAGTAGAGGAGGAAAAGCAAAAGGAAGAGTCTGCAGCCAAAGCTGCCGCTGAGAAAGCAGCTGCAGAAAAGGCTGCTACAGAGGCAGCCGCTCAAGCTGCCCTTGCAACCAATATGGTTTCAGAAGTAGCAGTAACCTACACAGCTAACACTTATCCAGTAGGTCAATGTACCTGGGGTGCAAAGGAAGCAGCACCGTGGGTAGGAAACTATTGGGGAAATGGTGGAGACTGGGCTGCCAGTGCAGCAGCACAAGGATATGAAGTCGGTACAACACCTAAAGTTGGCGCAGTCATCGTATGGACAGATGGTGGCTATGGCCACGTTGGAGTTGTGACCGAAGTTGGAGAAAATGGTCTGATTCAGATTGTGGAATCAAATTATAATGGCAACATGACCGTAGCAAATTACCGTGGATTTTTCAATCCACTTGAAACAGGAGCAGGAACGGTTAGCTACATTTACCCACCAGCTGGTGTATAATCAGTTAAAAAGGTCTTCTAGGCCTTTTTCTTATTTCTAAGACTTGATTAAAAAATTTAATAGCCTTGATAGAAAATTTATATTGGTTATACGCTTCATTTCGTGATATGATTGAGAAATCTGAAAAAGAAAGAGTGTATTTATAATGAAAAAATTAGCTTTATTTGCAACAACAGCCCTAGCAGCTTTTACCTTAGCAGCTTGCAGTTCGTCAACATCAACGAGCTCATCAAGTAGTTCAGACCAAACCCTCTTGGCACAAATTAAGGAAGAAGGCGTTATTCAAATCGGTACTGAAGGTGCCTACGCTCCTTATTCCTACCATGATGAGAGCGGAAAATTGGTCGGTTATGATGTAGAAGTAGCCGAAGCCGTTGCTGAGAAATTGGGTGTTAAGGTGGAATTTGTTGAAACAGAATGGGATTCCATGATTGCAGGTTTGGATGCAGCCCGTTTTGATACTGTTGCCAACCAGGTTGGTATTACGGATGAACGCAAGGAAAAGTACGACTTTTCAACACCATATACATACATCTATGGAGCTTTGGTAACACAGAAGGATAATACTGACATTACAAGTTTTGCAGATTTGTCAGGTAAGAAGTCAGCCAACAGCTTGACAAGTAACTGGGCTGATTTGGCGCGTGAAAATGGAGCAGAAGTTGTCGGTGTGGATGGATTCTCTCAGGCAGTTGAATTGTTGAATACAAACCGTGTGGATGTAACCATCAATGACAACTTGGTATATTTGGATTACCTCAAGCAACACGCAGATGCACCGATTAAGCTTGTGACCTTGACGGATGACGTATCGACAACAGCCTTCCCAGTTGCAAAAGGAAACGATGACCTTGTCAAAGAAATTGATGCAGCTTTGTCGGAGTTGGCTAGCGAAGGAAAATTAGCTGGAATCTCAAACAAATACTTTGGTGAGGATGTATCTAAAGCCAAATAAAGAATAAATAGGAGAAACGATGACAGATAGAGTTTGGCAATTATTAATTGATTCATTTACGCAAATCCTTGTCCCAGGATTATTGGTGACGATTCCACTGACCATCTTGTCTTTTGTCTTTGGTCTAATCATTGCTATTGGGACAGCCTTGGTGCAAATTGCTCAGATTCCCATTCTCAAACAAGTGGCTCGTTTCTATATTTGGGTTGTTCGAGGGACGCCACTCTTGGTTCAACTCTATGTGATATTCTTTGGGCTACCAAGTCTAGGAATTGTCTTGGATGCCTTTCCATCGGCGGTTTTGGTTTTTTCTGTCAATACAGGTGCCTACGCCGCGGAAACCATACGGGCTTCTATCGAGTCCGTTCCTAAGGGGCAGTTGGAGGCTGGCTATTCTGTCGGGATGAGTTTTGCCCAGACCATGCGTCGGATTATTCTCCCACAGGCCTTTCGAGTGGCCTTTCCACCCTTGTCAAATACCTTGATTGGATTGGTCAAGGACACATCTTTAGCGGCTAATATCACGGTCTTGGAGATGTTTATGGCGACTCAGCAGATTGCGGCAAGGACCTATGAGCCATTTGCCCTCTATTGTGAAGTTGCTCTCATCTATCTATTCTTTTCAACTATTTTGACCAAGCTTCAAGCCTATGGCGAGAAGAAGTTGGCGGTCTATTAGGAGGTTCAGATGATTCAAGCAAATGGAGTAAAACTGGCCTTCGATGGTCAAGAGGTATTAAAAGGCATTGATGTAGAGGTCAATCCAGGAGAGGTGGTTGTTATTTTGGGACCATCTGGCTCCGGAAAAACAACCCTTCTTCGTTCATTGAACTTTTTGGAAAAAGCTGACGCGGGTCACCTAGTCTTCGGTGAGGACAGCTATGACTTGGCTCAGATGACAAAGAAGGAAATTGCAGCCATCCGCAAGCGAACAGCCTTCGTTTTTCAAAACTACAATCTCTTTGCCAATAAGACTGCCCTGCAAAATGTGACGGAAGGCTTAATTGTAGCTCGGAAAGTACCCAAGCAAGAGGCTGAAAGAATCGGTAAGGCAGCCTTGGACAAGGTTGGCCTGTCGGACAAATATGATTCTTATCCGAGCCAGCTATCAGGAGGTCAGCAGCAACGGGTTGGCATTGCCAGAGCCATTGCGACTAGTCCAGAGGTCATTTATTTTGATGAGCCAACCTCGGCCTTGGATCCTGAGTTAATCGGTGAGGTCTTGGCTGTCATGATGCAGTTGGCCAAAGAAGGCATGACCATGGTGGTTGTGACACACGAGATGGGCTTTGCGCGTGCAGTAGCCGACCGTGTGATTTTCATGGATGGGGGCCAGATTATTGAAGAAGGCCGACCAGAAGCTATTTTTGACCAACCAAAAGAAGAACGAACCAAGCAATTCTTGGCTCGGATTCAGAAAGAAGAACTATAGAAGGAAAACACTGGCAATGCTGGTGTTTTTCTCTTACCTAAAGAAATAGATGTTATAACCTTCAAAACACTTTTGCATTTTTTACTAGAATTGGATATAATAGATTAAAGAAAACGTTTGCACAAAAAATCGAGAATATGAATAAGAAAAGTAGGAGGGGCTGATGACAACTTTAGCAGATGTAGCTAGGTTAGCTAATGTTTCAAAGATGACAGTGTCACGTGTTATCAATCATCCAGAGCAGGTGACACGCGAATTGCGACTGTTGGTGACGAAAGCCATGGAAGAATTAAATTATAAGCCAAATGTTGTCGCCAAGGCCTTGGCCCAGCAACGGACCCTGATTGTGCAGGTGGTCATCCTTGAAAAAATGGATGTCGTTGAGCCGTATTATATCGATTTATTGCGAGGGATTGCAGCAGAATTGAATCAACGAAATTATACCTTGCAATTGGTAACCGATGCGAAGTTAGTGACGGATCAGTGTGATGGCTATATTATCACAGGTGCCAGAAAGTCAGATTTTTCATGGTTGAAAGGCTTGGGTAAACCTCTCATATTATTTGGAGAGAATAGTGAGGGGCTACCGTTTGTGGATTCAGATAACAAGGAAGCCACTCGATTAGCGACAGAATTTGCCCTATCAAAAGGATATGAACAGGTTTTCTTTGTGGGCATTGATCTACCAGAGTCATTTGAAGAAAGGCGAGAAGAAGGCTATAAAAAGGCTATGAAAGACCGAGAGAGTCGCCTGTATCGCTTGGCCAATCATTCTCGCGTCGCAGAAGACTTTATCAGAAATCTAGACGATTTACCAGATAAGACTTGCTTTGTCTGTGCTTCGGACCGCCTAGCACTTGGAATTACAAGGGGGCTACAAGCGATTGGAAAATCGATTCCACAGGATGTTGGCGTGATTGGATTTGACGGATTTTTTATCGATAGGATTTCAAATCCGAGGTTGACGACCATGAAGCAACCCATTCAAAAAATGGGAGCAATTAGTGTAAAGCGATTGATGGATATGCTGGACGGAAAACCATTGACCAGCTTGGCTCATTTCGACCGTGCTGAATTGATTGAACGAGAGACTACGCCATAGTAGTTTCTTTTTTTGATTATTTTTGTTACCGATAACATTTAAGAAAACGTTTGCAAAGACTAGGTACTATTGTATATACTTATACTATAAAAATCAATTTTTGTGGAGGAGCCTATGAAAAAGAAATCTATTCGTGAGATGAAATCAAGAGGAATGTTTGAGAAAAAACAATTTTTTAGCATTCGTAAATTTAATGTCGGCGTTGCATCCGTCGGTATTGCGACAGCTTTTCTGATGTCTGGAGTCGGTCAAGTAGTTCATGCCGAGGAAGTGGCTACTCCTGCGGAAACTACCATAACCAATGTTTCGGAACAGTCTGGAGGAGCATCGACAAGTGAAACCAATACAAATCCTACAGGAGTATCAGAAACAGTTAAGACACCAGCAGTAACTGATGTTGTTGAAACAGTAGATAATGCTTCAGCTGCTCCGCTGGAAACTACTGAAACACCTGAGGCAGAAAGAGCTGCAGCAGAAAACCCTATCGAAGAAGGCAGCATTCGTCTGCACTTTGAAAATGTAGACGAAACAGCACCTGAAAGTCAAGGTTTGTGGACTTGGGGAGGGGTGGCAGAGCCGTCCGATGGTAATCAATGGCCAAGGGATACAGCGAATTTTTCAAGCAGTCAGGTAGATGACTACGGCCATTACGTTGATATTAAAAAATCTGAGACGCCAGGAACGATTGGCTATCTGGTCCTCAAGAATGGGGAAAAAATAACAGAAACGGACCAAAAAGTGGAGCTTCTTGTTCCGGAACAGAATGAAGCCTGGATCGCTAGTGACTACAGCGTGTCTAGCTATGAGCCGCTCAAAGATGAAAATGTTCTCCGCATCAATTACACACGTGAAGACAACAATTATGAAGGTTGGGGCGTATGGACTTGGGGCGATACGACTGAAGCGAGTGATGGCTGGCCAACAGGTGCCGTTGATTTTAAACTTGGCAAATATGGCGCCTATGTTGACATTCCTCTATCGAATGGTTTAGATTCTAAGCTTGGATTTCTACTAATCAATCAGAATAATCCAGATTTGGCTGGCAATAAAACCATTGATTTAGCCTTCGCAGATCGTAAGCGGCATAGCCAAATTTTCCTTCGCAATGACGACGACAAAGTCTATACCAATCCATATTTTATCGAAGAGAAAGTAGAACTTGATACCAGCAAAGCGACTCCGGGTACAAAAAATGTGACTGTTGAGGCTAGTAGCAAAGCACCATTCAACTACAATGAAAGTGGCTTGGTATCTGTAACTGTCACCAACCCTGAAAATGCTGAGATTGTCAAAATGGAAGTCGATACAAGTGCCATCGGCGGAGGTCTTGTGCCAATCTCTACTGAGCTCAATCGTGTGACCATTAAAGCGACGTCTAACACAGCGCCAGGGACCTATAGTCTTCCTGTAAAGGCCTATGACAAGGACAACGGTTACTACGAAACAAAATTGGATGTGACCATTACAGAGCGTATCAAGGCAGATGGTGAAAAAGACTGGGACGAGCAAGTCATCTACTTTATGATGACCGACCGTTTCTACAATGGAGACACCAGCAATGACAAGCTGGTGGAAGGAACAGCCGCCAACCCACGCGGTCTTTACCAAGGCGGTGACTTCAAAGGAGTGACAGCCAAGCTGGATTACTTGAAAGAGTTGGGTGTGGACTCTATCTGGTTGACACCAATTGTGGAAAATATTCCACAGAATGTCGGTAGCGCTACAGATGGAGAGTACTATGCTTACCATGGTTATTGGGCATCCAATTTTGAGAAACTTAATCCGCATTTGGGAAGTTTAGCTGATTTCCATGAATTGATTGATGCCGCAGCCGAAAAAGGTATAAACATTGTTGTTGACGTGGTGCTTAACCATGCTGGCTATGGTACAGAAGAAACCTTTGCAGGTATGGTACGGACTAAGGAAGAAGATAAGCAGGGAGATGATCAATTAGGCTCATTATCTGGTTTACCAGACTTCAAGACAGAAGAAGCAGCTGTTCGCAATCAGTTGGTTGCTTGGCAGGCATCTTGGTTGGAACGCTCAACAACTGCCAAGGGTAATTCAATCTATGCTTTCCGTGTCGATACAGTCAAACACGTTGATGATACCACATGGCAACATTTCAAAAATGAATTGGTGGATAGAGACCCTGACTTCCACTTGATTGGGGAAACTTGGGGAGCGAATTATAAGGATGCCAAGGGTGACTTGGGAGTCGGTACTATGGACAGCTTGTTGGACTTTGGCTTCAAGGATATTGCCAAATATCTGGTCAATGGTCAACTGAAAGCAGCTGGAAAAGAGCTGGAAGAACGTAGCAAGGTTTTGACTAGTGCAGCATCTCTGGGTCAATTCTTGGGTAGCCATGACGAAGATGGTTTCCTCTACAGTCTCGGTGGCGCAGAAAAAGAAGGAAATCTGGATAAACTGAAATTGGCTGCCAGTCTCTTGATTACTGCAAAAGGTCAGCCAGTCATCTACTACGGTGAAGAATTAGGTCAATCTGGACAAAACAATTGGCCAGTTTATGACAACCGGTACGATTTCGATTGGAGCAAGGTAGAGACTAGCGACATCACAGACCACTATCAGAAATTATTGGCTTTCCGCAATGCCAATTCAACATTGCTCTCACGTGGTGATACAAGCACACTTGCTGGAAATGATAGCCAAGGTTGGCTTATCAGCAAACGCAGTTACCAAGATCAAGCTGCCTATCTTGTCTTCTCAACCAATACCGAGAGCAAGGAAATGGCGCTTGAAGTATCTGGTAAGGATGTGGTTGTCACAGATGCCTACACAGGAAAAACGTATCAAGCTATCGAGAAAGACGGTAAATGGGTTGTTCAAGTCGAACTTCCAACAATCGGTCAAGGTGGAACCATGCTCCTTCAGACTCAAGCAGGAGACATCGTCAATGCAAGTGTGCAAGGTGCGACTGAAGAGCCAATTGAAGCAGGCTACTTCCGTGTTCACTTTAAAACTCTACCATCTGATAATTTATCTAGCCTAGGTCTATGGACATGGGATGATGTCGAAAAACCATCGTCAGATGTTGGTGCTTGGCCAACAGGTGCAACCAATTTCAGCACGGCTAAACAGGATGACTATGGCTATTATCTGGACATCAAGATGAAAGACGAAACAGCTAGCAAGATTAGTTTGTTGATTAATAACACTTCTGGTGAGAACATCACAGGTGATAAGATCATTGAACGGATTAGCACCAAGATGAATGAAGCTTGGTTTGATGAAAACTACCAACTCAGCCTCTATCAACCACTCAAAGAAGGCTACATCCGTATCAATTACTTCCGTACCGATGGCAATTATGACCAAAAAGGTCTCTGGATCTGGGGAGATGTGACTGATGTTGCCTTGGGTGACTGGCCAAATGGTATTGATTTTGAAAACCAAGGTAAGTACGGTGCCTATATCGATGTTAAATTGACAGATTTACCAAGTTCCATTGGCTTCCTGCTATTGGATGAAAGCAAGTCAGGAGATGATGTGAAGATTCAGCAGAAAGATTATAGCTTTACAGATTTGAAAAATCAGACACAAATCTTCCTTAAGGATGATGATGCGACTATTTACACCAACCCTTATTTTGTCAATAATGTCCGTGTGACAGGTGTTTCTCATGTTAGCCTAACAGCTTTAGAAGCAGCCTTTACAACGCTTGAAGGTGCGGATAAGGATAGCATCTTGGAGAAATTGTCTGTAACAGATAAGAATGGTCAGACAGTTGCTGTGACGGACCTTGTCTTGGATGCTACGAGCAACAAGGTGCGAGTCCTCGGGGATTTCAACCAAGAAAATGCGGGCTATACCCTCAAATATGGCAATGATAGTTTCACAACAACTATGAGCTGGCAATTGAAGGATGAGCTCTATGCTTATGATGGAGAACTTGGTGCGCGTGTGCGTCAGGCTGGTAGTGTCGTTGATATGACTCTCTGGTCTCCAAGTGCAGACAGTGTAGCAGTTGTTCTTTATGATAAGGATGACCAATCTAAGGTGGTCGGTAAATTAGCCATGACCAAGGGCGATAAGGGACAATGGGATCTTGAATTGAATGGTCAATCAGGTCTTGGTATTTCGGACTATCGTGGTTACTACTACCATTATGAAATCACTCGGGGGGATCAAGCAGTTCTTGTTTTAGATCCATATGCTAAGTCTTTAGCGGAGTGGAATAGTGATTTGGCAGATACAGATCCATCTTATCGGATTGCAAAAGCTGCGATTGTGGATCCATCAGAAGTTGGTCCAAGTGGTTTGGGCTATGCCACAATTCCTAACTTCAATCAGCGTGAAGATGCGATTATCTATGAAGCACATGTTCGTGACTTCACATCAGATCCTGCTATTTCTGATGAATTGACAGCTCAGTTCGGTACCTTTGCGGCCTTTGCAGAGCGTCTCAGCTACCTTAAAGACCTGGGTGTGACCCATATTCAGCTGCTCCCAGTTATGAGCTACTATTATGTCAATGAATTGAAAAATGCAGAGCGGATGAGCGAGTACGCTTCTAGCAACAGCAACTACAACTGGGGCTATGATCCACAGAGCTACTTTGCCTTTACAGGTATGTATTCTACAGATCCGACCGATCCAATGAAACGCATCGAGGAATTCAAAAACCTGGTCAATGAAATCCACAAACAAGGCATGGGTGTGATTTTGGATGTGGTCTATAACCACACTTCTAAGACTTTCTTATTTGAAGATTTGGAGCCAAACTATTACCACTTCATGGAGGCAGATGGTACGGCTAAATCAAGCTTTGGTGGTGGTCGTCTGGGAACCACTCACTATATGAGCCGTCGTGTCTTAGTTGATTCCATCACCTATCTTGTGGATGAGTTTAAGGTAGATGGTTTCCGCTTCGATATGATGGGGGATCATGATGCCGAAGCAATTGAGCTGGCCTTTACAGAGGCACAAAAACTCAATCCAAACATTATTATGCTTGGTGAAGGATGGAGAACCTTTACAGGCGATGCTAATCAGCCTGTTCAGCCAGCGGACCAAGACTGGATGAGTTCAACAGATACGGTTGCGGTATTCTCAGATGACATTCGTAACACACTTAAATCTGGTTATCCAAACGAAGGTCAGCCAGCCTTTATCACAGGCGGTGCTAAGAGTGTTGAGTCTGTCTTCAATAACATCAAGGCACAACCAGGCAACTTCTTGGCAGACGATCCAGGTGATGTGATCCAGTATATTGCTGCGCATGATAACTTGACGCTCTTTGATATTATCGCTCAGTCCATCAAGAAGGATCCATCAATCGCTGAAAATTACACTGAAATTCACCAACGTCAACGTTTGGGTAACTTGCTAGTCTTGACTGCTCAAGGGACACCGTTTATCCATTCTGGTCAGGAGTATGGACGGACCAAACAGTTCCGCCATCCTGATTACAAGGAGCCAGTTACAGAGGACAAGGTACCAAACAAGGCGCATTTGTTGACCAATGCAGATGGAACGCCATTTGACTATCCATACTATATTCATGATTCTTACGATTCATCGGATGCGGTCAACAAGTTTGACTGGACCAAAGCGACAGATGAGGCGCTCTATCCAGAGAATACCCGTACTCAGGCCTTTACAAAAGGATTGATTGCCTTGCGCAAATCTACAGATGCCTTCCGTTTGGGAACAAAAGAAGAAGTTGAACAGAAGGTTAGCTTGATTTCAGTTCCAGGTCAAAATGGTATTGCTACAAACGATGTGGTTATTGCCTATCAAACCATTGCAAGCAACGGTGATCGCTATGCAGTATTTGTCAATGCTGACAGTAAGGAACGTAGTTTTGTTCTTTCTGATAGTTACAAAGACTTACTGCAGGGTCAAGTGCTGGTCGATGGTAAGCGTGCAGGTGTAGAAGCATTGTCTGATTTAGTGGGTGTCGAATTGACTGATAGCGCAGTTGTTCTTGCACCTTTGACTGCAACGGTGATTCGTTTATCTGACATTATTACAGAAGTTCCAGATACAGCGCCTACTGCTGAAGAAAAACCAAGTCTAGACTTTACTACCAAGGAACGTACAGAAGAATCTGTCCTTCTGATTGCAGAGGAAGTTCGCTATGATGAAACTCTTGCAAAAGGTCAATCTTATGTGCTTCAAGAAGGTAAGGCAGGCAAGAAAGTCTTGGTTTATCAAGATGTCTTGGTTGATGGTAAGGTAGTAGCAACAAATCTGTTATCAGAAACAGTTGTTGATAGCGAAACACGTATTGTTGTGAAAGGCAGTATGGAGGCTAAGAAAGAGGCTGAAAAACCGAGTCTTTCTACTACTGCTCAAGCATCTGGACAAGCGACAAGTGGTACAAGCAAGGCGAGTCTACCAGCTACAGGTGACCATCAAAGTGATTTGGCACTTCTAAGTCTCGGACTTGCTGGACTTGGTCTGACAGTCGCTGCCCAAAGCAGAAATAAAAAATCAGAAGAATAATATGCTTTCCTCCCAAGAGGTTAGGAACCCTATGGTTCTTGACCTCTTTTTTATTTTGTGGGCAGAAACCAAATCGTCTTTTAAAATTTACGATTTAGAAGTAGTCAATAGAAACTTTGGTAAATAGTCCAAGAGTGAACACAAGCCTGTGCTTTATTTGGTCTTTTTGTTTCCGCTTACATAACTTATAATAAAACCATAAAAATCATTTCAAAAAAGGAGAATGAAAAATGGATTTCCTTCAAACCCCATTAAACTGGTTCTCACAGAATATCCTGCAGAATCCAGCCTTCTTTGTAGGTCTTTTGGTATTGGTGGGCTATGCCCTCTTAAAGAAAAAGCCTCATGATGTTTTTGCAGGGTTTATCAAAGCGACAGTCGGCTATATGATTTTGAACGTAGCAGCTGGTGGTTTGGTAACGACTTTCCGTCCGATTTTGGCGGCCTTGAACCACAAGTTCCAGATTGACGCGGCAGTTATTGACCCTTACTTCGGTCTTGCAGCGGCAAACGGTAAAATCGCTGAAGAGTTTCCTGATTTTGTATCAGCAGCTACAACAGCCCTCTTGATTGGTTTCGGTGTCAATATCCTCTTGGTGGCACTTCGTAAGGTTACCAAAGTACGTACTCTGTTCATCACTGGACACATTATGGTACAACAAGCGGCAACAGTCTCATTGATGGTGCTCTTCCTTATCCCGGCTCTTCGCAATCAATTTGGTACAGCAGCGATTGGTATCATCTGTGGTATTTACTGGGCAGTCAGCTCAAATATGACAGTTGAAGCAACGCAACGATTGACAGGTGGCGGTGGATTTGCCATCGGTCACCAACAACAATTCGCTATCTGGTTTGTCGATAAGATTGCACCAAAACTTGGTAAAAAAGAAGAAAACTTGGATAACTTGAAGCTACCTAGCTTCCTCAACATCTTCCACGATACAGTTGTTGCTTCAGCGACATTGATGCTTGTGTTCTTCGGTGTGATTTTGTTCATCTTGGGTCCAGAAATCATGGCAAACCCAGAAGTGATCACTTCTGGCACTCCATACAACCCAGCTAAACAAGCATTCTTTATGTATGTGATTCAAACAGCCTTCACCTTCTCAGTATATCTTTTCATTTTGATGCAAGGTGTCCGCATGTTCGTGGCAGAATTGACAAATGCCTTCCAAGGTATCTCAAGCAAATTGCTTCCAGGTTCATTCCCAGCGGTGGACGTTGCAGCTTCTTACGGCTTTGGTTCATCTAACGCAGTTCTTTCAGGTTTTGCCTTTGGTTTAATCGGTCAGTTGATTACAATCGTTCTCTTGATTGTTTTCAAGAGTCCAATCCTTATCATCACTGGTTTCGTACCTGTATTCTTCGATAACGCAGCTATCGCAGTGTACGCTGACAAACGTGGTGGTTGGAAAGCAGCAGCCATCCTTTCCTTCATCTCAGGTGTCCTTCAAGTTGCTCTTGGTGCAGTCTGCGTTGGTTTGCTTGAATTGAGCGGTGGTTACCACGGAAACATCGACTTCGAAATCCCATGGTTGCCATTCGGTTATGCCTTTAAATACCTCGGTGTTGCTGGTTATGTTCTTGTTTGCTTATTCTTATTGGCTATTCCGCAACTTCAATTTGCAAAAGCAAAAGATAAGGAAGCTTACTATCGCGGTGAGGCACAAGCGGACTAGCATCGTCATCCAGTTTATCTTTTATTACTTGGTTCATTAAGAAAAACAACAAAATATATTTTATAAAAAACAAGGAGAAAATAAGATGGTTAAAGTTTTAACAGCCTGTGGAAACGGCATGGGTTCATCTATGGTCATCAAGATGAAGGTAGAAAACGCCCTTCGTCAACTTGGTGTAACAGATTTCCAATCTGCTTCTTGCTCAGTAGGTGAAGCAAAAGGTTTAGCGGCGGGATATGATATCGTAGTTGCTTCAAATCACTTGATTTCTGAGTTGGAAGGTCGCACGAAAGGTCATTTGGTTGGTCTTGATAACCTCATGGACGACAACGAAATCAAAACAAAATTACAAGCAGTGCTATAAATAGCCGTTAGGGGTAGGGAGTCTCCCTCCCCCTTTCATATAGCATGTAGAAGGGAAAAACTATGAATTTACAAAAATCATTTACAGAAAATAATTCTATCCGCTTGGGTTTGACAGCGGAAACTTGGCAGGAAGCTGTTCACAAGGCTGTTGAGCCGCTGATTGAAAGTGGTGCTGCGACAGAAGAATACTATGATGCCATCATTGCCTCGACAGAAGAATATGGTCCCTATTATGTGCTCATGCCTGGTATGGCTATGCCACATGCCCAGGCTGGTGTCGGTGTTTTGAAAGATTCCTTTGCCTTGATTACCTTGACAAAACCAGTAGCCTTTTCAGACGGTAAGGAAGTTTCTGTCCTATTGACCTTGGCTGCGACAGATCCAAAAATCCATACTTCAGTAGCCATTCCGCAAATCATCGCCCTCTTCGAATTGGAAAATTCAATCGAACGTTTGATTGCCTGCAAAACTCCAGAAGAAGTATTGGCAATGGTGGAAGAATCAAAAAATAGCCCATATTTAGAAGGTTTAGACTTGGATAGCTAGGAGGAAGAAAAGATGACAAAACATATCCCAAATTTACAGGTTGCATTGGATCATTCAGATTTGCAAGGAGCGATTAAAGCAGCTGTCTCTGTTGGTCATGAAGTTGACGTGATTGAAGCAGGTACGGTTTGCTTGCTCCAAGTTGGTAGCGAATTGGTGGAAGTTCTTCGCAGCCTTTTCCCAGACAAGATTATCGTTGCAGATACCAAGTGTGCGGATGCTGGTGGTACGGTGGCTAAAAACAATGCCGTTCGTGGTGCGGACTGGATGACTTGTATTTGTTCTGCGACCATTCCAACCATGGAAGCTGCTTTGAAGGCTATCAAGGAAGTGCGTGGTGACAAGGGTGAAATCCAAATCGAACTCTATGGTGACTGGACTTATGAACAGGCTCAACTTTGGTTGGACGCAGGTATTTCCCAAGCGATTTACCACCAATCTCGTGACGCCCTTCTTGCTGGCGAAACGTGGGGCGAAAAAGACTTGAACAAGGTGAAAAAATTGGTTGAAATGGGATTCCGTGTTTCTGTAACAGGTGGTCTTGATGTGGATACCCTTAAACTCTTCGAGGGTGTAGATGTCTTCACCTTTATCGCAGGTCGTGGTATCACAGAAGCTGCAAATCCAGCAGCTGCAGCGCGTGAATTTAAAGACGAAATCCGTCGTATCTGGGGGTAAGGCCTATGGCACGACCAATCGGAATATATGAAAAGGCAACGCCCAAACACTTCACATGGAAAGAGCGTTTGGAGTTTGCCAAAGAATTAGGTTTCGACTTTGTGGAAATGTCGGTGGATGAGAGCGATGCTCGCTTGGCTCGTTTGGAATGGACCAAGGAAGAACGTTTAGAGGTGGTTAAGGCCATCTATGAAACAGGTGTCCGCATTCCGACAATCTGCTTCTCAGGCCATCGTCGCTATCCATTGGGTTCCAATGATCCTGCTCTTGAAGCTAAGTCGCTAGAAACCATGAAACAGTGTATCGAACTGGCTCAGGATTTGGGCGTTCGTGTCATCCAGTTGGCTGGCTACGACGTTTACTACGAGGAAAAATCACCTGAAACCAGAGAGCGTTTCATCAAGAATCTCCGTAAGGCTTGCGACTGGGCAGAACAGGCTCAGGTCATGTTGGCCATCGAGATTATGGATGATCCATTTATCAACTCTATTGAAAAATACCTAGCCGTTGAAAAAGAAATCGACTCGCCTTATCTCTTTGTCTACCCAGATACGGGAAACGTGTCTGCTTGGCACAATGATATTTACAGCGAATTTTACCTAGGACATCGCTCTATTGCAGCCCTTCACCTCAAAGATACCTATGCGGTAACTGAAAACTCCAAAGGTCAATTCCGCGATGTACCATTCGGTCAGGGCTGTGTGGACTGGGATAATATGTTTGCAGTATTGAAAAAGACCAACTACCAAGGTCCATTCTTGATTGAAATGTGGTCAGAGAATTGTGAAACAGTTGAGGAAACACGTGCAGCTATCAAAGAAGCACAGGCTTTCCTCTATCCATTGATTGAGAAAGCGGGGTTGAACTAATGCCAAAAGATTTACAGGAAATGCGTCAACGGGTCTATGAAGCCAATATCGCCCTACCTGCTCACGGACTTGTGAAGTTTACCTGGGGTAACGTATCAGAAGTCTGCCGTGAACTCGGTCGCATCGTCATCAAGCCTTCTGGTGTGGACTATGAAAAATTGTCACCAGAAAACATGGTGGTAACGGACTTGGATGGAAATGTGGTAGAAGGTGACCTCAACCCATCTTCTGACTTGGCGACCCACGTTGCCCTCTATAAGGCTTGGCCAAACGTACATGCTGTCGTGCATACCCATTCGACAGAAGCAGTGGGTTGGGCTCAGGCTGGTCGTGACATTCCATTTTATGGAACAACGCACGCAGACTATTTCTACGGTCCGGTACCATGTGCCCGTTCTTTGACGGCTGAGGAAGTGAATTCTGCCTATGAAAAAGAAACAGGCTCAGTCATCATTGAGGAATTTGAGCGCCGTGGCATTGACCCAGTTGCTGTTCCGGGTATTGTTGTCCGAAACCATGGGCCATTCACCTGGGGCAAGGATCCTGCTCAGGCAGTTTACCACAGTGTTGTCCTAGAAGAAGTGGCTCGGATGAACCGCTACACAGAGCAAATCAATCCACGGGTGGAACCAGCACCAAGCTACATCATGGACAAGCACTATCTCCGTAAGCACGGTCCAAATGCCTATTACGGACAAAAAGGTGATGAACATTAAGTTCTTGTGTGAAAAAAAAGTAGGGAAAAGTAGCAGACTCCCCAAAAAGGAGAACTGCTTTTTCTCTTTTGATGAGGAGAAAGATGAGAAAATTTTTACAAGATAGTCTGACAGAGGTTGCCTACTATCTGGAGTTGATTTTATCAGCCATTTTAGGATTAGCCCTCCTAGCACTGTCAGGATTGTTGTTGGCGGATTTAGTTGGTTCACTGACGGGTGGTATTCAAGCGGATACGTTTATTCAAAATTTTCTGAGTCGTGCAATGACCTTGGCAGTCGGGGTCGAATTCATCAAAATGCTTTGCAAACAATCGCCTAGTACTGTCATCGAGGTGCTCTTGGTTGCCATTGCCCGTCAACTGATTGTGGAACATGGGTCTAGTATGGATTACCTGATTGGTATTGCGTCGGTTGCCATCTTATTTGCAGTGCGAAAATATCTCTTTACCCAGTTTGATGATTCCAACAACATCATCATGCGGGCTAGCCAGAAGGTTAAGGTTGCCAACATCATTGCACGGGTAAAAATTCCTAGTGAAGGCAGTGAAACCCTGCGTGAATTTGTGACCCGCAAACTCAATGAAGAAGAAAAAACCATTGCCATCGGTGCCTGCGTCTATCTGAAAAATGTAGCACTGCGGATTGACAATATGCATGGAGATTTGATTACACGGGTGGAGATTATCAAGAGTATCTATTGACTGAAAAAACAATACCTATTTATATTATTATTAGAATTTGTGTTATAAATATGTTAAAATAGTAAGAGAGGAGGGAGAAACGGTGTTACTAGATAAAAGTAGTTGTGCCTTATTGCGTCATTTGATTGGTATCCAAGAGCCAGAAACCATTATGGCTATTTCCAAGGAATTGCAACAATCGCGTAGAAAAATCTATTATCATTTAGAAAAAATCAATGCTGCCTTTCCAGACCATGTTGAGCCAATCGAAAGTCTACCTCGGATCGGAATCCGTTTGTCCGAAGAGCAAAAGCAAGCCTGTCGTCAACTCTTAGATTCCATTGATTCCTATAGCTATATTATGAATATGGATGAGCGCATGCAATTGATGCTCCTTTATATTTGTATTGCGCGCGAACGGATTACCTTGGAAAAATTAATGGATCTGACAGAGGTTTCGCGAAATACCGTTCTCAATGACCTTAATGAAATCCGTAGTCGATTGAGTAAGGAACAGTATCAGATGACCCTCTATGTTTCTAAGTCACAAGGTTACGATCTGGCCTGTCATCCCTTGACAAAAATCCAGTATATCCACTCTCTACTCTATAGTTTGTTCACAGAAGCGAGCAAGAGTTTTGTCAGCATTTTGGAAGACAAGGTTAGTCTTTTTCACGGGTGTCAATCCTTGTTTTCGAAGGAGTTGGCAAAATTTTTGTCTCAGCAGGTTTATGGAATTGAAAAAGACTTAGGCAAGAAAATCAACCGTTCTGAAATTGAACTGATGCTCAAGATTCTACCCTATATGTTGCTAACTTATCGTAATATGAGTTTGGAGCAAGAGGAGAAGGATGCGATTGTCCGTGAATTCGCCTTGGTCTATGAACGGATTGAGTACGGGGTTGCCCAAAAAATCAGTCAATCCCTAGATGAGCAGTTTGGCCTTGATTTAGACGAGATAGAGGTGTCGCTAATCGCTGTCTTGCTCTTGTCTTATCGCAAGGACCGGGATGCCCATGTTACTAGCCAGGATTTTGCGGATTTGAAGAAGATTGTCGATGTCTTCATCCGTCATTTTGAGTTGCATTCAGATTTTGAATTGGAGAAAAAAGAGGAGCTAGCCCATGATTTGCTGGCTCACTGCAAGGCCATGCTATTTCGTAAAACTTACGGGATCTTATCGCGCAATCCTTTGGTCGATCAAATTCGCTACAAGTATGACACCCTCTTTCGATTGACAAAATCTTCTAGCCATATCTTGGAAGAGGCCTGGCAGATCCAGTTGACAGATGAGGACATTGCCTATCTGACGGTGCATTTGGGTGGAGCCCTTCGTCGAAGCAGTAGTCGAAAGCTGACCAGTCCGACTGTCTTTCTTATCTGTGATGAGGGAGTTTCTGTACAGAAATTGTTGATGAAACAATGCCAGCACCACCTACCTGAAAAAACCATCTCTGCCGTCTTTACAACAGAGCAATTTAAGAGTGTGGAAGACCTGTTGGAGGTGGACTTCTTGATTTCGACCAATGAAGTGACGGATACGGATTTGCCTGTGATACAAGTCCATCCGATTCTGGATTTTGATGATGTCTTGCGTTTGATTCATTTTGCCAAATACCGCAATCTGACAGACAGTCAAAAAGGTTTTGCCATAGAATTGGACAAACTCCTAGCGTCATATGTTGAAAATGGCCAGGAAGCCCTGGAATTGAAACAGCGTTTGCAAAATCTGATTGCCAATGAATTATTGGCAAGCTTAGCTAGTTCCGATTTGGAAACAGATTTGTATTAGCCATCTGCGTGCAAAAGTCCAAATGTGAACACAAGCCTGTGTTTTATTTGGTCTTTTTTTTGTGACCTTTTGCGCATATACTAGAAGCATAGAAACACAATCAGCCTTATAGGAGGAATGAAAAATGGCTAAAGTTCAAGATATTACAAGAGAATCCTGGATTCTTTCAACCTTCCCAGAATGGGGAACTTGGCTCAATGAAGAAATTGAAGAAGAAGTAGTGCCAGAAGGCAACTTTGCTATGTGGTGGTTAGGCAACTGTGGTGTCTGGATTAAGACGCCTGGCGGAGCTAACGTGGTTATGGACCTGTGGTCATCTCGTGGTAAGTCTACTAAAAAAGTGAAAGACATGGTTTGGGGACACCAAATGGCTAACATGGCCGGTGTGCGCAAATTGCAACCAAACTTGCGTGTGCAGCCAATGGTCATCGACCCATTTGCCATCAATGAATTGGACTACTACCTAGTATCGCACGTCCACAGTGACCACATGGACATCAGCACAGCCGCTGCCATCATCAACAATCCAAAGTTGGACCACGTCAAATTTGTAGGACCAGTTGAAAGTGGCGACATCTGGGAAAAATGGGGCGTTCCAGCTGACCGTATCATCCGTATCGCACCGGGCGACAGCTTTGAATTCAAAGACATCAAGGTACACGCAGTAGAATCCTTCGACCGTACTTGTTTGGTAACTCTTCCAATCGAAGGCTACGAAGAAAACGGTGGCAAACTAGCAGGACTTCCTGTGACAGATGAACTCATGGCTCGCAAGGCAGTCAACTATGTCTTTGAAACACCTGGCGGAACTATCTACCACGGTGCAGACTCCCACTTCTCAAACTACTTTGCAAAACACGGTCGCGACTTCAACATCGACGTTGCTATCAACAACTATGGTGACAACCCAATCGGTATCCAAGACAAGATGACATCAATCGACCTTCTTCGTATGGCAGAAAACTTGCGTGCTAAGGTGATTATCCCTGTTCACTATGACATCTGGTCTAACTTCATGGCGTCAACTGATGAAATCTTGCAACTATGGAAAATGCGTAAAGAACGCTTGCAATACGACTTCCATCCATTCATCTGGGAAGTTGGTGGCAAGTATACTTATCCGATGGACAAGGACCGTATCGAATATCACCACCCACGTGGCTTTGACGATTGCTTCTTGGAAGATTCAAACATTCAATTCAAGGCTTTGCTATAATAGATCACTCCGAGGGCGGGACGCAAGTCCTGCCTTTTGAAACTGACAAGCGAAAACGCTTTATGGTATAATAGAACTATGACTTTATTAAAGGAGAATAAGATGTCACAACTTTCAGTAAACGCAATTCGTTTCCTTGGTATCGATGCCATTGAAAAATCAAAATCAGGTCACCCAGGTGTTGTTATGGGTGCAGCTCCAATGGCTTACAGCCTCTTTACCAAAGAGCTCCGCATCAACCCAGCTCAACCAAACTGGATCAACCGCGACCGCTTTATCTTGTCAGCAGGACATGGCTCTATGTTGCTTTACGGACTTCTTCACCTTTCAGGTTTTGAAGAAGTAAGCATGGACGAGATCAAGAACTTCCGTCAATGGGGTTCAAAAACACCAGGTCACCCAGAATTTGGTCACACAGCAGGTGTAGATGCAACAACAGGTCCTCTTGGACAAGGTATCTCAACTGCAACAGGTTTTGCGCAAGCAGAGCGTTTCCTTGCAGCTAAATATAACCGCGATGGTTTCCCAATCTTTGACCACTATACTTACGTAATCTGTGGTGATGGCGACTTGATGGAAGGTGTTTCAGCAGAAGCGGCTTCTTACGCAGGTCTTCAAAAATTAGAAAAACTCATCGTTCTTTACGATTCAAATGACATCAACTTGGATGGCGAAACAAAAGACTCCTTCACAGAAGATGTGCGTGCTCGCTACAATGCTTATGGCTGGCATACAGACCTCGTAACAGACGGTACAGATGTAGATGCCATCTTTGCTGCTATTGAAAAGGCAAAAGTAGCTGGTAAGCCATCTCTTATCGAAATCAAGACTGTTATCGGTCATGGTTCGCCAAACAAACAAGGTACAAATGCTGTTCACGGTGCTCCACTTGGTGCAGAAGAAACAGAAGCAACTCGTAAGGCGCTTGATTGGAACTATGCACCATTTGAAATTCCAGCTGAAGTCTATGCGGACTTCAAAGCTAATGTAGCTGATCGCGGTGCAGCAGCCTACGATGCTTGGGTGAAATTAGTTGAAGACTACAAAGTAGCACATCCAGAATTGGCTGCAGAAGTAACAGCTATCTTGGAAGGTCGTGATGTAGTCGAAATCAAGCCAGAAGACTTCCCAGTTTACGAAAATGGCTTCTCACAAGCAACTCGTAACTCATCGCAAGATGCCCTCAACGCAGCAGCTAAGGTCTTGCCAACCTTCCTCGGTGGTTCAGCTGACTTGGCTCATTCAAACATGACCTACATCAAGGAAGATGGTTTGCAAGATTCTGTTAATCCGCTCAACCGCAATATCCAGTTTGGTGTGCGTGAATTTGCCATGGGAACTATCTTGAATGGTATGGCAGCCCACGGCGGACTTCGTGTCTATGGTGGTACCTTCTTCGTCTTCTCAGACTATGTAAAAGCAGCAGTTCGTTTGTCAGCTCTTCAAGGACTTCCTGTGACTTATGTCTTCACTCATGACTCAATCGCCGTCGGTGAAGATGGTCCAACTCACGAGCCGATTGAGCACTTGGCAGGACTTCGTGCTATGCCAAACCTCAATGTCTTCCGCCCAGCAGATGCGCGTGAAACACAGGCAGCTTGGTACTTGTCATTGACTAGCAAATCAACTCCATCAGCTCTTGTCCTCACTCGTCAAAACTTGACAGTTGAAGAAGGAACCGACTTTGACAAGGTTGCTAAAGGTGCTTATGTGGTTTACGAAGCAGCAGGCTTTGACACAATCCTTCTTGCATCTGGTTCAGAAGTGAACTTGGCTGTTAAAGCTGCCAAAGAACTAGAAGCAGCTGGTACAAAAGTTCGTGTGGTTTCTGTGCCATCAACTGAGCTCTTCGATGCACAAGATGCTGCCTACAAGGAAGAAATTCTACCAAATGCCATCCGTCGTCGCTTGGCAATTGAAATGGGTGCAACTCAAAGTTGGTACAAGTATGTCGGTCTTGACGGTAAAGTCCTTGGTATCGATACATTCGGTGCCTCAGCTCCAGCCCAAACAGTTATTGACAACTACGGCTTCACAGTAGAAAATGTTGTGAAATTAGTTGGCGAATTGTAATAATCAGTGTAGAGACAGCCTTTCGGGGCTGTTTTTGACATTTTTTTTAAAATTTTCTTGACAATATCGACAATATATGATATATTAATATCTGTAAATATCAATATTGCTCCCCCTACCTTCTCGACTGAGGAGGTATTTTTATATTTTTAAGTTAATAGAAGGGCAGAATTTTGAAAGAAATGTGTGACAAGGAAGAAGTAGTGTTAGATTGATTTTCATAGCAGAGAATAAAGAAGTGATTTTGAACTGTTATCAGGGCTGTGCTATAATAGATTTATGAACTATACACATGAAGAAAAAGAGTATTTTATGACTCAAGCATTGCAGGAAGCTAGAAAGTCGCTAGAAAAGGATGAAATTCCAATTGGTTGTGTGATTGTCAAGGATGGCCAGATTATTGGCAGAGGGCATAATGCGCGTGAGGAACTCAATCAGGCAATCATGCACGCTGAGGTTATGGCCATCCAAGAAGCCAATCGAGAGGAAGGGAATTGGCGCTTGCTTGATTCGACCCTTTTTGTGACGATTGAACCTTGTGTGATGTGTAGCGGTGCTATTGGCTTGGCTCGTATTCCCCAGGTGGTGTACGGTGCTACCAATCAGAAGTTTGGTGCTGCAGGTAGCCTCTATGATATTTTGACAGATGAGCGGCTCAATCACCGTGTAGAAGTGGAGAAGGGGATCTTGGAAGAGGCTTGTGCTAAGATTATGCAAGACTTTTTCAGACAAAGAAGAGAGAAGCAAAAGGCTGAGAAAGAGGCCTTGAAAGCTCAGCAAGAGACAGTTTCGGATAGCTAGTTTACACTCTAAACTTGCATTTTAGTCAATTTGTGTTATAATAATAAACGGAGCAACATTCGTGCGTGAAGCGGGTCAGGGGAGGAATCCAGCAGCCCTAAGCGAAGTCGGGTGTGTGCTCTTTTTGCGTACAGTCTAAAAACCCTTTGAAATCAAGCTTTCAGAGGGTTTTCTTTGGCTTATTTTTAGAAATAGGGGCAAAATAGGGGCAACTTCAAAAAAACTTTACTTCATCCAACTTATGAGATAGATCCAACGTCATCTGCATGGTAACATGGTTGTAGATTTCCAAGGTTGTTTTTGAGTCAGAATGACCGACACGTTCCATAATGGCTCGCAGTGGAATTCCCATTTCAGCCAGTAATGAGATATGCGAATGTCGAAATGTGTGTGTGGTAATATTTTTCTCGATGCCTGCTTTCTCGCCATGTCTTTTCATCGCTCCTATTACACGTTCTGGAGTAATCGGTCGTCCCTTTGTGTTAATAAACAAATAATCAGTACCAAATCCATTCTTCACATTTTCAGCTATTTGCTCTTTAATGATTTTTATAACCACCTTAGGTACATCAATAGTCCTATCAGAAGTCATTGTTTTAGGGATTGTACGCTCTCGACTTCTAAAGTCATAATTATAGCGAATATGTATTTTTCGATTTTTGAAGTCAATATCTGTTTCAGGGTCGATGCCCGAAAGTTCACCGTATCTCATACCAGTCATATAAAGTATTATTGCAATCCGTAGGTATTTCTTAACACGATAATCACAATATGTTTCTTCCCTCAAGTTTTGGATAAACAACTGAAATTCTTTCTTATCCAAGAATTTTGTTTTCTTTTTTTGGATCTTTTCGGGCGTTAAGATTTCCTTGGGAATCTCAACACTAATCATCTCGTTGGTGCTAACATAATCCATCCTAAGAGCATACTTGAAGATTTGATTTAATTTCCACTTTACTTTTTTTACATAGTTATGTGACCGTCCATCTGTCAGCAACTGGTTGAACAGTTTTTGCAAGAATCGCCTATCAATTTTTACAATTAGATAATCGGCTGGAATCTTCTCACGAATTAGTTTATCAATGTGAGAAGTCGAGTATGCAGTTGACTTTTTAACACCCAGCGTCCATTCGTCATAAAAATCTTTGTAAACTTCCCCAAAGGTGATTTTATCATTTACGGGCTTTGTATTGAGTATATCGTTGATTTGCATTTGCAATGCAACAGCTGCTTTTTTTCTGGCTTGCGGTGTATTTTTTTCTATCTGCTCATAGACTCTTCTTTTTTTGCCTGTATATGGATCTTTAATCCGTTCAACATATCTTAATCTTCCATTACTTTGTTCCTCTATCCACATTGAAATTTACCTCATTTTCTGATAAAATGGGTATAGTAAAGAGACCTACTGCAAAGCAGGTTTTTACTATACGAACTTGCCTTACGCTCTCCTCGACCAAAATTTGAGCGTAGGGCTTTTTATATGTTTAACAATCTTTTATTTTTCGATGATTTTCATTGTACCATTGTACTCTTGTGCAATAATGGTATGATCTGTGTCGGATATTGTCACAATTAAATTTGGGAGAAAGTCGTCGCTGTTAAGTGTAGCATCTTTTGATTTAAGCCATTCAACGAACAATCGGTTCTTTTCCTTTTGAAGTTCATTCGCGAGATATATTTTTCGACTAATATTTTCGTCGCCCCAAGATTCTCCTACACGAGCAGATATATATTTTTCATCTGTTCCTACTATAAAATCAATTTTATTTCCAGCGTCCAACACTTCAGCATTTTCTTTAAAATAAATTGCAAATTCCTTAGCTTCCTCATCAGTATACGAGTATGACGATCGAACCGTTGTTGATTCATTGGTATTCGGATCAGTAGACTCTTGTTTAGGAGCTGTGACACCGACCAAGATGAAAGAGAAGATAAATGAAAGGATTGCTATAACACGATTCCGTTTATTTGGTGACTTTTTCCAAAAATACCAAATTCCAAAACCACTTATCAACAGTAACAAAATAAATAATGTATTCATAAAATCCTCCTAAAGCTAATATCCACTTACTAAATTATAGTATTCTTCCTTGACCATGGCCTCATCAGCTATGGTCTTTAATTTGTACTTTTCCATAAATACCAGGTAATTAAATTGAGTGCGGTCCTCGGCAATTTCTAATTCTTCCTTCAAAAGATGGTGGATCATATTTCTATTTGCGTCAAGTTCGCATCTCTCTCTGAAAAGTTGATATTGATACGGAAAGTGATTCTTATGTTGTAACTCATGCAGGGCGACTTGTTTTTGTTCTTGCTCAGACAAATTCACATCAACCCCTAAGACCTTGGTTATTGGATTGTAAAATCCTGAACTATGCCAGTCGCTAGCATCGAACAGACACAATTCCACCCCAAACTCTTTACAGAGTTGGTCTAGTTTCATAGGCGATTAGTCCTTCTGTTTATTTTTGAAGTGTGCAGATAGTACCGCAGTGATGAAATCTATATCGTCTTCATCAAGTGGCCTACCATCAAATAACATGGTGTGAGCAGCGGCTTCTCTCAAGTCAACAACTTGACCGTCAATGATAGCTGTCTCATCACCAGCAATCCGTGGGTTGTCGGTCCGTCCGAGCAGGTAGTCTGTCGATACGTTGAAATAGTCGGCGATTTCTGCAATCCGTTCAGTTGAGGGTTTAGAAGTTTTAAGATTATAGATAGTATTTCTACTATATCCTAATTTTGCTTCTAAGGAATTTATTGAAAGTCCCTGTTTTTGTGCAAGACTTTTTATTCTATCAAATGTAATAAACATTGATTTATCAGCCTTTCTAAGACATGACAAAAAATATTTAATATTTCTCATTAAAATGCTTGATATTTTTAATGTGATACATTATAATAGTTTTTGTAAAGTTAAAGAGTTAGTGAAAACAAAAGTTAAAACTAATTCAAAAAATAAAAGCTTTGGCGAGCAGAATGTATTGATTGAACTATTGTTTTATCAAGTGTTTTCTTTATGGCTTTATTTTAATATAAAACATTAAAACTTGTCAAGAGATTTACTAACTTTTTAACTAATTTTATGAAAAGGAGGGGGAAAAATGAAATCTATCTTTGAACGGATAGCAGAAAGCCTTGAAATCATCGCGACTGAATTCAAGGCATCAAGGGTAGCAAGGGATGAATTGAAACAACATTTAGACCATATTGAGACAACCTTGCATGAATTAAAGTCTAATCCCTTTGGAATTAAAGAAAAGGAATAGCGTTTTTAATCTTGGCAGCTACTTGAAAAGGAGAGAGTGATGAAAGAAATCATTGAAAAACATTTTGAAAATATGGTTGATGAGATTTTAATTACATCAGAAACTTACGAAGAAGCGATTTCAAGTTTGAAAAAGATTTCGGTCCTTGGCATTCATCAGCCAGGAGGGCTTATCAAAAGTTTAGAAATCGCAATCAAGCGTAGGGCTTGTCAGCAAAAAACACCTAATCACAAGGATTAGGTGACAATAAATCAAACGTTCAGCCGAACGTGAACAACGTAGTCAAGATTGACTAGATGACGGAAATCTGTTTCGACTTCAACGAGGTCTATGGCATTAGCACTCTCAGAGCAGTCGTCATAGACTTGGAAAAAGTCAATCTTGTCTCCGTTTGAGAAAGTGATTGTGATTGTAAACTCATCACGGTCACCAATACAATCGAGAATAAATTGTTTCATGACTTGACCTCCTTTCATTAAAGATTTCAAGTCAATTATACCAAAAATAGAAAGGGAAAATATGAGCCAACAACATCAAAAATGGATTGATTTGGTTAAAAAGCGACTACACGAACGTGGTTGGTCGCAGTCAGACTTTGCGATTGTGCTTGGTGTTTCACCAGCCATGGTCAGTCGACTACTAAAAGATGGTCATGGTAGTGATGACCTCAAGCTGAAAGTAAACAAGAAACTTAGAATTTCTGAGAGTTGGGAAAGTTTTGAAGAGGAGTAGAAGAGGGAATAGCATGAATGAAATTTTTGTTTTCCACGGGCAGGAAGTCCGTACTGTAACCATTAACAACGAACCTTGGTTTGTTGGAAAAGATGTGGCAGATATTTTAGGTTATCTAAAACCACTTGATGCAATTTCTCGACATGTTGATGAGGATGACTCCGTGAAACACGGACTCACCGATAGTTTGGGTCGTATCCAAAATACAATCATCATCAACGAATCTGGTCTCTATTCACTAATTTTATCCAGTAAGTTGCCACAGGCAAAAGAATTCAAACGTTGGGTCACAAGTGAGGTATTACCACAGATTCGCCAACAGGGAGCTTATGTGCCAGAAAATTTATCTGATGAAGCTTTTATCGCTCTATTTACTGGTCAGAAGAAACTGAAAGAGCAGCAGTTGGCATTGGCTCAAGATGTTGACTATCTCAAAAATGAACAACCGATTCATCCTAGTTTTGCTCAAGCCTTGCTGAAGAAGAGAAAAGCCCGTGTCGTCGCTTGTCTAGGTGGAATGGATAGTCCAGCTTATGCTGATAAAGTCTTTGCACAGTCGGTCTTTCGACAAGCTGAGGTTGATTTTAAAGACCATTTCAATATCAATCGCTATGATATGTTGCCAAAGAAATTTGCTGAAGCAGCATTGTCTTACTGGATGACATGGGAACCAAGCACAAATACCAAAATGAAAATTTTGGAGATGAACGCTTATGAACTGTAAAACACAAAAAAGCCTGACGGCAATCAGGCTCTTACTTAAATAAACAATTGAATTATATCATATTACGGAGGAATTTTCCATGAGTGCAACAGAAGTTATCAGAATCAAGGATGTCATCATTGAAAAAATCTCTGCGAATGATGCCGAATTGGCACACATTTTTGGATATACCGAAAGACAAGCTGCCGAACGTCGTAGAGAGATGCAAAAGTTACCCAGTCAACAGAACGCTCTGCGTGATGGAGGTATGTTGGTTACCATCACAGGATTTGACGAGTACTTGCAGTATCGCAACACACCAGCTTGGAAAAAAGAGATGGATAAGATGAAAAAGATAGGGTGAAAAAATGGATGAACTACTACTAACAACCGAACAAGCATTACTTGCTATTGCTATTTTGACCCCAATCTTAATCTGGCTAATCCGTAAGCCTGTTGAGATTGAAATAGAGGTCAAGGAGCCTGTGATTGAAGAGAAGCAACCAGAACGGAATTTGAGATACTTACAGATTCGGACATACTACGGAGGATGATATGAAATTTTGGAACATGATGAAGAAGTTTATGAGCATTGAGGAAGATGACTATATCCCTCAAAGTCAACATGAGCTCGAACGTGAATTGGCTAACGCTAGGCACACAGCCAAGGAATACAAGAAGTTGGCCTTACTAAAAAATCAAGAGTGTGTCGGTCAGGCCAGACTTATTGATCAATTAAAAAGACGGATTGACTTTTTGGAGAATGTCAACAAGTGCCAGGCTGAACTATTGGCCGATCGTGAGGTCTAGCTATGGTCTGGGTTGTGGCAAAGAAAAACAAACGTGGTCGCAGGAAGTACCACTACAAGAAATCTTTTAATACTTGGCAAGAAGCCAGAGTTTACCAACAGGATTTGTTTAATAAAGGTGTAAATACTGAGATGTGGGAGGAGAAATATAATGGCTAAAGATTTTATGTTTCAATTGGCACTTGAAAGTCTGTCTAAGTGCCTGAGTGGAGAATGGAGAGAGTCGGACGAAGTGATTCTTTTCAGCTTCGCAAATAAGGAACAGATAACACAAGATGAGCGATACAGAGAAACCGAAAAATGCAACTACTTTGGTGAGCGTATTTGTATTTTCGCGAGCCAAATCAAGAAAAATAACTATATCACTCTACACAAAAGTATGCTGACAAATATTGTTGGGATAATGGAGAAAAACTCAAATCAGAAAGTAGAGGGAGACAATGAATGATCTACACAGTCCACCTCAAGATATTTTAGCCGAGCAGGCAGTCCTTGGGTCTATCTTTATTGATCCAGAAAAAATTGTCTTAGTCGCTGAACATCTAAAACCAGAAGATTTTTACAGACCTGGACATCAGATAATCTTTCGGACTATGCAGACCTTGTCAGACAAAGGGCAAGCGATTGATGCTGTCACGATGAAGACCGCTCTGGAAGACCAGGGAGACTTGAGTGGCATTGGAGGATTGGCTTACATTGCTGAAATTGTCAACGCTGTTCCGACTAGTGCCAATGCCGAATTTTACGCTAAGACAGTTGCTGAGAAGGCTCTGTTGAGGAAAGTCATTGCCAATCTTTCAGATACGGTTACAGGTGCATACTCTGGTGAAATGTCTGCCAATGACCTGATTGCAAGAGCTGAACAGGCCTTGGTCAATGCAAGCAATTCTAATCATAACACAGGTTTCAAACCAATCTATGATGTGATTTTAGACAGTCATAGCAAGATTGAGCAACGCTCAAATGTGTCAAGTGATGCGACAGGCATTGCTACTGGATTTACCGATTTTGACAGGCTGACAACTGGACTGCACGAGGACCAGTTGATTATCTTAGCGGCTAGACCCGCAATGGGTAAGACGGCATTTGCCCTCAACATTGCCCAGAATGTAGCCTGCAAATCCAACAAGCCTGTGGCCATATTCTCTTTGGAAATGGGTGCAGAGAGCTTGGTGGAGCGTATGCTTGCAGCTGAAGGCACCATCAAGAGCTATCACATCAGGACAGGGAAGCTGACACCGATTGAGTGGCAACGGTTGATTTATGCCCAAGGGCAACTAGCAGAAGCACCAATCTACATTGATGATACGGCTGGCATCAGAATAGCTGAAATTAGGTCCAAAGCTAGAAAGTTAGCCCAAGCAACAGGAGGGCTAGGCCTGATAGTCATTGACTATCTGCAATTGATACAAGGGTCACGGTCAGACAATAGACAACAGGAAGTATCGGAGATTTCCCGTCAGTTGAAGATTATTGCCAAGGAATTGAAAGTGCCTGTTATTGCACTATCACAGCTATCTCGAAGTGTCGAGCAACGGCAGGACAAACGACCAATCATGAGCGATTTGAGAGAGTCGGGGAGTATTGAGCAAGATGCTGATATTGTAGCCTTTCTCTACCGTGATGACTACTATCAGGACAAAAAAGACGATCAGCCAGAAAAGAACTTAACTGAGCTGATTATCAAGAAGAACAGGCATGGTGACCTTGGGACAGTCAAAATGTACTTCCATAAGGAATACACCAAATTTACAAATGCGGAGGAATGAGGATGATTAGGAAGACAGATGTTGAAAGTCACATAGCTTTTATACGAATCCCAAAGCCATTGATTCACGATCAAAAGTATAATCAACTGAGTTTGGCAGCCAAGTTTATGTACGGCTTACTCTATGACCGCTTGCAGTTGTCTCTAAAAAACAAATGGTATGACTCGGACGGTATAGTTTTCCAATACTACACAAATGAGCAATTCATGCTTGACTTGTCAGCAAGTGAGAAGACAGTCATCAAAATCAAAAAGGAATTGTCAAATATTGGGCTATTGAAAGAAGTTCGTCAGGGTGTTAACCTACCTAACAGACTGTATCTAAGTGCAGTTACTGGAACTGTAAAAAGTACAGGTCAGGAACTGGAAATTTTACAGTTAGGAACTGTAGAAAATACAGGTCAAGAACTGGAAATTTTACAGGGAAATAAGACTGAGAAGAATAAGACTGAGAAGAGTAATAATATAGATATTGTTTCAGAAGTGATTCTCTATCTTAATCAAGTTGCTGGGACTAGATTTACTGCTGGCTCACAAGCTACACAGAAACATATCAACGCTAGATTGAAGGAAGGTTACACACTCGAAGACTTCAAACAAGTTATTGACACTAAAACTAGCGAATGGAAAGGAACGGAATTTGCCAAGTTCTTGAGACCAGTTACTTTGTTTGGGACGAAGTTTGAAAACTACATCAATCAGCAACCACCTCGAAGCAGAAAGAACAATACTACAGAAGTTGACGAAAGGTTGGGCTTTTAGATGAATCCATTCAAAAATTTTCAGACCAGGCAAGTCTTGGACGAAACATGTGAGGTCCACGGTTGTCAGCTTTGGTTGACAAAGGTACCGATTAAGGGACAGTTGGAAGAGCTCAAGCAATGTCCAGAATGCACCAAGGCAGCAATCCAGACCTTTGAAAGCAAGCTGAACAGTCAGAGCAAGGTTAACAACAAGCTTGCTGATACCTACGCAGTCTTTGAGAGAGACAGCCTGGTATCTGACAAGCTGAAAAGTAAGAGCCTTGATAACTATGAGATTAAGGCTGACATTGACCAGAAGGCTATCAATTTTGCAAAGAGGATTGAGCAATTTTATCGGCATGAGGGCTTTGGCAATGCAATTGTGACAGGACCTTCAGGAGTTGGTAAAAGTCATCTGACATACGGATTGGCCAAGTACATGAATGAGCAATTCAAGGCATACGGACATCCGAGGTCGGTGCTCTTTGTATCACTGGTCACTCTCTTTACCAAAATCAAGGAGAGTTTCCACACAGACAACGGCTATTCTCAGGCTGAGATGATTGAATTACTAAGCAAAGTTGACTTTCTCTTTCTGGACGATCTTGGAAAAGAGAGTCGGAAGGCTGACACTCGCAACAATGAGTGGACACATCAGATTCTCTATGAGATTTTGGACAAACGGAGCAATACGATCATCAACACGAATCTGACCAGCAAGGAAATCAAAACATTGTATGCAGATGATTATGGCAACGGTGCCTTATCCAGTCGGATTTTGGAAGGTGTGGTGGGAAATAGCTTTGTATATCCGAAGGATATGGATGATAGGAGGTATTGATGACTGAAATAAGAATATTAGATGCCTGCTGTGGTAGTCGGATGTTTTGGTTTGATAAAGCCGAGCCCCACACAACCTATATGGATAAACGAGAAGAAGAATTCGAAATCCACAGGAAGAAAATAAATGTAAAGCCAGATGTGGTTTCTGATTTTCGTGATATGCCTTTCGATGATGAGACCTTCAACTTGGTTGTTTTTGACCCACCGCACTTGTTATGGGCTGGCCAGAAATCATTTATGAGGGCTCAATACGGTCAGCTTGATTTGCTGACATGGCGACTAGACTTGCAACTTGGCTTTGAGGAATGTTTCCGAGTATTAAAGACGGGCGGAACACTTATCTTTAAGTGGTCCGATGCCCAGGTAAATGTCAAAGAGATTTTGGAATTAGTACCGCATCAGCCACTATTTGGTCAACAACGTGGGACTACTCACTGGATGGCCTTCATGAAATTTTAGGAGGAACGATGATATATGAAGCCACAATGATCATCAACGGACATCAACCAGTCCATATCGGTTACTATGCTAGCAAGGAGAAAGCTGCTGAAGCTATCATTGAACATGCGAAAAATAACTCAGCAGAGAAACGATTGCGTTTTATAGCAAGCAAGAAAATCAGAAGTCAAACTATCAGGATTGATTATGGGGCAGTTGATTGCTATTACTTAATTACAGTTTCAAAAGAAAAGGAGTCAAAATGAAGAAGCTATTCTGGGAAATATTCCCCAAAAATAAAGAAGAGTGGGAGAAATACCTTGATTGGTGCATACATGACTCAAAGATATTTTACCCTGTTGGAATGCTATTAAATATATATGGAGCTATTATGTTGTTTTTAACGGAATTATTGGTTTATTCACTTGTAATTCTATTATTTCCATTAACAAGGGTTGAGTTGGAAATACGTGCAAACAAAGCTAGAAAACAAAGGAGAAAGAATAATGACTAAAACACTTGATGAAAAAGTCCAGCAATGGTTTATCGACCGTAATTTACACGAAGCCAACCCGGTCAAGCAATTTGAAAAGCTCATGGAAGAGGCTGGAGAACTCTTTGAAGGAGTTGCCAAGGGCAAGTCTGACTTGATTAAGGATGCCCTGGGTGATATGCAGGTTGTCTTGACGGGTCTTGAGCTACAAGTCAAAAATGGTGCTGACATTAGAGCGACACCAGAGGAAATGGAACTGTTGCTGATGGTTGCCAGTCTTGGAAATCTTGCTGACAGATTACACAAGCATATTTATCATAACGAAACCATGACACCACTAATCAAGCCAGCTTTGATTATGCTACATAGCAACATCCACTCAATCGCAATCCATAATTGCACCACGGCAGACACTTGCCTAAAAATCGCTTATGACGAAATTAAGGACCGTAAGGGCAAGATGATTGACGGAGTATTCGTGAAGGAGGCGGACTTGTGAGAAAGATTTTGACAGGTATCGGTAACTTTTGCATTTTACTATCAATTCTTGTGAGCCCTTTGCTGATCATCTACAAGATTGACAAGCTAGATGCCAAGATTGAGCAACCCAAAATCATTGTCTACCAAGTAGACAATGCGGGAGCTGAAATGGTTGGTACTGTGACGGACAAGGAGATTATCCAAAGCAGATACATTGTGACGGTTGGAGCTTATGGGAAATTTATGGTCACTAAAGAGCAATATGACCAAATTAACATAGGCGATCCAATACCAGAATTTTTGAAAGGACGGGGGAGTTGATGACAAAGGAAACGTGTATTAAATGTGGCAAGGACAGAACGTGGTTTCTCTCACAATATTGTTTTTCTTGCATGAATGAAGAGAACGAGAAAAAACTTACCAATGACATCCTTTCTGGCGAAGTAGAAGAAACTGAATGCGAGGATGACATTGTTTGCCCTTGGTGCGGTACAAGATATGATTCGTTTGATGTGGATGAAAACTATTCGTTTATGGACGAATCTGAACACACAACTGATTGTGATGAGTGTGGACATGATTTTGTATATCAAGCCAATGTATCAATCACATTTTCCACGAAGAGACGGGGGAGCTGATGGTAAAAGAAATGCACAGAACAGTAGGAATCCTTGAATTTAAAGAATTTATGGCACTTGAAGATGGTCAAGCTGTGCCAGTATATCTGCACAGTGCCAATCCGAATGTGCCAACGACCAATAAAGATGATGCAATGCGAGTGACCAAATGTCGCTACAAGAAAGAATTTGCTGATAAATATATTTTTAGGAAGGTTGAGGCGGTATCTGATGATCAATAATGTTGTACTGATTGGTCGATTGACCAGAGATGTTGAGCTACGCTATACACCTAACAATGTGGCAGTAGGAGCATTCACGCTGGCCGTCAATCGTAATTTTAAGAATGCAGCTGGCGACCGTGAGGCAGATTTTATCAACTGCGTCATTTGGAACAAGCAAGCTGAAAACTTAGCCAACTGGACCAAGAAAGGTCATCTGATTGGTATTACAGGTCGAATTCAGACCAGAAGCTATGAAAATCAGCAAGGGCAACGTGTCTATGTGACTGAAGTTGTTGCAGAAAGTTTCCAAGTGCTTGAGAAACGTGACAATAGTGCTAATTATTCCAGTATGGATGAGCAGATGCCACCAGGGTTCAGTGGGCAGCCTATGGATATTACTGATGATGGATTGCCGTTTTAGGAGTGTTGAATGACAGCTGATATTGTTCAATTTATTCCAAAACATGATATATGTCACGAATGCTACAAGAGAAGAGCGACAAAGCTATGTGATTTTATAATTGGTCAAACAGGAATAACATTCTATCGGAGTTACAGTTTATTTAAAAATCAGCAACCAAGGTTTCTTACTTGCGACAAGCCACTCTGTGACAGATGTTCCAACAGATTTCACGGTATGGATTTATGTAAGAACCATAATAAAAAAATTACAGGAGGCATTAAATGAGTTTTAATGGAATTAGATTATTACCAGACTATGGATGCAAGGTTGAAATAGATGTAGTCCAGTTACTCAAGGAAAACGAGTTTCTGAAAGATGAACTTTACAATCGTGCATACAAGGACATTGAGCGCCAAGAAATCGAAATTGAAACCCTGAAAGACAAATGCGTGGACCTCATGCTTGAAAATGCTGACTATGTCTGGGATGAAATAGCTAGAGAAACAGCTAAGAAAAGAGCAAATAAGAGAAAATGGAGGGCGAAGATATGTATTTGAAGTACAAGCAAATGCAGATTGTTAAACATGCTTTGCAGCACTACATCAAAAGGGAAGGTGCTAGTGAACATGATTTGATGGTTGAGCAAAATCTTTTAAAAAAGGTCATGCAAGAAATTGATGACTTTAAAGAAAATGTTATGAAAAGAACATTTTGAGGTTACGCATGAACAAAAGAATCAAGAAGAAAAAGGCTAAACAGTCACGTCATCGGGAACTGGAACAGTTGGAACACGAACTGGGCAAACTAAGTCCAGAGAAACTTGTGGACATACAGAATGCAATAAACAAGGGATTTTATGAATTTGGGAAAGCTTTAGGGAATACCCTTGAGGGCTTAGTTGCATTTTTCAAGAATTTGGAGGTGACATTTGAAGAAATTGAGCAACAAGGAACTTCAACTGCTGGACCAAGAACTATTCAAGTTCCGAGGTATCCAGCGAACCATAGATTTACGAAGGCTAGAGCTGACAACAAGAAATCCAGACAGCCAAGGAAGTCCTTCAATCGGAATCAGCAAACCTACAGAAACCATCGCGGTCAAACTCGCAGATGATCCGACATTGAAGTTCCTGGAAGGCTTCAAGGAGATTGTGGACAAGCTACTGGCTAACCTAATCGACGAAGATAAGGAAATCTTCAATCTACGCTGGCAGTACCCACAACTACGTTGGGAAGAAATTGCAGACCAGAAGTTCATGAGCCGTGCTACTATCTACCGTCGTAGAAGAATCATTTTGGAGCAATATGCAATATTGAAGGGCGAGCTGTAAAATGAGAAAAAAAGTACCTTGTATTCTCACAAAAAACGATTTATTATTGTAGCATGAACTTCTGAAAACAAAACGCAGTCAACATTCTGGGAGATATCCTTAACTTTTAAAGAAAGAGTTGTTTCAACAGAAGTCATAGAAAGTCAGTCATAAAGGCTGGCTTTTTCGTTTAGCTGAAAGGAGGTGAGACCATGAACAGAATGGATCCAATTACCGACAGAGATGTTATCCATGAAATCGAAGACTATTTGAGAGAATGGAATGAGATGTATTACCTACTCTTTGAAACAGCTTTGTATACTGGATACAGAATCACAGATATCCTTAACATAAGAGTAAGGGATGTGCAAGGTTGGGATATAAAGCTCAGGGAAAGAAAGACCCAGAAACTACGTGAAGTCAGAATGACTCCAGAACTCAAAAAATCCATGCGTGCTTTTGTTAAAGGGAAACCTCTTAATCACTTTGTATTTAAGAGCAGACAAGGGAAAAATAAGCCAATCAGCAGACAGCGATTTGACCAGATACTGAAGCACGTTGCTACAGAGCTAGACATTGACAACATTGCTGCACACTCAATCAGAAAGACATTTGGCTTTTTCTATTACCAGAAATTTGATGGAGTTAACGACTTAATGACTATCTTTAACCACTCGTCAGAACGCACCACACTTATTTACATTGGAGACAAACAAGTCACATTCAAGAAGAATATGGCTAAGTTTAAAATCTGACTCTTTTATTTTTTTTGCTATTAAGTTTGTCATATTGAAAAGTTGTCAAACTTAAAAATAAAAAACTTAACAGGTGCAATAATATCAACAGTCCAAGGGCTTTCGCTGAGTTTAACAGAATATACAGTATGACAAACTCAACGGACAAATTGGTATAGTTTTAGGGAGGGATATAAATGATTTTAGATGCACTAAGATACACAGTCCAAAAACCAGATGGATTGTTTTGGAAGGAAACTGACTACCATAAACAAAAAGCTATTGAGCGAAAGAATCCTGTATTCAGACACAACAAATCTGAGTTCCCAAAATTCACTCGTCAAAGATGAGAAAAAAGGGTACTTGTTTTCTCACGAAAAAGAGTTTATTATGGTACCATAGATTTCTTGTATGAGAGGGACAGGTCGTTGACTTGTCCTTTTTGCATTGACAAGGAGGAACGTATGGCACATTATTATAAGCCAGTCAGACATTCCTTGAAGACCAAGAAGTGGGAAAAGTTCCGAGACAAGATGATGAGGAAGTCTGACTACCTATGTCAAGAAAGTTTGAGGTACGGTTTGTCGGTACCAGCTGAAATGATTCATCATATCTTTCCTGTGTCTGAATATCCTGAGCTTGAATTCGTAGAATGGAATTGTTTAGCGTTAACCAACCGCAAGCATAATACTTTTCATGACAGGGTTAATGACAAAGTTGTCGGTCAGGGAATTTATTGGCAAAAGAAGAGAAAGAAGGATTTTCAGAAATTTTATGGATACCCCCCCACTTTTTGAAATAATCTTTAGCGTCCTGGGAACCGGTGAAGGGAACTTTTTCCAAGTCGGAGGCACTCAGACAAAAAGGGGGTAAAAACTCAGCGATTTTGTAGAAAGGGGGTTAGTTTTTGGCTAAACCAATTACAGTGAAGTCAATCAAGTCAAAAGTGGTCAAGCAGATGAAAGACTTGGGCACCTATCGAAAAGAATTTGAAATGATCATTGATATCTTTGCTGGGATGTTGTTTCAGTACCAGAAACTAGCTCAAGACTATGCTGACATGGGCTATCCTGTCACAGATGTCTATGTCAACAAGGCTGGTGCTGAGAACGAGCGTAAAGTTCCAATCTTGACTGCAATGGAAATACTCAGAAAAGACATCTTGAGCTATTCAAACCAGCTTATGCTTAATCCAAAGTCACTGGGTGAGGTGGTCGAGCAGGACAAAGGCTCACCACTCGCAGAGGTTATGAAGTTTAAAAATGAACTGAAAAAGAAGCGGGTGAGAGATGGATAAAGACTTTGAAAAACGTTTTGCCGATTTTCGCCACGCTACAACCAATCTTGGAAAAGCTAAAGCCTATGTTGATTATGTCCTGAGCTATCAAGAGGAACATAACGAAGAACGGATTTTAGCTGCTGAACGCTTTTTGAGGGATTTGGAAAATCCAGCCTATGAACTTGATGAGGATATAGTGGATTTTGCTGTTCACTTCATCGAGAACTCAATTGTTCATCAGCAAGGAGATGATATGTTTGCCATGTCTATCCGAAACAAGCCGCTGATTTTGCAACCGTGGCAACATTTCACGGTTGTCAATCTCTTTGGTTTCTATCATGCTGGGACAAATGAGCGTAGGTTCAAGGAAGCCTTGATAATGCTGGCACGAAAAAACGGTAAGACCAGTTTTACTGCTGCTATTGCTCTGCTTTATCAGATTTTGGATGCTGATAGTGGTTCAAAATGTTATATCGTAGCAAACTCAGTCAAGCAGGCATTGGAAGCTTTCAACTTCATCAAGTTCAATGTGGAACGGTGGAATGATAAGTCTATCCGTATCAAGGACAACAACCAAGAACACTCTATCACAGCAAATTTTGGAGATGATGGTTCGTTTTATATACAGGCATTGGCCAATGATGAGAGCCGTTTGGACTCTCTGAATGGTAATGTTACTGTCATTGACGAAGCTCACACTATGCGAAATTCTAAAAAGTATGGTCTCATGAAGAAAACAATGTCGGCATACCGTAACAGTATGCTTTTTGTTATCTCAACGGCTGGGGATATTCCAACAGGATTCCTTGCTAACAGGCTGAAATACTGTCAGAAGGTCCTCAAGCAGTTAATCACTGATGAATCGTTGTTCATTTTCATCTGCAAGGCTAACCAGACGACAGATGGCGATGTCGGAGATTATCTGGACGACAATGTTTTGAAGATGGCCAATCCGTCTTGGGGTGTCACGGTGTCCATGCCTGCTTTGAGAGCTGAGGCTGAACAAGCCATGAATGATCCACAGACAAGAAATGAGTTCTTCAACAAGACTTTGAATGTCTTTACTAACTCCATGAATGCCTACTTCAATCCTGATGAGTTTATTGCTAGTGATGATTGTTATGATTGGAGCTTGGAAGAGCTGGCACGCTTGCCGATTAAGTGGTACGGCGGGGCGGACTTGTCACGCTTGCATGACTTGACCGCTGCTGCACTCTACGGCATCTACAATGACGGTGAGAAAGACATTGACATCTGTATCACTCACGCTTTCTTTCCTCGTGTCAATGCTCAGAAGAAAGCCAATGATGATGGTATTCCACTTTTTGGGTGGCAGTCAGATGGTTGGTTGACAATGAGCAACACTCCAACAGTCCTCTATGACGATATTGTGAAGTGGTTCATTGAGATGAGGCAGAAAGGTTTCAAGATTGCTGCTGTCGGTATGGATAGAAAGTTTGGTCGTGAGTTTTTAACAAAGATGAAAAAGGCTAAGTTCAAAATGATTGACCAACCACAGCTTTTCTATCTGAAATCAGAAGGGTTCAGACGGATTGAGTTCAAGGTTAAGAATAAGGAGTTTTACTATCTTCATTCTGAGGCCTATGAATACTGTGTCAGCAATGTCAGAGCGATTGAGAAGGTGGATGATGCGGTGCAATACGAAAAATTAGACGGTGACGGTGGTACCGCAAGGATTGACTTGTTTGATGCCAGCGTCTTTTCATGTATCCAGGCTCTTGCTAATCTTGGCAAGAACCAGAATGTGATGCAATTCTTTGATTAGGTTAGAAAGGAGGTGAGAAAGAATGGGTTTCTTTGATAGGTTCCGTAAGAGGAGCAAGCCGCAGTCTACTGTGAGTATGCTCAGTCACTCGGATTTTGGAATTATCTTTGAGGGTGATGGTTATGTGCCGCTTGCCAGGAATCCTGATGTGATACTGGCTGTCAATAAGATTGCTGATATGGTGTCGAATATGACCATACATCTGATGGAAAACACAGACAAGGGTGATATTCGTATCAAGGACGGCTTGGCTCGGAAGATTGACATCAATCCTTGTGCACACATGACCAGGAAGACTTGGATTTTCAAGATTGTGCGTGACTTGTTGCTGTATGGCGACGGTAATTCTGTCCTTCATGTCGAGTATGACCCTGTGACAGACTATATTCTGAACTTGAGGCCCTTCCCGATGGATGAGGTCTCTTTTAAGTCCAATGATTTAGACTATGTGATTTGCTACAAGGGTAGGGAATATGAGCCTGATGATGTTGTCCACTTTGCAATCAATCCTGATCCAGATAGTCCTTATGTCGGAACAGGGTATCGGTTGGCTTTGAAGGACATTGTCCGCAATCTAAACTTGGCTACTCAGACTAAAAAAGGTTTCATGAGTGGAAAGAATGTTCCGAGCTTGATTGTCAAGGTCGATTCATCCAGTGATGAGTTGGGCAGTCAAGAAGGCCGTGACAGGATTGCTAAGAAGTATCTATCCACAAGCCAGTCAGGAGAGCCGTGGATCATACCTGATGCCCTTATGGAAGTTGAGCAAGTCAAACCGCTGAATCTGAATGACATTGCTTTGAATGAATCGGTCGAGATTGACAAGAAGACAGTGGCTGGGCTTTTGGGAGTGCCAGCTTTTATTCTGGGCGTTGGGGACTTCAACAAGGAAGAATACAACAACTTTGTCAATACCACGGTCATGAGCATTGCTACAACGATCACTCAGACATTGACAAGGGATTTGCTGGTATCTAGCAATCGTTATTTCAAGTTCAATCCACGGTCACTCTATTCTTACGACATTACAGAGTTGTCAACTGTTGCTCAACAGATGACAAACAGTGCTGCTATGCGTCGGAATGAGTGGAGAGATTGGGTTGGCATGACTCCTGATCCTGAAATGGATGACATCATTGTTCTTGAAAACTATCTGCCACAAGGTGAGTTAGGCAATCAGAGCAAATTAAACAAGGAAGGAGGAAATACCGATGCAGAAACGTAAGGCTTACATGGCCACACAATTTCAAACTCGTGAGGAACAAGAGTCTGGTGATTTGATTTTGAGTGGCTACTTTATCAAGTTTGATGAAGAGACTGAACTTTGGCCTGGTTATTTTGAAGTGATTAAGCGTGAGGGTGTTGAAAAGGCTATTAAAGATGCTGACATCCGTGCCTTATTTAATCATGACCATAGTTTGGTGCTTGGTCGGACTGGAAATGACACAGTGCGGCTCGGTGTTGATGATGTTGGTCTGTTTGGCGATATTATCATCAACAAGGATGACCCACAAGCGGTCGGTGCTTATGCTCGTGTTCAACGTGGGGATGTGATTGGCTGTAGTTTTGGCTTCTTCCCAATCAAAATCAACACGGAAAATCGTGATGACGGTTCTTACCTGGACACTATCTTGGATCTTGAAATCTTTGAAGTTAGTCCTTGTACTTTCCCAGCATATCCACAGACTGAAATTGCTGCACGTCAGAAGGACTTTGAATGTCAACTACGTGCAAATCGTGAAATGCTTGATAAGCGTAAAAAAGAAATAAAGGAGAAATTTAAGCTATGAATAAAGCTCTAATTTTTGGTGCTCGTATGCGAGCTAAAGCTACGAAAGTAGTTGAACTTGAAGAGTCCATCAAGGACTTGCAGAAACGTACTGCTCTTGAAGCAGAGAAGTTGGAACGTGCTGAGACCGAGGAAGAAGTGTCAGCTGTTGAGAAAACTCTTGAGGAACTTCAAGCAGAACTGGAATCCAAAGAAGCTGAAAAGGCTGAATTGGAAAAGGAAATCGAGGACCTTCAAAAGCAAATCGATGAACAAAACCGCAATGCTCCACGCTATGGAGAAAGCCGAGGAGGTAAGAAAGACATGAATGAACGTGAAGCGTTTAACCATTATTTGCGAACTAAGGGGCAATTACGCGACGGATTTAAGTCTACTGAAGGAGAGGCCCTAATCCCAGAAGATTTGCTTCGCCCTAAAGAAGCTAAACGTGATGAAACAGACTTAACATCGCTGGTAAACGTCGTTAAAGTACGCAATGCAAGTGGTAAGTGGTCTGTGATTAAGTTGACTGACCAGGTCATGAATACGGTTGAGGAGTTAGCTGAGAATCCTGATTTAGCAAAACCTACCTTCACAAAAGTTTCATATGAGATTGAAACTCGTCGTGGTCATTTGCCAGTTTCTCAAGAATTGATTGATGACGCTGATTATGATGTGATGGGGCTTGTCGCTAAGCAGGCAATGAATCAGGAACGTATCACTAAGAACGCTGAAATTGCGAAAGTATTGAAGAAAGCAACTGCAAAAAATGCATCTGGACTTGATGGTTTGAAAGATATTTTAAATCTTGAATTGAAACCATACTACAATGCTAGTATCGTAGCCACCCAATCTCTTTTTGCAGCTTTGGATAAAATTAAGGATAAAGACGGTCGATATATGTTGCAGACGGATATTACCTCTCCTACTGGGTACAAGTTTGCTGGTCGTGTGATTTATGTTTATCCAGATGATGTTATTGGCACTTCAAAAGGCGACATGAAAGCATTCATCGGGGATGTGACAGAGTTTGCAACGTTATTTGACCGTGCCCAAACTACTGTGAAATGGCAGGATGATAAAATCTATGGTCAGTATTTAGCAACTGCTAACCGTTTCGATGTAGAAGTTGTTGATGCTGACGCTGGTTTCTATGTGACTTACACCGATGCCGTTCAGTAAGGAGGTAGTCAATGGTTTACAAAGTTATCCGTCCTTTCAAGGACTTGACAGACCCAAATAAATACGATTACGCTTTGGATGAAACCTACCCTCGTGCTGGTCACAAACCTTCGGATGATTTCATCCAAGGTTTGCTGACTGGCTCAAATTCAGCTGGGTCAATCTTTTTGACTACGGTCGATGAGGCTCCAGAACTTCCAGAAGATGACAAATCTACTGAAGAAGAGCCAGAGCTTCCAGAAAGTGACAAGCCTGCTGATGAAGCAGTAGATAAACCAAAGCGGAAACGTACCACTAAGAAAGCAGAGGAATAGTCATGGACACTGATCAGCTATTAGAATTGCTTAAACTGAAGTTAGGCATTTCAACCACTCTCAGGAATAAGCCGTTGAAGAAAATTCTTGATGCCGTCATTTCTGAACTATCACAGACTTTCGGTGTCGAATTGGATTCTGCTAGAGCTGATCATGAGATGTTTGTGGTTGATTTTGCTGCTTATCGTTATGAAGGTGGTGTGGATATGCCACGTCACCTTCAATGGCGATTACACAATCTGCAAGTTTCATCAAAAGGAGTGACAAGCAATGTGGAATCATGAAATCACTCTGATAGCAAAGAAAATCACTGGGAAAGACAAGTTGAAGCAGAACATCACTGAGGAAGTAAAGAGTGTTTTGCTTTGTCGCAAGAAGTCAATTACCAGGTCAGAGTTTTACCAAGCCAATCAGGCAGGCATTCGTCCAAGTCTAGTAGTTGATATTCACAGCTTTGAATACGATAATCAAGAATTGGCTGAATTCGAAGGGGAAAGATACCGCATCCTTAAGACCTATCCTGTTGACCTTGAAACCCTTGAATTAACCTTGACGGAGAAATTATCATGAGCAAGGATTTAGCCAATGAGATTGCTAAAGCTTTAGCTGAGTATTCGTCTGAGATAGAAGATGAAGTTGATCTTATTGCTGAAGATGTGGCCAGTGAAGCCGTGGACGAACTGAAAGTAACTAGTCCTAAAAGGTATGGAAAGTATGCTAGGAATTGGCGGTTTAAGAAGAACGCTAAGGGGTCGTATGTGGTCCATAATGCTGCACCAACTTACCGACTTACTCACTTACTGGAAAACAGTCACTTGTTACGAAATGGTGGTCGTAGTAAAGCACAACCTCATATCAAACCTGTCGAGGAAAAGGTCAAAGAAAACTTTGAAAAACGGATTAAGGAGCTTGGTCGATGAAGCTATCAGAATTTGCAGATATCTTAGAACAGGCTGGGTTGCCTGTAACCTATCGAGCATATCAAGAAGGGAACGTCCCTGATATGCCTTACCTTGTGTATTTCGAATCTAATCCTATTGTCAATTCTGCTGACAATACAAGGAACCATGAGATTAAGTCAGTGGTTGTTGAGTTGGCATTTGAGAGAAAGGATGAGGATTTGGAGGAGCGTTTGGAAGAGCTATGGTCTAACCATGAGCTCTTTTTTGAAGCTCAAGAAGAAACTTTTATTGAGACTGAAAGGCTTTATGTCAAGCTTTACACAGTCTATCTCTACTAGAGGAGGAATGACATGGAAAACAAAGTGACCTATGGTCTTAAAAATGTGCACATAGCACCAATCACTGAAATCAATGCTGATACTGGGGTGCTGACTTACGGAGATATTTTTCGTTTCCCTGGTGCAATGGAAATCACTCTTGAACCAAAAGGGGAATCAGGTGCTATTCAAGCAGATGATATGGATTATCACTTCATGAATGCCAATGAAGGCTATGAGGGTAAGTGGAAAGTACCTCATATCATCGAACAATTTGCCACTAAAATTCTCGGTGAGATTAAAGATACCGAGACAGGGGTCTTGACAGAAACAGGTAATGCCGAGCAAACACCGTTTGCAATGATGTTCGAATTTTCAGGGGATAAGAATAAAACCCGCTATGTGCTCTATTACTGCTCTGCTAGTCGTCCAGCAACTGGCTCTAAGACAAAGAGTGGTACGAGCGTCAATGAACGAGAACTGACTTTCAATTCCAGTCCGCGTCCACTTGATTCAGTTGTAAAACGCTCTATTACTTCGGCAGATAAGAAGGAAGTATATGATAACTGGTTCAAAAAAGTCTATGAACCAGCCGCTGTTGGTGGATAAGGAGGTCTTGCATGCGTAAAATCATACCGATTGGTGATCAGGAGTATGAATTAGCCACAAATGGCTACACCCCGATTGCTTACAAGGAAGAGTTTGGTAAGGACTATTTCCAGGATCTATTTTCAATGCTGAATAGTCAAGCACTCTTGTCTAAACTTGATAAGTTGGAACCTGGTCAGGAATTACAAGCAAGTGACATTGATATGTCGGCCCTTGCTGACTTTGATATGACGTTCTTCAACCGTCTTTTCTGGACCTTTGCTAAGTCTGCCAACCCTCGTATCAAGCCTTATGCTCAATTCTTCATGGAAATGGAAGAATTCCCTGTTCAAGAAATCGGACAAGACTTGATGGAAATGTTGAATGCGAGTATGCAGACAAAAAAGAAACAGACTCGTCAGAATCTGCAAGCGATGAAATCTTTACAGTAGAATCCTATCTCTCTTGTTGCAAGGAGACTGGTTTATCCATTGATGACTTAAAGCATATTTCAATCGGGATGGCTCTGGATTATCAGACGGATTATGTGAATTTACGCAGTAAAGATAAGGGTGGCGAAAGAAAAGCTACTCAAGAAGATTTTGACAACTTTTAAGAAATTAGCAGTGCTGAGAGAGTGATTCTAAGGTCAAGTTCCCTGTAGTAAGTGGACTTTCGGTCATAGATGAGCTTGTAAGCTCTGCTATTTTTCGTTTGAGGTGGGTGGGTCGGCAATCTTCAAAAGAAAGGAGGAAACAAATGGCAAGTAACATCAAAGGGATTAAGATTGAAATCGATGGCGACACGCAACCCTTACAGAAAGCTCTGAAAGATGTCAACAAAAATGCTACTGAAGCAACCAAGGAACTGAGACAGATTGATAAGGCCTTGAAGTTTGATACTGGCAATGTAACCTTGCTGACCCAGAAACAGGAAGTCTTACAACAGCAGGTATCAAATACCAAGGAGAAACTTGAAACTCTGAGACAAGCCCAAGCACAGGTTGAGAAGCAATTCCAGAATGGAGATATCGGAGCTGATCAGTACCGTGCTTTCCAACGTGAACTGGAAACTACTCAAAATGTTCTCAAGGGTTATGAGAATAAGCTTGAAAATGTCAATCGAGCTCTGGCCAATAATGGTCAATCTGTAGAAACCAATGTCAGCCAACTGAACAACCTACAGAGTGAGCAGAGCCAGTTAGCATCCGAAATGGACAAAGTGACCAGTGCTTTCAAACTACAAGAGAGTGAGCTCGGTCAGAATGCTTCAGAATCTGAAAAAGTCGCCCTGGCTCAGAAGAAGATTGCTGCTCAATCCGAGATTGTGGAAAAACAAATCTCGAATCTTGAGCGACAGTTGGAACTAACGAAGAGTGAGTACGGTGAGAACTCCACTGAAGCAAACAAACTAGAGAAATCCTTGAACGAAACCAAGGCAGCATTCAATGGGTTGCAGTCTGAAATGAATGGAATGACTGGTGCTAGTGCTAGTGTTAAGTCAGACTTATCAGAAACAAACCAATTACTCAAAGCTGACTTACTCATGGATTTCAGTGATAAGCTCAGTCAAGTTAGTGACAAGTTGATAGAGCTTGGGCAGAATGCACTGGAAGCTTTCAGAGAAGTCGATGCTGGTATGGATACTATCATCACTAAGACTGGTACAACAGGACAGGCTCTGGATGAGATGATTGGGATAGCTGAAAATATAGCGACCTCAATCCCTACGGATTTTGAAACTGCTGGTAGTGCTGTTGGTGAAGTCAATACTCAATTTCAGTTGATGGGAGAAGCTCTGCAATTAACGGCAGAGGATATGATTAAATTTGCTGAAATCAACGGAACTGATGTTGCATCAAGTACGGTCAATTCTAAGCGAGCCTTGGAAGCCTACGGGCTTTCGGTTGATTGGTTGAGCGATGTTCTAGACTCTACAACGTATGTTGCTCAGTTGACAGGTGTATCAGTTGATGACTTGATGAAGAAAGCAATAGATGGTGCACCACAAATCAAAGCCCTCGGACTGGAATTTGATGAGGGTGTTACCTTAATTGGTAAGTTTGAGAAGGCCGGTGTGGATTCATCTTCCGCTTTATCAGGTTTAACAAAAGCTGCAGGAACCTATGCTAAACAAGGAAAGACTTTGAAGGAAGGTTTAGCAGAAACCATTGATCAAATTAAACATAGCACTAGCGAAACAGAAGCTATGGGCATTGCGATGGAAATTTTTGGGGCAAAGAAAGCCCCTCAAATGATTGATGCAATCAAACGTGGTACCTTCTCATTTGAAGATTTGAGCAAAACAGCCGAAAATTCTGCAGGTATTGTCAGTACAACGTATGAAGCAACATTAGATCCGATAGATAGATTCACCACAGCTCAAAATGAAGCGAAACTGGCCATGGCTGATATTGGGAACGCTATATCAGAAGTGTTAGCTCCAATCATGGAAGTGTTAGTTGATGTATTGAAGAGCGTGGTTGAATGGTTTAATGGGTTAGCAGAGCCGATTAAACAAGCTGTTGTAGTATTTGGTTTGGTAATGACTGCAATTGGAATATTACTACCAATTTTTCTAGCACTACAGGCAGCGGCAATGGCAGCTCAAACAACGATACTTGGACTAATAGCATCATTCTTACCTATTGTCGCTGTGGTTGTTGGAGTAGCAACCGCAATAGCAATATTCGTCATTGCTATTAAAGAGCTATGGACACATAATGAAGGTTTCAGAACTGCTGTTACAGAGATATGGAATGCCATTATGTCTGTTATCAATACGATTGTTCAGCAAATATCTGATTTTGTGATGTCTATCTGGGGGACCTTATCTACCTGGTGGGCAGAGAATCAGGAATTGATTCGAGCAACCGCTGAGACAATTTGGAATGCTATTCAATCTGTCATTCAGACTGTCATGAGCATACTTGGTCCGCTTATTGAAGCTAGTTGGAACAACATTCAATTGGTTATCTCAACTGTTTGGGAAGTTATCAAGACTGTTGTTGAAACAGCCATTAACGTTGTCCTGGGCATTATCACAGCAGTCATGCAGATCATCAACGGGAACTGGTCAGGTGCTTGGGAAACGATAAAAGGAGTTTTTTCAACTGTCTGGAATGGTATTCAGAGCATTGTCCAGACAATCCTATCCGCTATTCAATCTTATATCGGAAATGTGATGAGCGGTATATCTGGAACGATTTCAAACATTTGGAATTCTATCTCAGGAACCGTCAGCAACATTCTCAATGGAATATCAAACACGGTTTCAAACATCTGGAACGGCATCAAGAACAGTATTTCCAATGCCATCAACGGTGCAAGAGATGCTGTCTCAAATGCTATCAACGCTATCAAGGGCTTGTTCAACTTTCAAATTCGTTGGCCACACATTCCTTTGCCACATTTTAGTATCTCTGGCTCAGCTAACCCTTTGGATTGGTTGAAAGGTGGAGTGCCGAAAATCGGTATTGAATGGTATGCCAAGGGTGGTATTTTGACCAAGCCGACAGCATTTGGCATGAACGGTAATAATCTTATGGTTGGTGGTGAGGCAGGCAATGAAGCTATCTTACCGCTTAATGATAAGACACTTGGAGCCATTGGCCGCGGTATCGCTCAGACAATGGGAGGTAGCACCCCAACCATCAATATCACTATCACAGGCAATGTTGTCCGTGAAGAAGCTGATATCACGAAGATTGCTAATCAAGTTGCTCAGCGTATCGCAGACGAGTTACAACGTAAAACACAATTGAGAGGAGGGTAAACATGATTAGACATAATGAATTAGTGATTGACGGTGTGAAGACATCGTCATTTCCTTTCAAAGTGATTGTGCATGAGTCCCCTTCTGTCGCGTTGGGAGACAGCAAGACTAACTTGCTGGAGCATGACGGTATTAGTGGAGCGATTGTGCAGACCAACAAGCACCGTAGGTTGATTGAAAAATCCTACACAATCTATCTTGTCAAGCCAACAGAGGAACAATTGAATAAGTTCATGAGCTTATTTATCCGTGAAAAGTTTTGGTTTGAGAATGAACGTGTAAAGACAACAAGGCTTTGGTGCTACAAGGTCAGTGCCACAGATGCTGAACAAGAGAAACCTGGTCTTTATGTAACCAAGGCGACCTTTACTTGTCACCCTACTAAGTTTTTTAAGACCACAGACACCCAGACTTTGAATGGGAATGGGGTTTTGAGGGTGCAAGGGTCAGCTTTGGCATTTCCGAAGATAACAGTGGTCGGTCAGAGTGCTTCTGAGACATCGTTTACGATTGGCAGTCAAGTCATTAAGCTTGAAAAGCTCTCAGAATCGCTTGTGATGGTCAATGATCCTGACAATCCTAGCTTTAAGACGGTTACTGGAAAGCTCATTAAGTGGTCTGGCGATTTTATCACAATTGACACAGCTAAGGGACAGAATGTTGGTGTGGTTTTGGGACCAGGCATAACATCATTAAAATTTGAAACAGTTTGGGGGTGGGCATAGTTGCTTTATTTACTTGATAAGGATGTCAAGACAGTAAAATGGAATGGTATTCCATTGCATGAAGCGAGCTCTGCTATTGTCAAAGAAGAAATCAACGGTGATTTTACTTTGACTGTCCGCTATCCTATCACGGACACAGGTATCTATCAGCTTATCAAGGAAGATATGCTGATAAAGACTCCAACCCCTGTCCTCGGTCCACAGCTTTTTAGGATAAAAAAGCCTGTAGAAAATGATGATAGTCTGGACATCACTGCCTACCATATTACTGACGATGTCATGCAACGGTCAATCAAGCCTGTGAGTGTGGTTGGCCAAGGCTGTGCTATGGCTCTGTCTCAAATGGTCCAAAATGCCAAGACGGATCTTGGGGCTTTTTCGTTTACAAGCGACATCATGGATAGTCGGACCTTTAATACGACTGAAACAGAGACTCTTTACTCAGTCCTACTGGACGGCAAGCACAGCATTGTTGGTACATGGGAAGGCGAGCTTGTCCGTGATAACTTTGCCATGTCAATTAAGCGTAGCCGTGGGGCTGATCGTGGAGTGGTCATCACAACCCACAAGAATCTCAAGTCTTATCAACGGACTAAGAACTCTCAAAGCGTGGTCACTAGGATACACGCTAAGTCAACTTTTAAGGCTGAAGGTGCTGAGGAAGAAACAACCTTCACCGTGACAGTTGATAGTCCACTTATTGGAAATTATCCATACATCAACGAAAAAGATTATGAGAATAATAACGCTAAGACAGTGGATGAGTTGAGAAAATGGGCTGAAGCTAAGTTTAAGAACGAGGGTATTGATAAGATATCCGATGCCATTGAGATTGAGGCTTATGAGTTAGATGGTCAAGCTATCCATCTGGGCGATACAGTCAACATCAAGAGCAAGAAGCACGATGTAGACCTCTACAAGAAGGCTGTCGCTTATGAATACAACGCTTTGACAGAAGAGTACATCTCTATCACGTTTGATGATAAGCCTGGGGTTGGAGGCTCTGTTGTATCTAGTGGCGTGTCTAATGCTGCTGATGTGATTTTGAGTGCCAATAAAACCGCTCAAGAAGTAGCCATTGAACGAGCTATCAGGAATGCCAACCAAGCCTTTGACGCTGAGTTTGAAAAGCGAGTCGAGGAAATCAACGACGGTATCGAGGAGTCAAAGGCAGAGGCTGAACGCTATGCTGATGCCATCAAACAGGAAATCTCTACTGAAATCAATGATTTGGATACTGCTATGCAAGCTCAGGCACAGGAACATGACAGACAGGTCGCAGACATTTTGTCCAAGACTCAGTCTGTCGAAGCCCTTGCCAACCAGGCCAAGTCTGATGCGGCAAACGCCATCGCTAGAGCCAACCAGGTCAAGACCGAGGCTATTACAGATGCGAGAGCGCAGGTTGCAACGGTCAGTCAAGCCTTAAACACTGCTAAATCTGAGCTACAGACGGCAATCGCTAGTGCTGACCAAAAGGCTAGAGATAGCCAAGCAAGTGCTACAGCTTTGCGCAATGACCTTAACTTGCAAGCTAGCAAGATTTTAGCACAGGCACAGGCGCAGACGGCATTGACTAGCCGTGTGACGACGGTTGAGACTCTGGCTGATGGTACGAGGTCAACAGTTGCAGAACTGTCGCGAACCATGAATGAGGCTACTCAAACTATCGCTAGCGTGACCAACAGGACACGGACGGTAGAGGACACTCTGAGTCAAACGAGGACCCAATATGAGGCACTAACGCAGACAGTCAACGCTCAGACAGGGCAGATTGATAGTATCAGCCGTCGGACTGGTACGATTGAGACTGGTTTGGCTGGCGTGCAGGAGAGGTTTGAGAATTTGCGGATAGAAGACAACCTTCTTCTCAATAGTTCATTCAATGAAAACTTGGACCAATGGCAAGGAAACGGAGTGACTATAGTTGATGGTAAAGCACGAATTATAGGAGAGTTTAATAAAACTAAGCTTGTTTACCAAAGTATAAAATCTCAGACAGCTAATGACGACGTCAATCAAGTATATATCGCGTCCATTTCAGTTAAAGTTACCAATTTTGTAGCTGGTTCTAGAAATCCATATCTAGCAATTTATATAGATGGTAGAAAGAATGATAGTGCGAATACATGGTTTGGTTCAACATACTTGACAACCAGTCGTTTGGACACAGTAAATAATAGGGGAATTGTACAGTTTACCACTACTTTCAAAGTAAATGTGCCACGAAGCCAGATAGGTGCTCTTAACTTTCATGTCTATGCAAGAGATTTCACCGGGGAAGTGGAATTTGAAAAAGTGTCGCTCAGACGTGGGAATATTAATTTAGGCTGGCGGGCTTCACCGGAAGACCTCCGTCACGAAATCGCCACTTATGTCCGCAACGCATCCGAAAACAGTGCAGAGCTGTCCCGCCAAATCCAACTGGTTGACGGTAAAGCAGTAGATGCCAAGACTTACGCCCAGCAGACGGCTGATGCAATCAAGACAAGGCTGGAAAGTTTAGAAATCTATAAGAATGCGGAAGGGGATAGAGCTGAGCAGTATCTGACGGCTAGTCGAGAGGAGACAGCGAGACAGTTAACTGCCGAGCGTACCGCGATTGCTACTAACTACGTTGCCAAGTCTACCTATGACGAAAATGTCCGCGGAACAACGTTGAAACTCAATGATATTAAGACGACCGCTGACACTGCCAAGCAAAATCTAGCGACTTATCAAAATACAGTTGACCGCAAATTGACCGAGCTAACATCAACCACGCAGACGCTTGACGGGAAAATCAATACTGCAAGTGCAAAAATCACTCAAAATGCTAACGAAATAAGCAAACGTCTGACAAGTACACAAGTCGATAAAGCAATCACAGACAAAGGGTATCAGACTAAGAGTGATGTTGATAATAACATCACAGGTCGTGGGTATATCACTAATAGTGCATTGCAACCTTATGCATTATCAACGACTGTGCAGAATCTTGTGCAAGAGACAGCTGGTAGCTTTGAGCGTCAGATTACAGAAACAAGAGGTCTGATACCGACGGAAGTCAATCAAAATCTTTTTGATGTTGTTTTTAGTGATTTAAGAGCAACTGGAGGTGCGAGCTTTGTACAATCTGATGATGGTTGGATTGAGGTTACGATTAAAAATAAGTGGTCTGGCTTCCATTGGTATTACTCAGATGATATCAACCCGTCAAAAAAACAATATGTTGTCAGTTATGAAGCTTATTTGGTTGATACTGTTGCAGAAACAGCACGATTTGAATCAGACTTTGGCAGTCCAGACCAGTTGACACTCATCAACAAAACACCGAAACGTTATACAGTCGTCTTAAATAGACCTGTTAATATCTTTAATTACATCAATTTTGTGTGTGATTCCTCAGAAACTGGTAAAAAATTTAGAATTCGAAATATTAAGCTTGAGGAAGGAATTGTTGCGACTCCTTACATTGCGCCATTTCCAACAACAGTATTGTTTAATACAGTCAAAGACACTGTAGATGCTCACAAGCGCCTCATTGGCGACGGATCAAGTATCTCGCAAGCTATCCAGTCTGCAAGCAAATTTGAGCGGTATATTTCAAGCGGTGGTGACATTTATCAAGCGATTGAGACGGCTAAAGGACTAGTCACAGAGGTGTCTGGTACTAATGGACTCAAGACACAGGTCAGCCAGCTCAAAAATTCATGGGCAGTTAAGAATTTGAGTTCTAGCGGTCAAATTATCCAGCAAATCAATCTGGCGGAAGACGGTTTCTTGGTGGATGCGGCAAAAATACGTTTGAAGGGCGAGACCTTGGCGGATGAAATTCAAGCGATTGATGGTAAGTTTGGAACGCTCTTTGTTGCAGATGGTACCTTTGCTAAATTAAATGCAAACGTTATCGACTCTCAAGCAATCACAGCAGACAAGTTAAAGGTTGACCAAGCTTTCTTTACTAAGTTCATGGCCAATGACGCTTATCTAAAACAGCTCTTTACCAAGTCAGCATTCATCACCCAGGTTCAAGCAGTGACCATGTCTGCTAGTCAGATTTCAGGCGGAATCCTGACGGCAACAAACGGAGCAATGCAAGTCAACCTAAATGCTGGTCAAATTATGTACTACACAGACCAAGCAGCACTCAAGCGTGTTTTAACTGGCTATCCTACCCAGTTTGTTAAGTTTGCAACAGGTACGGTTTCTGGCAAAGGGAATGCAGGAGTGACCGTAATTGGATCCAATCGTTGGAATTCTGAATCGTCAAATGACGGTGGATTTGTCGGTATTCGTGCTTGGAATGGTGCAAATATAGATTCATTGGACTTAGTTGGAGATGAAATCAGATTGGCAAGCTCTGCTTTTGATAATCCTGATGGTTGGGATGTGAAAACCCTTGATTCTGGTCTAAGAATTGCACCTCACAATAGAGCAGCAGAGCGGAACAGTCGAATTGAGGTTGGAGATGTGTGGATTATGAAAGGAAATGGAACCTATTCATCATTACGTGACATTCTCAATGCTTTCAATGGAAACTTCTCAAAAGGTCCAAATGCTGATTCTTATACTTACTACCCTAATGGATTCTAAACTAGAAAGAATAATATGACTCAAGAACAACAACTCATCCAAGCTCTACGCTTGACGATCGATGAATTAACAAGCAAGCTAGCAGAAGAGTCAACGACTAAGAATCTGCTAGCTGTCCAGTTGACAGCTGCTGAACAAGATAAACAGGTCTTGTCTCAGCAAAACAATCAATTGCAAGAGCGAGTTTCTGAACTGGAAACTCTACTCGACGAACAAACTAAACCAGAAATCATTGAAGGAGAATAATCATGACTGAAACTACTAACAACACATTACTTGACCTTTCTACAATTACAGAACCATTTGACCTTGCTACTGCATTGCAGTACATGAAGGACAATGGGGAATTTATTCGCTGCAAGAATGCGACAAATGATTTTTATATGTACCGTGATGTCCAACGTCGACCAGGTATTGTCAATGGCCGTCGTCAATTTGTGGAAGTTGAAACTGTATGGGCCTTTAACCAATGGGGCGGGACTACAACAACAATCGACGTTGCTGATCTCTTCAATGAGGAGTTCTACATCATGCAGTTTGACGAAAACGGAAATCCAGACTGGACAGACCCGACATTGCCAAAAGAATAGGAGGAATTCTATTGCCTATCGAACACGCAGAACGAATAGCTCAAAGCCAAGTGGCTTGGGCTATTTTGTTTATCATTTTATTTTTCATTGTGGTTAGTTATCTTGTGAAAACATCCAACAAACGTGAAGCTAAACTGATGGAATTTTACGACCAATCTAAAGCTGACTCTAAAATGAGGGAAGAGCGATTGTTGGCTCACTTAGATGCAACAAACACACAATTTGGTAGAATTTCGGACACCTTGGTAGATGTGCAAAAAGAGTTGGTCCGAATGAACGATCGCATGGACCATTTTGAAAGAGGAGAATAACCATGACAAACATTTCAGAAATCATTATCAGTGCTGCCCTCGGAATTTTGACAATTTTGGGAGGTACGCTTATTAGTGCTATCAAGAGCTATATTGTGGCGAAGGGTGGCGAGAAGGCTATCAAAATCGTTGAAATTTTGGCTTATAATGCAGTCAATGCGGTCGAACAGGTTTCTACAGAAACTGGCTTTAAGGGCAAAGACAAACTTGCTGAAGCTAAAAAAGCTATTTTAAATGAACTAACCAAATACAACATCCACATGACTGACGAAGATTTGACCGTCTTTGTAGAGTCTGCCGTTAAGCAAATGAACAATGCCTGGAAGGAGTAACTATGGGAGTGAATATTGAAACTGCTCTACGTTGGATGAGTGACCGCAAAGGCCGTGTGACTTACTCAATGGATTATCGGAACGGTCCGAACTCTTTTGACTGTTCCAGCTCTGTCTACTACGCTCTGATGTCTGCTGGAGCTATCTCGGCTGGTTGGGCAGTCAATACAGAGTATGAGCATGATTGGCTAGTCAAGAATGGTTACAAACTAATTGCAGAAAATACTGACTGGGATGCACAGCGTGGGGATATTTTTATATGGGGTCGTCGTGGACAGTCTGCTGGTGCTGGTGGTCATACTGGTATCTTTATTGACCCTGACAACATTATCCACTGCAACTATGCTCGCAATGGCATTACGATTGATAACTACAATCAGACGGCTGCTGCTAATGGTTGGATGTATTGCTATGTGTACCGCTTGGCCAATCAAACCAGTACATCGGGTAAAAGCCTTGAAACCTTGGTACAGGAAACTTTGGCTGGAAAATACGGAAACGGAAATCAGCGGAAAGCAGCTCTTGGTAATCAATACGAGGCTGTCATGGCAGTTATCAATGGCAAAGCTACGGCAAGTCAAAAGAGCATTGATGAGCTTGCTCAAGAGGTAATCAAAGGCAAGCATGGTAATGGTGAAACTCGTAAAAAGTTACTTGGTAGCCAATATGAGGCTGTGCAAAAACGTGTGTCTGAATTGCTCAAAAAACAGCCCTCAGAGCCGTCAAAGGGTCCAGAGGTAAAACAGGACACGGAATCCAAAACAAGCCAAACTGAGCCAACTGGACAAACCACAGAAAGCAAAGAAGAAGGAGACCTATCTTTCAATGGTGCTATCTTGAAAAAAGCTGTGCTGGATAAGATTCTGGCTAACTGTAAAAAGCATGATATCTTGCCAAGCTATGCTCTGACTATTTTGCACTATGAGGGCCTTTGGGGAACGTCAGCAGTTGGTAAAGCAGACAACAATTGGGGTGGAATGACCTGGACAGGTCAAGGCAACCGTCCAAGCGGTGTCACGGTCACACAAGGCTCTGCCCGTCCATCAAATGAAGGTGGTCACTATATGCACTATGCCAGCGTAGATGACTTCCTGACAGACTGGTTCTATTTGCTTAGAGCTGGTGGCTCTTACAAAGTATCAGGAGCTAAGACTTTCTCAGAAGCTGTCAAAGGCATGTTCAAAGTTGGTGGTGCGGTCTATGATTATGCTGCAAGTGGATTTGACAGCTACATTGTCGGAGCGTCAAGCCGATTGAAAGCCATTGAGTCGGAAAATGGGACACTGTCCAAGTATGATACTGCTACCGTCACAGAGGTCGGTAGCAAAGATCACATTGACATCACGATTGATGGCATTGAAGTCATCATCAACGGTGAAACTTACAAGCTGGAAAAGAAACCAGTCTAATACACAAGCAAAGCCCTCAGCGATTGCTGGGGGCTATTTTCTATTTTGATGGACATTTTTGAAAATGTCTGTTTTGATGGAATTTATTTGCTCAAACTCTGATAATATGCAGTAATCTTTATCACTTTATCAAAAGACATGCCGCCAATATCAGTCCGACCTTTGACATAGTTTGCCAAGGTCTGCTCTGATATGCCCGTGGATTGTGCAATTTGATATCGCGAATGTGTCTGGAAGAAGTTCATCATTTCTTCCTTTGATAATACTTGGATCATATATACTCCTTATTTGAAAACCAACCAGAGTATCAATGCAATGAGCAATGACCACGCTAGGAAGGCTTTCCAGTCAAAACCGTGTTTATTTACTTTGTATTTTACTTTCATAGCATTTTTTGATAACATTTAAGTACACCCCCGAAGGGGTGGATAGTGATTACTCACTATCCAATTCGAAGTGCCATTCAAGAGTTAGAATGATAAGATTGAGTTTGATGACTACTTTATTATTCTTTATCTTGATTGGCTTTTTTAAGTACCTAAACATTTGTTACTCCTTTCTGTTAGTTTCCTTGTCTAAGGTAACCTCCCCTTACCTTATGTATCTATTATACTATTATTTATAATAGTAGTCAAGTGTTTTTACAAACTTTTTTAAAATAATTTGATAACAAACCTATATAGGGGCAAAATAGGGGCAGAACACTTGTAGAATTATGCTTAATTCTGTATATTTTGGTAATGAAGCTACTTGAAAAACCTTTATTCAGTAATGTTTTGCTGAGTTTTGTAATTATATGTAATCAATAACGATTGTTGTGTGCTCTTTTTTCGTATAGTCTAAAAATCCTTTGAAATCAAGCTTTCATAGGGTTTTCTTTGGCTCGTTTTTAGAAATAGGGGCAATTCCTCCGTCTAGGGATGTATTTTTCTTTGTAGACCTTGATTTCTCTAAGAAATAGGCTATACTACTTTCAAGTCTTAAGGATTCTTTTGGAAATGGGTGCTATCCTAAGGTTAATCTAGTATGAGAAGAGGAATCGAGCTATGTTAGTATTTGCCTTTCCAGGTATGGGCAAGACCACCCTTGCTAAAAAATACCAGAATGTTGTAGATTTAGAAATGTCGGATATTAAGTATGATAATTCCAGCGTCAGTCATCTTAGTAAGGAAGAGCGAAAGTCCACCCCGCGTCCGATTAAGGACAAAAACTACAAACAGGTCTATATTCAAAGAGCTCTGGCCCTGCATGATCAGGGAAAGACTGTTTTGGTGGCCTTGAATTTTCTCTTTCCGCTTCTCATGGAATTGATTCGTCGGAGAGAATGGGATTTTCATATCTACATCCCCCACCCAAGTCTACGTAAGGAATACCGTGGTCGCTATCTCAAACGAGGTAATAATAATCGGTTTATTTTTGAGGTAATGGCAATCTGGTACCTCAGCCTCCTACCCTTGTGGCTCCTGTCAAAACTCCTTCCTCAGATGATAAGTGTTGCCCAGACAGGACAAACTTTAGAGGACTTTTACCTGAAAGTCAGCTCTGCTATTTCCCCAAGTCAGCGAAAAAGAGCGTCAATTTTTATGAAAATGAATGAAAATTCACAAATCCCTTGAAAAAAATATGATAAAGCGTTATCATATTATGGTACATAAATGGAGGAACAACATGACACATATTACATTTGATTATTCAAAAGTCTTGGGCCAATTCGTTGGAGCTCAAGAAGTAGAATACATGCAACCACAAGTTACCCTTGCAGACCAAATGCTCCGTCAAGGAACAGGTCCTGGTAGCGACTTTATCGGCTGGTTGGATTTGCCAGAAAACTACGACAAAGAAGAGTTTGCGCGTATCAAGGAAGCGGCAGCTAAAATCCAAAATGAAAGTAAAGTTTTGGTAGTAATCGGTATCGGTGGTTCTTACCTCGGTGCTAAAGCAGCTATTGATTTCTTGAGCAACTCTTTTGTTAACTTGCAAACTCGCGAAGAGCGTAAAGCTCCACAAATCCTTTACGCAGGAAACTCTATCTCATCAAGCTACCTTGCTGACTTGGTGGACTACGTGGCAGATAAGGACTTCTCAGTTAACGTGATTTCAAAATCAGGTACAACAACTGAGCCTGCAATTGCTTTCCGCGTCTTCAAAGAATTGCTTGTCAAGAAATACGGTCAAGAAGAAGCTAACAAGCGTATCTATGCGACAACTGACAAGGCAAAAGGTGCAGTTAAGGTTGAAGCAGATGCAAATGGTTGGGAAACCTTTGTAGTTCCAGATGATGTCGGTGGCCGTTTCTCAGTCTTGACTGCAGTTGGTCTTTTGCCAATCGCGGCAGCTGGTGCAGACATTGATGCCTTGATGGAAGGTGCAAACGCAGCTCGTACGACTTACACATCAGATAAGATTGCTGAGAATGAAGCATACCAATATGCAGCTGTTCGTAACATCCTTTACAGAAAAGGCTATGTAACAGAAATCTTGGCAAACTACGAGCCATCACTCCAATACTTCAGCGAATGGTGGAAACAATTGGCTGGTGAGTCAGAAGGCAAGGACCAAAAAGGTATCAACCCAACATCTGCTAACTTCTCAACAGACTTGCACTCACTTGGACAATTTATCCAAGAAGGAAACCGCAATATCTTTGAGACAGTGGTTCGTGTTGACAAACCAAGAAAAAATATCTTGATTCCTGAAATGGCAGAAGATCTTGATGGTCTTGGCTATTTGCAAGGTAAGGATGTTGACTTTGTAAACAAAAAAGCAACGGATGGTGTATTGCTTGCCCACACAGATGGTGGCGTACCAAACATGTTTGTCACTCTTCCACAACAAGATGAGTTCACACTTGGTTACACCTTCTACTTCTTCGAGTTGGCAATTGCGATTTCTGGTTACCTCAATGCCATCAACCCATTTGACCAACCAGGTGTAGAAGCTTACAAGAAAAATATGTTCGCTCTTCTTGGTAAACCAGGATTTGAAGAACTTGGGGCAGAATTGAACGCACGTTTGTAATAGAATGAAATTTTAAGCCCGCCTGTCAGAGTTCGTGTCAACATCTCAGCGCAGTGGTTGATTGGCTTAAACAGTCTGGGGGACTGTTTAAGGTTGGAGATAGGATTTGCAAAGCAAATCTCAGCAGTTCGTGTTTCACACTCCAAATCTGACCATTACGACTGTTGCGAACAAAGTTCGCTCTATTTCCAACCTCCAAAGGTTCCTCGAACCTTTGGAGCTGTGTGGGGGTGTGAGGACGAACTCTTTTCTATGTCTTGAGTTCTATCACACTCCCAGTTTTTCTTTCCTTTGAATTTATGGTAGAATATTCTCTATGAAAAAAGAATTTTTTGTAGTTGGAGATGTTCATGGTAAGTTTGAACTCCTGCTTGATATTTTAAAGAAATGGAATGAAGAGCGACAACAGTTGATTTTTCTGGGGGATTTAATTGACCGCGGAGAAAATTCCAAAGCCTGTTTGGAGTTGGTTTGGCAATTGGTGCGGGAAAAGGGCGCGATTTGCTTAACGGGCAATCATGAACGGATGTTTCTGGCCTGGTTACGTGATCCGATTGACCGCTATGACCACTATCGGAGAAATGGTGGCGATACGACGATTAACTCCCTTCTTGGTCGTCCCTTAGATGCACCAGTTGATGGTCTGGTGGATGCTAATGCAGTGATGGAACAATATGGGGACCTGATTGATTTTGTCAAATCTTGTCCCTATCATCTGGAAACGGAAGGATATATCTTTGTCCATGCTGGTGTGGACTTGACTTTGCCAGACTGGCGAAAAACTAGTAATCATGATAAGGTTTGGTTACGTACCCCTTTCCATGAGGCTGAAAATACCACAGGAAAAATGATTGTCTTTGGGCATACCCCTGTTTATAACCTTTATCAAACCAAGCTCCGCATTAGCCAAATCTGGACCAGTTCAGATGGGAAAATGGGGATTGACGGTGGAGCTGTTTACGGCGGAGTTTTACATGGGATTGTACTGGATGACACAGGTTTAGTTCAAGATTATATCGTTGGAGCTGTTAATCCCAGAAAAGAAATTGAAGATTAAGATAATACATGAAAATTAGGAGGTAAAACTTCTAATTTTTTTTGTTTTTCTACTTGACAACTGATATATATATATATAATAGAATTGTAAAATTTTTTGGAGGATTATATGAAAAAAATTACATTCCTAGCAGTAACTGCCTTATCGGTGCTAACCCTTGCTGCATGTTCAACTACAGAACCAAGTAAAAAAGAAACTACCGATACCTCTAGTAGTGTTGCACAGTCAAGCTCTGAGCAAGCAACCGATACAAGCTATAAGGTGGGAGATACCATTGTCTTTAAAGATGTAGCGGAAATTACAATTACGAATATTGCATGGACTGACGAACGGAATACAGTAAGTGATATTGTAGCTAATAAAGTACTTTTGGTAACTTATAATGTGACAAACTTGACTGATGAAGATTACGTTGTCGGTGAAGATATGGACCTATATATCAACAACAAAGTGACAGAAAGTTATCCAGTTGGTACCATTCTCGAAACAATCGCACCGGGTCGAAGTATTGAAGGAGCGACGACTGCTTTTGCAGTTAATGAAGAGGGAGCTGCTGAGTTAGAGGTTGAACCAGGATTCCAGTTTAGTACAGACATGAAACCAGCTATTGTAAAATTCGATTTGCCACAATAACTTCGGGGAGGCTAACTTAGCCTCTTTTTCAATTTTTTTGTTTTTCATCATCAAATTTTCAGAAAATTTTGATATAATAGTAAAAATATTATTTTTAGATTGGAAACATTATGACTGCACAAAAAATGACTGCGCAAGAAATAATTGCTTTTATCGGTAACGCTGTGAAAAAGACCACTGTTAAAGTGACCTTTGAAGGTGAATTGGCTGGTCCTGTTCCTGCTGAGGTGACAAAACTTGGCAATGTCCTCTTCGGTGACTGGAAGGACGTCGAGCCACTCTTGGCAAACTTGACTGAAAATGTAGACTACGTGGTGGAGCAAGACGGCCGCAATTCAGCTGTGCCTTTGCTTGACAAGCGTAACATCAACGCCCGTATCGAGCCAGGAGCCATTATCCGCGATCAAGTGACCATTGGCGATAATGCCGTTATCATGATGGGAGCGGTGATTAACATCGGTGCGGAAATCGGTCCAGGTACTATGATTGACATGGGTGCGATTTTGGGCGGACGGGCGACCGTTGGTAAAAACAGTCACATCGGTGCAGGTGCGGTCCTTGCAGGTGTTATCGAGCCAGCTTCTGCTGAGCCAGTTCGTGTCGGCGACAATGTTTTGGTCGGTGCCAATGCTGTTGTCATTGAAGGTGTGCAAATCGGTAGCGGTTCTGTTGTGGCAGCAGGTGCTATTGTGACACAAGATGTCCCTGAAAATGTTGTGGTGGCAGGTGTGCCAGCCCGCATTATCAAGGAAATCGACGCTCAAACCCAACAAAAAACAGCCTTGGAAGAGGCTTTGCGGACACTCTAAGAGGTAGCTATGCTAGATTTAATCGCGACACGCCGGACCCTCCACCAGATTCCAGAGCTGGGCATGGAGGAGTTCAAGACCCACGCCTTTCTTATGGAAACGATTGAAGGTTTACTTCAAAATTGTACTTTTGCTCAAATTCGCACCTGGAAGACAGGAATCTTGGTTTATTTGACAGGCTCTGCTCCTGAAAAGACTATCGGCTGGCGGGCGGATATTGACGGTCTTCCGATCGTGGAGGAGACGGACCTGGACTTCAAGTCCCTCCACCCAGACAGGATGCACGCCTGTGGACATGATTTCCACATGACCATTGCCTTGGGGCTTTTGGAGAAAATGGCAGAGCAGCAACCGAAAAATAATCTTCTCTTCTTGTTTCAGCCTGCGGAAGAAAATCTAGCAGGTGGCATGCTTATGTATGAAGCGGGTGCATTTGGGGATTGGTTGCCAGATGAATTTTATGGACTCCATGTCCGACCAGACCTCAAAGTCGGTCAAATGGCCACCAACCGTGCGACCCTCTTTGCTGGGACCTGTGAAGTCAAGATACGGTTTACAGGAAAAGGTGGGCACGCAGCATTTCCCCATACCGCTAATGATGCCTTGGTGGCAGCTAGCTACTTTGTGACCCAGGTGCAGTCGGTGGTCAGTCGAAATGTTGACCCGATCGAGGGGGCTGTGGTGACCTTCGGCTCCATGCATGCTGGCACGACAAATAATGTCATTGCGGAAACTGCCTTCTTGCACGGCACCATTCGGGCTTTGACTCAGAGCATGAGTCTCTTGGTGCAAAAGCGGGTGCGGGAAGTGGCAGAGGGAATCGCCCTGTCCTTTGGAGTAGACTTGGAGATTGAGCTCAATCCAAGCGGCTATCTGCCTGTGGAGAACAATCCCCAGCTGGCTGACGAGTTGATGACTTATTTTGAACAGGTTGACGGAGTGGAGATGATTGACTGTCCACCTGCCATGACGGGAGAGGACTTTGGCTACCTGCTCAACAAGGTGCCGGGTGTTATGTTCTGGCTGGGTGTGGATACGCCTTATCCCCTCCACAATCCTCGCCTTAGTCCCAAAGAGGAAGTGCTTCCCTTTGCTGTGGATAAGTTGAGTGATTTTTTGAAAATGAAAGCAAACTAGACTGGTTTTCCAGTCTTTTTCTGAAAAGAAAGGAGTTTCTGTGGATAAAAAGAGCATTCGGCAAGAGGTCTTGCAGAGCTTGAAAGACCTGACTAGTAGCCAGCGAGCAAGATGGAGCCAGCAGCTAACGGAAAGGCTCCTTTCATCTGACATCTATAAGTGCTCAAAGTCGCTTGGGACCTACCTTTCCATGCCCCATGAGTTTGATACTTCTTACTTGATTGAACAGGCTCAAAAGGATGGAAAATGCATTTTCATTCCTAAGACCCATTCACAAGGGCGCATGGATTTTGTAGAATATAATCCTGATGATTTGGTGAAATCCAAGTTTGGGGTTTGGGAACCTGGGATTTATTCACAACCTGTGGATAAGTCTGTGGTTAAGTTGATCCATGTGCCCGGTTTAGCTTGGAATCAAGCGGGGTTTCGAGTGGGCTATGGTGGTGGTTTTTATGATCGCTATCTAGCAGATTATCAGGGGGAGACGGTATCGACCTTGGCAGACTTTCAAGTCTATGATTTCGAACCAGATATTTTTGATATTCCAGTAAAGGAGTTGTTGATTTTTGAAGAACTTTTTTGATAAGCGCTACCCTGTAACCAATGGCCTGTTGGCGGTTACGGCTCTTGTTTTTCTTTTGATACAAGTATTTCGCTTCGGACAGACGACGGCAGCCTATACAATTTTTGAATTTGGTGGCATGTATGGTCAAATTGTGCGGTATGATCCGACTCAGTTGTGGCGCTTGATTTCCCCCATCTTTGTCCACATTGGTTGGGAACATTTTATCTTTAACAGCATTACCTTGCTTGGTTTGGGTTATCAATTAGAAGGGCTGTTTGGGTCAAGGCGTTTCTTCCTGCTGTATATCTTGTCTGGGATAATGGGCAATCTGTTTGTTCTCTTTTTTACACCCGATGTAGTTGGTGCAGGTGCCTCGACCTCGCTCTTTGGTCTTTTTGCAGCTATGGCACTTTTGAGGAAATTTAGTCGCAGTCCCTATCTGCAGGTTCTTGGTCAACGCTACATGGTTCTTTTGGGATTGAACTTGGCCTTGGGACTTTTCAATCCAACCATTAGTATGGCAGGACATATTGGAGGAGCTGTTGGAGGCTGCTTGGTCGTGATGTTCCTTCCACCTCTTGTGGAAAAAGATCTCTTTACAGGAAAACAGATCTTCTACAGTTTTATTGGTTATTGGGGCTTGATTGCCCTATTATTAGGGATATTTTATGTAATATAAGTAAAAAAACTAGCAGTTGCTAGTTTTTTACTTTTCTTCTTCAGTTTGGAACTGTTTGGCAAGGTCGATGATATAGTCTTTGACATCATCTTTAACCTGCGGATGGGTCAAGGCGTAGTCAATCGATGTTTTCATAAAGCCAAATTTATCTCCGACATCGTAACGTTTGCCAGTGAATTCACGGGCAAATACGCGCTGGGTCTTATTGAGGGTGTCAATGGCATCGGTCAGTTGAATCTCATTACCCGCACCTGGTTTTTGGTTTTCTAAAATCTCAAAGATTTCAGGAGTGAGTAAGTAGCGTCCGATAATAGCAAGGTCAGAAGGAGCATCTTCTGGTTTTGGTTTTTCCACAAAGGTTTCTACACTATAGAGACCGTTGACACCTTCACCTTGTGGAGCGATAACACCGTATGCAGAAACTTCTTCATGAGGAACAGGCATAACTGCAATGGTAGAAGCGTGTGTTGCCTCGTAATCGTCAATTAACTGTTTGGTGATCGGGGTAACGGTAGGGTCTGTAATATCCATGAGGTCATCGCCCAGCATGACAACGAAAGGTTCATTGCCAACGAAAGCCTTGGCTTGTAATACGGCGTCTCCCAAACCTTTTGGATAGCTTTGGCGGATAAAATGAAGACGGATAGCTGTTGCTTCGTCGACTAATTTTAAAAGGTCGTTTTTGCCTTTTTCTTTTAGGTTGTACTCCAATTCAAAGTTTGAGTCAAAATGATCTTCAATAGAACGCTTGGCCTTATTGGTAACAACGAGGATATCCTCGATACCTGAACGTAAGGCTTCTTCAAAAATGAATTGTAGAGTTGGTTTGTCTACGATAGGCAACATTTCTTTAGCGAGTGCCTTAGTAGCAGGCAGGAAACGTGTTCCCAAACCTGCTGCAGGGATAACGGCTTTTCTAACTTTTTTTGTCATGGTACAATCTCCTTATATTTGTATAATAACTATTTTATTAAGACCATTCATTTTCATGGCGGAATTCGCCGGACATGATATCTTTGATAGCGTCCTGGATGCTAGCTCCTTGGTAAATGACGCTGTAGATGGCTTGAGTGATTGGCATATAAACGCCCAATTCTTGTGCTAATTCGTAGGCTGCCTTGGTAGTAGAAATCCCTTCGATAACCATGCCCATATTGGCTTCGATATCTTCCAGTTTTTCACCTTTACCAAGCAAATCACCAGCCCGCCAGTTACGCGAATGGACAGAAGTTCCTGTTACAATCAGGTCCCCCACACCAGAAAGTCCACTGTAAGTCAGAGGGTTGGCTCCCATTTTCACACCGAGACGGGTGATTTCGGTCAAACCGCGGGCAATAATAGCAGCCTTGGCATTGTCACCATATCCTAAGCCGTGAAGGGCTCCTGCCCCAACTGCGATGATGTTTTTCAGAGCTCCAGCTGTTTCCACACCGATGACATCGTTGTTGGTGTAAAGGCGGAAGTAGCTGTTGCTGAAGAGGTTCTGCACATAGCCGGCTGTTGCCAAGTCTTTAGAAGCGGCAGAAATCAAGGTCAAGTCACGGACAATGGTTTCTTCTGCATGGCTTGGTCCAGAAACCACAACGATTTCTGAACGGAGATCTGCAGGAATTTCTTCCTCCAAGACCTCTGACAAGCGCTTGTGACTATCAGGCTCTAGACCTTTAGAAGCGTGCATGACAACCACTTTGTGTTTAAGGGCTTGAGCAACTTGTTTGGCAACCAGGCGGGTCACCTTGGTTGGAACAACAAAGAGAACAGCGTCAACTCCATCTAGAGTTTCCGCCAAATCCTTGTAACCTTTGATATTTTCGTCTAAGACAATGTCCTTGAAGTAGCGCGTGTTGGTATGATGTTCATTGATTTCGTCAATTTGTTCAGGAATATTTCCCCAGATACGAACAGAATGTCCGTTATCGTTGAGGACCTGTGCAAGCGCAGTTCCCCAAGACCCTGGTCCTAGAACAGCAATGGTTTGTTTCTCCATACGATTCCCCTGTGTAAGTATTTTCTATTATTATAACATAGTTGCATTTTTTTGGAAAATAGCAGAGCCAAAACTTGACAATAGTTCCCAAGAGAACTATAATAGTTCTCATGCTAATTAATTGATTGGAAAGGAGTTATCGTGGGACATACCATTGCAGATTTTCGGAACTTGCTCAATCAGATTGAACAAATCAGTGAAACCATTGCTAAAGAATACGATGTGGAGCACTTGGCTGGTCCACAGGGCTGGGCCTTGCGTTTCATTGCGGAACGGTCAGACCTTGAAACCTTTGTCAAAGATATAGAAGCGGAATTAAAGATTTCCAAATCCGTTGCCAGCAATCTGGTCAAGCGAATGGAGAAAAATGGCTTTATCCAAGTCCTGCCTTCTCAGGTTGACAAACGCTACAAGCAGTTGGTTTTGACAGAGAAAGGACAAGGGAAAATCTGTCACCTGAAAGCCTTCCATGAAGAAATGCACCATTCACTTTTTTGGGGCATTCAAAAAGAGGACTTTGATTTGGTTAAACAGGTGGGCAATCAGTTAAAAGTAAATATTCAACGCTATAAGGAGAAGAAACATGTTTAAAGAAGCCATTTTACGCTATAAATGGTACGCCTTAGCATCGGTTTTGCTGACGTCAATTGTCGTAGCAACGACCTTGATGCAACCTAGCTATTTGCAGGATGTCTTGACAGCAGTCTTGGCAAATGACAAGGATGAAATTGTTCGTGTGGGCAAATTACTGCTGATTATTGCTGGAATTGGTCTTTTGGCAGGGCTGGTCAATACCATTGCTGCAGCAAAAATTTCACAAGGGGTATCTGCAGATATTCGTGAGAAGACCTTTCGGAAAATCCAAAGCTTCTCTTATGCCAATATCGAAGAGTTTAACGCAGGAAACTTGGTTGTTCGGATGACTAACGATGTCAATCAAATCCAGAACCTTGTCATGATGCTCTTTACAGTGTTGATGCGGGTTCCATTGTTGTTTGTTGGAGCCTTTATCATGGCGGTGCGGACCATGCCAGAACTCTGGTGGATGATTATTCTCATGGTGGTCTTGATTATGGCCATTATGGCGGTTGTCATGGGGCAAATGGGACCACGTTTTGGAAAATTCCAGTCCCTCATGGACAAGATGAACAGCATTGCCAAGGAAAATCTCCGTGGGATTCGTGTGGTCAAATCCTTTGTTCAAGAGAAAAACCAGTACAAGAAATTCAAAGATGTATCCAACGAACTCTTGGACCTCAATCTCTTTATCGGCTACGGTTTTGCTATCTTGCAACCCTTGATGATGTTTATCTCTTACATGGCGATTTTTGCATCGCTCTATTTGGTGTCTGGGATGTTGGAAACCAATATGGAAGCAGTTGGTGGCTTTACTTCCTTTATGAGCTACCTCATGCAAATCATGTTTGCCATTATCATGACTAGCTTTATGGGTATGCAGGCTTCACGTGCTGCCATTTCTATTAAGCGGATTAGCGAGGTCTTGGATACAGAGCCTGCTATGACCTTCAAGGATGTGGCGGATGAAGAATTGACTGGTAAGATTGTCTTTGACAATGTTAGCTTTACCTATCCACACGATACAGAGCCGACGTTGAAAAACATCTCATTTGAGATTGAGCCAGGACAAATGGTTGGTGTGGTTGGTGCAACTGGTGCGGGTAAATCCACTCTTGCTCAACTGATTCCGCGTTTGTTTGACCCGCAAGAAGGAACGGTATCCATCGGTGGTCGGGACTTGAAAGAAGTCAGTCAGAACACCCTGCGTGATACGGTATCGATTGTCTTGCAAAAGGCTATTCTCTTCTCGGGAACCATTGCAGACAACCTGCGTCAAGGGGCACCTGGTGCTGATTTGCAACGCTTGGAGCGGGCCGCAGGTATTGCCCAAGCAAAAGAATTTATCGACCGCTTGGATGATACCTACGAGAGCCAAGTAGAAGAACGTGGAAATAACTTCTCTGGTGGTCAGAAGCAGCGGATGTCTATTGCTCGTGGGGTGATTGGCGAGCCTAAGGTTTTGGTCTTGGATGACTCGACTTCTGCCCTGGATGCCAAGTCTGAGAAACTGGTCCAAGAGGCTCTCAATCATGATTTGAAGGGGACAACCACTGTCATTGTTGCCCAGAAGATTTCTTCTGTTGTCAAAGCTGATAAGATTTTGGTACTTGACGAAGGTCGTCTGATTGGACAAGGAACTCACGCCGAGCTGGTAGCTACGAACGATGTCTACCGTGAAATCTACGAAACACAGAAAGGGAAGGAAGAATAGATGAAAACACTTAGATTTTTCTGGTTTTATTTTAAACGCTATAAACTGTCCTTTGCTGTGATTTTTCTAGCCATTGTGACAGCGACCTACTTGCAGGTTAAGACACCTGTTTTCCTTGGAAATGCCATTGCGGAGATGGGGAAAATCGGGCAGGCTTACTTCATGGCCAATCAAGCTGGTCAGGCTGACTTTCAGCCAGACATGGCTGATTTTAACGGGGTTATGCTCAATCTTTTCTTTGCCTATGCGGCGACGGTTGTGGCTTCCTTGATTTACACCCTCCTCTTCACGCGTATCGTGGCTCATTCGACCAACCGTATGCGTAAGGGCTTGTTTGGCAAGCTGGAACGTTTGACAGTTGCCTTCTTTGATAGTCACAAGGACGGGGATATTCTTTCTCGCTTTACCAGTGATTTGGACAATATCCAAAACGCTTTTAACCAGTCCTTGACCCAAGTGGTGACCAACATCGCTCTTTATGTCGGTATGGTCATCATGATGTTCCGTCAGGATACTCGCTTGGCCTTGGTGACCATTGCTTCTACGCCAGTTGCCTTGATTGCCTTGGTCGTTATCATCCGCCTATCACGAAAATATACAGATAAGCAACAGGCTGCGGTGTCTAAGCTCAATGCCTACATGGATGAGAAAATTTCTGGACAAAAAGCGATTATTGTACAAGGTGTGCAGGAAGAGACAATTGATGGTTTCTTGGAACTCAATGAAGAAGTTCGCCGTACAACCTTCAAGGGACGCTTGTTTGGTGGGATTCTCTTCCCATTTATGAATGGTATGAGTTTGGTCAATACGGCCATTGTTATCTTTGCAGGCTCCAGCATTGTTCTCAATGATAGCTCGCTGGAAACAGCTGCCGCACTTGGTCTGGTGGTGACATTTGTTCAGTATTCGCAACAGTATTACCAGCCAATCATGCAGGTTGCTGCCAGCTGGGCAGAATTGCAGCTAGCTTTCACAGGAGCTCATCGTATTCAGGAAATGTTTGATGAGCCTGAGGAAGTTCGTCCTCAAAACGCTCCGCTATTTACCGAATTAAAAGAAGGTGTTGAAATCAAGGACATCGACTTTGGCTACTTGCCAGGTCAGAAGGTCTTGGACAAGGTGTCTATCTCTGCTCCTAAGGGCAAGATGGTGGCGGTCGTTGGTCCGACGGGATCTGGTAAGACTACCATTATGAACTTGATCAACCGCTTCTATGATGTCAATGGTGGTAGTGTGGCCTTTGATGGTCGCGATATTCGAGAATATGACTTGGACAGCTTGCGGGATAAGGTTGGTATTGTCTTGCAGGAATCGGTGCTATTCTCGGGTACTATTGCGGACAATATCCGATTTGGTGATGAAAGCATTTCGCAGGAAATGGTGGAAACCGCAGCTCGTGCCACCCATATCCACGACTTTATCATGAGCTTGCCAGAGGGCTATGAGACCTTTGTGACTGATGATGAGAATGTCTTCTCGACAGGTCAGAAACAGCTGATTTCCATTGCCCGTACGCTTTTGACAGACCCACAAGTCTTGATTTTGGACGAAGCAACGTCCAACGTTGATACCGTAACGGAAGCCAAAATCCAAAAGGCTATGGAGGCCATTATCGCAGGACGGACCAGCTTCGTCATTGCCCACCGCCTCAAAACCATTCTCAATGCGGATGAAATCATCGTCCTCAAAGATGGAAAGGTGATCGAGCAAGGCAACCACAGCCAGCTCCTCAAACAGGGCGGCTTCTACGCCGAACTCTACCACAACCAGTTTGTGTTTGAATAATATATAGAAAAATAAACAGCCAAGATAAGCAGACCACAATCCTTAAACGTTTAGGACGTGGTTTATCTTGGCTGTTTTTGTGGTAGACTTACTGTTCAATATGGTTGGTTTTGGTTTGATTGAGCCAAGCGTAGGCGATACCGATAAAGAGACCGGCTCCGAGCCAATTTCCAAAAAAGACCACAATCCATTGACGAAGGATATTGATCATATTGAAGGCTTCGACATTGCTTCGAGTAGCGTTAAAAGCTAGGAGCATGAAAGATGCGAAATTGGCGACCAGATGCTCATTGATGAGGAAAACGAACATAAAAATGGAGGAAATGATGACAAAGAACTTAGCAGACTGTTCTTTGATGAGCATGAAGCCAAGGATTGCCATATTTACAAACATATTAGCCGTGATCCCTTCAATAAAATTACTCCAGTCAGATTTTCCAAGTTTGATGGTAACGGCATTGACGACAAAGCTCTTATCAGAGAGATTGAGGTAGGAGAAGGACTGATTGAAGAGCCAGGCTAGAATAGTAGCGCCTACAAAGTTAAAGAAAGTACAGTATAGCAGCATCAGTGTCACTTTTTTCCAGCTAATTTGCTTATAGTAGGCACTAGTTGTGAGATACATCATGTTAGAAGTGGCTAATTCACCACCAAAAATAAGAACAAAAACCAGCCCAATAGCAAAGATGAAGGTAAAGACAAAACGCGACAAACTTGGAAATTGACTGGCAATAACGTCTGCTCCGATAATACCGACAGCTGTTGACATAGTCAGGTAGGCTCCTGCATACATAGAACGCAAGGCATAGCGGCCTAGACTTTCGTCAAAAAGGGCTTCTTTTTTTGAAACTGCAGCTGAAATTTTTTCTTGAAATGGTGACATAGGGACTCCTTGTGAAATCATGATCAATGTTTTGTTTGAAAAATATAGTGGGAAGAGTTCTTCCCACTATATGTGAACGATTAGTGAGCGGATGCACCAGAATCTGCATCTGTCGGTGTGGAAGTAGCAGGGGCACTACCAGCATCTGATGCACCAGAGGTTGCGTCAACATGTGCAGGAGCTGCGGCAGTTCCCGAACCACCAACCAAGCGTTGACCAGTAGCTTCAAGATACCAATCTAGCCATGGTTTGAAATTAAAGATAATTTCATTGATACCAGCGTAGGATCCGTCAGGATAGTACATAGCTTGGTAGTTGTGGGTGTTGATAATTTCAGCAGGGGTACCGGGTACAATGGTACGAACATATTCCTGGTTACCATTACGCAAGGTACCGACAACCCATTCAACATTCTTCATGCGGGCAGGAGGTAGCGTACCGTGGACAGTTGACAGGCGATTTCCTACTTGAGCAAGTACCCGTTTACCCAACATGGTATCAGGTTCTTGGTGACTATTGTTGTAGTAGAGGAACTGGTTATTATCATCTGCATAGGTCAATTCAAATGGCATCGCATTGAGGAACATATTGAGTTGGTTAACGGTCAACAGACCATTGTCCAGTTTAACATAGGTGTCTCCCTCAACTGCGTTAACCAATTTAGAAGCCTTTTCTAGCCAATCTGGATCATCGGGATCCACACCAGTGATGGTTGTTGCGATTGGTTTGGTACAGTCTAAATCTTCTGGTGCGATTGGCTTTGGTTTTTTCAATTTGGATACAACACCGACATACTTGATAAAGTTGTCTAGACAGCTTTCTAAGAATTTCACGGTGCCTTCATTGATGATATTGCCCTTATCGTCAAAAGCTTCTTTGGCCTTACCAAGGAGGAATTCATTACCTGGTAGTGTGTAAGCATTGACACCTGGTGCATCTAAAATTTTCCGTAGGTGAACTTGGGCACGAGAAGTTCCTTGATCGTAGTAAGATGCCCCGATAATCATAACTGGTTTATTTTCGAATGGGTGCAAATTAAAGCTGAGCCATTCCAGAGTACTCTTAAGAGCAGGGGTAATGGTATGATTGTGCTCAGGGGTAGCAATAATGACCCCGTCAGCACGGGTGATTTTGTTGTAAAGGTATTGAATTGCAAAACAATCAGACTGGTCTTCGTCCTGATTGAACATTGGAACATCTTTGATTTCCAAAAGTTCTAGTTCAAACTTCACTTTAAAGTGGCGTTGAATGAATTGCAATAGCATGCGGTTATAAGATTGATCTGCATTTGATCCAACAATTCCGACAAATTTCATAGTATATTCCTCTCTTACAGGTTTTCCCAATCGAAGTTTTCAGCTTCTTTTTGGAGTAATTTTTTTGCGTTAGCCAGCTTGCTAGTCATGGTGACAAAGAGTCGGAAGTCATCAAAGATGGCATCCAGTTTTTGACTAGTTTCTAAATCAATGAGCTCCCCGTTGGCATCAAAGGCTTGCAAGGAATGTGACAATAAAAATTCATCTGGCAAGACAGTGGCCTTGAGTTCAGGAGCGTTGAGAATTTGACGTAGCTGTAGTTGGGCACGAGAGGAACCAAGTGTTCCATAAGAAGCACCAGTAATCATAACTGGTTTGTTTAATAGTGGATAGACACCGTATGATACCCAAGCAAGGGCATTCATAAGGACAGCTGGAATAGAGTGGTCATATTCGGGAGTTCCGATGATGACTCCGTCAGCAGCCTCAATTTTTGCGACCAATTCTTTGACAATTTCTGGTAATTCTCGATTGGCTGGTTTATTGAATATTGGGAGTTCCTTGATTTCAACCAGTTCGATATCTGCCTTATCAGCGAAGTGCTGTTCAATGTACTGCAAGAGTTTGCGGTTGGTTGAGCGAGCGGAGTTTGTTCCGATCAGTCCTAGAAGTTTCATAGCGTCTTCTCTCTTTCCTAAATTTGCTACCTTTATCATACCCGTTTATCCGATAAAATGCAAGCGTTTTCTGAAAATGTGATAAAATTGTTCAAAAATTCACGAGTTTTTTGGTATAATATTAGTATGCAAAGAATATTCTATCTAGTATTTGGTTTTGTTAGTTTGGTGGTTGGTGTCATTGGGATTGTTTTGCCGATAGTTCCGACAACTCCTCTTTTACTTTTGGCTGGTTTTTGCTTTGCTAGAAGTTCAAAAAGGTTTGAAAAATGGCTACGCAATACAAAAATTTATCAATTTTACGTAGCTGATTACGCTGAGACCAAATCCATTTCCCGCAAACGAAAAAAGCAAATCATCTGGCAAATTTACTTACTCATGGCAATTTCTATCTGGCTGGCTCCTATTTTATTGGTCAAAATAGGACTGGGACTATTAACAATCTTCATCACTTACTATTTGTTTGGGGTCATACCGGAGAAATAAAGTCAGATTTGAGGGTTGAACATCGTCCTCAAAGACGGAAAAGTGATTGAGCAAGGCAACCACAGCCAGCTCCTCAAGCTCAATGGCTTCTACGCCGAACTCTACCACAACCAGTTTGTGTTTGAATAGGGAAGATAGAAAAAGGTCTCAACAGGCCTTTTTTTGTTTCTGACTTTTCCAGTCTTGACATCAGCCTAACGACAGATTATACTGAAATAAACTTATATTTTGAAGGAGCTACTTATGACTCAATTAGAAATATTTGATACGATTGTAGGCATCATGCAGGAAGATTCGTCTACTAAAAAGGACAAAAAGGGGGCGGATCCGACTCCTTATCGTGACCAGTTACTGACAGACTTGCCCAAAGAAGACTTTATCTATCTGGTTCGGACTTACTTAGCTAGCTTTGGTGTGCTGGGTCATATCTGGTACCATTCCCCTGTCGCACCAAGATTGGGTGCCTTCCTGCGTCGGCATGAAGATTCCCTCTATGTGCTAGACAGTGATAGTGGTAACGGTCTTGAGGTGGGCGACCGCATTATCGCCATAGGTGGTCAACCTCTTGACCAAGTTTATCAGGAGCACCAAGCCTTTTTTGTCAGTCCGACGCCTGAGCGACAGTACATGGAGTGGGCTTATTTGGTCAAAAAAGCAGAGCAGGTCAGTCTTTTTCGTAATGGTCAGTTCTTGCAAGTAGAGATTGGAGATTGTCAAGATTCAGCAGAGCAGGAAGCATTTGCTTGGAACTGGCTAGACGACCATACTCTCTATATGAAAATGGAGAACTTTTATGATGAGGAGAAAATTGGACAGCTCTATACCCAGATAGAGCCTCTGTTGCCCATGGTAAAAAACTTGATTATTGATGTCCGTGTCAACAGTGGTGGCAGTGATTCACTCTATTGGCCCTTGCTCAAATATGCCTTGCCAACAGGTAAATCTTACAAGGACACGGTGACGGATGAGTATGAAATGGAGATTCTCTACACACCAACCAACGCTGCCAATCGACGTAAAATATTTGAGAGGCAATTACTTGATCCTTATCTTTCAGAAGAGAGTAGAGCCTTTATAGAAAGTTTGTTGGTAGAATTAGAAACACATCGGGATGCTGGCTATGTCTGTGCAGATGACGAGGAAGATTACTTGGCAGATTACCGAGGACTGGAAGGTGGGCCAGATAAAATCTATATTCTGTCAGATGTTCGTTGTGCCTCTTCAGGAGATAATTTTGTCCAAACCTTTAAACCACTTCCAAAAGTCACAGTAGTTGGCCGGGCAACCTTGGGCATCTTAGATTATTCCAACTGCTGTTTTGCAGAATTTGGCGACGATTACCTGATGTATCCGACCTCACGCAGTTTGGAAATTGACAAGGGAAATGGGATGACAGATAGAGGCGTTGAGCCAGATATTTACATTCCCTGGACACCTGAGCATTTGGAAAGAGATGTAGACTTGGACTATGTCTTGAAACTGATTCAAACCAACGAGATCTCCTAGTTTACTAGCAGGTCTTTGCTTTACCCTGTATTTCCTGTATAATAGACCTATGAAAAGACAGAGCGTTCGAGTTGAATTATTTCCCCTGAAAAAAGAAGAAATCCCTGCCTACTTAGCTGATAAAGGAATTTTAATAAATGACTGATATGTAAAGCCCTTTGTCAAGTAAAAACAATCGAACTGATTAAAAAATGAAAAGTATCTAGAAAGAGCCTAGT